>JAEYUC010000106.1 GCA_023433705.1 Pseudomonadota bacterium
ATCCAGGGCGGCGCGATGTTGTGCACGTGCCGCGACGTCACCGAGCTCAAGCAGGCGGAGCGCGAGCTCGCGGTCACGCGCCAGCAACTCGTGCATGCGGGGCGTCTCGCGCTGCTGGGCGAGCTCACGGCGATGATCGTCCACGAGGTCAAGCAGCCGCTGGCCGCGATCTTCGCCAATGTGAGCGCGGCGACGATGACCCTGGAACGCGGCGCCAGTCTCGATTCCATCGAGCTCAGGTCCATTCTCGACGACATCCAGGAAGCAAGCTCCGCCGCGGCCGACATCATCGACCGGCTGCGGGCGCTCGCCAGACAGCGTCCGCGCGAACACGTGCCGCTCGATCTCAACGACATCGCACGCGACACCGTGCGCATGCTCGCGGCCGAGGCGCGCCGCCGGGATGTCACGCTGCGTGAAGACCTGTGTGCCGGGACGCTCGAGGTGTCCGGCGATCGTGTTTCGCTGCAGCAACTGGTCACGAACCTGATCGCGAATGCAATCGACGCGACCGAAGGTTCGGGCGGAGGCAATCGCCAGGTCGTCCTCCGCACGGCGCTCGAGGCCGGCGCGCCGGTGCTCGCGGTCGCCGACAATGGTCGCGGCATCGCGCCCGAGCATCTGCCGAAGTTGTTTGATGCGTTTTTCACGACGCGTGAAGACGGAGTCGGACTCGGTCTGGCGATCGCGCGATCGATCGCGGAAGAGCACGGAGGTCGCCTCGCCGCTGTCAACAATCCTGATCGCGGTGCGACATTCCGTTTCGTCATCTCGCCTGAACGTAGGCTGACTCCGCAGGCGTCACCAAACATGTGAGCGCCAAGTCGCGCATTTGTCTCACAAATGCGGGCTTGACGGAGGCATGCACGAAAGGCTCATTAACTTTCTTCGCGCCGCCGTGTATTTCTGATGGCGAATCAATCCTACAATGACCGCGCGCGTCGGATCGCGCCAGATCACTGGTCCGGATCACGAGGAGGCGACGTGTTTAGGGAACACGCATACCTTTTTTCTGTACTTCCTCCTACACCTGCCCAGCAGCGTTTCGTCCGGACGTTCCTGGTCTTGCTGGTCGTTTCGTTCGTCCTCGTTCTGCCGTTTCGCGACGTGCAATGGGGACGGGCGGATGCGTTCGTCCCGATCGTCAGTACGCTGTTGTTCCTGATCGATCTCATCACCGCGGTGCTGCTGTTTTCACACGTCGGCATCACGCAGTCGCGCGCACTGCTGGTGCTCGCATGCGGTTTCCTCTTCACGGCGTGCATCATCGTTCCGCATCTGCTGACTTTCCCGGGCGCGTTCTCCGAGGCGGGCTTGTTCGGCGGGCAGTCGGGAACATCCGCGTGGCTTTATGGGCTCTGGCACCTCGCGGTGCCCGGCGCGACGATCGCTTACGCGCTGCTGCGTGATGGATTCAACCGCTCGCCCATCGCGCCGGCCGCCGTGCGCTCGACGATCCTGCTGTATGCAGTGGCGACGGTGCTGCTCGTCATCGTCATGACCTGGGCCGTGTTGCACGCCGGAAATTTGCTGCCGAATCTTTTCGTCGATGAGTTGCGGCTGAATCCCGACGTCGCGCATGGCGTGGCATTGCTGGTCGTGGCCGTGAGCGCTGGCGCGATCTTCGCCGTGGGACACCGGCGCGGCACCATTATCGATACGTGGCTCATGGTCGTGATCGCCGGATGGGTCGTCGAAATCGTCCTGCTCGCATCCTCGGAAACCCGCTTCACGGTTGCGTGGTATGTCGGACGGCTGATCGGCATGATCGCCTCGAGCATGATGCTGGCGCTGTTGATCGCGGAGTCGACGAAAACCTATTCGCGGCTCGCGATAGCGGCCGCCGGACGCGCTCGCGACCGCGAAGGCAAACGCATGACGCTGGAAGTGCTGATCGAATCCATCGCGCACGAGTTGCACCAGCCGCTGAGCGCGGTGATCGTAAATGGCGATGCCGCGTTGCGGATTCTCGAGAAGGATCCGGCCGATATCGCGGAAGTCCGTGCGGCGCTCGAGGACATCTCGAACGAGGGACACCGCGCGGGCCAGATCATCGACTCGATGCGACAGGTGCTCGCCGCCTCGCACGACCCGGCGCCGGTGTCCGTCCCGGATCTGGTGAATGAATCGCTGCTGCTATTGCACTCCGAGCTCGAGGCGCATCACGTCTCGTTGCAGCTCGAAGCAGACCCGAATCTTCCCGCCGTTACGGTCGATCGCGGCCGGCTGCTGCAAGTGCTCGTGAATCTCGAGATGAACGCACTCGAGTCGATGCAGGCGGTCACGAACCGCGCGCGCAAGTTGCGCGTGCGCTCGATGCGCAATGGTCCGTCCGGTGTCGCGATCAGCGTGGAGGATTCGGGCACGGGAATACTTCCTGAACACACGTCGCGGATCTTCGAGCCGTTCTTCAGCACGAAGCCGCGCGGCGTCGGGCTCGGGCTCGCGATCTGCCGCGCGATCGTCGATGCGCACGGGGGCAAGATATTCCTCGCGTCGGGGAGCGCGGGCGGATCGGCATTCCGGGTGGTGCTGCCCTCGACCTGAGGACAATTGGTCCGATTGCCCGCGCCGGCCGCACGGCTAGGATGGTCCGTGAGGAGCGGCGACCGGTGCCGCGATGGTCAGCCTGGAGTTGCCATGTCCATGGCGCGAGCGCGTGTCATTCCATCGACGCTGCTGTTGGCAATGTTGCTGGCGGTGCCTCGGCTGCTCGATGCACAGCCGACGAACCCGCTGCTCGAAACCTTGGCTACGCAACTCGGCATATCGACCACGCAGGCGGGGCGCGGGGTGGGCGCCGTTCTCGCGATGGCGCGCGGCTTTCTGACGGAACAGGACTACCGGGTGATCGCGGCGGCGGTGCCGGATGCCGATCAGCTCGCGAAAGCCGCGGCGGAGCAGGGCGTCGTGACGCGGCCGATCGACGACAAGGACGATCTCGCGGCCGTGTTCGACCGGATCGGCATTCCGCCCGATGCGGCGGCGAAGTTCGTGCCGGTGATGCGCACGTGGCTCGTCGACCAGGGTGCGCCGGATGCGGGCGATCTCGTCGCGCGCGTAATGTGAGCGGCTAACTACCGGGCGCCCGCCGCATCGGCCCACGCGTAGGTCCAGAAGACACCCCAGCTGTCGAAGTCGCTGCCGATGCGTGTCGAGACGCCGTCGCTCCACACGAGCTTCAGGGACTGCCGAGCCGTGAGCGGCAGGGACAGTGTGAGGCCCAGGCGCGTGTTCGACTGCCGGTCGAGTCGCGGGACGCCGTCGATCGTCGTGGCGCCCCCGTCGTACCAGGTCGAGTCGAACGCGAGCCACAGGCGCGGTCGAAACGTGTAGCTGATGTGCGCCTGCAGGTTGTGCAGCGGGTCCTGCTCGCGCAGCTGGCCGCCGAAGTAGTTGCCGTTGTCGGTGAAGATCCAGATGCCCGCGTAACCCTCGAAGACCCATTTGCCGTACGGAAACGCGAATCCGATTTCGGGCTTCACGGCCCAGCGATGCGCCCCGATGTTGATGAGCCGGCCGGAATCGTATTGTCCGGTCGGCATCGCGACGGTGATGCTCGCGCCGAACGTCGTACCCGGTTTCTCACGCGCGAATTCGGCGGGATCGCGCGCCGGCGACCCGTACAGATTCACGGCGAAGCGCACGCGCGTGTCGCCCAGGCCCGTCCGGTCGACGTGGCCGCGCGTGGTGCCGAATACGAGGCCCGTGACGTGGGCGTTCACGTAGGGCACGGCGATCGCGACACTGGACGAGCGGCCCAGAAAGGCGAAAGTCCGCGCGTATCCGGCGACCGCGGCGTCGATTTCCGCCTCGATATCCGAAATCGGCGCGCTCGGATCGGGCAGCACTTCGCCGGTGGAACGCGCGTAGCCGGCCACCGCCAGGTTGAGCCCCGTGGGGGCGGCGGCATACGAGCGCGGTTCCAGCTCCTGTGCGACGGAATCGCGAGCGACGAGCCCGAGTAAGAGCGCCAGGAATGCGGCGTGGCAGGGCGCGGGGACTCGCATCGCGGTGAGCCTGCGACGCGCGCGTAGGGGCGTATATCGTCCAATGGGCCTAGGACCGGGGTCCCTGGGACGGGCATACGGGGAAAGTCCAATGCCCACACGCGCCGCTCGGGACTAGCGTGATCGCAGGCGATCATCCGGACTTCGAGTTGCTTGCGGTCAGTTCCTCGCTCGCCGGCCTCGGAGCCCGCTCAATCGGGAGTAACTACCATGTTGCGAGAACTGGCAAACAACTGGTGGGCGCTGCTGGTGCGTGGCGTCCTCGGTGTCCTGTTCGGCGTCTTTGCACTGACCCTGCCGGAACAGACGATCACGGCGCTCGTGGTCGCGTGGGGTTTCTACGCGCTCGTCAGCGGCATCCTGGCGATCGTGGCCGCCGTGTCGGGCGCTCCAGCCGGACCCCGGTGGATGCTCGCGCTCGAAGGCGCCGTCGGCATTGCCGCGGCGGCCGTGACGTTCCTGCAGCCGAGAATCACCGCGCTGGTCCTGCTGTTCCTGATCGCGGCCTGGGCGCTGGTCGGTGGCGCATTACTCGTGGCCGCCGCGATCCGGCTGCGCAAGGAAATCGCCCACGAGTTCTGGCTCGGGTTGGCCGGCCTGATCTCGATGGCGTTCGGCATCATGCTGTTCGCGCAGCCGAGTGCGGGCGCGATGGCAGTGGTGTGGCTGATCGGCATGTATGCCATCGTGTTCGGCGCGCTGTGGTGCGCGCTCGCGATGCGGTTGCATGGCATCAAGAAGCGCATGACGCAGGAGGAGCTCGAGTTGCGCGCGACGAGACTGGGGATCGCGGCGGCCGAGCACGACCACCACGATCACACGAGCGGCAAGCCGGCGTGACGCGAGAGCGACGCCGCGGACACCGGATGTGTCCGCGGTTGGCTGCGCGTGACCTCGCGGTGGTCGCCCAATCCCTAGACCGAACCTATCTACTACCGCCGTCGCCGCTGGGCGTGGGTTTTGCAATCGGACGCTGGCATGCGGCGCAAAACGCGATCGGCGACACCGCATGCGGGAACACGAAACGGTACGCCGACATCCGGTATCCATGGATGTGTGCGGGTCGATGTAGGGCGCTCGGCGACGCCCCTTGGTCTCATCGTCATGACGTCCGCCGTGCGGACAATCGCCCCTAAGCGAGGTCGTCATGAACAAGAGAAACTCCGTTGTCGCGCTCACTGTCCTGACTGCGCTTTTTGCCGCGGGATGCGAAACCACCCAGCGCGTCGGCCAGAGCGCGACGGTCGACTTCGGTGTCGTTCGCAATGCCGAGCAGGTGCAACTGAATTCGACGGCAGCGCAGGGCGCGCTCATCGGCGGCACCGTCGGTCTTATGGCCGGCAATAACCGCAACCGGATGGGCACGGCGATCGCCGGCGCCGCGGTCGGCACCGCCGCGGGCGCCGCGGCGGGTGGAGACCGCACGGGCTGGGCGTACACGGTGCAGATGTCGAGTGGCTCGACGACGCGCGTCGTCACCGACCAGCGCGAGATCAAGGTCGGCGACTGCGTCGCGGTCGAACGTGTCGGTCAGCGGGCCAACATCCGGCGTGTTTCCGCCGGCCACTGCGAGCCTTCGTACGCGTCGGCCGTGCGCGCCGTCGACGGCGATTCGCGGCAGGAAGCCCTGAAGTGCGACGCCGCGAAGCAGGAGCTGGCGGACGCGACGACCCAGGAAGCCGCGGATCTCGCGGTCCGCAAGATGGAGCTGTTGTGTAACGACTAGGGAATTGCCGCGTCGCGCGAAACGCCGACTGCGACAAGTTTTCCCGCGCTTCGGCCGCGTAACTTGCGGCCATGAACCTGCGAGCCATCGGCGCGGTGGACGTGCGCCGCACCCCGGACGGATACGAAATCGGACTGCTCGATTGGGGTCACGAGACCCAGTGGGTGTGCAGTTGCGCCGCGTTCCGCACGAACGCGCGCTGGAAGGACGATCCGCGCTGCCGTCACACGGACGCCGCGAGCAAGACGCGAACCTCCACTGTCGACTGACGACCAGGCCGATTCCGGGCCTGACAACGTCCGCGCTACTTCGTCTTCTTGGGCCCGAGCAGCAGCCAGATGATGAACCCGAGCACGGGCAGCAGGACCACCAGCACGGTCCACAGAACCTTTCGGCCGGTGGACGCGGTGCTCGAGAAGATGTTGACGATGGCCCAGATGTCCGCGATCAGGACGAGCAGGCCCCAGAAGCCATTGACCTCCAAGTTCATGCCGGCGAGCTTCCAACTATTGCGCTGGCCCTGGCGATAAGCCATACGTCTCATGTGACCGACGACTCCCTCCCGACCATTCATTGGCAAGAAGATGGCAAGGCATTCGAGTCGCGCTGGCTTTCGCTCAGCGAAATGCCGCCGCCGGCACGCGTCGTCGTCGTCGACGGGAAGATGACCGCGGACGAGGCCTATGGTCTCGCGTGCCAGGGAACCGCGCTTCTGTGGCGCGGCGACTTTCAGGAAGCGCGCCAGATGCTGACCGCGCTGGGGACGCGCGCGGATCGGCGCCGGAGGAAGTCGCGACGTGGTCCACGAGATTCAGAGTCCGGTATGCGAGCCGATCCCGCCGAGACATTTCACCTGTACCGGCAGGCCAGGTCGCAGCGCGCGCGCACGCTCAATGCGTTGCTGATTCCGCTCGAGGCCGACTACTCGATTCCGCTTCGACGAGCGCCGGATGTCCGCCAGGCATGCGCAGAGGCCTTCGGTCCGGCGACGACTTCATCGGTCACGTCGCTGCGCGCGTTGCTCGGCGCGATTGGCGCGCACGAGTGGCGCACGAAGGGCATCGAGATTCCGGAGGCGGGCGGACGCATCCATCCGCACTTCGGCGTGTTCGCGCCGATCCGGCGTGAATACGTGGACCTCGTGAGCACGACGCCGCTGCCGGCCGCGTGTGCTGCCGCGAGCACCGCGTTCGACATCGGCACGGGGACGGGCGTGCTGGCCGCGGTGCTCGCGCGGCGCGGAATCGAGCGCGTGATCGCAACGGATCTCGATCCGCGCGCGCTCGCGTGCGCGCGCGAAAACGTCGCGCGGCTAGGGCTCGCCGAGCACATCGAAGTCGTGCAGGCGGATCTCTTTCTCGAGGGTCGCGCGGCACTCGTGGTCTGCAATCCGCCGTGGATCCCCGCGCGGCCGAGCTCGTCCATGGAGAGCGGAATCTACGATCCCGACAGCCGGATGTTGCGTGGATTCCTCGGAAAGCTGGCGGAGCACCTGGCGCCTGACGGCGAGGGATGGTTGATCATCTCGGACCTCGCGGAGCACCTCGGCCTGCGCACGCGCGAGCAGCTGCTCGCGGAGTTCGGTGCCGCGGGGCTGCGCGTCGCGGGCCGCAACGACGTGCCGCCGCGCCATCCGCGCGCGGCGGACGAGACCGATCCATTGCACGTCGCGCGTGCTGCCGAGATCACTTCGCTGTGGCGACTCGTGCCGCGCTGAGGCGGGGTGGTAGTTAGAACTTCTCGTCCGAGCGCAGGTAGCGCCACTTGCCGGACGGCAGTCCACCGAGCGGCACGTTGCCGCTGCGCACACGCTTGAGCCCCGTGACGAACAGTCCGACGAGCTCGCACATGCGACGGATCTGCCGCTTGCGTCCCTGCCGCAGCACGAAGCGCAGCTGGTGCTCGTTCTGCCAGGACACGATCGCGGGTTTGAGTTTCACGCCATCGAGGGTGAGCCCATGCCGCAGGCGCTGCATGCCGTCGGGCGTGAGCGTGCCTTCGACGCGCACGAGGTATTCCTTCTCGACCGAGGAATCCTCGCCGATGAGCTGCTTCGCGACGCGCCCATCCTGCGTGAGCACCAGCAGTCCCGTGGAGTCGATGTCGAGCCGGCCCGCGGGCGCGAGTCCGCGCAGGTGCTCGGGTTTGAACTGGATGGGCGAGGGATCCGCCGCCCAGCGATTCTCCGGACGGATCAGCACGATCGCCGGTTCGTAGCCGTCTTCGGCCTGCCCGGAAACGTAACCCACCGGCTTGTGCAGCAGGATCGTCACCTGCTCGCTCTGGTGTTCGCGGGCGGCCTGGTCGATTTCGATCTTTGCGTCGGGCGACACGCGTGTGCCGAGTTGATCGACGACCTGCCCATCCACTTTCACCCAGCCGCTCGTGATCCAGCGCTCGGCCTCGCGCCGCGAGCACAGGCCGAGCTCGCCCATGCGCTTGGAGAGGCGCGGACGTTCCGGGGATTCCGAAGGCGAGGCCGGAGAGAGAGGAGGGCGTGGCATGAGCGGGGACATTGTAGTCCGGCAGTCGGCGCCGGCGAGGCGCCGATCGCCGGACCGCTCACGAGTCGTCGCTGAGCTCGGCTACGAAGTCATAGATGTCGCCGCGGTAATACGACTGCGAGAACTCGATGGCGCGGCCGTCGCGCAGCGATCCCAGGCGCTCGACGAGCAGTCCGGCTTCGCCGGGGCGCGTCTTCAGCAATTCCGCCTGGACGTCGGTCAGGATGACGGCGCGCAATCGCTGCAACGCGCGCGCCGGGCGATGGCCCGTGCGCTCGAGCGCTTCGTACAGTGAGGTATCCACCGCCTCGAGCGATGGCAATGCGGAAGCGACGACCGTCGCGTACTCGAGCGCCATCGGTGCGTCATCGGCAAAGCGAATGCGGTTGAAGCGATAGACCGCGGTGCCGGGACTCAGGCGCAGCGCCAGCGCCTCTTCCGGAGTGACGGTGCCGGCCGCGCGTTTCAGCCAGGTGCTGTGCACGGTGCGGCCGCGCGCGCGCATGTCCTCGGAAAACGACGTGAGTTTCGAGAAATTCTTGTGAACGCGCGCGGGGATGAAATTCCCCGAGCCGTGCCGGCGCACGAGCAGGCCATCGGCGACGAGTCCATCGATCGCCTTGCGCACGGTGACGCGAGAAACCTCGAACGCCGCGGCGAGTTCGCGTTCTCCGGGCAGCGCGTCCTCGGGCGCGAGCAGGTTGTTCTCGATGGCCTTGCGAATCGCGCGTTGCAGCTGCTGATACAGCGGCAACGGGCTGTCTGCGTCGAATGGACCGACGGCTTCGAAGAATGAATTCATGGAAGGGTCGCTTTTGTTGGTTTTGGTATTTCAACTGGTATTAATACTGGTTTGTACTCTATCTACCAATAGAACCAACTGGATACCAAACGACATGAAACGGTCTGCTCTCGTTTGAAATAACCCATTGGTTTAATTGATGTTCAGCAATCGGCGGCTTTACTCTCCCTCGTCGAGCTGGATTCTAGCGCGAACTGGTATTACCTTGTCGACTAACTGGTGTTGCTCAGGGTCCACGCGAAGCGCACCACATCTCACGCTCGAATCCGAAATCAAATACAAAAGGGGACATGCAATGAATCCGATCAGGCTCGCGGTCAAATCGGCGTTGGGACTCGCGATCATGTTGCCATCCACGCTGGCGCTCGCGCAGGCCTCCAACGCCGAAGCGGAAAACATGGAAGAGGTCGTCGTCTCGGGAATCCGGGCGTCCGTCGGGCAGTCGCTCGAGGCCAAGCGCGCCGCCGACACGGTGCAGGAAGTCATCACCGCCGAGGACATCGGCAAGATGCCCGACAAGAACGTCGCCGACTCGCTGTCGCGCGTGGTGGGCATCACGACGAGTTCCGCGGGCGCCAACGAAGGCGGCTTCGACGAGAACGATCGCGTCAGCATGCGCGGCACGAATCCGAGCCTGACGCAGACGCTGCTCAACGGTCACGCCATCGCCGCCGGCGACTGGTTCGTGCTCAACCAGGTCCAGCAGGTCGGGCGCAGCGTGAGTTACACGTTGCTTCCTTCGGAACTCGTCGACCGTGTCGTCGTGAACAAGAGCTCGATGGCTTCGCTCGTCGAAGGCGGCACCGCAGGTTCGGTCAACATCGTCACGCGCCGTCCGCTCGACTTCAGGGAATCGTTCACGTTCATGGGTTCGGTCGGCGCCGTCTATTCCGATCTGCCGAGCGACTTCCAGCCGCAACTGAGCGCCCTGGTGGGATGGAAGAACGATTCGCAAACCTTCGGCATCCTCGTGCAGGGATTTTCCGAGGAGCGTTCCCTGCGCCGCGACGGCGTGGAGATCCTCGGTTACGAGGCCATCGCGCCCGGCAGCGCGATCGCGACGTCGAATCCGGATCTCGCCGGCGTGAAGTACCCGATGATGATCGGCGCGGCGCTGTTCGAGCAGGAGCGCAAGCGCCAGGGCGGCCTCGTCGACGTCCAGTTCGCGCCCACCGACGACCTGATGTTCGACGCGCAGTTCTTCATGTCCAAGATGAAGGCGGCTAACTACAACCGCAACCATCTCGTGTGGGGCACGCACTTCGTCAATCGCGGCGAGGGCCAGGCGCCGCTGCCGGGTTACGTGGTCACGAACGGCACGCTCGTGGAGGCGAGCTTCGCCGGCGTGCCGGACACGTTCTACGGCGTCTACGACCAGATCTCGCGCCCCGACGCGGAAGCCACCGCGCGGTACTTCAGCCTCGACGCCAGCTACCGCGTCAGCGACAGCCTCACGTTGTCGGGCCAGGTCGGCACGTCCGAGGGCCACGGAAAAACGCCGACGCAGGACGTGTCGGAGACGCTTCCCGGCACCGGTGCGGGCGTCAACTGGGCGCTGCACGGCACGGGCAGGGCGCCGGACTTCGACTTCAACGGCGCGGACCTGTCGACGCCGTTCCCGGGCGGCACGCCCGTCACGTTCGGCTGGATCTTCGGCGCGCAGAACGTCGACGTCGTGGACGAGGAAGACTGGGCCCAGGTCGACGCGAAATTCTCGCTCGACAAGGGTGCGTTCACGGGGCTGAGCTTCGGCGCACGCTACAACAAACATTCGCGCGAGTCGCTCGATGCGATCGCGCAGGGTCCGACCTTCGCGGGCGGCCCGACGGGCGGCGGCGGTGTCGATCCGGCGCTGTATCCGGATACGTGGTCAAACTACCCGACGGACTTCAACACGTTCGGCGGCAACTTCCCGCGGAACATCTGGTACTGGACGCCGGCGCAGCTCGCCGAATACAACCATTTCGACCCGAACAATCCCTCGGCGAACACCGTGCAGCGCGATCCGCTCGAGCGCGAGTACTACCAGTTCGCGTTCCAGGTCGAGGAGACGAACGCCGCGGCCTACGTGCAGGCCGATTTCCGGGGCGAGAACTGGAGCGGCAACATCGGCGTGCGTTACGTGGAGACGGAAGAGGACATCGTGACCTTCACGCAGACCGACGCCTCGAATCCGGATGCGACGACGACCTCGCTGTTCGGTCCGTTCGTCGGAATTCCGGTCAATCACAAGTACACCGACATCCTGCCGAGCGCGAACCTCAAGTGGGACGTGAGCGGCGACGTGGTCGCGCGCTTCGCGATTGCCAGGACCATGACGCGGCCTGACTACTCGGCGCTGGCCGGCTTCACCGACCTGTCGCCGCCGGCGGTCGTCGGCGGCACGGGCTCCGGCGCCGGCGGCAATCCGGACCTGAAGCCCATCCGGTCGACCAACTTCGATGCCGGGCTCGAATGGTATTTCGCCGACAAGTCGTTGCTGGCCGTGGGCCTGTTCTACATGGATCTCGACAACTACGTCAGCTACGGCAGCGAGACGAAGACCTACCTCACGTACAGCTCGCAGACCCCGGAGGGCGCGGAAGTGCCTTACCTGCTGACCGTTCCGGTCAACGCGAAGGGACGGGTGCAGGGCGCGGAGTTCTCGTACCAGCATGCCATCACCGACAACTTCGGCGTCGCCGCGAACTACACGTACGCGGACGGCAAGCAGACGTCGCTCGTCACGACGGGCGACGACCGGCTGGTGGGCACGTCGAAGAACACGTACAACGCGAGCGCGTATTTCGAGAACACGCGGTTCAGCGCTCGCGTCACGTACACGTACCGTTCGGAGTTCTTCAGCGGTCTCGATCGCAACACGGCGTTCTCGCAGGACGGCATCGGGTCGCTCGCCGCGTCGCTCAATTACACGATCAACGACAGCGTCTCGTTGTCCCTGGACGGGCAGAACCTCACGGACGAAACGCTGGTGTACTTCGCCGAGCACCGCGACCAGCCGCGAGCGTTCTACAAGAACGGCTCGCAGTACTACTTCACGGTCCGCGTGAAGTTCTAGTCGAACAGGGCGCCGGCCGGGCAGGGGCGTGGCCGGCGCCATGATCTCGCGGGACGTTTGCGGGGCACGTGACACTGTGGTGGACTGCGCCCCCTGTGAAAAGCGCCTCGAAGACAGATCTCGACCGTCGCATCTCGGTCGCGCCGATGATGTATTGGGCGGAGCTATAAACAAAAACAACAGCTTATGATGTTCTGTAGCAACCCCGTAACAGTAGCTGCCGCACCAAGCTATGCCCTTGCATGCAAAACTATCTAGGCGAACTGTGTTAGGCGAGAATGGCCGTCTAACAGAATAGTTAGTTCGCAAGGAGCGCAACGTGAACCGAGACCAGTACTACATGGGGATTGCGATGGCGGTTCGCGAGAAGGCGAACTGTCTTGGCAGGAAAGTGGGGGCGGTTCTGATCAAAGAGAATCGCATCATCTCGACCGGTTACAACGGTACTCCGGAAGGGATGACCAACTGCCTTGATGGTGGATGCGTTCGTTGCAAGAACAGGGAAACGTATGCCAAGAGCGTTGGCTATGACGTTTGTATCTGCGTCCATGCCGAACAGAATGCCCTAATCACAGCGGCCCGATTTGGCAACTCGGTAGAGGGCGGCGTGGTTTATTCGACCATGCGACCTTGCTTTGATTGCACAAAAGCCATGCTTCAAGCCAAGGTGCATACCATATATTTCATTCACGATTGGGCGCACCCAATCGGAAGCTTGCAGGAACAATACACACTGGCACAGAGCAAGCTACAGGGCGGTGTACGCCAAGTGGCTGTTCACGACCCTCGCGCCGACTGGGCGAATAATGTGAAGGCGAATTCCTCCCGAAAGCGTGTGGTCTCGAAACCAAGAATGAAAGCTTCTCCCGTGCCCACGAAACGCGGAAAGTAGTTCAATCGTCCTCTCGAACATTTTCTGCGCCCAGCGAGTTGTTATGAAAACGTCCTGGCAAGTCGCCACTGCGGCTGAGGCCTTCGCCGCAGGCCAGTTTGCACGCCTGGGTTGGGATGTTTCAGTTCAATACGGAGCAAATCAGCCGGAGTACGACTTGGTCGCAGTAGATCGGGACTGCTTTCTGAAGGTTTCGGTCAAAGGCAGCAATGACGGCGGCTGGGGCTTAACGCAATCGTATTTGCAGAACGCGAACTACCACGCCGCTGCGGATGCTTGGCTGGAGAAGCATTCCAAGACCACTGTATTCTGCTTCGTTGAGTTTCAGGGTGTTCCATGCGGTGACTTGCCACATATGTATCTTGTGCGGCCACATGAAATAGCAAAGTGGCTGAAGGCAGCAGCAGGAGGTCGAGGAGACACAGTCCTGTATGCGCGGCACGTTTGGACGAAGCGAGCGAAGGCGGCGGGAACGATTGATGAAATGCCTGATTCGTGGCGATTCACGGCAGAAAGATTGGCCGAAATCGTGCGAAGCGCATAGCGGGCAAAGATCGCGAGTGAGGACTAACGCGCCAACTCGCTGGAACTCACGGTCGAGATAGATACCTAGGTGATGATATGCAGCTGTGCCACTTCCTCAAGGCCGAGCATGCGCTGACAACACTCCGCGATCAGCGGCTGAAGGTAGCTACCATTCGCGACTTAAATGATCCGTTCGAGCTCATGTGTGCAGACATGCCCACGCCGGAATTCCGCAGATCGTTTGCCGCGTTTAAGACTTGGGCAGCTAACAACTTCGGAATACTTTGCTTCACCAAGCGATGGAAAAATCCGCTGATGTGGAGTCACTATGGGGACAGGCATCGCGGCGTGGTCTTGGAGTTCGATGTGGACGAGGAGGCCTTGATCAAGGTGCGGTATTCGCGCAAACGCATTTCGTTCGATCTTTCCAATGTGGCGCTGGCAAATGGATTCTCCTCGGACGATGCCGAATTGATTGCCAAAACAAAATCTCATCATTGGTCGTACGAAAAGGAATACCGGGTAGCCATCGCGTTAAAAGAATGCAAGAAGGTTGGCGATCTGTATTTTCAGCCGCTGAGTTCGCGGCTTCGTGTAGCGGGCGTTATTGCCGGTCCACTTTGCAATATTGACGTCGATGCAGTTGCGTCGAATCTCCCCCGGGGATTGACGGTTAGATATCAGAAGGCCCGACTGGCGTTTAGATCGTTTAATGTCGTCAGGCGTCGTGATATCGCACCAACCAAGGTGGCTGGCACGGGCTAACAGGCTCTCTAGTAGGCGGAAGCGGTCCCGGAAGGAGAATGACAACAACCTTGGTTACCGATGACTTGATACTCATCGAATCACTTCGGTGCTTGATTCCACACCTTCACCCCGAGTGGGGTGATCGCAATCCGTTTGATGTTTTTTGCAGACTCGTCGCAAAGAACAGGAAGCCTCCCAACTGGTCTAGCAACACACACCTGGACGTGGGCGTAGGCAACATTACGTCGCGTCAAGAGCAGTGGACCACCGAGGCACTTGGAAAAATTACCCGTGGTCATAAGTGGAGCAATGGAGAGGACTTCGACTGTCCCATCATACTTGTGGAGCATCGGGGTGCCGTCTTGGTGCTCGACGGAAATCATCGGATCAATCGTTGGGTCAGCGCTGGCGACACACGCATTCATCGCGTCAATATTCATTCCATCGCTGTCGAGGAGGCGTATGTCGTACTACCGGCAGTATCGAATGCCCAGTAACGCATTTAAATCATTTGCCTTGAACTAGCTGCCAGCGGATTCAGCAGTTAGTCGAAAACAAGGAGACGCAATGGCCGGTGGCTTCTTTATTCATTCAGGTCGACTGCACGCTATGGCACGCGCGGCCGCTGAGCGCGCTCGGCGTGAGGCATCGACCAGTTCCGATCATCGGCGGGAAGACGCGATCACGGCAGTTGTCATGGCTGCGGTCGCTGCTGAGGCGTTTATCAACGAACTCGGTGAATTGGCTGTGGGTGCTGCGCAAGGTCCGATGTTTGTAGTAGCGGAGAACCAGAAATTTCTTGAACTGGGCGATGTCCTGGAGGAGATCGAGATGGCTCGCGGGAGCCTGATGTTGAAGTACCACATGGCGTCGAAGCTCTTGAGTGGTGCGACCTTAAAGAAGGGCGAGAATCCGATGCAGGATTTCGCAACTTTAGTGAATCTTCGAAACGATTTTGTCCACCTTAAACCTAGAGACAATATTGGTCTTAGCGCAGAAGGAAGGCTTAAGGTCAACCCACCGCGCTACGTTTCGGAGCTTCAGCGGCGCGGCCTCGCGCTGAGACCTGCTGATATTGATGTCATGTCTTGGTTCGATCTTCTGATGACCGTTGAACTGGCGGAGTGGGCATGTGCCACGTCGAAGAATATGATTCTGAAAATTCTCAGCTTTATTCCGGACCATCCTCTTGATCCGGCGGCGCTGATGAAAAGAATATTTCGTGACGATCCACACCGGCCAGGTGTCGGTCGTGGTGTCGCCTAACAATTAGTGGAGCGCACTCAGAGCTTCGCGCTCAGTCGGCGGGCGATTGCAAGGAACGGAGAACTCCTGTGCCAAAGACTTCGATTCGATTTACTTCATTTCCGCGAACCGAGCCGCCACCTTCGTTCGCACAGGATTTAGCGGGAGTATTTCAACGACACGAGTCTGCAGTTGGGACCGTAGAGCTCAAGAAGGGCCTCACCAGTAACGAGGTATTGAGGATCATCCGGGAGGACTTGATTACTTTGGGCTTTCAAGTCGAGGCAAGCAAACAAAAGGCGGACAAGATCCAGCGTCCAGTCTTCTTTGGTGAGAACGGTAACCCAGCACTAAATTACGAGATCGATGCCTATCACCCAGTATGGCGCTGTGGTCTTGAGGTGGAAGCTGGAAGGGCATGGATGGGGAACGCTGTGTACCGCGACCTAGTTCAAGGTCTGGTCATGGTACAGGTGGACACCCTGGTCCTTGCCGTCCCGAATGCTTACAAGTACCTGTCGGGTGGTCGTGCCGTGACCAATACTGACTACAGGAACACAATCAATGTTGCCGAGACACTGTACGGGCATACGCGAGTGCGGCTGCCGTACGGTTTGCTCGTTATCGGATATTGAAGGCCGTGGCCTCGGTGAGCGCCTTCTCCCTGTCAAAGAACCAAATTGCGGAACTGTGTGCATTCTCCACGTGCGCGGACAGGGAGGCTAGAAGTGACTTGATTATCCAAATGATAGTCAGTGAGAACGACTACACATCCAATTTCACTGGCGCACTTCGACGCATAATCAACAGCAATAGCAAGTCTGGTCTCAGCGCGACATCGCAGGTGCTGCCAAAAGCCGTGGAACAGAGAACCGGATGTGACGCCGCAATAGTGGTTCAGTCGAGCGGATACGCGAAGGTGTTACTCCTCGAGGCAAAGTGGCCGAGATTTAAGGTTCGCAATCACGCTTGGGACACCCTGCAGAAATCGACTGGGACGTCCCACTTTTCTGACCAGCTGACACGTCAGGCCACGCATATTCCGCCTTACGCAATCGCAGAGATGATTTTGTGCGAGTACGCGTTTGGACATGAGCCCTATTCCATGGACGCAAGTGGGTCTTCGTGTATCTGGCACGCAGACGCAAAAAAATTTGATTCGACTCGTACATCTAGGCCCGGAGTCTGGAAGCAAAACGATCTGGCCGCGCTTCTTGTAATGCGCGTACATCACCCAATTGCCGAGATCGTCATGCAGATGTGTCTGTGCAATGAGGGCACACCGATCCGGCTATCCACGGACGGATCATTGGATAGCCTAGACATTCACCTCCCATCTGATGTGCTGGTAATTCGGGCTGGTGAGGATCCTTCTGGCGCGGAAGGCAATAAACAGTAGGCATGTGAGCATGCCAGGTTTGGTCAGCACGTCGTCATTCACCGAACTCGCGGCGGAACTGGATAGCGCCGTGGCGTGGTTCGAACGCATGGGTGTCGACACCAGAAAGTCCCGCTTGGGAAGGTATGTCGACAGCATTGCGCGGCTGGTCAGGGCGCATGCAACCCAAAACTTCGACAATATTGCTGACAACGATCAAGCGATAAAGACTGCGTTGTATGAGGCGAATGAGTTCATAACTATCTACCGCCGTCTGAGCGCCGCACAATACGACGATACCGTTCGCGGTCGAATTGCGCGGATTGCTTCGGGGCCGGAGCACTACACTGATGAAACGCCGGACGCGGCGAATTCGGCGCGGAACTACGCGTTCGAATTGCTCGTCATGGATCGGCTAGTCGGTGGCGGTCTAGCTCTGGCGGACGGTGTCGGATCGGATACGGCTGTGATTGCCGACAATCGAATTGTCGCCATTGAGTGCAAACGCCTGATGTCGGATCGCGGGACAGAAAGGCGATTTAAGGACGCTCAAAAGCAATTGAAACGCAGGTATGCAAACGCAACCCGACCTGGGATGCGCGGCCTAATCGGTATTGACATCACTAGGGCTGTTAACCCCAATTTTGGGATAATCCGTCTTGAGGACTCGAACATTGGCGCTGTCATGCGCGACACGATGGCGGGATTTGTAGATGTACATCGGCCCACCTTGACGTATGCCATCGGCACAAAAACGGTCGCGGCGCTTCTGCGGCTAAGTTTGTTGGCGGTGCTCAAGACAGAAAAGAGCCTTGTCACGTATTGCCAGCACTATCTTCTTTGCCCACTGGGAAACCTCTCAGCGTTGGACCGACGCGTCACCGATGCAATCGGCAAAGCTATTGCGAACGCCGTTGAAGACGACCACGACATCGGACCAACTCTGAATGCAACCAAAATTCAAAACTAGCTAGGATTGCCTTTGGCCATGGTGCACGGATATCACCTGAATGTATGGCGCTCAGCCATTGCAGCCAGGTGTCGCGATGTACGCCGGGCGGGAACCGGCGGCAGATTTCAGTTGCAATTAAGAATGCCGCCGCTTCGCGCATGCATTGATTCTCAGCCCTGCTGGCGTGAGTATCTTGTGGAGAAATCATTGCAAACAGCCAGATATCCGCTAACGACTCCCCCGATAACCTCGAGGTTTCGGAGTGTTAGTCGCGGTCAACTCGCACTCCCCCCGGGAGTTGCACCTCGAACAGCGCATCCGAGCTGCAATTTCGGTTAACGGTGTTTCCCACCCCACCAGCTTGGCGAGCGCGTGCGGGTCGGTGGTGCGATCGTGTTTGCACCTGCGGCAGTGGATCCGAAGGGTGTAGTCGGCAAAGCGGTCCGAAAGCTTCGTGATGGGCGCGGGCATGGGTTCAACGATGCCGAGGCTGAGTTCGAGCGTCCATCCAGTCCGAAGTGAATCTCTCCACTGTATAGGTCGTGTCACGATAAGATTCTGCAGCAGCACCGGCCTTGTCGATGTCCCGCCCAAGTTTTCTATGGAGGTGAATCGATGCTTCCAGATTTTCCCGAGACTAAGCGGTTGTTCACGCGCTTCTTCACGACCTACATGGATAAGCGCATGCGGCAAATATCGCCGTTCGGGATGATTGAGCCTCGTCGTATTTTCGAAGGACGGAGGATGCGGGTTACGCGTTCAGATGACACCAGCTCAGAATCCGACTTCATCCGGCAATCTGCCGTCATGGAAATAAAGACTTCGGAAATCCAGGATCTCACCTTCGAAAAGGTTCTCGAAAAGTTCAACGCTATGATCGTCGAGATGGCTGCTGGGCAAGCCAACCTGATACGTACTCGACTCGCAGAAGAGATACCGGAGAGCCAGAGTGTTGATGGGCGCGGTCGGAAATTTGATGCCCAAATGGTGATCGAAATGTACGACAGGATTCAGGTCGATTTTCATCCGGACGGTACGCCACACGAAATCTTTATCGACGGCCCGATCTGGACGCGCGAACGTCTCGCCGCAATCGATAATGAGTTCAACGAGAATCCGGACCTGAAGAGAAAGTTCGACGAGATGATGGCGAAGAAAAAGGAAGAATGGATTGCTAGAGAGAGTGATCGAAAATTGGTTGGATAATGCCGGTGAGCGCACGTACCAGCGTTGCTTTTGCCAGATGCTGGTCGGGCGCGAATATCGAATTATTCACAACACCGAGCACACTCCGCTGGAGCATGGCAAGGATGTCATCGCCATTTCTCCGGACGGAAAGCTCGTTGGCTTTCAGCTGAAGGGAAATCCGGGAAAATCACTGAAGCCTGGGCAGTTCAACGAGATCAGAGGTCAGCTCGAACAGCTCGCCACGTACGGTCTCGGTTTGCCCGGATATGAAAAGCGCGTGCCAGAGGAATGCTATCTGGTTACAAACGGGGAGGTTGATGAGGCAGTTTCGATTGAAATTCAGCGCCTAAACGCGGCATTGGAGTCACGCGGGCATCCGCCGGAGAAAATTAAGGTCATCACGCGCGGCACGCTGTTGTCCTGGGCAAATAGTTTGGGTCTAGCGCTCTGGCCATCGGAAATTGAAGACTTCGGCAGCCTCGTCAAGATTCTCAACTACGACGGCACCGAAATTTTCCCGGCCGAAGTATTCGATCCACTCCTTCAAAACACGCTGCGATTTCAGCACGAAGTGCCAGCGCCCGAACTTCGACGCCGCGTTACTAGTGCTGCAATCATGACGGCAGTGGCGCTGAACTCATTCTCGCGGAAGCGCAATCACTACGCGGAAATTACAGCGTGGACCATGTTTGCGACGTATTCCATCGCGGCTTGTGAGAAAAATGGCCACGACTTCAAGAAAGAGGCGGAAGAGGCCGTTCGGTGCGCGCGGGACGCAATCTTCGGCCTGCTGGGTCAGCTTTGCGGGGAATTGCGGGACCGCCAGACGCTCGCCGAAGGCGACCCGTGGAGCGAGTTTGCATTCTATCGAGCGCGAGCGTTGCTGATATACGCGTTGATGGGAATTTACTGGATGTGGTCCGAGCGCGAAGGATGGAAAGATCCCGATCACAAGACGCTAATTGAAAGCGTGATTCCTGCGCAGTTGCCTGCCAGCATTTGGGGTGAGGCGGCCGTGCCGCACTTTCTCACGTATATCTGGTATCGAAAACGCACGGCACCAGCACCTGCGCTGGACCAGCACCTTGCCTTCGTGTTGCGCGACATCATGAACAACAAGCTCAAGGAGGATGCCGAGCACTTAGCCTTCCCGTACTACGACATCGAATCGGTATCACGTCACCAGTTTTCGGGGCTGCTCGAGTGTGAAGACCCGCTGGAACACGGTGGGTTCGCCGGTGCAAGTTACGTTTGTGAAACCCTCATGGTGTGTCTCGTGCGCGCGGGCTTGAAGGAAGCCTGTCAATTGCTATGGCCGAACTTCACCCGCATGACGCATCTGAAAACGATCCCGGATGATGCTTGGCGCTTTGCGCTGTATCGAATGGGAGAGATGGCTGCGGATGACACGAAGATATATCCGCGAACTATGCAGTGGGCAGAGCTGCAAGAGATCGCGAAAGAGCATGCGGGAGTCGAAGTGCCCCAGCAATTGAGAAGTGACGATCTCCTGCTGCTGCTGTTTGTGAATGTGTTTCCGTTCCGCGCATCCTTTTCAGCAGTCAAATACCTAGACAAGAAATTCAACGTCACCAACTAATCGCCTTAGCAGGAATGCTAGGCGTTCGGCCCAAACGCGCAGTTGTTCAGGTGAGCAAATGACAGCAATTGAAATTGCTAGGGTGGTTACAACAAGGATGATCTTTCCGATCATCAACGGGCGAAAAACGGAGGCTGGTGTTCAAGGGCTTGGTTTCGCAGGAACAGGGTTTTTCATTAGCCCTCGTGGGCTGGCACTCACCGCAGCACACGTCATGCTGGCAAGGAACGACGCATCTGAAAAATGGGTCACACGTCCCGAGACCAGCATGGGATGGGCATCTCGAATTGAGTGGAGTGTTTCTCTTCCGGGCTCAGACATCGCGGTAATTCGAGTTGGTCTTGATGAAGAACCACCCGGATTCGACGTGCATTTCCGTGATCTGTTGTTGGGTGAGGACATTCAGACCATTGGCTTGGCGGAATGTGACATGGAGACTAGCGCAGATGGTGTGAGGTACATGCTCCAGCGCTGCGCACGCGGTTACATCAGTCACGGGAGAGATTCATGGGGTGCGGCCAGCTTTCCGTTGCCAGGAGGAATGAGTGGCTCACCGGCGTTGTCCTACGGGAACGGTGTAGATCAGGTCGTCGGCGTATTCGTCGGTCAATCGCGTGGCGAAGTAATCGAAGATTTGCTGGAGGAGGTCATCGAAGCGGAGCAGGGAAACCGCGTCACGCGAGTTGAGCGGGTTTCACGCGTTGAGTATTTTGCTCGCGTTGATGTGCTGGCGAAGCACAGGAATTTCCGCGCTCCGCAGTTTGGAAGTCTGACTCTCGCGGAATTGATTCGAGCCGAAGGCGGATCGGTCTGGCCTCGGACCTAACGATTACCCACGCATGTCGCCTTGGAAAGGCCTCCCAAGGGACGATCTGTGCATGTGGGGGGCGGTGAAATTTCCGGCCGAGCGCATGCAGAGCGCGCCTCTCAATCGAATTATCGTGTACCCAAGTTGGACCAAAACAGCTCCGGTGAGGTGTCTGTTACGCTGGGGAAACGTGGGGGTCGTCGTGAAACCAGGTCCAAGACCGCAATCGAGCATCTTGAGGCTGATACGTGGTGATCGGCATACGGAGCGGCTGAAAGACGACCGCCCGAAGGTGGACGCACCACCCGAAGTGCCCCCGGACTCCCGACTTACACCCGCAGAGCAGCGCCAATGGGACTGGCTGGTTAGGACTGTCTATCTACCGGGTGTCCACGGTGCCAGTGACGGCGCAGCATTTCTTCGCGTTGCGCGCCTGCTGGCACGCGTCAATGAAGTGGACGCGCGTATTGCCCAGCAAGGCCTGCTCATGAAAAGTCCAGTTACAGGAAAGCCGGAACTGCAGCCTTACACGCGACTGTCGCGTGATCTTTGGCAGCAATTGGGAGTTGCACTCAATGACCTGGGCATGTCACCTGGCGCGCGAGTGCGGCTTGCATCACCTCGGATAGGTGCGATGGACAACCCTAACGGCTGGGACGATATCGACTGACGATATCGCCCCAGCCTGTTAACGAAATTTCACCAAGGCAGGCGCGGCCCAGTCGGCCCTAAGCTGAATAGCTTGATAAGCCAGTTCAACTGGTCGTGCTCGGGACCGAATTTCTGCGCGGCTTCATCCTCACTCATCATTGCCCTGCGGCCGCCGGTGACCATCGTTTCTCTATTAAGGTTGATGGGCATCAAGCCCCACTCGTCTTGAATGGCGGGGTGCTTCGATGCCAAGCCCCATGCATTCTGATCGGCGACCGGGAAGACCGCCGCCCAAATGGTCAGGCCGCCCTTGTGCTCGCCAACGGCGTAAAGGCTCAGCAAGGTCTCTGGTCGTCGAAAGAGCACATCCAGGACAGCGGCAAAGATGCGCTCGTCATTGTCATCGTCCCAACGGATGGCGAATCGATGTTCGTATACGCCAGTGTCAGGACCGTGCTCAATTTTGATTGGCAAGGAGTAGATGGTCCACGGCAATGCAGGCCGCAGGTCGTGAATAACACGCAATGGATAAGACATGAGATTGTTCCTCTGCTTTTTCGGGCTTGGACCGGCTTTCGGCCGGGCTGCACTGGAATCAGCTACAGCAAGAACACTTGAACACGCTGGCCGGGGAATTTCAATCCCGCGAGTAATGCCGCCCGCGATTTTTCTTTACGGCGGAGAGCTGCAGGCGTAAGTTTTCCCCGTTCTCACCTGGGCGACGGTGTTTCCGGTCCCGGCCTTCCAACGCGAGGAAATCGCAATGGCCGCACCATCACCACCACCATCATCAGTCCGCCGCCGTCCACCACCACGCGTGCGCCGGGCAATCCCACGACCCGGCAAGAGTTCGCCACCATGAACGGCGGTCTGGAAGAAGTGCTCCTGCGTGTCGTCGACGAGGTGTCCGACGCCGTGAAGCCGTGGCTCGCGCCTGCCGTTGAGTCCGAAGTAAAGCGCCAACTGTCTGCAGACCCTGCGTCGAATCCGGATGGCCCGCCAAAACGGGCAACGCGTACAGGGAGCGGGTTGCAGCTCACCCTTTCGGCGTGCGGGTTCGGGCCGAAGACGCGGACGCGCATCGCCGTGGAAGCCGTGACCGCCATCGATGGTGCACTGAGTGAACACCTTCAGGGTCTGGTCCGGGCGGAGATCTCACGACAGCGCCCGATTTCCGAACGCGCGCAAAAGGAATTCGACGAATGGGCTGCCGCAAGTCGTGAGCGTTCCGCGCGGTACAGCACGCTGGCCAGAATACGCGCGAATGGAAACAGACTTACAGCCGGAGCGAAGAGAACATGAATCCCCGCAGCTTCGATCTCACCAGCGTGATTGAACCGATAATCGAGTCAGTCCGGATTCGCTTGCCGGAACTCGTCGCGGCCGAGGTGAAGAGGCAGTTGGCGGAGCCGGTGGTGACGGTGCCGAAGCTCACCGACGCGGAACTTCGCCAACGAAATGCCCTTCGGGCACAGGCAGGTTTGCCACTCCTTCCTGGTGTTGGCATGCCGGGACGGCCCGGCGTTTCCGCTCGACCGCCTGATACTCGAACTGGGATCGCGGCGATTCGCGGGCGCAAGCCCTGAGGGTTGTGACGATGGTCATGACCGCGCACGACGCATTTACGTGCCTGCTGCTCGAGGGCGTGCCGTTGGAGCGCATAGCTGGATTGTCGAAGACTTGTCTGGCAGCGGTGCGGCTTTGGCACCAAGGCATGGAGATACCCGCAGGCGCTGGTGCTCGCCTTGTTGTGGCAGCACGTGTTGTGGTGGCTCTCAAGAGTCGGCCACCAGCGGAGAACGGCAGAGGTGATGCCGATGACCTTGCTGCGTTCGCCAAGCGCTGGCTCGATCGCCATGCGGGCGAATTCACAGCACCTACACACTGTACGTGCGCCCGATAGTTTGCGGCGGTGGGCGGAGCACCCGTTGGCCGGTGAACAGAACTTTGGTCGCGTTCGACTTCGGTTCCAATGATCCCGCTGGCGACCTCTACCGCCCACCGTCCGCTCCTATGTGCTGCGCGGCCCGTGGTGGGGATGGCGACTAGGTAGAGCGGCACAGGTGATCCTGCAGCCAGTCATCTGCACGCTGCAATCCATGACACGGATTCCAGTCATTCCAATGCTTTCCAATAGAATGGATTGGAATAGCTAGACTCCCACGTCCGGTGCCCATTGCAGATTCCAGCATTCCAGTCCCCCTGTATGGGACTGGAATGCTGGAATGGGGTTCGGGAGTCCGGAACCTTCTAATAGAATGGTTTGGAATGGCTGGAATCGGCTGAACACCGTTGACGGCGCGGACACGGGCACGCTGGTGATGCTCGCGAACACGTCGATCACGGGACGGTGACCCGGACTCAAGGCACCAGCGTGTAGCCATCGATGCTGGGCTGAATGAATCCGCCCTTCGCCAGCGACTCGCGCATGGCGTACTGGGTGCTCACGGGCAGCCCCAGCGCCTTCCCGATGTCAACGATGTCCTTCGCCGTCCACGTCACTTCCCCGGCCGTGGCACGTCGCTGCAGTTCAGCGAGCACCTTCCGCTGCTGGTCCCCTTCGGGTTCTTTCTTCGGTGGCACCAGGTTGCGGTGATCGACCACCACCGTGCTGATTTCCTTACCTGCCACATTGAAGCCCAGATGCTTCCGCGTCAGGCCGAAAGCCATCGGAGGCATGATTTCCCCATTCCGCTGCTTGGTCACCTTGCACCAGTGGGTGCCTTTTTCGTCGGTCACCTCCATTTCCGTGTCAATGGCTCCTAACAGGCTGCTGTGACCACGTGCGCCACGTGTCGGGTCCTTTCCGGAATGATGATTCAGCAGTACAGCGCACTCGATTTCACGCTGAACCCGCTTCAAACCGACGAGTAGTTCGGTCATGTGTTGCGCGTCGCTGTCATTGCCGTACAGGTGCTCCATGAGCGTATCTATCTGCAGCAGCCGACAGTCCTGCCCGCACTTGGCTTCCTCCTCTTGGATGCGTCCAATCAGCGCGGTCACAGCATCAGGATTGCGCAGGTTCGTGGCGTTCCAGTCCATGCGCATCAGGTCGTGCGTTGCCTGTGGATATTCGCGCTGCAGCGCCCACAGCCGACGTTCCACCCCCACGCGATCTTCGGCAGCTGAATAGACCACGAGACCCTGCCGTGTATCGAACCCACGCCATGGAATACCGTTTGCAACCGCGAATCCGATCTCCAGCGCCAGCGTGGACTTTCCGCTGTTGGGCGCACCGTAGATCACGGCCAGCTTGCCTTCGGGAATCAGGCCGGTAACCAGGTCCACCGAATCTTCGTGCAGGCTCACATCGGCCAGCCGCGTCATAGGAATGATTTCAGGCACGTCGGCGGCCGGTACCGCGTAGCGCGCAACGCTGATCGCGATGCGTTGCACTTCCGCATCCGTCAGCGGCGGCACGCACAAGGCCGAATTCAGTCCCAGCAGTGCTGCGAAGATTTCATGGGCTTCCAGACCCGCGCGCCGGAGTTTCCCCGCTTCGCTTGTCAGCCAGCTGTTTCGGAGACCTTCGGGGATGGCGTGCCCGTTCAGCTGCGCACCATAAGCATCACCAGCATCACGGGCACCGGCATCACCGGCACGGCCGCGTGGTCGGATGAGCTTCGCCAGCAATGTTTCCGGCACGTTGGTCACGTCGCCCAGGTCGCCGGTCATCTGCAGCCCTTCGCCAGCGTACATGATGGCGTAGCCCCCATTGGCGCGCACGTCTGCACCGCGTGACAGCTGGCTGGTGCTGCAGCGGATGTCGTGGTCCAGTGGCATCCGATACAGCAGGTGAAACCCGCGCGGGGTTTTTACCACCACACCGGGTGAAAGTTTGTCCACGTGCTGTGTGAACCACGGCAAGCCGTCCGGGTCCACGTCGATCACCAGCAACTTGCTGGCCGCGCCCGTGGGGTAGCCGATGAGTGCACCTCGTGGCGGCCACATCGCGGCAATTGCCTCAATGTTGCATGACGCATCTTTGAACCCGTGTGGCGTCAGAGGCTTTTTGTCAGGCCCGCACGGGAACACCGGCAGCGACCAGTCCTCAGCGAACCGCAATGCATCTTGCAGCGTGGCCATGGCGGCGCACTCCAGGAAAGTTAGAACGGCACGTCGTCGTCGAAGTCACCCACCGTCGTGGGATCGACGGGCGGCGTGTGCATCGCCGGTGTGAACGGATCGCCCGTCACCTGGGCAGCCTGCGGCGCAGGAACGCGCACCAGGATTCCGGGCCCCATGTTGGTCTGGGTGCGGCTCACCAGAATCTTTCTGCCCGGCAGGTCGTCGGTGTTATTGCCGTATGCGTCGGCAATGGTGCGCGAGTTCCTCGCATTGCAGACCAACAGCTTGGTCGTCTGCTTGAAGCCGAGTACCAATTTCCGCTGCTTGTTTTGGCCGGTGGCCGCGCCCAGAGAATTGAATGCCTGCACGCCAGCGCTCGTGATATCCAGTTCGAATTCCTTTCCGGCGGGAATGCTCAGGCCGTTCAGGTAGCTGCCGTATGTGTCGGAATAGTCCACGTGATTTCTCCCGGAAGTTAGGGGATTGGGTCAAAGGGACGCAGGTCGCCGCGCTCGATCAGCTGCAGCATTTGGATGCGCGTGAGACGAATGCGGTAGGGACAGTGGCCGCGCCTCAGCTGCTTGAGGGTGACGCCGTTGGCGTCCGCGGAATCCGTGTAGTACCGGACGCAGCCGTACCACACGGGCTTGTTAGGCTTGAGCAGGAACGCGGGCCAGGTGCCGGGGTTCACAGCCGCGCCTTGCTGGCGCGCCGGCGCGAATCCTTCGATTTCGCCGCAAGCTGTGCAATCCACTGGTCAATATGGCGCGGTTCAAAGTACAGCTTGCGCAGAATCGTGCAGGACTGTGGACCAGTGTTCTTGAATCGATGCAGGCGCAGCGCGTTTGGCTTCATCCGCACGCCATGCACACGCGCGAGATATTCGACGGCTTCTGTTATTGAGAGACGGCGCACCGGTTCGACGGATGCGCTGCGTGCATTGAATGCCATGGACCGCTCCAGAAGTGGAAGGCGGTCTCGAGAATAGTGCGGAAATTTCGCCGCACAACTAGGCGTCCCGAAGCCTCGGGACGCCTAGGCTCATTCCGCTGATGCCTTTCGCCGCAGTTCGCTGAGGATTCGGCGGATTTGCCTGCGGTCCGGCTTGTGCGGGACGTCCAGTTCCTGAATATGCTTTTCAATTACTGCCGCTTCGGCAGGAACACCGGATTGCGAAATCAGGTTCTCCACCAGCACGCGCTGCATTTCGCCAATGTGCTGAACCTGTTCGCGCGCTGTGGGCACAGGTCTGGTCAGTCGTTTGATGTGTTTCGCATCCCGCATCAGCTGGCGGCGCAAATCCTCATCCATGCCGGGACAGTTTCCTTCCAGGTCCAGCACCGCTTCGATTCGAGCGGCGCGCAGGTATGCGACGCGCATGGCGCGGGCACGCATGGTTACTTTCCCGTGCGGCAGTCCTTTCATGCGGGTACCTCCCGTGCGCGCCTTTTCGGCGGCACGTGTTCGTGCAGGTCAACTGCGCGCAGGTGTACGTAGCGCTTTAGCTGAGCCCAGTCGCGGTGGCCGGAGATCAGCGCCACCTGTTCGATGCGCAGGCCCGCTTCAAAAAATCGCGACAGCGCCTCATGCCGTAGGTCGTGGAGGTGCACGTCGTCAAGGCCGGTTTCCTCGACCGCCAGCGTGAAATAGCTGCTGATGGTCTTGGGGTTGTACGGAAAAATTCGCTTCGGTAGTGGCTGACCCTTCGGTGGCCGCTGCGCTTCGATCAGAGCGAACGCATCGTGGCCCGTGAACGCGAGCAACGGCACCAACATGTCATTACCCACTTTCTCGGAGGGATGCTTTCGGTCGCGAACGAGTACGACTCGTTCGCGCTCATTCAGGTCCGCCCACCGGAGGCGGCACACCTCCGAAATGCGCATCCCTGTGGCAACGCAGAATCGGAGTACGTTGCCGAGTGCAATCCCGGTGGTCCACGTTTCCATGTGCTCGATGACCTTGGCCAGTTCCGTGTCGGACACGCGTCGTTCGCGGCGCTTGGATTTTCCCACCAGCCGGATTTTCGTGAGTGCGGCGCGGGCATCTTTAACAGCCGTCAGTGGTACATCCAGGTGCCACAGCTGGCGCGCGCATTCAAAAACGCCGGTCAGGTAGCACAGCTGGGAGTGCAGCACGACGACGCCGGAACCGGATTCGTGGCGCTTGCGAAAGTAGTTAGTGATGTGATGCGAAGTGATGTCCGAGACGGCGAGGGGGCCAAGGTCCTTTTTTATGCGGGCGAGGTCTGCCGCCTTGGTTCGCCCCCATGGCTTGACGGGGTATAGTTCCTTTACGTAGCGGTCGATCAGGTCAGCGACGGTCATCCCCGTGGCGCGCATCACGCCGGTGGCCCGAAGTTCCTCGATTTGCTTTTCAATGGCTTCGGCCCAGGTACGGGCATCGGTCTTGTTCGCGAAGGTCTGGGAGCGCTGGTGTCCGCCTTTGCGAACCCATGCGGTAACGCGTGTGCCGCGCTTCAGGTAAGTGGCCATTCTTGTAACAGTCTTGTAACAGCTGATGGGAAAAAACAGGAAATTCCCGGACATTGTAACTGTTACGGAGAAATTGAAGGTAGTAGTGAAAACAGGTACTTATAAGTGAATCAACCCCAGCATGGCCGGTGGCGGGTGTGTGTAGCGCCCATGATGGATTGGACGGACCGCCACTGCCGCTATTTCCTGCGCGGCTTCTCGCCGGACACTCTTCTATATACGGAGATGGTCACGACGGGCGCGGTCCTGCGCGGCGATCGGCAGCGGCTGCTGGGCTTCGATCCGGAGGAACACCCGGTCGCGCTGCAGCTCGGCGGAAGTGATCCGAAGGACCTCGCCGAGTCCGCGCGCATCGGCGCGGCGATGGGCTATGACGAAATCAATCTCAACTGCGGCTGCCCGAGCGATCGCGTGCACTCGGGAGCGTTTGGCGCGTGTCTCATGCTCAAGCCCAGACTCGTGGCGGACTGCGTGTCCGCGATGCGCGCGGCCGTCGACATCCCGGTCACGGTCAAGCTCCGCATCGGCGTAGTCGACGCCACCGAGCTGGCGGGAGAAGGCAGCACGAGGCGCGAATCCGCGCGCGAGGCGGCGGCGAGATTCGGCGACCTCGAGCGCGACGAGTTGCACCGATTCGTTGACGGAGTTCTTGCCGCCGGATCCAGCGCCATCATCGTGCACGCGCGCAAGGCCGTCCTCGGCGCCTGGTCGCCACGCGACAACCGCGAGATCCCGCCGCTGCGGCACGACGTCGTGCGCGAGCTGCGCGCGGCATTCCCCGCGGCGACCGTCGTCGTCAACGGCGGGCTGCGCACCCCGGAGCAGGTAGTCAGCTCGCTCGACTGGGCGCACGGCGCGATGCTGGGCCGCGAGGCCTATCATCGCCCGATGGTACTTGCCGACGTCGCGGCGACGCTGCATTCCGGCTGGACCTCGCCAACCCGCATCAGAATGCTCGAGCGCATGACGGCCTACGCGCGGCGCGAAGTCGCGCGCGGCGAACGTCTCGCCTGGATCGCGCGCCACATGTTGGGCCTGTATGCGGGACAGCCTGGCGCGAAGGAGTTTCGCCGGCTGCTTTCGGAAGGCACGCGTGCCGCGGACTCCGATCCCGCGCTGTTGATCGAGGCGGGAGAGGCCTGTGAACGGCTCGCGGCCGCGGCCGCCTGAGCGTCCGACGACGATAGCGTCCGACTAGAGCAGACTCTCGTACGGCTCGAGCGCGCCGCGAAAGTGTTGCTCGTGTCCGGCGAGCGACGAGACCAGCGCGAAGTCCGCGAAATCGAACCCCGGGCCAACATCGCAGCCCACGAGCGTCCACGCGCCGAGACTGCGCGCGGCCTGCCATTCGCCGGCTCTGACGATGCCCGTCGGATGCTGGTCCGGCGACGGCGATCCCAGCACGCGCCGCGATAACACGGCGACAGCGGGCTGAAAGACGAGCAACTCGAGCGGCGCGCCGCCGTGGTAGTGCCAGATCTCATCGGCGGCGACCACGTGCCAGCGGCTCGCCTGGCCCGCTTCGAGCAGATAGTCGATGCACGTGAGCGCGGCGCGCGGCCCGCGCGCCGTCGTCACGGTGTCCGCGGAACGGAAGATCTCGCGATACCAGCCGCCCTCGGGATGGGCGGCGAGGTTCAACGCCTTCACGAGCTCCGCGGCGGTATTCAAATCAGCGGCCCGGCGGCGTGGGTGTCGGCACACGCTCCCATTTGCCCGGGTATTGCGCGCCGAGCCACGCGCTCACGGCGAATGCCGCGACGCTCTGCTGGATCGCCGTGGGGTCGACGCGCGCGAGCGTGTCGTTCGCGTTGTGGTGCACGTCGAAATAGTCGGTTCCGTCGAGATCGGGCGAGAGGATCGCCATCCCGCGCGCGGACAACACGCGCAGGTCGGCGCCGCCGCGCGCATCGTTCTTGCCGCGTTCGAGCTTGAGTGGTGCGAGGGCCTTGAAGATCGCGTCGACCGCGGGCAGCTGCGCGGCATTGACTCCGCTCGACAGCCGCCAGACCGGGCCGGCGCCGAAATCCGACTCGAACCCGAGCACGTGCCGATCGATCTCGGCTTCCTTCGCCGCGGCGTAGGCGAGCGAGCCGTTCGTGCCGAACTCCTCGTTCGCGAACAACACGACGCGGATCGTGCGACGAGGTTTGAGGTCGAGCTCGCGGATGAGACTCGCCACTCTCATCGTGATCGCGACGCCCGCGGCGTTGTCGATCGCGCCGACGCCGGGGTCCCAGGAATCGAGGTGAGCGCCCAGGATCACGATCTCGTTCGCGAGATCGGCGCCGGGAATTTCGCCGACGACGTTGGCGGAAGTGGCCGGCGGCAGGTCGCGCGAGCTCGAGCGCATCCGGAGCCGTACCGGTTTGCCGCTCTCGAACTGCCGCTCGAGCGCATCCGCATCCGGATTCGAAATCGCGAACGCCGGGATTCGTGGTGCGTCGGCCGCATAGCGCATCGCGCCCGTGTGCGGGAACCGGTCGTCACTGGTGCTGATCGAGCGGATCACGACGCCGACGGCGCCGAGCTTCGCGGCGGCAGACGCTCCACCGGCACGCACTCGCACGGCACGGCCATATCCCGACCCATCCCGCGCGCGATCCATGCGGTTGTGAAAGAAGACGATCCGGTCTTTCACCGCGCCGGCCGGCAAGGCCGCGAGGGCTTCCAGGTCCTTCACCATGACCGCATCGGCCTCGATGCCTTCGGTCGTGGTGCCGACGCTGCCGCCGAGCGCGATCGTCGGCATGGGCTGCGGCCAGGGTGAAATCACCGAGAATTCGGCTTCGCCGCGCACCCAGTGCGGTACGGTGGCCTCGACGGTATGCACGTTCGAGAAGCCCAGACGCTGCATCTCGCGCAGGGCCCATGCGACCGCCGCCTTGTCGCCGGGCGAGCCCGCCGGGCGCGGCCCGACCTCGGTGGTAAGAGACTTCACCAGCTCATAAGCCGTCGAGTCTTCCATGGCCTTCTTGCGCAGCATGGCGGCCTTGTCGAGGTCGGCGCGAGAGAACGCCGGGGACTTGTCGGCCGCGACGGAATGGATGGAAAAGGTGAGGAGGCAGGCGGCGAAAAGCGGGCGGATCAGTCTGCGCATGGGGTGGGTTTTGTCGGCGTCTTGGGGAATGGGCTGCCATTCTAGGTCATATGCGTATAATTCCCCGCGTCCATCCAACTGATCTTCAATGGCCAAAGACATCGAACTCGCCATCGTGTTTGCCGACGTGGTCGGCTCAACGCGGCTCTATGAGGAGCTCGGGGATCAGCGCGCCCGCGAGGTGATCGCGACCTGCATCGACATCATGAAGCAGGCCACCGAGGAGCATCACGGCACCGTCATCAAGACGATGGGCGACGAGGTGATGTCCACGTTTCCGATCGCGAACGACGCGCTCAATGCGGCCGCGAAGATGCAGAAATCCATCACGGGCAACCCGGAGCTGACCGCGGAGGGACATCACGTCGCCATCCGCATCGGCTGCCACGCGGGTCCGGTGGTGGTGGAAAACCGGGACGTGTTCGGCTCGACCGTGCACACCGCGAACCGCATGACGAGCCAGGCCAAGGCCGGCCAGATCATCACGACGGAAGCCATGGTGGCGCTGTTGTCGCCCGAGTGGCAGTCATCGGTACGGCAGATCGACGTCGCGACGCTCAAGGGACAGGGCGCCGAGGTCACGCTGTTCGAGGTGCTCTGGCAGACGGACGACATCACGAGCATGTTGCCGTCGGTGTCGATGATGGCTCCGCACGAAGGCCGGCGCGCGATGCGCCTCAGGCTCACGTTCGACGGCGGCGAGGTCATGTTGACGGAGCAACGCCCGAACGTCGCGATTGGCCGAGCGGACGACAACGATCTCGTGATCCGCGGCAACCTGATCTCGCGCCTGCACGCGCGCATCGAGATCAACCGCAACAAGTTCGTGCTGATCGACCAGAGCACGAACGGCACATTCGTGCAGGCCGAGGGGGGCGAGGAGCTGTTCGTGCGCCGCGACAGCGTGCAGATCAAGGGCGAGGGGCTCATCGGCCTCGGGCGCGTGCCCGAGCGCGACTCGCCCCTGACGATCCGCTTCTACTGCGAAGAAGCCTGAGCCGCTACTGGCTCAGCCGACGCTCGGTCTCGTCGAGCTCGTCGAACATCTCCCGCGGCGCCCGCTCGCCGAATTCCTTCAGGTACTCGCGCATGTCGCTCACTTCCTTGCGCCATGCCTCATTCGACACCGCGAGCAGCTCGCTCATCGTGCTTTTGCTCACGTCCACGCCTTCGAGGTTGAGATCCTCCGGTTGCGGTAGATAGCCGATCGGGGATTCCGCGGCGCCACTCTGTCCGGCGCACCGCTTGATGATCCATTCCATCACGCGCAGGTTGTCGCCGTAGCCCGGCCACAGGAATTTGCCGTTGGCGTCGCGCCGGAACCAGTTGACGTGGAACATGCGCGGCGGGTGCCGCAGTCGTTTGCCGACCTCGAGCCAGTGGCTCCAGTAGTCGCCGAAGTTGTATCCCGCGAACGGCTTCATCGCCATGGGGTCGCGGCGCACGACGCCGACCGCGCCGGTGGCCGCCGCGGTGGTCTCGGATGCGACCGACGCGCCGACCAGGACACCGTGTTGCCAGTTTCGGGCCTCGTACACCAGCGGCGCCACTTCGCGGCGCCGTCCGCCGAACACCAGCGCGCTGATCGGCACGCCCCGCGGATCCTCCGCGCGCGGCGAGTAGATAGGGTTGACCTTCGCGGACACGGTGAATCGCGAATTCGGGTGCGCGGAAACGCCGCCGCTCGCCGGGTCGTAAGGCTTGCCCTGCCAGTCGAGGACGGGTTTGTTGAGCCTGCGGCCTTCCCACCACGGCTCGTTGTCCGCGGTCAGCGCGACGTTGGTGAACAACGTGTCTCGGTGGACCATGTCGAACGCGTTGCGGTTGGTCGCGCGGTTGGTGCCGGGCGCGACGCCGAAATATCCCGCCTCGGGATTGATCGCGTACAGGCGTCCATCAGGTCCTGGGTGCAGCCAGGCAATGTCGTCGCCAACCGTCCACACCTTCCATCCGGGCATGGACTCCGGGGGAATCAGCATCGCGAGATTGGTCTTGCCGCAGGCCGACGGGAACGCCGCCGCGATGTAGTGTGTTTCTCCCTGCGGATTCTCGATGCCGACGATGAGCATGTGCTCCGCGAGCCAGCCTTCGTCGCGCGCCTGCCAGCTCGCGATGCGCAGCGCATGGCACTTCTTGCCGAGCAGCGCATTGCCACCGTAGCCCGAGCCGTAGCTCTCGATCGAGAGTTCCTCGGGGTAATGCATGATGAATCGGCGGTTCGGATCGAGCTCGCCGACGGAATGCAGTCCCTTGACGAACTTCCCGCCCTCGCGCGCGATGCGCTCCAGCGCGGGCCGGCCCATGCGCGTCATGATGGCCATGTTGACGACCACGTACGCGCTGTCGGTGATCTCCACGCCGCAGCGGGAGTAGGGCGAGTCGATGGGCCCCATGCAGTAGGGTACGACGTACAACGTGCGGCCCTTCATGCAGCCCTTGAAGAGATCGCGCATCTTCGCGTGCGCCTCGTCGGGGGCCATCCAGTTGTTGTTAGGCCCAGCGTCGTCGCGCTCGCGCGTGCATATGAACGTCAGGTGCTCGACGCGCGCCACGTCGGAGGGATGCGAGTAGGCGATGTGGCAATTGGGAAAGGTCTTGGGGTTGAGCTTCTTGAGCTCACCGGTTTGCTCGAGTGTTTGTTTGAGCAGGGCGAGCTCGGCGGACGAGCCGTCGCACCAGTGAATCCTGTCCGGGGTAGTCAGTTGTCGGACCGACTCGACCCAATCGGCAACCGCGGGAGAAATCTGTGGAAGTCGAGCGAAGGAGAGCGGCGCTGTTGCCATTCGAAGTCCTCGAATTGTCTGCCTGTCCGGGCGAGACAATGGAGTATAGCGGCGAACGCGCAATCGACTCGGAAATCGGTGATAACGCTAACAGTCCGTCGTGCTGACAATTCAGGCTGTTAGGCGCGGAAAATCGCGCCCCGTTGCCGGGGCGCGGGCCTGATCAGCGCGAAACCTTCGCGCGTGCGCGCTTGCGGGACGACGCGGATTTGCGGGTCGGCGCAGCTTGTTTCTTTTCGCCGGACGTCGTGAAGTTCACGTAGGTGTCGCGCGCGATCGCGGAAACATCCTTGCTCGCGGCACGAACAATCGTGGAGTTTTCCCTTACGAAGCGCGCCGCGTGACGTCGGACGACCTTGTTGAGCTCGCGACCGCTCGTGCCGAGCACGTCGAGCGAGCCCTGCAGTACGGCTGCGCGGCGGGCCGCATCTTGCGCCCGGACTCGACCGGCCTCGATGGCCGCTTGGGCGAGGGCGAGCGAGCGGACCCGCAGATCCGCGGCAACTTCGAGCACTTTCTCCTGAAAATTCATGGACTCTCCTGTGCTGCTGTGCAGCAATGATGCGGCGCAGCATACCCGTGGGGCGATCAAAGTCAATCAGGGAGCCTGCGCGGTGAGAGGCGTTTCCGAATCCAGGAACTCGCGGATCACCGGGACTACCTTGTCGAGCGAATGAAGCATGAAGAGGTGTCCGCCGCCCGGGACGACGAACAGGCGATTGTTGGGAACCAGCAGGGAGATGATCCGCGAATTGACCGGCGGCACGAGCGGATCGTCCGCGCCCGCCATGATGAGCGTCGGCTGGCGGATCTTGTGGAGCCAGTGAATGCTGGTCCAACCCATGCCGGCCAGCAGTTGATAGATGTATCCCATGAACTGCGGCGCGATGATCCGCGACGTGTGAGCCGACATGATCTTCGGATCGCGCCGCGCCTCGCCGCCGTAGATGTCGCCGGCCGCCTTCTGCATGTAGGTAGGCGAGAGGTAACGCTTCGGCGTGATCATCTTCGACAACGCGGAAGGCCGGCCCGGCACCATGACCGCGCCGGGTGAAGTCGCCGCGAGAACCAGCCGTCGGCATCGATCCGGGTATTGCCGCGCGAACTGCTGCGCGAGCGCGCCGCCCCAGGAAACGCCGATGACATCCACGACCTGGTAACCGAGCCGGTCGAGTAGTTTGCGAGCCAGCCGCGCCAGTCCCGAGAAGCGGCGCGGCCGCCAGCTCATCTGCGAGCGGCCCACTCCTGGCACGTCGAAGATCAGGATCTCCCGCTCGGCCATCGCCTCCATGAACGGGAAACACAACTCGAGATTCGCGCCGATGCCGTTGAACAGCAGCAGCGGCGGTCTGGCGCGGCCGTGCTGGGTGGCGATTCGCAGATTGATGCCATCGACCTCGACGTATTCGACCTGGGGCGTACTCATCTTTGGTGGACGTAGCGCCCAGGCGCTGGGTCGCCGGCGGAGTGTCGCGCGCTTCCCAGCGTCGTCGGCGCGGGCACTTCGCCGTCGCCGTGCTGGCGATACCACTCGCTCCAGTGTTCCCACCAGCTGCCGTTGCGCTCGATGGCGCCCGCGCGCCAGGCTTCCGCGTCTTCGGGCAACTCGCTGTTGAGGAAATACTTCGCCTTCGGATTGGTCGGCGGATTCACGATGCTCTGGATGTGGCCGCTCGAGGACAACACGAAATCGATCTTTCCCTTCAGGACGTTCTTCGACTGGTAACACGCCTGCCACGGCGTGATGTGATCGGTCACGCCCGCGACGACGTACGCCGGCACGTCGACCTTGGACATGTCGATGGGCGTGCCGAGCGCTTCGATACGGCCGGGCTGCGCGAGCGGATTGTCCATGAACATCCGGAGCAGGTCCGCGTGGAATTCGGCGGGCAGCCGCGTCGTGTCCGAGTTCCAGTAGAGGATGTCGAACGCGGGCGGCCGGTTGCCCATGACCCAGTTGTTCGCGACGAACAGCCAGACGAGGTCGTTGGGCCTGAGCCAGGCGAACACGCGCGACATCTCGCTGCCTTCGAGCACGCCGTTGTGGCGCGTCTTCTTGATGGTCGCCGCGACGCCGGAGCGCGACGCGAACTGGCCTAACAAGGTGGGCGCCGAGGTGTCGAGCACGGTGACGAGCAGGGTGGCGCTCGCCACCTTGGGCTCTCCCTTCGCCGCGAGATGTCCGAGCAGCGTCGCGAGCGTGAACCCGCCCGCGCAGGCCGCCATCGTGTTGACCTTGTCGGAGCCGGTGATCTCGCACGCGACGTCGATCGCCTCCTTGCAGGCGGTCAGGTAGGTTTCCATGTTCCAGTCGCGTTGCGCGGCGGTGGGATTGCGCCAGCTGATGCAGAACGTCTGAATGCCGTGTTGCACGGCGTATTCGGCGAAGCTGCGTCCCGGCGCGAGGTCCGTCGCGTAGTACTTGTTGATCTGCGGTGGAACGATGAGCAGCGGCCGGCGATGAACGGTCTGCGTCTGCGGCGCGTACTGGATGAGCTCGAACACTTCGCCGCGATGAACCACCGCGCCGGGCGTCGTCGCGAGATTCCCGCCGACCCGGAACTTGCGCTCGTCCACCTGGCGCGGCATGCCCGCGTTGTTCAGCAAGTCGTCGACGAAATTCTGCAGGCCCCAGAGCACGCTCTTGCCGCGTGTCTCGGTGATGCGTTGCAGGGCGCCGGGATTGCCGAGCGGGGAGTTCGTCGGCGCGAAGGTTTCGGTGAAGAGCTGCAGCACGAAGCGCGCGCGCTCGCGATCGTCCGTCGTGGTGTCCGCGCGATCGAGCACGCGGTTCAGCATGTCCCGCCACGCGACGAAGCCCTGCATGAGCCGCTTGTAATAGCCGCTCTTCTGCCAGACGGGGTGACTGAAACGCCGGTCGCGCGGATCGGGAGCGATCTTCGATTGGCCGAGCGTGATGGCCACGAGCTCACGCCCGAAAGCGAGGTTCTCTTCGACGAGCACCTGCGGTTTCAGGGTCATGAGCTTCAGGAGCCGGCGGGCGGCGTCCAGCAGTTCGTCCCGGTCCAGCCCCAACAAGGGATTCGCCCCGAGGATTTGTTCGGCGGCGTCGGTCGCAGCGTCTCGTTCGAGCTCCGGCTGACTCTCCCTATCGGCCGCGGCGAGCCCTTCCTTGAGGGCGATTTCGTGCGGCTTTTCACGCTCCGAGCGGTTTTTCCTGCCTGCCATGGATCTCTCCGGAGGACCGTCGTCGTTATATGTGATCTGTATCCCAGTGGCGACAGGGTGCGCGTGATTCCAATCACAGGGACCTAGGGGCTTCCCTTTCTATTATGCACCGCAGCGAGAGCCCTAACTCATGAACCATGAGTTTGGCGCTTCCATCCGGAGTCGGTCCCGGGTGGAAGCGCGACCGGGACTCGAGGATTCGGAGGAGTAATCAAAGTGTTTTCCCTACGGGCTTCGGCGTATGCCGGCTCGATCGTGCTCGCTTGCGCCCTGATTTCCGCCCCCGCGCGCGCGGTGGGCGTCGCGGCGGGTACGACGATAGATAGTACTGCGTCCGTCAGCTACAGCGTCGGCGCGGTCAACGCGAGCGCGACATCCACCACAGCGAGCGTCACGGTCGCCGAGATCCTCGACGTCGTCGTGACGCCGCCGGCCGCGGTGGTGCCGGTCGCCCCGGGATCGACGACGCAGGTGCTGCGCTTCCGCGTCACGAACACCGGCAACGGTCCCGAAGCCTTCAACCTCGTCCTCGACAATGCGATCGCGGGCGACAACTTCGATCCGGCGGCCGCCGCGCCGTCTATCTACCTCGACACGGACGGAACCGGCACACTGACTCCCGCCGACGCGGTCTACAACGGCAGCAACGATCCGACCCTCGCCGCGGACGCGTTCATCCACGTGTTCGTCGTCAACGACATCCCGGCGCCGGTCGTCGACGGGAACATCGGCCGCTCGAGCCTCGCCGCCGAAGCGAACACCGGCAGCGGCGATCCCGGCACCGCGTACATCGGCATGGGTGTCGGTAGCACGTTCGCCGTCGTCGGCACGACGCGCGCGCGCGCCATCGGCGTGGGCGAGTACCTGGTCGCCGGTGTCACGGTGACCGCCGCGAAGAGCCAGGCGGTGCTCGATCCGTTCAACACCGATCACCCGGTTCCGGGCGCGCGCATCACCTACACGATCGTCGTTGGCGCGACAGGCACGGGTTCGGCGCTCAACACCGTTTTCAGCGACGACATCCCCGCGAACACCACCTACGTGCCGGGCTCGATGCGACTCAACAGCATCGCACTCACGGACGGCGCGGACGCCGACGCGGGCGCCTACGAAACCACACCGACGCCGCGCGTGCGCGTGGCGATCGGCACCCTCACCCAGGCGGGCGGATCGCAAACGATCGAGTTCGCCGTGACCATCAATTGAGAACCGGGAAGATCGTGAAGGAGACACAGATGAAATCGGGGATCCAGAAGTTAGTCGCCGTCGCCGCGCTCGTCGCGTGCGCCGCGAGCACCCAGGCCTTGGCGCAGGCCTCGGTCTTTCCAAAAGAGGGCTGCATCGTCCTCAAGTCCACCGCCGAGGTGGAACAGGTCGAGGTGAACGAGAAGGGCGAGAAGACGACGAAGCTCGTGCCGGCCGCCAAGGTCGTGCCGGGCACGGAAGTCGTATGGACGATCACGGCCAACAACGTCTGCAAGCAGCCCGCCGAGAACGCGGTCATCAACAACGCGGTGCCCGCGTACATGACCTACGTCGCCCAATCGGCGGCGGGTCCCGGCAGCGAAATAACTTATTCGCTCGACGGCAAGACCTTCGCCGCCGACGGCCAGCTCACCGTCAGCGAGGCGGGCGCGACCCGCAAGGCGCGCGCCGACGAATACAAGCACATCCGCTGGGTTTTCCGGGACGCGTTGCAGCCCGGCGCCTCGGCGTTCGCGCGCTTCCGCGCGGTGCTGAACTGATTCCCGTTTGAGTAGTTTGACTTTGTTTCAAAGATAGAGAGAGGAGTACCCATGCAATCGTTCAATCAGCAGATGCGGCGAGTCGGTCTCGCCGTGGTCGCGCTGAGCCTGGTTGGTATGGCGCCGTCCGCGTTCGCGGCCGGCACCGATACCAACTTCGATACGGACATCACCAACCGGGCCAGCGTCAGCTACAGCGTGAGCGGCGTGCCGCAAACGGTCATCCGATCATCCCCGACGGGCAATTCCACGCCCGGCGCGGCTGGCGGTGCCGATACCACGTTCAAGGTCGACAAGCGCCTGATGTTCGTCGCCGAGGAAACCAACGGCGCCGCGACCGTCTCGAGCCCCGGCCTGACCAACGTCGTCACGGTGTTCCGCGTGACGAACACGAGCAACGGTCCGCAGGACTTCGGCCTCTCGGCCGACAACCTGAACCCGCTGGCCAACTTGTTCGGTCGCGCCGACGCGTTCGACATGCAGAACTTCAGCACGCGAGTGTCTGGAGCCGCCTGTTCGACCGCGACCATGACGACGCCGGCCTACGCGGGTGAAACGCAGAGCCATGTCGAGCAGCTCGGCGAGGACGCGTGCGTGTACGTGTTCGTGCTGGCGGATACGCCGGCCGCGGCCGCGAACGCCACGGCGTCGACGATCCGCCTGGTGGTTCGTCCCACGACGGATGCGTCGAACGGCGCGGTGTTCGAGGCGGCGACCGCGACGGCGGACAATCCGGCGGTGGTCGACGTGGTGTTCGCCGAAACCGGTACGACCGACGGCAACGTCGCCAACGACGGTGTCAGCTTCGCGTACGACCAGTATTTCGTCGGCACGCTCACGGTGACCAAGTCGGCCGTGGTGATCAGCGACGGCTTCAGTGCTCCGGGCCAGGCCAAGGCGATCCCGGGCGCGACGGTCGAATACACGATCACGGTGCAGAACAACGGCCTCGTGACGAGCGGCGCGAGCCTGCTCGAAGCGATCCCGGCCAACACGACCTATGTCGCGGGTTCGACGACGCTCAACGGCGCGCCGGTCTCGGACGTCGGCGGCGTGATGCCGTACGTGGCGGGCGCTCCGATCAACTCGCCCTCTGCGGCGGCGGGCGTCATCAATCCGGGATCCACCGCGGCGGAAATCGCCGTCGTGACGTTCCGGGTGACGATCAACTAAGGGCGCCAACTACGCCATGACGTTCGAAACCGCGGGAACGCGGCGCTGGAGCCCGAGAGGGCGACCCAGAGCCTGGTCCCGCAACAACGGGTACTCTCACGCAGGAGGCGGAGTAGCGACTAGCTACTCCGCCTTCGGCGCATTCTGGAGCCGGATAAACCGCGCTTTGACGAGAACGTTGTTATTTGCGGCGCTTCTCATTGTGCCGGCGATTTCCGTGGCGCAGGTCACGGCGCCCGGCACGGTGGTCCGCAACGTCGGCAGCGTCGCTTACGAGCACTCGGGCTCGGCGGCGCAGACCGTCCTTTCCAACGAAGTGCGGCTGGCTGTCGAACCGTTGCCGTCGCGCGCCGCGATCCGGCTCGCGCGCTACGAGGCGGCCAGCCAGAGCTCGTTCCCCGCGGGCCCGACGCAGTGCCGGATGGGCACCGCGTTCACCGCACTCGGAGCGCCGGCCCCGCAGGGCGCCGGCGCGCTCGATCCCCTGTCTCCGATTCCCCTGGCGGAGACCACTGTCGCCCATGCGGGCGACCCCATTTTCGTCAGCGTCGTCGATCTCGACCGCAATCGCGACGCGGGCGTGATCGACACCGTCGACGTGCGCGTGAGCGCGCGCGCGACCGGTGACGCGGAGGTGCTGCGGCTCTCCGAAACCGGCCCGGACACCGGCGTGTTCGTCGGTTACATCCAGACGGCGACCAACGCGGCCGCCGAGGATTGCGCGCTGCAGGTCGAGCGCAATTCGCAACTGGACGCGACCTACTTCGATCCGGTGGACGAGACCGACGTGGTCGCGGCCGATGCGCTGGTCGATCCCTACGGTCTCGTGTTCGATTCGCAGACCGGCGCGCCCGTCGACGGCGCGCGCGTGCGGCTGATCAACGTCGCGACGGGTCTCGCCGCCGAGGTGTTCGGCGACGACGGCGTGAGCCGCTATCCGAGTGAGATGATCACGGGCCAGCCGGTCACCGACCAGGGCGGCACGCAATACAACATGCCGGTGGGCGTGTTCCGCTTCCCGCTGGTCGCGCCCGGCAGCTATCGACTCGAGGTCCTGCCGCCGGGTAGTTTCACGTTTCCCTCGCAGCGCACGATTCCGGATCTGCAGACGCTGCCCGGCGCGCCGTTCCATCTGCAACAGGGTTCGTTCGGCAACTCATTCGTCGTGACCGCGGCGCCGGGCGTCGCCGTCGACGTGCCACTCGATCCGTCCGGCGAATCGCTGCTGCTGCGCAAGAGCGCCGGTCAGCAGATCGCGACCACGGGCGACTTCGTGCAGTACACGCTCACCCTGCGCAACAACAGCGAGTCGGGCGCGTTCGGCAACGTCCAGGTCGTCGACCGCCTGCCGGCGGGTGCCCGTTTCCGCGCAGGTTCGCTGCGCCTCAACGGCGCGCGCATCGCCGACCCGCAAATCGCGCCGGACGGATCGAGCTTCACCTATCTGCATCCGTCGCTTGCGCTCGGCGAATCGATCGAGCTGCGCTACGTGGTCGAGTTCACCATAGCGATGCGCGGCATGAAGGACGCGATCAACACCGCGCAGGCCATCGCGCCCGGCAACGTGCGCTCGAACGAGGCGCGGTCGCTCGTGCGCATGAACGAAGAATTGTTCTCGCGGCAGGGCTTCATCGTCGGCCGCGTGTTCGAAGGCGCGTGCGACGTCGATGGCCGAGAAGCCCCGGGCGTCGCCAATGTGCGCGTCTATCTGGAGGACGGCCGTTACGGTGTCACCGACGAGAATGGCCGCTTCCACTTCGAAGGCCTCGAGCCCGGCACGCACACCGTGCAGCTCGACACGCTCACGATTCCCGACTACCTCGAACTCGCGCCCTGCGAGCGCATGGGCCAGGCGGGTCGCGGATATTCGCGGTTCGTCGAGTTGCGCCCGGGCACGTTGTGGCGCAGCGACTTCGTGTTGCGCGAGAAGGCCGCGCCCACCGGCGACGTCGCGTTCGATTTCCGCTCCGAGCTGCTGCCCGATCCGGACGGCGAAGGCCTGGCCGCGCACGAGGCGCGCGTCGAGGTCAACGGCGTGATGACGGGCAACATGCGTGTGATGGTGATGCTGCCCGACGGTTTCGAATACGTGGCGGGCAGCGCCACGGTGGACGGCGGCAAGGTGACGGACGCGCGCGAGCAGGTCGAGGGCCTGGGCAGTCCGGTCGTCAGCGTGGCGAATGGCGCGGTCGTCGCGCGGCTGGGCGAGCTGGCCGCGGGCTCGAAGCGCACGTTCCGCTTCGAAACCCGCGCGATGCCGTCGGCTGGCGGTGAGCTCGCGGTGCGCGCCGCGGTGCTGTTCGATTCGCCCGCGAAGTCCGGACTACGGACGGAGCCGATCGAATCGAGGCTCAGCCGTGGCTCGGCGCGTTACAGCCGTTCGCAATTCACGTTCGCGCCGCGCTTCGACGTGATGAAGACCGAGCTGCTGCCGTCCGACGAGTCGGCGCTGCGCGCGCACATCGATGCGTGGCGCGGCGCGCGCGACATCACGATCCGCGCCGTGGGTCACGCCGACTCGCAGCCGATCTCGGGCCGCAGGCGCGCCGTGTTCCCCGACAACCATGCGTTGTCCGAGGCGCGTGCCCGCACCGTGGCCGAATACCTCGCGCGCGCGCTCAACGTTCCCGACTCGCGCGTGCAGGTGATCGGCCGCGGCGCCGACGAGCCGCTCGCGACCGGCAATGACGCGGCGAGTCACGCGGCCAATCGCCGCGTCGACATCGTCATCGAAGGCTCGCGTTTCGAGGCGAACGCGCCGCTCGAGCTCGCGCATGCGGGCGGCGCGACGCAACGCATCGACACGACGGGCATCGTGTTGCGCGGTCCCGGCGCCGCGGTGTCGCGCAACCTGCGCAAGACCGCGCGCGAGAACTCGCCGGCGCCCGCGGCCTACGATCTCGCGACGCTCACGCCGGGTATTCGCTGGCTCACGCCCGAGGACGATGCGACGCCCGCCATTGCTTCGATCAAGATCGCGATCCAGCACGAGCCCGGCCAGAAGGCAGAGCTCTCCATCAATGACCGCGCCGTCAACGCGCTCAACTACGACGGCGTCGCGCTCAACCCGGCGAACACGGTGGCGCTGAGCCGCTGGCGCGGCGTGGACCTCTCGGACGGCGACAACACGCTCGCGGCGCGCATTTTCGACGCCGATGGCAACCTGGTCTGGCAGCAGCAACGCGTCGTGCACTACGGCGGCGGCCCGGTGCGTGCCGAGGTGGACAAGGAAGCCTCCAGGCTGGTCGCGGACGGCCGCACGCGTCCGGTCATCGCGCTGCGCATGTTCGACCAGTACGGCAAGGCGGCGCGCGTCGGTACGATCGCGACGTTCAACATCGACTCACCGTACCGGTCCTGGTGGGAAGTCGAGCAGCTCGACAACAACCAGATCCTCGCCACCGGCTCGCAGCAGCCGCAGATCGAAGTGGGCGAGGGGGGCCTCGCGCTGATCGAGCTCGAGCCGACGACGGTCGCGGGCAACGCGATCCTGCGCGTGCGCTTCAACGAGCGGCAGAGCGACGAATACAAGGTGTGGCTCGCCCCCGCCGCGCGCGACTGGATCCTGGTCGGCATCGCCGAGGGCACGGCCGCGTACAACACGATCAGCGGCAACATGGAAACCGCGAGCGCCGCGGACCGCGAGGAAGGGTTCGAGCAGGACGGGCGCGTCGCGTTCTTCGCGAAGGGCCGCATCAAGGGCGACTTCCTGCTGACGATGGCCTACGATTCCGCGCGCGAGAAGCAGGTCGCGCGCGATCGTATCCGCGGCGCCATCGAGCCGGACCGCTACTATCTACTCTACGGTGACGGCACGGAGCAGCGCTTCGAGGCCGCGACGCAGGGCAAGTTGTATCTCAAGATCGAGCGCCGCCAGTTCGTCGCCCTGTTCGGCGATTTCGACACCGGCTTCACGGTCACGGAGCTCACGAAATACAACCGCAGCCTCTCCGGCCTGCGCAGCGACTTCGGCGGGGAGCGCCTGCAGGTGTCGGGATTCGCGGCTCGCACCGACACGGGCCTGGTGCAGGACGAGCTGCCCGGCGATGGCACGTCCGGCCTGTATCGCCTGTCCCGGTCGCCCATCGTGATCGGCTCGGACAAGCTGCGCATCGAGGTGCGCGACCGGTTCGAGATCACGCGAACCATCGAATCGCGCGAGCTGTCGCGTTTCATCGACTACGACCTCGACTACGAACGCGGCACGATCTTCTTCAAGCAGCCCGTGCCGAGCCGCGACCTCGATCTCAACCACGTCTTCATCGTCGCGGACTACGAAGTGCGCACGGGCGGCGACGACGAGACGGCGGCCGGCCTGCGCGTCGCGGGCAAGTTCGCCGCCGACAAGCTCGAGATCGGCGCGAACGCGATCTTCGAAGGCGCGGCGTCTGGCGACACGAAGGTCGTCGGCGGCGATCTCACCTGGCGCATCACGCCCGAGACGCGGGTGCGCGCCGAGATCGCGCGCTCGCAGTCGGACGACCTGGCGCGTCCGGATTCCTCGAACGCGTGGCTCGTCGAAGGCAAACACGTCTCGGAGAAACTCGAGGCACGTGCCTGGGCGCGCGAAGTCGACAACGGCTTCGGCGTGGGCCAGCAGCTCACCGCTGACACCGGCACGCGAGCTGGCGGCGTCGATGCGCGCTACAAGTTCAACGACCAGTTCTACCTGAGCGGCGAAGTGCAGCACCAGACCGTGCTCGCGAGCGATGCGAAGCGCCTGCTCGTGAGCACCGACCTGCGCATGCAGCGCGGCATCTACAACGCGGGTGCGGGCGTGCGGCATGTCGCGGACGAAGACGCGAGCGGCGACGATCGCGTGTCCGACCAGGCCTTTGTCACCGCGAGCGTCGACCTCTTCGAAGGCATGTTCACGCTGCGCGGCACGGCCGACACGACGCTCGGCGGCCACGACGCGAGCGTCGATTATCCGGCGCGCAGCGTCATCGGCCTCGATTACCGGCTCAGCGGCGACACCTCGCTGTTCGTCGAATACGAGCGCTCCGAGGGCGACCAGATCGAGGCGGACGTCACGCGCTTCGGCGTGCGCACGCGCCCGTGGGAACGCACGCAGGTGAATTCGAGCATCAGCACGCAGGCCACCGAATCCGGACCGCGGACCTTTGCGAACTTCGGCCTCACACAGGGCTTCGAATGGCGCGAGCACTGGGCTTTCGACGTCGGCGTCGATCAGACGAACACGCTGCGCGGGCCGGATCTCGAGCCGCTGAATCCCAACGCGCCGCTGGCGTCGGGGTCGATGACGGAAGACTTCTTCGCGGCCTTCGTCGGCGCGTCGTACCGCCGCGAGTTGTGGCAGTTCACGAGTCGTCTCGAACACCGCAACTCGGACACGGAAGAGCGCTGGAGCTCGACCACCGGCTGGTATCGCGAGCCGATCGAAGGCCACGCGATGTCGGTGTCGCTGCAGGCCTTCGACGCGAGCGCGTTGACGGGCGATGCGACCTCGGCCATCGGCCGCTTCGCCTGGGCGTTCCGCCCGGATTCGAGCAAGTGGATCGTCTTCGACCGCTTCGAGATGAAATACGACGAGGAGCGGCGCGCCCTCGCGGCGAGTGACTCGGCCCGGATCGTCAACAACCTGCACGCCAACTGGCAGCTGAACCCGAACCTGCAGCTCGGCCTGCAGTATGGCGCGCGTTACGTCGCGAGCACGTTCGACGGCGACCAGTATGCCGGCATCTCGGACATCCTGGGCTTCGACCTGCGCCGCCAGCTCTCGCGCCGCTTCGACCTGGGTGTGCATGCCGCGGCGCTGCATTCCTGGGAATCGAGCCTCGTGGACTACAGCATGGGATTCGATGTGGGCGTCACGCTCGCGAAGAACATGTGGATCTCGCTGGGCTACAACTTCGCCGGGTTCCGGGACAGCGACTTCTCGGCCAGCCGCCACACGGCGCAGGGCCCGTACCTCAAGATCCGCATCAAGGCGGACCAGGATACTTTCAAGGATTTGAGCCTCGACAGCCTGCGCCCGTCGCGCTAGCGTGCCTCGTGGATCTGCAATTCGCATTCGGGCCCGAGGGCCCGCTGGCGCGTTCGCTCGCCGGCTTTTCTCCGCGCCGTTCCCAGCTCGCCATGGCGGGCCGGGTGGCGCTCGCGCTCGAGAATCGCGCGCCGCTCGTGGTGGAGGCGGGCACGGGTACGGGCAAGACCTTCGCGTACCTGGTGCCGGCGCTGCTGTCGGGCAAACGCGTGCTGATCTCCACCGGCACCCGCACCTTGCAGGACCAGCTCTTCAACAAGGACCTGCCGCTGGTCGGCGGCGCCATCGGGGTGCCGGCGCACGTCGCGCTGCTCAAGGGGCGCTCTAACTATCTGTGTTCCTACCGGTTCCGGCAGCTCGCGGGGCAGCGCAGCCTGGCCGGCACGCGCGACCGCATGATCGGACGGCTGGAGCGCTGGTCGAAGATCACGAAAACGGGCGACATCGCCGAGGTACCGGACCTGGGCGACGCGCATCCGCTGACGCCGCAGATAACCTCGACGCGCGAGAACTGCCTCGGTAACCGCTGCCCGGACGTGGGCCGCTGCCACGTCATCGACGCGCGCCGCAAGGCGATCGAATCCGACATCGTGATCGTGAATCACCACCTGTTGCTCGCCGACCTCGCGCTGAAGGAGGACGGCTTCGGCGACCTGCTCGGCTCCGCGGACGCGGTCATCATCGACGAGGCGCACCAGATCCCGGACCTCGCGACGCAGTTCTTCGGCACGCGCTTCGGCAGCCGGCAGGCCGAGCACCTGGTGCGCGATGCGCGCGCCGAGCTCACGCTGGCGCGTGCCTCCGCCGGCGCGGCTTCCGGAGAATTGGGCGCGGTCGAGCAGCGGCTCGCGGCGCTCGGCGACCTGCTGCGCGCGTCGCGCCCGGAATGGCATCGCGCCGACACGCCATTCGCGGATGCCGCCCAAGAATTGTCGAACGCGATGCGCGGGCTTGCCGCCGCGCTCAACGAAACGAGCCGCGAGCCCGGAGTCGCGCAATGCGCCGGGCGCGCCACGGAGCTGGCCGCGAGGCTCGACGAGATCGTGCACGCCGAGGAACACGAAGGCGCGCGCAGCGTCGAGCTCACGCTGCGCGGTTTCTCGCTGAGCCTGCTGCCGTTCGACGTGGCGGGAAGATTCGCCTCGCTCACGGGCAGCACGCGCGCCGCGTGGATCTTCACGTCGGCGACACTGTCGGTGGGCGAGGACTTCGCGCACTTCACGTCGCGGCTCGGACTCGGCGCGGCCGAGACGCTCGCGATCCCGAGTCCGTTCGATTTCGAATCGCAGGCGCTGCTCTATCTACCCGCCAGGCTGCCGGACCCGGCGAGCCCGGCGCACACGCCGGCCGTGATCGACGTGGCGATGCCGCTCATCGAGGCGTCGGCGGGCGGCGCGTTCGTGTTGTTCACCAGTCACCGCGCGCTGCAGCGCGCCGCGCAGTTGATGCGGGAACGCTGGGTCGAGCTCGGCGACTTCCCGCTGCTCGTGCAGGGCGAGGCGCCGCGCGAATTCCTGCTGCGCCGTTTCCGCGAATCCGGCAACGCGGTGCTGCTCGGCACCGCGAGTTTCTGGGAGGGCGTGGACGTCAAGGGCGACGCGCTGCGCCTCGTGATCATCGAGAAGTTGCCGTTCGCTTCGCCCGACGACGCGCTGACGAAGGCGCGCATCGAGCACCTCAAGACGACGGGCGGTAACGCATTCCGCGAGTACCAGCTTCCGGAAGCGGCGCTCGCGCTCAAGCAGGGCGTCGGCCGCCTGATCCGCAGCGAAACCGATCGCGGCGTGGTCGCGATCTGCGATCCACGCATCGTCGACAAACCGTATGGCCGCGTATTCCGCGGCTGCCTGCCGCCGATGCCGGTGACGCGCATCGCGCTCGACGCGGAGAATTTCCTGCGGCGGATCGCGGGAGTCGCACCGGCGCCGTCGGTCGGATTCGTGCGTGAGCCGCTCGATGGTGAGACCGCATGAAGATCCTCGCGCTCGATACCGCGACCGAGGCCTGTTCGGTGTCGCTCGGCATCGGTGACCGTGTCATCGATCGCTACGTCGAACTCGAACGCGGACACGCGGAACGATTGTTGCCGATGGTCGATGAAGTCCTCGCGGAAGGGGGGCTCACTCTGCGATCGCTCGATGCCATTGCTTTCGGGCGCGGGCCCGGTGGCTTCACGGGCGTGCGGCTCGCCGCGAGCGTTGCGCAGGGACTCGCGTTCGGCGCCGATCTCGGCGTGGTTCCGGTTTCGAACCTGGCTGCCGTCGCGCAGCGCGCTGCGCAGCTCGCGCCGGGCGCCGGGCAGGTGCTGGTCGTCAACGACGCGCGGATGCGCGAGGTCTATTGGGCATTGTTCCGGACCGCAGGGGGCATGGCGACCGATGCCGAACACGTGAGTCCTGCCGCGTCGGTGGTACTACCTGCCGGCGGAGCTGTCGCGAAGAAATGGGTAGCGGCGGGCCGCGGCCTCAAGGTCTATCCGGAACTGGCGGAGCGCTGTGCCGGACAGGGCGCGGAAGTCCATCCGGACCTCCTGCCACGCGCGGCCGAGATCCTCGCCCTGGCCCGGCCGATCGTTGCTGCCGGAAAATTCCTGGATCCGGCCGAGGCATTGCCGGTGTATGTCCGGGATCGCGTCGCCGAGCCGTCTCGTTAATCAAACTGCAATAGACTGCGGCTGTAATGCTCACGTCATGAAATCCCTGGGAATGTCGTGTCAGCAAACCCTTCAGCCAAACAGATCCTGGTCGTCGAGGACGAACGTCCGATCCGCGAGATGATCGCCTTCGGCCTGCGCCGCGCGGGATTCGAAGTACGCGAGGCCGCGGATGCGCGCGCCGGCCGTGAAGCGGTCGCGAACCGGCGGCCCGACCTGCTGCTGGTCGACTGGATGCTCCCGGACGTCAGCGGCCTCGAGTTCACGCGCGCACTCAAGCGCGATCGCGAGACCCGCGAGCTGCCCGTGATCATGCTCACCGCGCGCGCGGAGGAAGCCGACAAGATCGCGGGTCTCGAAGGCGGGGCGGACGACTACATCACGAAGCCGTTCTCGCCGCGCGAGTTGCTCGCGCGCATCAACGCGGTGCTGCGGCGGACGCTGCCAGCGGAAGGCGCGGACCGCGTGGAAATCGAAGGCCTCGTGCTCGAGCAGGCCAGCCAGCGCGTGAGCGTCGGCGAGCGCACCGTCGCGCTCGGTCCGACCGAGTACCGCATGCTGGCGTTCTTCATGACCCATCCCGAACGCGTCTACACGCGCGAGCAATTGCTCGACAGGGTCTGGGGCGGCAACGTGTACGTCGAGGAACGCACCATCGACGTTCACATCCGGCGACTGCGAAAAGCGCTCGAGGAGACCGGTCATGACCGGCTCATCCAGACGGTGCGCGGCTCCGGCTACCGCTTTTCCTCGCGGCCACTCGAGGTCGTCTAGTCAGATGATCTCCGGCGCCACGCCTTTCGTCTACGTCGCGCTGCGAGTGCTCGCCGCCATCGCCATCGGCGCAGCGATCGGCTGGTTCGCGGGGCACGTCTGGCTCGGCGTCTGCGGCGCGCTGGTCGCGTATCTCGCGTGGAATCTGTGGCAATTGCGCGCGCTCGCATTCTGGCTGCAGAACCGCGGCGTCGTGGATCCACCGGCCGCGGCGGGTCTGTGGAGCCAGGTCGTCGCGCAGGTGGTGAAGCTGCACCGGCGCAAACGGTTCCACAAGGAGCGGCTCACGCGGCTGTTCCGCGAGCTGCGCCGCTCGACGGCGGCGATGCCCGATGGCGTCATCATGCTCGATCCCCGGGGCGAGATCGTCTGGTTCAACCGCAAGGCGGGCGAGTTGCTGGATCTATCGCGGCGCGCCGATCTCGGTTTGCGCATCGAGAACTTCGTGCGTCATCCCGAGTTCGCGCAATACCTGCGCGCCGGGCAGGGCTCGCTGCCGCTGATACTGCGGCTCGAGTCGCCGCTGGAAAGAAACGTGGCGTTCCAGCTCATTTCATATGGCGAAGGCCAGAGGCTGCTGATGCTGCGCGACGTCACGCGCGAAGTGCGGCTCGAGCAGATGCGCAAGGACTTCGTCGCGAATGCCTCACACGAGCTGCGCTCGCCGCTGACGGTCGTCGCGGGATATCTGGAGACGTTCAGCGGGGACCCGGCCATCGGCGAGTTGGCGGGCCCGATCGCGGAGATGCGCCGGCAGACGGACCGCATGACGCGGATCATCGAGGACTTGCTCGCGCTGTCTCGTTTCGAGGCGAACGATTCGCCCGTGAAAGGGGCGCCGATCGACGTCGCGGCCATGGCGTCGCTGCTGCGCAGGGACGTGCTCGCGCGTGTGTCGCATCCGCGCGAGGTCGACGTGCACATCGAATCGAAGGCGAGCCTCGTCGGCGACGAGGCCATGGTGTTGTCGGCATTCTCGAACCTCGTCGACAACGCCGCGAAATACACGCCGCCCGAAGGCAGCATGTCGATCCGCTGGTGGTCGGACGAGAAGGGCGGTCATTTCTCGGTGCGCGACACCGGACCGGGCATTCCGGCCGAACATCTGCCGCGTCTCACCGAGAGGTTCTACCGCGTCGATCCGGCGCGCTCGCGCGAGACGGGCGGGTCGGGACTCGGGCTCGCGATCGTCAAACATGCTCTGTATCGGCACGGCGGGCGGCTCGAGATCGAGAGCATCGAGGGCCGCGGCAGCACGTTCACGTGTCACTTTCCGTCCGAGCGGTTGTCCGAGCCACGCGTGGCCGCGACCGCCTGACGCGCGGACGCGTCGGCCGCCTCCGCTTTCATGCGGCCCCCGCTGTCATCCGGGCGTCATCTTCTGTCGGCAGACTTCCTCGCGGCACCCGGGCCGCCGAGGAACTCATGGAAACCGCCGACCTCTCGCATCACATCTCGCGCCGCTTCAACGAGGACCTCGATCGGGTCCGCGCCCAGGTGCTCGCCATGGGCGGCATGGTCGAGCGGCAGCTCGGCAATGCGGTCACCGCGCTCATCGAGGGTGACGGCAATCTCGGCGTCTCGGTGGCGCGCGACGATTTCAAGGTCAACGACATGGAATTGGCGATCGACGAGGAATGCCAGCGGATCCTCGCGACACGCGCGCCCGCAGCCGGAGACCTGCGCCTGGTCGTTGCGATCATCAAGACGATCACCGATCTCGAACGCATCGGGGACGAGGGCGAGAAGATCGGTTACATCGCGTCGCGGCTCGCGTCGATGGAACGGCCTGCGGACAAGTACCGCGAGATCAAACATCTCGGGCGTATCGTCGCGGAGATGGTCCACGGCGCGCTCGACGCGTTCGCGCGCATGGATGCCGAGGCGGCGCTGCGCGTGGCGCGCCAGGACCGAGTCGTCGACGAGGAGTACGAGTCGATCCAGCGCCAGTGCATCACGTTCATGATGGAAGATCCGCGCGGAATCCGCCGCGCGCTCGACGTCATGTGGATCGTGCGTGCGCTCGAGCGCATCGGCGATCACGCGAAGAACATCTGCGAGTACGTGATCTACATGGTGCATGGCAAGGACGTGCGCCATACACGCCTCGAAGACATCGAACGCGACCTTCGCGCCTGACCGTCCGACGCTTTGATTGACTGACGCCGCCGCATCGTCGGCGCGAAAAGGCCGGCAGACCTGGGAAGTCTGTCCCCATTGGCATCAGTGCGGCTTGCCGCTTCCGCCACCGAGTCTGCCCAGGATGTCATCGAGCGGGTTGTTCTTGCCGCCGAATCCGAGCATCGACTCGAGGTCGCCTTTGCCGCCGCGATCCTGATCCGCGCCGAACAACGAGCCTAGCAATCCGCCGAGTCCGCCTCCGCCCTGCGTGGCCTGCGTGTCGGCGCCCGCGCCCTGCGCGTTGCGGGCCTGGGCCTGCTTCGCGACGAATCCGCCCACCACCATCGCGAGCAGCGGCAGCATTTTCTTCAGCAGTGCCGGATCGAGCCCGGTGCTCGATGACGCGTTCTGCGCGACGGCGCGACTCACGTCCTTCGAGCCGAAGAGTTGCCCCAGCACGCCGTTGCCGGCATTCACGTCGGGAGTGCCCGAGCCCAGCACCTGGTCGAGCATGTTGCCGCCGCCCAGTCCTCCGAGCATCGACGCCACGCCCGAGAGCCCATCGGAGTTCGCGCGCGATTGTCGCTCGAGTCCGCCGAGCAACGCCGGCATCAATGCCGCGGCGCCCGCGGTCGCCTGGTCGTCGTCGATGCCGATCTGCTGCGCCATCGAGTGCACGGCGCCGCTGTTCTTGAGCATGTCGATGAGTTGCATGGGCGTCTCCTCATCCGGAAGTTGGTTGCGGACTCTACTCCCGCGATCCGGGCAAGGCAGCGCTTAGGGCAGGGACGGAGGTCCAATAGCGCATCCGCGGCCGATTGATTAAACGATTCGCATGGCAAACGAGAACCGCGGTCCCGAAGGCGACAACCCTTACGCGCAGTATTACGTGGTCAAGAGCGGCGACACGCTCTCGAAAATCGCCGAGGAGTTCTACGGCGACAAGATGCTGTACGACCGGATCTTCGATGCCAACCGCAACATTCTCAACGACCCTAACAAGATCAAGCCGGGTCAGAAGCTGCTGATTCCCTGATTCTTCCTGCGAGGAGATTCTCATGGCCAGGTCCATATCCCTGTCGACCCGCTCGCTCGTGATGAGCGCGGTCTGGTTGCTGCTGGCCTCGTTGCTGGTCGCCTGCGCCGGCCAGAAGGAGCCGGCGACGAAGGCGCTGGCGCAAGCGGAGTCGGCGATCGCGAGCGTGCGCGACGACGCGACCCGGTACGCGCCGGCGGACCTGCAGGGCATCGAAGCGACGCTCGCGGCGCTCAAGGCGAATCTCGCCAACGGCGATTACAAGGCCGTGATCGCCGGCGCGCCCCAGCTCATGAGCGCGGTCGATTCGCTCAAGACCTCGGTGGCCGCGAGGAAGTCGGAGGCGGAAGCGGCTGCGGCAGCCGCGTCCGGCGAATGGAATGCACTCGCCGACGACGTTCCGAAACTGGTTCAGGTCATCCAGAGCCGGGTCGATACGCTGAGCGCTTCGCGGAAACTGCCGAAGAACGTGAGCCAGGGATCGTTCGACCAGGCGAAGTCGGGGCTCGACATGATGAAAACGACGTGGGCCGAGGCCAGCTCCGAATATTCGGCGGGCGATCCGGTCAATGCGGTGGCGAAGGCGAAGATGGTCCAGGAGAAGGGCGCCGAAGTCCTCAAACTACTGGGCATGTCGTAAGACCGGGCATCGGGGCTGGCGACGGGCGGCCGGACGGCAACGCCTTCCCGACGCACGGCAGGCGGACGGATCGTGGTTCGCGTTATAGTCGCGCGCCATGTTCGACCGACGCCAACTCGTCAATCTCGCCTGCGCGCTCATCTGCGGCGGCATGTTCGCCTATGCCATCTATTCGGAGAAGGTGCTGGGTTACGTGCCCTGTCCGCTGTGCATGTTCCAGCGCGTGTGTATCGTCGTCCTGGGCGTCGTGTTCCTGATCGCGGCGCTGCACCGCGCGGGGCGCGTCGGCGCAATCGTCCACGGCGTGCTGATCCTGCTGGCCGCGGGCACGACGAGCTGGGTCGCCGGCCGCCACGTGTGGATCCAGGCGCAGCCGCCGGGCACGGTGCCGGCCTGCGGAGCGCCGCTCGATTCGCTGCTGCAGATGTTTCCGCTGCACGACGTGATCCGCCGCGTCATGACGGGCGGTGGGGAGTGCGGCGTGATCGACTGGACGTTCCTCGGCGTCTCGATGCCGGGATGGGTACTGGTCTGGGCCGTCGCGTTCGGCCTCATCGGCATCGTGAACAACATCCTGTATCCCGGGCGGCAGCCTGCCCGGATTACGACCAGGATCTCCTAGAAAATCAGCACGCCCAGCCACCAGGCGAGCGCCGCGATCAGCGCGGACGCCGGGATGGTCACGATCCAGGCAATCACGATGTTGCCCGCGACGCCCCAGCGCACCGCGGATGTGCCGCGCGTCGTGCCGACTCCGATGATGGCGCCCGTGATCGTGTGAGTGGTCGAAACCGGAATGCCGAAGTTCGTCGCGAAGAACAGCGCGATGGAACCCGCGCATTCGGCCGCGAAGCCGCCGACCGGCTTCAGCTTCGTGATGCGCTGACCCATCGTCTTCACGATGCGCCAGCCACCGAACATCGTGCCGATGCCGATCGCCGCGAAGCAGCTCACGACCACCCAGGTCGGCAGGTGCGCCTCGGTGGTGATCCCGTTGGCGATCAGCAGTAGCCAGATGATGCCCATGGTTTTCTGCGCGTCGTTGCCGCCGTGGCCCACCGAGTATGCGGCCGAGGAAATGAGCTGCAGGCGGCGAAACCATTTGTCCACGCGGTGCGGCGGCTGGCGGAAGAAGATCCGCGACACGATGACCATGATGGTCGCGCCGAGGATCATGCCGAGCAGCGGCGAGATGAAGATGAAGCTCGCGGTCTTGATGATGCCGAACGCGAGCAGCGGCTCCGTGCCGGCCTTCGCCAGCGCGGCGCCGATCATGCCGCCGATCAGCGCGTGCGACGAGCTCGACGGGATGCCGTAATACCAGGTGATCAGATTCCAGGCGATCGCGCCGATCAGCGCCGCGAATATCACCTGGTTGTCGACGAACGACGGTTCGATGATGCCCTTGCCGACGGTGGCCGCCACGCCGAGGTGGAAGATGAAGATCGCGATGACGTTGAAGAACGCGGCCCACAACACGGCCTGCCAGGGCTTGAGCACGCCCGTCGAGACGACGGTTGCGATCGAGTTCGCCGCATCATGAAACCCGTTCATGAAGTCGAAGGCGAGCGCGAGCGCGATCAACAGGATCAGCGTTAGGGAGAAGGCTCCGAGGTCCATGCGAAGGTCGCTCGATCCGCTTACGCGTTTTCGAGCACGACGCTTTCGATCACGTTGGCGACGTCCTGGCATTTGTCGGTCGCCGACTCCAGTGCCTCGTAGACAGCCTTCATCTTGATGACCTGGCGCACGTCGGCTTCGTGGCGGAACAGCTCCGAAATGGCGGTGCGCATGACCTTGTCCGCATCCGATTCGAGCCGGTCGATTTCCTGGCAGATCTTGAGGATGGCGGGCGCGTCGGCCATCGAGGCCATGAGTCCGACCGCCGATTGCACGCGTTCGGCGCAATGCAGCAGCAGCTCCGCCAGTTGCGTCGCTTCCGGCGTCACATTCTGGATGTCGTACAGGACCAGGGATTCGCCGGTGTCCTGGATGAGATCGAGCACGTCATCCATGCGCGAGATCAGCCGGTGGATGTCGTCGCGGTCGAAGGGGGTGACGAAGGTCGTGTGCAGGAGCTGCACGGTGTCGTGCGTGATTCGGTCGGCCGCGTGTTCCGCGTCCTCGATCACCTTGATGCCCGCGGCGCGATCAATCTGGTTTTCGTAGTTCTTGAGCACGTCGGCGAGGGCGACCGCGCCTTCGACGACGAGCTTGGCGTGCTCGTCGAACAGACTGAAAAAGCGCCCTTCGCGGGGCATCAGGCGCGACATGAAGTTCATTAGTTTTCTTTCCCCGGTCCTACTTTGCGACGCGGAGTTTAGAGGGTCGGAGACGCGCTGTCACAAGTGCGTCACCGACATCCAAGGCAGCCGCTCAGGCGAGCATTTCCTTAAGGACATTCAAATAGATGCGATGCAAACCGTCGATGTCATCGACGTTGACGCTTTCGTTGACCTTGTGAATCGATGCATTGATGACGCCGAGCTCGACCACCTGCGCGCCGAGCGGAGCGATGAAGCGGCCGTCAGAGGTGCCACCGCCCGTCGAGAATTTCGGCTCGATGCCCGTCGCCGCGCGCACCGCGCGCGTCACGCCGTCCGACAACGCGCCGGGAGGCGTATAAAACGGTTCGCCGGACACGTACCACTCGAGTGTGTAGCGGACGCCGTGTTTCTTGAGGATGCCCTCGACGACGGTCTTGAGGCCGTCGATCGTCTGCACCGGCGAATAACGCAGGTTGAAACGCGCCTTGAGTTCGCCCGGGATCACGTTGGGCGCGCCGGTGCCGGCATTGAAATTCGAGATCTGGAAGCTCGTGGGCTGGAAATGTTCGTTGCCCTGGTCCCAGGTCCGCGCGGTGAGCTCCGCGAGCGCCGGCGCAAACGTGTGCACCGGATTCTCCGCGAGCTGCGGATAGGCGATGTGGCCTTGCACGCCGTGCACCGTAAGGCGGCCCGACAGCGATCCGCGGCGGCCGATCTTGATCGTGTCGCCCAGGGCCTTCTCGCTCGAGGGCTCGCCGACGATGCACCAGTCGATCTTCTGGCCGCGCTCGCGCAAGGTTTCGACCACCTTCTTGGTGCCGTCGACGGAGGGACCTTCCTCGTCGCTCGTGATCAGGTAGGCGATCGTGCCTCTGTGATCGGGATGGGCCCTGACGAACTCCTCGGTGGCCGTGACCATCGCGGCCAGCGCGCTCTTCATGTCGGCCGCGCCGCGGCCGAAGAGCTGCCCGTCGCGCACCGTCGGCTTGAACGGATCGCTCTTCCATTCTTCGAGCGGTCCCGTCGGAACGACGTCCGTATGCCCGGCGAAACACAACACCGGGCTGCCGCTGCCACGGGTTGCCCAGAAATTGTCCACGTTTCCGTAGCGCAGGTTTTCGATCTTGAAACCGGCGTCGGCGAGACGGCGGGTCATGACGTCCTGGCAGCCCTGGTCGGCAGGGGTCACGGAGTTGCGCGAGATGAGATCGAGGGTGAGGTCGATGGTCGCTGACATGGGTGCGCGCGTTATACGGAACGGCGACCACGTCAGCAAGGAGTTTTGCGAAATCGGGACGTTCCTCGATTTCCGGTCGGTCCCATTTCATCTTCCTGCAATCTCGGGGTCATAACTTGCCGCCGTCACAACCGGAGGCAATACAAGTGACTCGCAAGATCCTCGTAATTCCACTCGCAACCGCCGTCATGAGCGCGCTGGCGGTCGGCGCGCAGGCGCAGTCGGCGCGCGATTCCATCACCATCGTCGGGTCGTCCACGGTCTATCCGTTCACGACGACGGTGGCCGAACGATTCGGCCGCGCCGGCCAGTTCAAGGCACCGAAGGTCGAAAGCACCGGAACGGGCGGGGGCATCAAACTGTTCTGCAACGGTGTCGGGCCGCAGTATCCCGACATCGTCAACGCGTCGCGCCGCATCCGGCCGGCGGAACTGCTGGCCTGCCAGAAGAACGGCGTCAGGGATGTCGTCGAGATCAAGGTCGGTTACGACGGCATCGTGCTCGCGGAGAGCAAGTCCGGCAATTCGCTAAACCTTTCGCGCAAGGACGTCTATCTCGCGCTCGCGAAGAACGTGCCGGATCCGGCGAATCCGTCGACGCTGATCCCGAATCCGTACACGACCTGGAAGGACGTCAACCCGAAGCTGCCGGCCACGAAGATCGAAGTGCTCGGTCCGCCGCCGACCTCGGGTACGCGCGACTCGTTCGTCGAGTTGTACATGGAGGTGGGCTGCCGCGGCTTCGCCTGGCTCGATGCGCTGCGCGGCCAGGACGAGGCGCGCTTCAAACGCGTCTGCCACACCGTGCGCGAGGACGGCGCCTATGTGGAGGCCGGCGAGAACGACAACCTGATCGTGCAGAAGCTCACGGCCAACAAGAACGCGGTCGGCATCTTCGGCTACAGCTTCCTCGAGGAGAACCTCGACAAGCTCAAGGGCGCGGTCGTCGACGGCGTGTCGCCTACCTACGAGACCGTTTCGTCGGGCAAGTACCCGGCATCGCGGCCGCTCTACATCTACGTGAAGAAGGCGCACGTGGGCGTGATCCGCGGCATCCCGGAATTCATCGCGGAATACACCGGCGAGGCGGCGCTCGGCGAAGAAGGGTATCTCGCCGACAAGGGACTCGTGCCGCCGCTCGCGAGCGAGATCGGGAAGATCCGCGAAGACGCGAAATCGCTCAAGCCGCTCAAGCTCTGACAACAAATTCACGAACACGGAAAACACCAGGATGACTCGCAAACTACTTTCGATCGCGGTCGCAGCCGCCATGGCCGGCGCCACCGCGCTCACGCCGCGCCCGGCGCTCGCCCAGAACCCCGACGTCGACGCGCTCAAGGCGCAGCTTGCCGAGCTCTCGGCGAAGATCGAGCAGCTCGAACAGGCGCAATCGCAGACGAAGAGGACGGTCGACGAAGCGCAGTCCACTGCCGACCGCACCGCCGACGTCGTCGCGCAGGAAAAGTCGCGGCTGTCCTTCGCGGGCGACCTGCGCTATCGGAACGAAACCTTTGACGTGCAGTACGTGGATCGCAACCGCAATCGCGACCGCGTGCGCGCGCGGCTCAATGCGACGTACCGCGTGAACGACTCCGTGACCGGCGTCATCGGCATCGCGACCGGCGGACCGGATCCGCGCTCATCCAACCAGACACTGACCGACCAGAACTCGCGCAAGGACTTCGAGCTGGACCTTGCCTACGTGACCTGGGCGCCGGGCGCCGCATGGCGAGTGCACGCCGGCAAGCAGCGTTATCCCTGGCAGCGCAGCGGCAGCCTGTTCTTCGATGGCGACGTCAATCCCGAAGGCATCGCAGTCAACTATTCGAAGGGCAACTTCTTCGCCGGTGTGTTCTACGACTGGCTTTCCGAGCGCGCGTTGTCGTTCAGCAATCCGACGACGGGCACCAACACCGACACGGTGATGTTCGGTGCGCAGGTTGGTTATCGCATCCCGATTTCGGATTCGGTGCGGCTGACCCTCGCGGGAACGTATTTCGACGTGGATGGAGTGCAGGGCTTCAATCCGTTCTTCGGCGGTAGTTCGTTCGGCAACACGACGACGACCGCAGGGTGCAATCGCGCGCTGGCGGCGAACGTGGCCTGTTCATTGTCCGACTTCGACATCGCGCAGGTCTTCGGTGATCTCACGGCGACCGTGGGCGGCCGTCCGCTGCGTTTCTTCGCCGACTACGCGAAGAACCTCGAGGCGGAGGTGAACCCGGTCGCGGGGGAGAAGCTCGACACCGCGCTCGCGGCCGGTGTGAGCTACGGCGCCGCGGGTTCCGCGGCCGGGACCTGGGAGTTCGGCGTGTTGTGGCAGAAGGTCGAGAAGGATGCGCTGTTCGGCCAGCTCGTCGATTCCGACTTCGGCGACGGCAACACCGATTCGAGCGGATTCGTGCTGCGCGGCGGATACACCGTGGCGCGCAACTGGACGATCAACGCGACGTTGTTCCTCAACGAACTGTCGAACGATGTGCCGCAGAGCGTGACGGTGTTCAACGAAGCGACGGCGGAGCCGTTCGATACGCAGGTGATCTCGGGCATCACGGACCGCGAGTACAAGCGGTTGCAGCTCGATCTGAACTTCAAGTTCTAGGACGAAAGGGGACAGATTTCAAATCTGTCCCCTCCCGACGCGCGCGTATTCACGAGCCTGTAACAAAGCCCCGTCAAAGTACGGGCACATCATGACTCCCGCGAGCCTGCTCATCATGCTGGCCCTGCTTTCGGTGGGCGCCTTCTGGATCGGCAAATCCCGATCTCTCGCCCTCGTGGGCGGGAGCCGCGGGGTGCGCCAGCTGCACTCGCTGCCCAGTCACTACGGGTTCATGACGGCGTTGTGGTGTGCGTTGCCCGCGCTCGCCGTCGTCGGGCTCTGGCTGGCGTTCCAGGACGCGATCATCCTGCGGCTCGTCACCAGCGAGATGCCCCATACCGTCCGCGCAGCGCCGCCGAGCGAGTTGTCGCTGGTGCTCAACGACGTGCGCAACCTGGTCGCGAACAACGTGCCCGCGGAGAGCGTCAGCGAAGCGGTGCGGGCAGCGGCGGAGCGGTACGTCGAACTGCGATACGTGAGCCGCATGGCGCTCACCGTCCTCGTGCTGGCGATGGCCATCGCCGCGACGCTGGTAGTCAGGGCGCGCATCTCGCCGCAGGTCCGCGCGCGCAACGGCGTCGAGCGCGTAGTCGAGTGGCTGCTGATCGGCTGTTCGACCATCGCCGTGTTCACGACGGTCGGAATCGTCGCCTCGGTGGCGTTCGAAGCGTTTCGGTTCTTCTCGTTCGTGTCGCCGATCGATTTCCTGTTCGGCACCTCGTGGAGCCCGCAGATGGCCATTCGCGCGGACCAGGTCGGTTCGTCGGGTTCGTTCGGCGCCGTGCCGCTGTTCGCGGGCACGCTGCTGATCTCGTTCGTCGCGATGATCATCGCGGTGCCGATCGGCCTGTTCTCGGCCATCTACCTCGCCGAATATGCCCATCCGGGATTCCGCACCTGGGCGAAGCCGCTGCTCGAGGTGCTCGCGGGTGTGCCTACCGTCGTGTACGGATTCTTCGCGGCGCTCACCGTGGGTCCTGCGCTGCGCGGCTGGGGCGAGGGCATCGGCCTCGACGTCGCGTCGGAAAGCGCACTCGCGGCGGGACTCGTCATGGGCATCATGATCATCCCGTTCGTGTCCTCGCTCGCGGACGACATGATCCGCGCCGTACCGCAGAGCCTGCGCGACGGCGCATACGCATTGGGCGCGACGCGCTCGGAGACGATCCGGCAGGTGGTGATGCGCGCGGCGCTGCCCGGCATCGTGGGTGGCGTGTTGCTCGCGGTGTCGCGCGCGATCGGCGAGACCATGATCGTCGTGATGGCCGCGGGCCTCGCCGCGAATCTCACCGCGAACCCGCTCGAGGCCGTGACCACCGTGACCGTGCAGATCGTGACGCTGCTGGTCGGCGACCAGGAGTTCGACAGCCCGAAGACGCTCGCGGCCTTCGCGCTCGGACTGGTGTTGTTCCTGGTCACTCTGGCGCTCAACGTGCTCGCGCTCCACATCGTGCGGAAATACCGTGAACAGTACGAGTGAGCCACGGCGCACCGCGCGCGAGACCCAGGCCATCGTCGAACGGGGCCTGAAACGCCGTTACCGGGCGGAGTGGCGGTTCCGCCTGTACGGTCTCGCCGCCGTGACCGCCGGCATGGCATTCCTCTTCTATCTGTTCTTCGTGATCTTTTCGAACGGCATCGGCGCGTTCCGGCAGGCGCAGATCCGGCTGCCCGTCTACTTCGATCCGGAGGTCATCGACCCGGCGGGTACGGCCAGGCCGGAGGATCTGCGTGCCGCAAACTACCAGGCGCTGATCCGCGCCTCGCTCGAGGCGCGATTTCCCGAAGCGGAAGGGCGTGCGGCAAAACGCGAGCTCGCCCGGCTGATCAGCAGCAGCGCGGCTTTCGATCTTCAAGGCGAAGTCATGTCGAACCCCGCGCTCATCGGCGAAACCGGAGAACGCTGGCTGCTCGCGAGCGACGCCGTCGATCTCCTGCGCAAGGGCCACGTCGATCGTTCGCTCTCCGAGGACCAGCGGCCGCTGTCCGACCGGCAACTCGCCTGGGCCGACGCGCTCGCCGCCGACGGAGCTCTCGCGCTCCGGTTCAACAAGACCTTCCTCACCGGTGGCGATTCGCGGGAGCCGGAAAAGGCGGGCATCCGGGGCGCGGTCGTGGGCTCGTTCTACACGCTCGTGCTCACGCTGCTGCTTTCGTTCCCGATCGGCGTGGCGGCGGCTATCTACCTCGAGGAATTCGCGCGCCGCAACCGCTGGACGGATCTCATCGAGGTGAACATCAACAACCTCGCCGCGGTGCCGTCGATCGTATTCGGCCTGCTGGGTCTCGCGGTGTTCATCGGCTTCTTCGGATTGCCGCGCTCGGCGCCGCTGGTCGGCTCGCTGGTGCTCACGCTGCTCACGTTGCCCACCATCATCATCGCGTCGCGCGCGGCGCTGAAGGCCGTTCCGCCTTCGATCCGCGAGGCCGCGCTCGGCATGGGCGCGTCGAAGGTCCAGACAGTGATGCATCACGTCCTGCCGCTCGCGCTGCCGGGCATGCTGACGGGCACGATCATCGGCATGGCGCGCGCGCTCGGCGAGTCGGCGCCATTACTCATGATCGGCATGGTGGCCTTCATCGTGGACATACCCCAGGGGTTCACTGACGCGGCCACGGCGCTGCCCGTGCAGGTGTTTCTCTGGTCCGATTCGCCCGAGCGCGGATTCGTCGAGAAAACCTCGGGCGCCATCATCGTGCTGCTGGCCTTCCTGGTGGTCATGAACACGGCGGCGGTTATCCTTCGCAAACGCTTCGAACGTCGGTGGTGAAAGCATGGAGAGTGCGGTGCAGTTGAAACGTGCGGCAATCGATCCGAGAGCGGGCGCGCACGTTCCGGAGGCAGGAGAGCGGCGTGAGCCGGTGCGTGAGCGGGCGGAGGCGGGCAAGACCGTCGGCACCATCGCCGTTGACGACCCGATCTTCAGCTGCCGCGACGTCGATGTTTTCTACGGCGAGAAACACGCCATCCGGAAGGTGAGCATCGACATCGCGAGGAACCAGGTGCTCGCGATGATCGGGCCTTCGGGCTGTGGCAAGTCGACGTTCCTGCGCTGCCTCAACCGCATGAACGACACCATCGCGGGCGCGCGGGTCGAGGGGAGCATCCTGCTCGACGGCAAGGATATCCACGAAAGGAAGCAGGACGTCGTGCAACTGCGCGCGCGGGTCGGCATGGTGTTCCAGAAGCCGAACCCGTTTCCGAAGTCGATCTACGAAAACGTCGCGTACGGACCGCGTATCCACGGCCTCGCGGGCGACCGCGTCGAACTCGACGAAATCGTGCACGACACGCTGCGGCGCGCGGGGTTGTGGGAGGAGGTGAAGGACAGACTCGACCACCCGGGGACATCGCTGAGCGGTGGCCAGCAACAGCGCTTGTGCATCGCGCGCACCATTGCCGTGAATCCCGAGGTGATCCTCATGGACGAGCCGTGTTCGGCGCTCGATCCGATCGCCACCGCGCGCATCGAGGACCTCATGGAGGAATTGCGGCAGAGCTACGCAATCGTGATCGTGACACATTCGATGCAACAAGCCGCGCGAGTGTCGCAGCGCACCGCGTATTTCCACCTGGGCGATCTCGTCGAGGTCGGCGAGACGGATCGCGTCTTCACGAATCCGCGCCACCGGCTCACCGAGGACTACATCACCGGGCGCTTCGGCTGACCGCGGGAACTAGTTAGGGACGCCTGTCCCGGTCGAGCGCCGGTCTCATCGATTTGTCCGAAAGTGGTTCTACCGCCACGGCCCGCCGCTTTCCAGACTCTGCGCGCGCATCGCACCGATGCCGGGTACACAAGGAGAGTCACATGAAGATATTCACTCGTTCGCTGTGGGCCTGCGCGGCGGCGCTGGTCCTTGCGACGCAGGGCCAGGCGCAGACCATCGCCGGACTCGGGGGCGACCGGGATTATGGCGCCGACAGCCGCTGGGTCGCCACGTGGAGCGCCGCGCCGCTCGCCCCTGGGCCTCTCACCATCGACTCGATATTTCCGATCGAAGACCGCAACCGGTCCTTCGATAACCAGACGATTCGCCACGTGGTGCATACCAGCGTCGGCGGGCGCCGTGTGCGAGTACGGATCTCCAACGCTTTCGGCATCCTCCCGCTGCGTGTCGGTGCGGCGCACGTGGCGCGGCACAACAACATGGCCGCGGTCTACCCGGGCGGCCGCCGGCTGGCATTCAACGGCCAGCCATCCATCACCATTCCGGCCGGCGCGGTGGCGGTGAGCGACGCGCTGGACTTCGACGTGCCCGGAGATGGCGACCTGGCCGTGAGCGTCTATCTACCGGGCATCACAGAGCCTGCGACCTATCACGAACTCACGCAGCGGACTTCGTATATCGCGCCGGCAGGCAGCGGCAACCTGGCGTCGGCGCCGGATCTGCCGGGCGCCATCGCGACTCCGTCGGTGTACTACCTGACGACGGTGGAGGTGCTGGCGTCAGGAGTCAGCGGCACGCTGGTGGCGCTGGGCGATTCGATCACCCAGGGTCACATGTCCACCATGGACCAGAATCGCACCTGGCCGGACCGGTTGTCGGATCGCATCAATGCGGGCCGTCCGCGGCTCGCGGTCATCAACCAGGGTATTGGTTGCGGACGGCTGCTGTATGACTTCTGCGGTCCCGGCGGCGCGGCGCGATTCGATCGTGACGTGCTCTCGGTCACGGGCGTGCAGGGCGTGATCGTGCACCTTGGCATCAACGACATCATGATTCCCTCCGTGATGCCCAACTTCGGCAAGACGGAGTTCGCGGCGGAGGTCGTGAGCGCAGCCGACATCATCACCGGCCTGCAGCAACTGAGCGAGCGCGCCCGCGCGCGGGGTGTACGCATCTATGGCGCCACGCTGACTCCGTTCGGCTCCAGCGGGCTTCCGGGACTGTTCACGCCCGAAAACGAGGCGAAACGCCAGGCCGTCAATCGCTGGATCCGCACGAGCGGCGCCTTCGATGGCGTCGTCGATTTCGAAGCCGCGGTGCGCGATCCGTCGAATCCCACGCGCCTGCGGCCGACCTACGATGCCGATGGCGTGCACCTGACCGACGCGGGTTACCAGGCCATGGCCAACGCGGTCAGCCTGTCGATGCTGTTCTGATACGCTCCCGCGAAATGGGGACATTCCTCATTTCCTAGCAAAAGGGGACGGGCCTGGCCACGGGCCCGTTTTCCTTTGTCCCGATTCCGGGGAGGCAGTCAGGATGTCGAGAACCGCGAGTCTGCCTATCTTCCTCGAGCGACGGTCCGGTCGCCCGCTGCAACTCCAGATCTATTCCGCGATCCGCCAGAGCATCGTCGAAGGACGCGTGGCGAGCGACTGCCGGTTGCCATCGACGCGCGCGCTCGCGGCGGAGCTCGGCGTATCGCGCACGACCACGCTGCTCGCGCTCGAACAGCTGCGCGCGGAAGGCTACGTCGTGGCGCGCCGAGGCTCGGGCATGTTCATCGCGCGCGAGCTGCCGGAGCACCGCGCTCCGCGCGTGACGCCGCTCGAGAATCCCGTCACGCGGCCGCCGTTCTCGCGCCGCGGCTATCTACTGTCGCGCATGCAGCCGCCGGATCGCCGGGCGCCCGCGACCGCGGCGCGTGCGTTCCGGCTGGGCACGCCGGCGCTCGATCTCTTTCCACATCGCCTCTGGGCAAAACTCACGCGCGAATGCCTGCGTGGACTCGGCGCGGCACATCGCGACTACTCACCGCTCGCCGGACTGCGCCCCCTGCGCGAGGCCATCGCGGACCAGGTGCAGTCGCGCGGCACGCGTTGCGACGCGGACCAGGTCCAGGTGGTGACCGGCGCACAGCGCGGGCTCGACCTGATGTTCCACATGCTGCTCGATCCCGGCGATGAAGTCTGGATGGAGGATCCCGGATACACGGGCGCGCGCGGCGCGTTGCTGTCGGCGGGCGCGACGGTCGTACCCGTGCCGGTCGATCGCGAGGGCATGCTGGTCGATGCTGCCGTGCAGCGCACGGCGCGGCTCGCGTACGTCACTCCGTCGTGCCAGTTTCCGTTGGGGGTTGCGATGTCGCTCGAGCGGCGGCAGCAGCTGCTGCGCTGGGCGCGTGGCTCGCACGCGTGGATCATCGAAGACGATTACGACTGCGACATGCGCTACGAGAGCGAGCCCTTGCCCTGCCTGCACTCGCTGGACCCGGACGGTCGTGTCATCTATCTGGGCACCTTCAGCAAGACGCTGTTCCCGGCGCTGCGGCTCGGGTTCCTGATCGTGCCGGGCGACCTGCAGCAGGGATTGATCACGGCGCGCCTCGCGACCGACCTGCATCCGCCGGTGCTCGAACAGATGGTGCTCGCGGCTTTCATCCGCCGCGGGCATTACGCGCGTCACCTGCGGCGCATGCAGGCCGCGTACGCGGAGCGCCTCGACGCGTTGCGCCGCGCGATCGCCAAATCCGGCGCGCCGCTGCGCCTGCGACGCGTGCGCGCCGGCATGCATGCCGTGGTCGACATCGAAGGCGTGAGCGCCGAGCGCGTGCACACGGAGGCCGCCGCGCGTGGCATCGAGAGCATGCCGCTGTCGGCTTTCTATCTCGGCACCGGCGTCCATGGCGGCGCGAGTATGAATGGCGGCAACGGCGCCAGCGAGGCCAACGCATTGCTGCTTGGTTTCGGCGCGGTGCCGCCCGCGGCGATCCGCGCCGGCATTCAGCGGCTCGCAAAGGTCATCGAAGAAGTGCGGCGGATCGCGCGCTGAATCGCCTCAGCGTCTTCGATACAGAACCAACGTCACCGGTGCGAGCACGAGTGTCAATAACGCAGGCGCCGTGAGCGCGAGCAACATGTCGCCCGCCGTCGCCGCACCGCTCAACAGTCCACGCAGCGCGGACGCCATGTGCGACACCGGGTTCACTTCGACGAAGGCGCGCAGCCAGCCCGGCATGGTCGCGGGATCGACCATGATGTTGGATGCGAACACCATCGGAAACATGAACGTGAAGCCGATCGTCATCACGGTCATCGGCGTGCGGATCAGCAGTCCGAGCACGATGAAGATCCAGCCCACGCCGAAGCCGACCGCGATGAGCAGCGCGAAGGCCTGGATCACACCCAGGATGCCGGCCTCGGGCCGGTAACCCAGCAGCAGGCCGATCGTGAGAATGATGCCGCCCGCGATCACGTGGCGCAGGATGTCGCCGACCATGAGGCCCGCGAACGGCGCGAGCGGCCAGATCGGCAGCGAGCGAAAGCGGTCGAACAGGCCCTTGCTCAGATCGGTAGATAGACCCATGCCCGAATACACCGAGTTGAACACGACGGTCTGCACCAGGATGCCGGGCAGGAAATACTGCAGATAGGACCCGGGCGTGCCGGCGAGCGCGCCGCCGAACACGAACGTGAACAGCAGCGTGAACATGATCGGCGTCATCACGAGATCGAACAGCTGTTCGGGCACGTGCTTGAACTTGAGCACCGCGCGCCAACCGAACACGAGCGCGTTGGACAGCGGCGAGGGCGCCGGCGGCCGTGGCACGGGCTTCAGCGCGGACGGAGATTTCGTGGCGGTGACGTCGTTCATGCGTGGGCCTTTCCGGTCAGCGCGAAGAACACCTCGTCGAGGCTCGGACTGCCCATGGAGAAATCCGCGAGCTCGATGTTCGCGGCGATCAACGCGCCGAGCGCTTCGTTCGCATCGCGCGAGGTTCTTGCAACGACTGACAACATCGCGCCCTCGACACTGCGTTGCACGGTCGCGCCGAGGCGCGCTTCGAGGATCGCCGCGGCCTCGTCGAGCCTCGCGGAATCCATCAGCGCGACGTGCAGGAATCCGGAGCCGGTCGCCACCTTGAGTTCGCGGCTCGTGCCCTCGGCGATCTTGCGGCCGTGATCGATCACCGCGATGCGCGCCGCGAGCTGATCGGCTTCGTCGAGATACTGGGTTGTGAGCAGCACGGTCACGCCGGATCCCGCCAGCGTGCGGATCATGCGCCACACGCTCTTGCGTCCGACCGGGTCGAGACCGGTGGTGGGTTCGTCCAGGAACAGGACGCCCGGCGTCACGATGAGCGACGCGGCGATGTCGAGCCGGCGGCGCATGCCACCCGAGTAGTCCTTGACCTGCTTGTCGGCGGCGTCCTCGAGCTCGAAGGTGTCGAGCAATTCGTCGGCGCGCGCGCGGGCGGCCTTGCCGCGAAAGCCCCACAGCCGCGCGAGCATCACGAGATTCTCGCGGCCCGTGAGGTCCTCGTCGAGCGAGGCGAACTGGCCGGTCATCGAAATCTCGGCCCGCACGGCCTGCGGCGCGTGCACGAGGTCGTGCCCGAGAATGCTGGCCGTTCCGCCATCGGGCCTGGCGAGCGTCGCGAGCATGCGCATGAGCGTCGTCTTGCCCGCGCCGTTGGGGCCGAGGATGGCGAAGATCATGCCGCGCGGCACGTCGAGGTCGATGCCGTCGACGGCGCGCAGGTCGCCGAAGCGTTTCGCCAGCCCGCGCGTGCGGATCGCGAGCGTGTTCGAATCGTCGGCTGGGGCAGCCTGGGGTCGAGAGTGCATGGTATTCCCTGATTCTGGCCGGACCCGGTTGGAGCAGACGCTTTCGTCCGAAGTTCCGACCGTGGCGTGAGCATAACGGGCGGTGGTTTTCGCGGCTATTCAGTGGCCATTCTGGCTATCTACTGTATGAGGCGGCGAGCGCCTGTCACGGGACGTCGTCCCGCGACAGAAATCGGGTGCGCGAGATCCGGCGGAGGAGATACGGAAATGTTCAGCAGGTTATGCCTGATCGCACCGATCGCACTGGTCATGGCCGCGTGTGGGGGCGGTGAAGGAGATCCGGTCTTCACTCCGCCGGGGAGTAATTCGGTCCCTATCGCCGCCGCGGATACTGCCCGGATACGCCCGGGAATGCCGGCCGACATCGACGTGCTCGACAACGACCGGGACGGCGACGGCGACGACCTGACCATCGAGCTGCCGGCCGCACATGCTTCCGCCACGTTCGAAGTCGTTGCCAGCCGTCTGCGCGTGACGCCGGCGGCGGGATTCGGCGGAACGCTCACATTTTCCTATCGCGTGCGCGACAGTCACGGCGCGTACTCCGCGCCGGCGAACGTCGTCGTCGACGTGGGACCCATTGCGCGCGCATTGATGGTGCTCGCGCCGGCACCGTCGGCCACACCGCCCGTGGGCTCGCCGCGATTCGTCGTCGCGGGCACGCCGTCGGACGATCCGCTCGAGTTGCTGACGTTCGGAACGTGCAACCAGCAGAGTTGGGCATACCTGACTTCCGACGCGCGTCGACTGCTGGGTCGCAGTTGCCTCTCACCGACACGTTCCGACATCTTCCTGAGTCAGCCGCGCGCCACGACGCTCACGAGCCCGACACTCGTCTACGGCAACGCCCCGCTCGCGTCCGGCCTCGTGATCCTCGGCAACTTCGCGGAATTCCTCGTGGCCGAACGAGTATCGAATCCCGATGTCCTCACGCTCGGTTCCACGTACGACCTCGTGCGCGTCGACATCGTCCAGGGAACCGTGATGCAGCGGATGCCGCTCACGGGTATCGATCACGTGTCGCTCGTGCGTCCCGGAGGCCCGCGGCGCGTATTGCTCGTGGCGCGCGACACGAATGGCGACCAAGGACATTTCATCGCGGACATCGACGCGGGAACGGTGCGCCGGGTCACCCCGCCCGAAGACATCGACATCGAGAGCTCGATGCTTTCGCCAAATGGTCGGTACCTCGTCTCCAACTGGCCGCTGCCCGCGGAGATCATCGGTTACGACACGGAGGGACCGGTTCAGCGACAAACGTTGTGGACCGTGCCCGATTCGAGCCCGCTGAGCTACGTGACGAACATGCAGTTCATCGCGGGTCCTGCAGCGACGCTGCTCGTCGAGTCGATGAACCTGGCGACGCGCGAGACCGTCGTGTGGCGGGTGCCGCTCGCTACCCCCGAGGAGGCACGCGAAGTCGTGCGGTTCACGGCGGGTCCGGTGCACCTTCGCATGTTGGTGCGCGACGGCGTGGGAGTCTACGGCGCGGACGGCGGCAGCGGCCGAACGCACCTGAATCGCGTGGATATCTTCACGGGAGAGATCCTCGAGCCGCTGACGCCTTCCGGTGGCGCGGCGATCGAGTCCGTCGACTGGTTCACCGGCACCACACTGCTGTTCACGATGCGCGACGACGGCCAGACGCGCCGCGGCGCGTGGATTCGTACCGACGCGCCGGGGGTGGTGCGGATCGTCGCACCCACGCTCGAGGCCGAGTTGTTCTCGCTGTCCATCGACCAGGAAGAGACGACGATCGGATTGCGCGCCCCGAACGCGTCGGGCGTGACCTCCGGCTGGCTCGTCGACGTCAACTTGCCGTCGATGGCCTTTCCGGTCGCATCGGCGCTTCAGCCGGGCGAGGTGGTCAGCATGGTCCAGTCGCTAGGCCCGCCCGATCCGTGAGTCGTCGATGCCTTCAGGTCGGCTCGCGACCGAGAAAGCGGGCGTAGTCTTCGATCGTGCCGGCGAGTGCGGCTCGTTCGGCGGGGGTCAGCTTGCGTCGCAGCCGGGTACGCACTGTGACGCCGGGACGTTTTGACTTGCCGCTGTTCAACGTGCGCCGCCATTCGCCGAGGACGCGTCCGTCGATCACGACGACAGGACCAAGCACGCCATAACCTGGATGTTTGCCCGGAACCAGCAGCGAACGGTCCTGGTAGGCGACGGTGTGTTCGTCGAAGGGCGGGAGTAGTTTGACGACGGGGCCGCGTCGCGCGCGGCGGGCGCCGGGCGATTCGTGCCACCAGTAGTCGGTGCCGTCGACACGCGCGGAAGTCAGTTCGCCTTTCACGACGTCGATCGCGGCCTGCGCATCCTTCGCCGTGATTCCTGCCCACCACATGAGGTCGCGCTGCGTCGCCGGGCCGTGACTCGTGAAATAGCGGCGCGCGAGCTTGGCGAACGCAGCGTCGCGATCGAGCGGCTTCGATGCGGGAATCCACTCGTCGAGCAGCGCGAACGTGTGTTGTTTTCCCTGTCGGCCAGCGAGACAGATCGTGCCTTCCATCGCGAGCCACAGGAGAATGTGCAGCCCGCGCGACCCGGCCGTGCGGATTCGCCGTGCGTCCAGCTTCGCGTACAGCGCGCTGCGTTCGAGGCGCTTCCCACCCGCAAGCTCGCGAGTGACGATTTCGCGAGCGCGCTGGATGAGGCGGGCATCGACGTCGAACTCGCGTTCGAACCGCGCGGCGTTGCGCGCGAGCACACGCGGCGCGAGCAGATGCGTCATCCAGCGAACGTCGGCGGCGGCGACGAAGTGGAGCGTGCCGCGCATCGGCCAGGTGCGCACGATGGCACGCCGGGCCTCGGCGGCTTCGACGCGTGCCTCGGTGGCCGCGCGGGTGCGCAGGCCCAGCGCCCACAGCGCGCCGAGATAGTCCTGCGCCTGAACCGCGCCGAACCAGGAGACGACGTCTTCAGGTTTGCGGAACGTCGCCCCGACGAGACCCTGGTTCCGCTGCCGCAGATCCAGGATGTCGTCGGGTGTCATCGGCCGGCTCGGTGAGGTGTGACCGGACGCGTGGGCTCGTCAATCCGCGCGCAGCAGCTCGTTGATCGACGTCTTCGCGCGCGTCTGCGCGTCGACGCGCTTGACGATCACGGCGCAGTACAGCGAGTACTTGCCGTCGCTCGACGGCAGATTGCCCGAGACGACCACGGAGCCGGCCGGAATGCGGCCCTGCAGGATCTTGCCGGTCTCGCGTTCGTAGATCTTCGTGCTCTGGCCGATGTACACGCCCATCGAGATCACGCTGCCTTCCTCGACGATCACGCCCTCGACGACTTCGGAGCGCGCGCCGATGAAACAGTTGTCTTCGATGATCGTGGGCGCGGCCTGCAAGGGTTCGAGCACGCCACCGATGCCGACGCCGCCCGACAGGTGCACGTTCTTGCCGATCTGCGCGCAGGAGCCGACGGTGGCCCAGGTGTCGACCATCGTGCCGCTATCTACATACGCGCCGATGTTGACGTAGCTCGGCATCAGCACGGTGTTGGGCGCGATGTACGAACCGCGCCGTGCGACGGCGGGTGGCACGACTCGGGCGCCGCCCACGCGCAGGTCGTGGCCTTCGTCGGCCTGCGAGCGCGCCGCGTACTTGAGTGGCACCTTGTCGAAGAAGCGCGTGTAACCCGCCTCGATGATCGTGTTGTCGTGCGTGCGGAAGTAGAGCAGCACGGCCTTCTTGAGCCACTGGTTCACGATCCACTCGCCGTTCTTCTTCTCCGCTACGCGCGCCTTGCCGGAATCGAGCAGCTCGATGCATTCCTCGATGGCGTGGCGCACCGCGGGCGGCGAACTCTTCGCGGTCAGGTCCGCGCGGCGCTCGAAGGCCTCGTCGATGGTGGAAGCGAGAACGGTCAGGTCGGTCACTAGCTGCTCCAGGATCGTGTTCGGTTACTTGGTCAGGAAGTCGCGGATGCGCCGGGCGGCAGTCACGCATTCCTCGACCGGCGCCACCAGCGAGATGCGCACGCGGTTCCTGCCCGGGTTACCGGCGCGCGTATCGCGCGCGAGATAGCTGCCCGGCAGGATGGTGAGATTCTGCGTCGCGAAGAGGTCGCGTGTGAAGGCTTCGTCGTCGCGGCCCACGTCGGGCCATAGATAGAACGCGCCGTCGGGTTCGACGACGTCGAGCACCGGCTGCAGGATCGGCAGCACGCGCGCGTATTTCTCGCGGTACAACGCCCGGTTCGCGGCCGCGTGCGCGTCGTCGTTCCAGGCCGCGATCGAGGCGAGCTGCGTCGGGATCGGCATCGCGCAGCCGTGATACGTGCGGTAAAGAAGATAGGGCTTGATGATCGCCGGATCGCCCGCGACGAAGCCGGAGCGCAGTCCGGGCACGCTCGAACGCTTCGAGAGCGAATGGAACACGACGCAGCGCTGGAACGAGTCGCGCCCGAGGGCGAGTGCGGCCTGCAGCAGCGAGGGCGGCGGCGCCGCTTCATCGCGATACAGCTCGGCGTAACACTCGTCGGCGGCAATCACGAAGTCGAAACGCTCGGCGAGTTCGAGCGCCTGGCGCAGGAAGTCGAGCGACAGCACGGCGCCGGTCGGATTGCCGGGGCTGCACAGGAACAACACCTGGCAGCGTTTCCAGGTCTCGGCTGACACCGAGTCCAGATCCGGCTGGAAGCGATTGCCGGCGGTCGTGTTCAGGAACACGGGCTCGGCGCCCGCGAGCAGGGCCGCGCCTTCATAGATCTGGTAGAACGGGTTCGGCATCGCGACCACGGGCCTTATCCCGGGTTTTCCGTGCCTGGCACCGTCTTCGACTACCGCCTGGACGAAGGAGAAGAGGGCTTCTCGTGTGCCATTGACCGGCAGCACCATGGTGTCGGGGTTCACGCGATTGCCGAGCCCGAAGCGCCGGCCGAGCCAGGCGGCGCAGGCCGCGCGGGTCTCGGGCAGCCCGGCGGTCGCGGGATAGCTATCCAGCTTCCCGAGCGCGGCGCGCAGGGTGTCCACGACGAAGGCCGGCGGCGTGTGTTTCGGCTCGCCGATCGACATCGCGATGTGCGCAAGCGAGGCGGGCGGAACGACGCCCGCCTTCAGCCGCGCCAGTCGTTCGAACGGGTACGCGGTGAGTAGTTCGAGGCGGCCGTTCACGCGGCGGCGCGGCGGTCGAGTGCGCCGGACAGCTTCTGCTGCAGCCGGGTCGCCGCGGCCTCGTCGAGCGGTGATCCCGACAGCGAGGCCAGATAGAACACGTCCTCCGCGCGTTCGCCGACGGTCATGATCTTCGCGGCGAGCAGGTCGACGCGTTCTTCCATGAGCACCTTGCCGACGTCACACAGCAAGCCGGGTCGGTCGCCCGCGATGAGTTCGAGCACCGAGCGCCGGTTGCGCTCGTCCACGCTCACGGCAATGGTCGTCGCCGTGCGGAACATGCGCGCCTGGCGCGGCACGCGACGCGTGACCGTGATGGGTGCTTCCTCGGGATGTTGCAGCGCGCGCCACAATGCCCGCTCGATTTCACCGATACGTTCGCTGTCGGAGATCGGCGCGCCGTCTTCCTCGAGCACATGGTAAAGGTCGAGGCTGAAGCCGTCGCCCGTCGGCGTTATGCGCGCGTCGACGATGTTGAGGCCGAGCTGATCGAGCACGGCCGTCGTGATCGCGAAGCCGTTGTAGCGGTGCGGCGCGAACGCGAGGATCGCCGTCGTGCCGCGCTCGTGGCTGGACTGCACCGCCACCAGCGGATCTTCACTGCCGGGCTCCCGATCGGCGAGCAGCTGCGTGTGCCACGCCACTTCCTCCGGCGTGTGCCGCAGGAAGTACGTGGCGGTGAGCCGCTCCCAGGCGCGCGATATCTCGGGCGGCGTGATGCGCCCCGAAGCCGCGAGCAGCTTGCGCGCGCCTTCCTGCGTTTCGCGCATGAGTTCGTCGGGATCGATCGGGCTCTCGAGACCGCGCCGCAGCGCGCGCTTCACGCGTTCGTAGAACTCCTGGAACAGCGACGCCTTCCACGAGTTCCACAGCTTCGGATTCGTGCCGCGCACGTCGGCGCTGGTCAGCACATATAGATAGTCGAGGTGTGTCTCGTCGCCGACGCGGCGCGCGAACGCATTCACGACTTCGGGATCCGAGATGTCCTGCTTCTGCGCCGTGACCGACAGTTCGAGATGATTTTGCACGAGCCAGGCGACCAGGCGCGCGTCGTAGCGCGACAGGCCCTGTTCGAGGCAGAACGCTTCCGCGTCGACGGCGCCAAGCTGGGAGTGATCCCCGCCGCGACCCTTGGCGATGTCGTGGAACAGCGCCGCGAGATAGGCGATCTCGAGCTTGGGCAGCTTCTGCATGATCGCGGAGAGCTGCGGCAACTCGTGGTCGTATTTCGGCAGCGACAGCCGGCGCAGGTTGCTCAGCACGAACAACGTGTGCGCATCCACCGTGTACGCGTGGAACAGGTCGTACTGCATGCGGCCGACGATGCGGCCGAACGCGGGAATGTAGCGACCGAGCACGCCGTAGGTATTCATGCGGCGCAGTTCGTGCGTGACGCCCGCCGGCGCGCGCAGGATCTCGAGGAACAGCCGGTGATTGCGCGGGTTCTGCCGGAATTCCTCGTCGATGAGCCAGAGATTCTTGTTGATGGCGCGGATGGTCGAGGCGCGCACGCCTTTCACGTCCGGGTTCTGCTGCAGCACTACGAAGATCTCGAGCAGAGTCGACGGCGTGCGCGCGAACACTTCATCGTTCACGGCTTCCAGGTAGTCGTTGCGCACCTGGAAGCGCGGGTTGAGCGGACGCGGAGGCGAGGTTTCGGTCAGGATGGCCTCGCGGAACAGCTGCAACAACAGTTCGTTGAGCAGCGAGACGTCCATGACCGTGCGGTAGTACCGCTGCATGAACTGCTCGACGGCGAGCGTGAACGTCGCGTCCTCGTAACCGAACAGCTGCGCGAGCTTGATCTGGTGATCGAACAGCAGCCGGTCCTCGCGCCGGCCGGTCACCACGTGCAGCCCGAAGCGCACCTTCCACAGGAACGACTGCGCCTGCTTGAGCTTGCGCAGCTCGGTGGGCGAGAGGAATCCATGCGTGAGCAGTTCGTCGAGCGAACTCGCGCCGAAGTGGCGCTTGGCGACCCAGGCAATGGTCTGGATGTCGCGCAGGCCGCCCGGGCCCGTCTTCACGTTGGGCTCGAGGTTGTATGCGGTGTCGTTCGCCTTGAGGTGACGATCCTGCTGTTCGGCGACCTTCGCTTCGAAGTACGCCTTGACCGGCCAGATGCGATCGGAAGAAACCGCTTCGCGCATCTCGTCGAGCAACTTCCCGTTGCCCGCGAGCAGGCGCGCCTCGATCAGTGTGGTCATCACGCCCACGTCGGCCGCGCTCTCTTCGGCGCACTGCGCGACGGTGCGTACGCTGTGACCGACTTCGAGGTTGATGTCCCAGAGGAACGTGACGATGCGCTCGACCACCGCGCGGCCCGCGTCGTCGGGCGTCGTGGGCACGAGGATCAGGATGTCCACGTCGGAATGCGGGTGCAGTTCGCCGCGGCCGTAGCCGCCGACCGCCGCGAGCGTCCAGCCTTCGTAACCGGCCGGTACCTGCGAGCTCCACACTTCGCGCAGGATCGCGTCGATCAGTTCGGCGCGCGCGTGCACGAGGGTCTCGACCGATTCGTCGGCGCGGAATCTTTCGACGAGTTCCGCGTGCGCTTCCTTGAGCTCGACGCGAAATGCTTCGGGCGCGTGTTTCGCTTCGGCGAGACGTTCGCCGAGACTCGCGACCCGCGGCCAGGGGCCGTTGCGCAGGACCGTGGTGGCGGTTGCCTCGATGTCCTCTTCGAGTGAGGCCATCAGTTCGTGCTGCCTGGCCGCTTGCTGAGCGCGCCCAGAGTCAGCACTTCGACGCCGGTCTCGGTCACGAGAATCGTGTGTTCCCACTGCGCCGAGAGCGAATGATCCTTGGTCACGACCGTCCAGCCGTCGCCTAACAATCGCACGTGGCGCTTGCCCGCGTTGACCATGGGCTCGATCGTGAAAGTCATGCCCGCCTTGAGCACGTCGCCCGTACCGGGCTCGCCGTAATGCAGCACCTGCGGGTCCTCGTGATAGACGCGGCCGATGCCGTGTCCGCAGTACTCGCGCACGACGGAGAAATTCTTGTCCTCGACGAAAGTCTGGATGGCGTGTCCGATGTCGCCGAGGCGCGCGCCGGGCTTCACCTGTTCGATGCCGCGCCACATGGCTTCCCAGCAGGTCTCGGTGAGGCGCTGCGCCTGCGTCGAGGGTTTGCCGACGAAATACATGCGACTCGTGTCGCCGTGGAATCCATCGCGGATGACCGTGACGTCGATGTTCACGATGTCGCCGGACTTGAGCACCTTCTCGTTCGGGATGCCGTGGCACACCACGTGGTTCACGGACGCGCAGATGGTCTTCGGGAACCCGCGGTAATTGACGTTCGCCGGGATGGCCTTCTGCACCTCGGTGATGTGCTCGAAGCAGAGCCGGTCGAGCTCCTCGGTGGTCACTCCGGGCTTAACGTGCTCCCCGATCATGTCGAGAACTTCGGCCGCAAGGCGGCCCGCCACACGCATTTTTTCCTGCTCGGCCGGGGACTTAATGGAGATGTGCCGACTCACGAGGGAGTCCATTGCTTGCACCTGCGTAAGGCGTTGTTTTGACGGGGAACAAATGGTATAAAGCGCGGCCTTTTTTGGCAACGAAACTCACTTTAAATCCACACGCGCAACCTGTCGGCCAGTCCCTTACACGTTTAAGGGCGCCTCTCCGGGCGGTCGGCATAACGAGTGGCTTGGGTGTTCTGGGGCTCCTCTCTGAAAAGAGAAGGGTCGCTGAATAACCACTCGGGGAGCGCGGAGGCACAACCCACCAAGGAGACTTTGATGGCCGGCGTGTCGATGCGACAGATGCTGGAAGCGGGCGTCCATTTCGGACACCAGACCCGCTTCTGGAACCCGAAGATGGCTCCGTTCATTTTCGGCGAACGAAACAAGATCCACATCATCAACCTCGAGAAGACGCAGCCCATGTACACGGAGGCTGCGAACTTCGTGAAGAACGTCGTGGCTGACGGCGGCAGGGTGCTGTTCGTCGGAACGAAGCGTTCCGCGCGCGAGGCGATCGAGAAGGAAGCCAGGCGCTGCGAGATGCCGTACGTGAACCAGCGCTGGCTGGGCGGCATGCTCACCAATTTCAAGACGATCCGTCAGTCGATCAAGCGGCTCGCGGATCTCACCGAGATGTCCGAGAACGGCACGCTCGGCAAGCGTGGCAAGAAGGAAGCCACGATGATGCGCCGCGAGATGGAGAAGCTCGAGAAGAGCCTCGGCGGCATCAAGAAGATGGAGTCGCCCCCGGACGTCATCTTCATCATCGACGTGGGCCACGAAGACATCGCGATCCACGAGGCGAAGAAGCTCGGCATCCCGGTCGTCGCGGTGGTGGATACCAACTGCGCGCCTGACAACGTCGACTACGTGATCCCGGGCAACGACGATGCGATGCGCGCCATCGCGTTGTACACGGCGGGTATCGCCGATGCGGTGATCGACGGTCGGTCGCAGGCGCCGGCCGTGGTCGTCGGTGAAGACGAATTCGTCGAGCTCGATGAAAACGGCGTGCCGCGCAAGAAGAGCGCGCGAAGCGCGCCGCAGAAGGCGCCCGCGCCGGCGCGCGGTCGGCGCCCGGCCAGCGCCACCAATCGTGGTCGCCGCCCCGCGGTCGCGAGCGTCGCAGCCGAGCCGGAAGACGGCATCGATGCCGCGTCGTTCACCGATACCGGCGAGGCGGCTCCGCGCAGCGCGACGGCGAGCGCCGGCCGCTCACGTACCGGCACGGGCAACCCGCCCGGCCGCGGTCGTGGCGGACCGCGCCGCGGCTGATCCGCCGGCAACGCACTAACTACTGAGGTCGAGAGATGACAATCACTGCAGAAGCGGTCAAGCAGCTTCGTGAACGCACCGGCGCCGGCATGATGGAATGCAAGAAGGCGCTGGTGGAGACCAACGGCGACCTCGATGCGGCCGCCGAGAACATGCGCAAGGCTGGCCTCGCGAAGGCCGACAAGAAGGCCTCGCGCATCGCGGCCGAAGGTGTCGTCGTGGTGGAGAAGTCCGCCGACGGCAAGACGGGCGTGTTGGTCGAAGTGAACAGCGAGACCGACTTCGTGGCGCGTGGCGACGACTTCCGCGGCTTCGCCGCGGAAGTGGCCAAGGCCGCGCTCGCGGCCGGCGCGGCCGACGCGGATGCGGTGAACTCGCTCAAACTCGCGAGCGGCGAGACCGTGGACGAGAAGCGTCGCGCGCTGATCGCGAAGATCGGCGAGAACCTGACCGTGCGCCGCGTGGCGCTCGTGAAGGCGCCGACCGTGGTGGGTTTCTACGTGCACACCGACAGCAAGAAGGCGGCGGTCGTCGCTCTCGAGGGCGGCGACGCCGAACTCGCGCGCGACCTTGCCATGCAGGTGGTTGCCTCGAGCCCGCGTTACAACACGCCGGCCGATGCGCCCGCCGACATGGTCGCGAAGGAGCGCGAGATCGCGACCGAGCAGGTCAACAACGATCCGGCCAACGCGAAGAAGCCCGCCGAGATCAAGGCGAAGATCATCGACGGCCGCGTGCGCAAGGCGGTCGACGAGTTCGCGCTGTCGCAGCAGGTCTTCGTGAAGGACGGCGATCTCACGATCGACAAGCTCCTGCAGAAGAACAAGGCGAAGGTGCTCGGCTTCGAGCGCTTCGAAGTCGGCGCCGGCATCGAGAAGAAGCAGGGCGACTTCGCGAACGAAGTGATGGAGCAGGTCAAGGCGGCTCAGACCAAGACCGACCCGCCGAAGACCACGCACTGAGGCACACCGAAAACCCCGCACTCAGCGGGGTTTTCTTTATGGCAAAGTGCAAAGCCGGCCGACAGGGGACAGGTTCTATGGGGAATGGCACGAAATGACCGGGGCTAAATACAAACGCATCCTCGTCAAACTCTCGGGCGAGGCGCTGCTGGGGACGACCGAGTTCGGCATCGATCCCGCGGTGCTGAAGCGCATCGCCGCCGAACTGCTCGAAATCCAGCGGACCGGCGTGCAGATCGCCTGCGTCATCGGCGGCGGCAACATCTTCCGCGGCGCCGGGCTCGCGAAGGCGGGACTGGACCGCGCGACCGCCGATCACATGGGCATGCTCGCGACCGTGATGAACGCGCTGGCGATGCAGGACGCGATCGAAACCCTCGGCGGCACCGCGCGCGTGCAGAGCGCGATCCGGATCAACCAGGTGTGCGAGGACTACATTCGCCGCCGTGCGATGCGCCACCTCGAAAAGGGCCGGATCGTCATCTTCGCGGCCGGCACCGGCAACCCGTATTTCACGACCGACAGCGCCGCGGCGCTGCGCGCCATCGAGATCGAGGCCGACGTGTTGCTCAAGGCAACCAAGGTCAACGGCATCTACGATTCCGACCCGGTGAAAAACCCGGGCGCGAAGCGCTACAAGACGCTGACCTACGACAAGGTGCTCGCCGACCGGCTCAACGTCATGGACGCCACCGCGATCGTCATGTGCCGCGACAATCGCATGCCGCTCACCGTTTTCAACCTCAACAATGCCGGGGACCTGCCGCGCGTCGTGCGCGGCGAGGATATCGGTACTGTCGTGACCAACGACTAAGCGCCCATCCAAACAACAGGGTCAACCATGTTAGAAGACATCAAGAAGGACGCCGCCTCGCGCATGGGCAAATGCGTGGAGACCTTTCAGGCCGATCTGAAAAAACTGCGCACGGGCCGCGCGCATCCATCGCTCATCGAAACGCTGAAGGTGGACTATTACGGCAGCGACACGCCCCTCAAGCAGGTCGCGAACATCAGCGTCGAGGACGCGCGCACGCTGGTCGTCTCGCCCTGGGAAAAGAACATGGTGCAGGCGATCGAGAAGGCCATTCACAAGTCCGATCTCGGTCTGAACCCGATGAGCGCGGGCACCGTCATCCGCATCCCGCTGCCGCCGCTGACCGAAGAGCGCCGGCGCGACATCACGAAGGTGGTGCGCGCGGACGCGGAGAACGCGCGCGTCGCGGTGCGCAACGTGCGGCGCGACGTGATCGCGGACGTGAAGGAGGCGCTCAAGGAGAAGCTCATCACGCAGGACGACGAGAAGAAGGCGGAAGTCGACATCCAGAAGCTCACCGACAAGTACATCGGCGACATCGACGCCCATCTCGCCGCGAAAGAAAAGGAAATCATGCAGGTTTGAGCGGACCTGCGGATCACGGTGACGCAGTTGGGCGTTCCTAACCACATCGCCATCATCATGGATGGCAACGGGCGCTGGGCGGAGGCGCGCGGCCTGCCGCGCCATGCCGGCCACAAGGAAGGCGTGCGTCCCGTGCGCATGTGTGTCGAGGAGTGCGCGCGCCGCAAAATCGGCGCGCTCACCGTGTTCGCGTTCTCGAGCGAGAACTGGCGGCGGCCCACCACCGAGGTGAGCGCGCTGATGCAGCTGTTCTTCGAGGCGATGGAGCGCGAGGTCGACGAGCTGCACAAGAACAAGGTGCGCCTGAGATTCATCGGCGACCGTCACACGCTCACCGTCAACCTGCAGTCGCGCATGGCCGCTTGCGAGAAGCTCACGGCCGCGAACGACGGGCTCAAACTACAGGTCGCGGTGAGTTACGGCGGACGCTGGGACATCGTGCAGGCCGCGCGCAAGCTCGCGGCCGAGGTCGCGAGCGGCGCGCTCAAGGCCGACGAAATCGACGAGCAGAGATTCGCGCGCGAGCTCGCGCTCGGCGACGTGCCGGATCCGGATCTGTTCATCCGCACCGGCGGCGACCATCGCATCAGCAATTTCCTGTTGTGGAATCTCGCGTACACCGAGATCCACGTGTGCGACACGTTGTGGCCGGACTTCGACGTTCCGCAGTTCGAGGCGGCGCTCGAATCGTTCGCGGGCCGGGAGCGGCGCTTCGGGCTCACGCGCCAGCAGCTCGCGGAAAAGTCGCGCGAGGCGGGCGGCCGTGCTTAAACAACGCGTGCTCACCGCCATCGCGCTGGTCGCGGTGCTGATGATCGTGATGCTCGGCCTGCCGCCGATCGCCACCGTGTGGCTAGTCAGCGTCCTGGTCCTGATCGGCGCCTGGGAGTGGGCGGGTTTCCTCGGCGCGGGTAGTTTGAAGTCGCGGGTCGCCTTCACGGCCGCGGTGACGGTCGCGCTGCTCGCATGCCTCTATGGATACGTCGCGTATCCCGGCTTCGTTCAGGTCGTCATGACCATCGCCGTCGCGTGGTGGATAGGCGCCTTCCTGTGGCTGTGTTTCGCGCCCGGGCGGGTGCCGCCGGCCGCGGCCGCGATCGCGGGCATCCTGGCGCTGGTTCCGTGCTGGCTCGCGCTCGTCTACCTGACGCTGACCACGGGCAGCACCCGCTGGGTACTCTTCACTCTGGCTCTCGTGTGGGCCGCGGACACCGGCGCATTCTTCTTCGGGCGCTGGTTCGGCCGTGTTTCGCTGGCGCCGCGCGTCTCTCCCAAAAAGACCTGGGAGGGCGTGTTCGGCGGTGTCCTCGTGAGCGCGCTCGTGGCCTGGGCCGCGGCGGTGTACGTATTCAACGTGGACATCGCCACCTTCGTCATTCTGTGCGTCGCGGTCGCGGCGTTGTCCATCGTCGGCGACTTGACGGAAAGCATGTTGAAGCGCGCCGTCGGGCTCAAGGACAGCGGCACCGTGTTCCCGGGACACGGCGGCATGCTCGATCGCATCGACAGCGTCACGGCGGCCGCGCCGGCTTTGTTGTTCGCGCTGCTGGGCGCGGGAGTCGTCGCGTGAACAACGTCGCGATTCTCGGCTCGACGGGATCCGTGGGTGAACACACGCTCGACGTCATCGCGCGCCACCCCGACCGTTTCCGCGTGTTCGCGCTCGGCGCGCATCGCAACGTCGAGAAGCTGGCCGAACAATGCGCGCGATTCTCGGTGCCGTACGCCGCGATCGCCGATGCCTCACTGGTTGGACGGCTGCGCGATGCGCTGCGCGCGCGCAAGGCGGACACGCAGGTTTTCGGCGGCGCCGATGGACTCACCGAGATCGCGAGCCATCCCGAAGTGCACAGCGTGATGGCCGCCATAGTCGGCGCGGCGGGGCTGCCGTCGACGCTCGCCGCGGCGCGCGCCGGCAAACGCCTGTTGCTCGCCAACAAGGAATCGCTCGTGATGGCCGGGCCGCTGCTCATGGAGACCGTGCGCTCCTCCGGCGCAACGCTGTTGCCGATCGACAGCGAACACAACGCGGTCTTCCAATGCCTGCCGCGCGACGCGGTCGCGGGAGTCGCGCCGCCGGGAGTCAAACGCATCCTGTTGACGGCCTCGGGCGGACCCTTCGTCGACGCCGATCGTGCGCGCCTCGAGAAGGTCACGCCCGACGAAGCCTGCGCGCACCCTAACTGGGTGATGGGCCGCAAGATCTCGGTCGACTCGGCGACCCTCATGAACAAGGGTCTCGAATTCATCGAAGCCTGCCTGTTGTTCGGGGTCACGCCCCAGCAGGTCGAAGTGCTGATCCATCGCGAAAGCATCGTGCATTCGCTGGTGGAGTACGTGGATGGCTCGGTGCTCGCGCAGCTCGGCGCGCCCGACATGCGCACGCCGATCGCCCACGCGCTCGCGTGGCCCGAACGTGTGTCTTCGGGCGTACAATCCCTGGACCTCGTGAAGGTGGGAATGCTGCGTTTCGAGGCGCCGGACCTGCGGCGTTTTCCCGCCCTGGGCCTGGCCCAACAGGCCGCGCGGGAGGGGGGCTCGAGGCCCGCGGCACTCAATGCGGCAAACGAAGTGGCCGTTTCGGCGTTCCTCGAGGGGGGATTGAACTTTGCGCGAATTCCGGCGGTCATTGAGTCGGTAATGGCGGCTACCACGGGCGGCGAAATCCGCGATATTGCCGACGTGCTCGCGGCGGACGCCGAAGCGCGGGAACGCGCATCCGCTTTCATCCGGCCCCGTGCCGTTCATGCATAAAGGGACTTGATGGACATCGGCTGGAAAATCCTCTGGGGGCTGATCGGAATCAGCCTGCTCATCGCGATCCACGAGTTCGGCCATTACTGGGTGGCGCGCAAGCTGGGTTTCAAGGTGCTGCGCTTTTCCATCGGCCTCGGCAAGCCCATCTGGAAGCGCGTCGGCAAGGCGCCCGACCACGTCGAATTCGTCATCGGCGCGATCCCGCTCGGCGGATACGTACGCATGCTCGACGAGCGCGATGGCACGGTGCCGCCCGAAGATCTCCCGCGCTCCTTCACGCGTCGTCCTCCATGGGCGCGCATCCTCGTATTGCTCGCCGGACCCGCTGCGAACCTGATCTTCGCGGTGGCGGTTCTCTGGGGAATGTTGTGGGTGCAGGGCGAAACGAGCGTGAAGCCCGTGGTGGGCGACGTCACGATCGGGTCGCTCGCGGAGAAGGCAGGGCTGCGCAGCAAGGACGTCATCGTCAACATGAACGGTCGCGAGATCGACGATCGCAGCGACGCGTTCATGAGATTGATGTCCGCGGTCAGCGACGATGGCGTGGTGAACCTGCGCGTGCGCGGCGAAAACGGCGGCGAGCGCGACGTCACGCTCACCGTGGCCGATGAGGACCAGCGATTCGAGATGACGAAGCCGGGCAGACTGCCGCGCAGTCTCGGCTTCGATTTCTGGCGACCGGTCGCCCCCACGCTGGTTTACAGCGTCGTGCAGGGCGGACCGGCGGATCTCGCCGGCATCGTGCCCGGCGACGTCATCGTCGCACTGGACGACACCCCGATGCGCACCTGGGACGAAATGGTGGGTTACGTGCGCGCGCGTCCCGGCCAGGAGTTGCTGGTGCGAGTGCGCCGTGGTTCCGAGGAATTCTCGAAGCGGATCGTCACGGAGCGCGCCACCGACCAGGGCCAGCAAATCGGCATGCTGCGGATCGGCCGGGCCGACAACGACGAGGCCTACATTCCCGCCGAATACAAGACCCGGGTCGACCTGGGTCCGATCAGCGCGCTTTCCGCCGGTGTGATCAAGGCCTGGGACATGACGGCCGCGCAGGCCACCTTCTTCTGGCGCATGATCACGCGCAAGGTCTCGACCGATAATCTCACCAGCGTCATCACCATCGCGGACTTCGCGGGCAGGGCGGCGAGCGCCGGCCCGGCCGTTTACCTGCAGATCCTGGTGTTGCTGTCGTTGTCGATCGGGTTCCTCAACCTGCTGCCGATCCCGATACTCGACGGCGGCCAGATAGTCTTCCAGGTCGCGGAATGGATCCGCGGCAGGCCGTTGTCCGAGCGGGTCTATCTGCTCGGCCAGCAGGCGGGGCTGGTCGCCATTGCATTGCTCATGGGCGTGGCGCTGTTCAACGATCTGATCACATATCTGTTCCCGGGCGCCGGCAAATAACAATTCAGGGGATCAACTTGACGATGAGGTTCGCGAAGTTCTGTGTCGCCAGCTGGATCCTGCTGGCCGCTCCTTTGTATGCCCAGGAGGGGCCGGTGTTCACGGTGGGCGACATTCGCGTGGAAGGTCTCCAGCGCGTCACCGAGGGAACGGTCTACAACTATCTACCGATCAACATCGGCGACACCTTGTCCTCGCAGCGCATCCGCGAAGCGGTGCGCGCGCTGTACGACACCGGGTTCTTCCGCGACGTGGAGATGCGCCGCGATGGAAACACGCTCATCGTCGTGGTCAACGAGCGCCCCACGATCGAAAGTTTCGAGATCAAGGGCAACAAGGACATCAAGACCGAGGATCTCTCGAAGTCGCTACGCAACGTGGGTCTCGCGCGCGGCAAGACCTTCGACCGCTCGGTGCTCGAGGACGTGACCTCGTTCCTGCAGGATCAGTACGGCGCGCGCGGCAAATACGCGGCGCGCATCACGACCAACGTCGAGGAAGTCCCCGGCAACAAGGTCAAGATCAACATCGACATCGTCGAGGGCAAGCGCGCCAAGATCCGGCAGATCAACATCGTCGGCAACGAGACCTTCAAGGAAGACGACATCCTCGATGCCTTCGAGCTCAAGACGCCGAACCTGCTGTCGTTCTACAAGCAGGACGATCGTTATTCGCGCGAGTCGCTGCAGGGCGATCTCGAGAAGCTGCGTTCGTTCTACATGGACAAGGGATACGCGAACTTCGAGGTCGAGTCGACCCAGGTCGCGATCGCGCCGGAGAAAGACGACATCTTCATCACGGTGAACGTGAACGAAGGCGAGGTCTTCAAGGTGGGCGAGGTGAAACTCGCCGGCACGTTCGTCATCCCGGAAGCGGTGTTGCGCCGCTACCTGCTCGTGCGGCCCGGCGACACGTTCTCGCGCAAGGTGATCACCGCGACCCAGGACCTGCTGCAGAACCGTCTCGGCGAGGACGGCTTCGCGTTCGCGAAGGTCGATCCGGTGCCGACGACGATGGGCGATCCGGCCAACAAGGAGCTGTCGATCACGTTCTTCGTCGATCCGGGCAATCGCGTGTACGTGCGCCACATCGTTTTCAACGGCGTGACCAAGATCAACGACGACGTCCTGCGGCGCGAGATGCGTCAGCTCGAAGGCGGCTGGCTCTCGAACACCGCGCTCGAGCGATCGAAGCAGCGCCTGCAACGCCTGCCGTACATCAAGAAGGTGGAATCGGAAACGAACCCGGTGCCGGGCACGCCCGACCTCGTCGACATCGTCTACGAAATCGAAGAAGGACCCTCGGCGCAGCTCGGCGGCGGCATCGGTTATTCCGAGTCGCAGTCGTTCATCCTGAGCGGCAACTATGCCGACGCCAACTTCCTCGGTACCGGCCGCCGCGTGTCGATCGATCTGAACTCCGGCCGCTACAGCAAGGTGTACGGCGTCTCGGTCACCGAGCCCTACCTGACGCCAAACAACGTCGGCCTGACGGGCAGCATTTCATATCGCGATCAGACTCAGTTCGTCTCGGCCTCGTCGGACTTCTCGTCCGAGACGCTTGCCGGCGGATTCGACATCGGATACCCGATCTCGGAATTCCAGGGCATCCGCCTGGGTCTCTCGTACCAGCGGTCGAGTCTGCTCACGACCAGCGGCGGCAGCGCGACGCAAGCCATCGAGTGGGTGAGCCAGAACGGCAATCCCACGATCACCTGTCTGCAGTACGACACCAATCCCGAGTGCGAACCGGGCCGCGACCTGGTCCTGTTCAACACCGAGTACAACGTGCTCGAGTTCAACACTTCGTGGAACTACGACAGCCGCAACCGTTCGCTCTTCGCCGATCGCGGCATGCGCCACTCGTTCGGACTTTCCTACGCGCTGCCCAGCATCAGCGACGTCGAGTACTGGGTAGCGAGCTACGAGTTCGTCAAGTACGTCCCCCTGTTCGGCCGGTTCACGCTGCAGCTGGGTGGTGAGTTCGCCTACGGCATGGACATCGGGGATACCACCGCGCTTCCGCCTTACAGGCAGTTCTACGGCGGTGGCCCGGACACCGTGCGTGGTTACAAGGAGAGCCGCCTGGGCCCGAAGGACGATTTCGGCCGCCCATTCGGCGGCAACATGAAGGTGGCGGGGCGAGCCGAAGTCCTGATTCCGCTGCCGCAGAAGTTTCAAACTTCCGCGCGCCTTTCGTGGTTTTATGACATCGGCAACATCTTCTCGACCGGCAATCGCTATGAATTCCGGGGCCGGATGGGCCAGCCGGTCGAATACGACTTCGAGTATGATAAGTTGAAGCATTCGACAGGCTTGGCGGTGCAATGGCTGGCGCCGCTCGGCGTTTTCCGTTTCAGCTACGCGATTCCGTTGAATGCGTACAAGGGCGACGCAAACATCTATCCGGACGAAGTCGAACGCTTCCAGTTCTCGGTAGGACAGGCTTTCTAAGGGGTGATATCAGTGCAGTTTTCGTTTCGCAAGATTCTGTTAGGTTCATTCGCGGCGACTTTGTTAGCCGTGCCGGCGATGGCGCAGGTCAAGGTCGGAGTCGTCGACTACGCCAGGCTGCTCGAGGACTCCCCGCAGGCCAAGCAGGTGCAGGAAGCGCTGCGCGCCGAATTCGGTCCGCGCCTGCAGCAGATTGTCGCCGCGGAGAATGCGCTCAAGACCAAGAGCGAGAAGCTGCAGAAAGATGCGGCGACCATGAGCCCCGATCAGCGCACGAAGGCCGAGAAGGAGCTGCGCGACGGCGCGCGCGATCTCGAGCGCAAGAAGCAGGAGCTGCAGGACGATTCGAACGCCAAGCGCAATGATGAAGTCGGCAAGCTGCAGCGCTCGCTCATGACCGAAGTGCGCGACTACGCGAAGGCGCAGAACTACGACATCGTGATCGCCGAGGGCGTGATCTACGCGACCCCGGCGGTGGACATCACGCCGGCCGTGCTGGCTGCCCTGCAGGCGCGCGCGCCGAAGGCTCCGGCCGGTGGTTCGCCGGCGCCCGCGAAGCCTGCCGCCAAGCCCTGATAATCGGGGGCTGCCCCCGTGATCTCGAGCGTTCCGCCATGAACGTGACGCTTGGCGAGCTGGCGGTGCGCTTCGGCTGCGAGCTGCGCGGCGATCCTGAAATCGTCGTCGATTCCGTCGGCGCGCTGTCCCACGCGGGACCGCGCGCCGTCAGCTTTCTGGCCAATCCAAAGCTGGCTCCCCGGCTGAAGGATTCACGCGCCGGCGCCATCATCCTCGACGCCAAGTCGGCTGATTCCTCGCCGGTGCCATCGCTGATCGCCGCCAATCCGCACGTGACGTTCGCGCGGGTCGCGGCGCTGCTGTATCCGGATCCACCGCTGCGGCCGGGAGTACATCCAACCGCCATGGTCGTGGACAGCGCGCGCATCGATGCGTCGGCCGAGATCGGCGCTCACGTCACCGTGGGAGAACGAGCGGTGATCGGCGCGCGCTGTTACATCGGGCCCGGCACAGTCATCGAGCGCGACGTCGTCGTCGGCGCCGACAGCCGGCTCGTCGCGCGTGTTTTCGTCGGGCACCACGTGAAGATCGGCGCGCGCGCCGTCGTGCAGCCGGGCGCGGTCATCGGCGCCGAGGGCTTCGGCTTCGCCAACGACAAGGGCGCGTGGGTGAAGGTGCCGCAGGTCGGCGGTGTCACGCTCGGCGATGACGTGGAAATCGGCTGCAACACCACCATCGACCGCGGCGCGATCGAGGACACCGTCATCGAGGACGGCGTGAAGCTCGACAACCTGATCATGGTTGCCCACAACTGCCGTATCGGCGCGCACACGGCGATCGCGGCGTTGACCGGCCTCGCGGGCACCACCACGCTCGGCAAACGCTGTTTCGTGGGCGGCCAGGCCGGGTTCACCGGACACCTGACGGTCTGCGACGACGCTGTCATCCTCGGCAGGTCGATGATTGCCCATTCGATCACCAAGCCGGGCGTGTATTCTTCCGCGCTGCCGGCCGAGGAGGCGGGCGCCTGGCGTCGCATCGTCGGCCGCATCAAGCGGCTGGATTCGATGGCCAGGAGATTGCGGGCCGTCGAGAAACACGTGGGTTTCTCGCCGGCCGACAAGGACAATTCCGAGGACTAACTAAATGACCGAGCCGGTTTCTCTCGACATCATGGGTGTTCGCCACCTGCTGCCGCACCGTTATCCGTTCCTGATGGTCGACCGCGTGCTCGAATGCAGGAAGGGCGAGAGCATCCGCGCGATCAAGAATGTCACGGTGAACGAGCCGTTCTTCCAGGGCCACTTCCCGCACCGTCCCGTGATGCCCGGCGTGATGATCCTCGAGGCGCTGGCCCAGGCCGCCGGCATCCTCGCGTTCATCACCGCGGATGTGGTACCGGACGAATCCACGCAGTTCTACTTCGTCGGCATCGACGAGGCGCGCTTCCGCAAGCCCGTGCAGCCGGGCGACCAGCTCATTCTCACGGCGAAATTCGAGCGGCAGATGCGCGGCATCTGGAAGTTCTCGACCGCCGCGTACGTGGGGGAAGACGAGGTGACTTCCGCGCTCATGATGGTCGCTCCCGAAACCAACAAGTCGAAGAAGGCGCCGACGGCGTGAGCAACATCGATCCACGGGCCATCGTTTCGCCGCAGGCGGAGCTCGCGTCCGACGTGACGGTGGGCGCATACACGGTGATCGGTCCCGGCGTGAAGATAGGCGCCGGCACGTGGATCGGCCCGCACGCGGTGATCAACGGGCCGACCACCATCGGCGAGCAGAACAAGATCTTCCAGTTCTCCTCGATCGGCGACGCGCCGCAGGATCTCAAGTACAAGGGCGAACCGACCCGGCTCGAGATCGGCGACCGCAACGTGTTCCGCGAATTCACCACGATGAACCGCGGCACCGTGGGCGGGGGCGGGGTCACGATCATCGGCAGCGACAACCTGTTCATGGCGTTCACGCACGTGGCGCACGACTGCCACGTCGGCAGCCGCTGCGTGCTGGCTAACTACGCGACGCTCGGCGGGCACGTGCACCTGGGCGACTGGGTGATCATGGGCGGCTACGCCGGCATTCACCAGTTCACCAAGGTCGGGGCGCACGCGTTCCTCGGCAACAATGCCGCCGTGACGCGCGATGTGCCCCCCTACGTGATGGCGGTCGGTTCGCCGGCGGTCCCGCATTCGATCAATTCCGAAGGCCTCAAGCGCCGGGGCTTCACGCCGGAGCAGATCCGCAACCTCAAGAACGCGTACCGGGTGCTGTACCGCTCGGACCTCAAGCTGAGCGATGCGGTCGAAGAGCTCACGCGCCGCGCCGAATCCCAGCCCGAGCTCAAACCCCTGGTCGACTTCATCGGCGACTCGACTCGCAGTATCGTGCGCTGAAGTTCTTGCAAGGGAGGTCGCGATTGCGCATCGCATTGGTTGCGGGTGAGGCATCGGGCGATACCCTCGGCGCCGCGCTGATCGAAGCGCTGCGGCGGCGATATCCCGAAGCCCAGTTCGCGGGTGTCGCCGGGCCCAAGATGAAGGCGGCCGGCTGCACGGCCTGGTTCGACAGCGAAGAGCTCGCGATCATGGGCCTCGCCGAGATCCTCAAGCATCTGCCGCGGCTGTTGCGGCTGCGAGCCTCGCTCAAGCGGCGCATGGTGGCCTGGCGTCCCGACGTGTTCGTCGGCATCGATGCGCCCGAATTCAATCTCGGCCTTGCGCGCAAGCTCAAGCGCGCGGGACTCAAGACCGTGCAGTACGTGAGTCCGCAGGTCTGGGCGTGGCGCCAGGGGCGCGTGCGCACCATCGGCGAGTCCTGCGACCTGGTGTTGTGCCTGCTGCCGTTCGAACCGGAGTTCTACCGCGAACACGGCGTGCGCGCCGCGTTCGTCGGCCATCCGCTCGCCGACCAGATTCCGATGGACCCGGACCGCTCCGGCGCGCGCGCCGCGCTCGGCATCTCGCCCGACGCACGCGTCCTCGCGCTGCTGCCGGGCAGCCGGCGCGGCGAGGTCGAACGACTCGCCGATTCGTTCGCCGGGGCCGCCGAGCTCACCGCGCAGCGCATACCCGAGCTCGTCTGCATCGCGCCGATGGTCACGCCGGCGCTGCGCGACCTGTTCGCCGCGCATTTCAGCGAGGCGATGCGCGCCAAGGTCCGCTTCCTCGACGGCGACGCGCGGCGCGCGCTGGCCGCCGCCGACGTCGTGCTCTCGGCCTCGGGCACGGCGACGCTCGAAACCGCGCTGTCCAAGCGGCCGATGGTGGTCGCGTACAAGCTTGCACCCGTGACGGCGTTCGTGCTGCGGACGCTCGGCATCGTGAAAATCAAGCATTTCTCGCAGCCGAACCTGCTCGCGGGCGTGGAACTCGTGCCCGAGTTCTTCCAGGAAGCCGCGACTCCTGAAAATCTTTCCACCGCGTTGCTGCGCTGGTTCGAGCGCCCCGAAGACGTCGCGCACGTGCAACGCGAGTTCGCCGAGATCCATGAGAAACTGCGGCGCGACGGCGCGGAGCGCGCGGCCGCCGAAGTCGCGGAGCTGGTCTCCACATGGAATGCGCACGCATGAAAGTCCGGATACGTGTCGCGGGCGTCGATGAAGCAGGGCGCGGTCCGCTCGCGGGTCCCGTCGTCGCCGCGGCGGTGATCCTGACTCCCGAACGTCCGATCCGCGGGCTCGCCGATTCGAAAGTGCTCGAGCCCGAGGAACGCGAGCGGCTCGCCGTGAAGATCCGCCAGCGCGCGTTGTGTTACGCGGTCGCGTGGGCGGACGTCGAGGAAATCGACAGCATCAACATCTTCCAGGCGACGATGCTCGCGATGCGGCGAGCGCTGCTGGGCCTCGCCGTGCCGCCCCAGAAAGTGCTCGTCGACGGCAATCGTTGTCCGTGTCCGGACGGGCTCGGCTTCCAGTGCAAGTACGAAGCGGTGATTGGCGGCGACGCGATTGTTTCGTCGATCAGCGCCGCGTCGATTCTCGCGAAGACCACGCGCGACGCGATGATGCGCGACCTGTGCGGGCGATACCCGGGATTCTCGTTGTCCGGCCACAAGGGATATGCGACGCGTGCGCACGTGGCGGCGCTCAAGTCGCTCGGCCCGAGCCCGCTTCACCGGCGCAGCTTCGCGCCCGTGCGTCTCGAAGAGCTCGAAGAGGCACTCATCGAAGATTGAGCCGCTCAGCGCCTTCGCCCGAGCATTGATAGCCGCGAGCGAGCGCGACATCGCGACGGCAAGCAAGCTGTAAAACGTGCCCGGGATTTGCGGGCGACCGCGGCGTCGTTGCGACTACTCGAACGGTGGATCGCAAGTATCTGAATCGATTTGTCGAGCGGCATTCGTCGCGCGTTCGTTGCTAAACTCGCGCGCCATGCCGACCCCGGAATTCGTCCACCTTCGCCTGCACACCGAATTCTCGTTGCAGGACAGCGTGGTGCGGATTCCCGAGCTGGTGGAGAAAACCGCGAACCTCGGCATGCCGGCGGTCGCGGTCACCGACCAGCACAACCTGTTCGCGATGGTGAAGTTCTATCGCGAGGCGCTCAAGCGCGGCGTGAAACCCATCGTCGGTGTCGACGTGATGGTCCGCTCGCGCGGCGCGCCGGCGCGGCTCACGCTGCTGTGCAAGGATCCCGGTGGCTACCAGAACGTCGCGAATCTCGTCACGAAGGCCTGGCTCGAAGGCCAGGAACGCGGCGTTCCCATCATCGACCGCGCCTGGCTCGACGCCGAATCCACCGCGGGCCTGATCGCGCTCTCGGGTTTCGCCGAAGGCGACGTGGGCCGCGCGATCGCCAACGGCCGCGAGGCCGACGCGCTCGAGATCGCGCGCGAGTGGCGGGAGCAGTTCGGCGACCGTTACTACCTCGAGCTGCAGCGGCTGGGGCGTCCCGACGAGGAGACCCAGATCGCCGCGGCGGTGCGCATCAGCCAGGAAACCTCGATCCCGGTGGTCGCGACCAACGACGTGCGCTTTCTGTCGCCCGACGACTTCGAATCCCACGAGGCGCGCGTCTGCATCGCCGAGGGCGCGCAACTCGCCGATCCTTCGCGTCCGCGCCGCTACACGGAGTCGCAGTACCTGCGCACGCCGGCCGAGATGGCGGTGTTGTTCGCCGACATTCCCGAGGCGCTGCAGAACACCGTCGCCATCGCGCGGCGCTGCTCGCTGCCGCTCAAGCTCGGCGAATCGCGTCTGCCGATCTATCCACTGCCCGAGGGCGTGTCGGCCGAGGATCACATCCGCGAGGAATCCCTCGAGGGATTCGCGGCGCGCGAGAAAACCTTCGACGCAACGCAGCTCGCGCGCATCGACGAATACCGCCAGCGGCTCGCGACCGAGCTCGCGGTGATCAGCAAGATGGGCTTCGCGGGCTACTTCCTGATCGTCGCGGACTTCATCCGCTGGGCGCGCGAGAACGGCGTGCCCGTGGGGCCGGGCCGCGGCTCGGGCGCCGGATCGCTGGTCGCGTATTCGCTCGGCATCACGGACATCGATCCGCTCAAGTACGACCTGCTGTTCGAGCGCTTCCTGAATCCCGAACGCGTGTCCATGCCCGACTTCGACGTCGACTTCTGCATGGACGGCCGCGACCGCGTCATCGAGTACGTGGCGCAGAAATACGGTCGCGAGAAGGTCTCGCAGATCATCACCTACGGCACGATGGCCGCGAAGGCGGTGGTGCGCGACGTGGGCCGCGTGCTCGGCATGGGTTACGGCTTCGTCGACAAGATCGCGAAGCTGATTCCGTTCGAGCTCGGCATCACGCTCGACGACGCGATCGAGAAGGAACCCGAGCTCAAGCGTCTCTACAACGAGGACGAGGAGATCAAGAATCTCATCGATCTCGCGAAGTCGCTCGAAGGCCTCACGCGCAATGCCGGCATGCACGCGGGCGGCGTCGTCATCGCGCCGTCGAAGCTGACCGAGTTCGCGCCGCTGTACGCCGACGACAAGGGCGGCAGCGTCGTCACGCAGTTCGACAAGGACGACGTCGAGGCCGCGGGCCTCGTGAAGTTCGACTTCCTCGGCCTGCGCACGCTGACCGTCATCGACCGCGCGGTGAAGATCATCAACGCGCGGCGCGCGACGAAGGGGGAGGCGCCGCTCGACATCTCCGCCTTGCCGATGGACGACGCCGCGACTTATCAGCTGATGCAGCAGGCGCGCACCACCGCGGTGTTCCAGCTGGAATCGCGCGGCATGAAGGACCTGATCCGGCGCCTGAAGCCCGACACCTTCGAGGACATCGTCGCGTTGGTGGCGCTGTTCCGTCCGGGTCCGCTCGAGTCGGGCATGGTCGGCGACTTCATCGAGCGCAAGCACGGCAAGGACGACCCACTCGCGGAACCCATCGACTATCTACACCCGTCCCTGCAGCCCGTGCTGGCGCCGACCTACGGCGTCATCCTGTACCAGGAGCAGGTGATGCAGATCGCGCAGGTGCTCGCCGGCTACACGCTGGGGGGCGCCGACATGCTGCGCCGCGCGATGGGCAAGAAGAAGCCGGAGGAGATGGCCAAGCAGCGCGAGATCTTCGTGGGCGGCGCGGTGAAGAACGGCGTGCCCGAAGAGCGCGCGGCGTTCATCTTCGACCTCATGGAGAAGTTCGCGGGGTACGGCTTCAACAAGTCGCACTCCGCGGCGTACGCGCTGCTGTCGTACCAGACGGCGTGGCTCAAGACGCATGAACCGGCGTCGTTCATGGCCGCGGTGCTCTCGGCCGACATGGACCACACCGACAAGGTCGTCGGATTGCTCTACGACTGCCGCAAGGAAGTCGGACTCACGGTGCTGCCGCCGCACGTGAATCTGTCGGAGTACGCGTTCGCGGTGGTCGACGACAAGACGATCCGTTACGGGCTCGGCGCGATCAAGGGCGTCGGCGAGGGCGCGGTCGAGGCGATCGTGAGCGAGCGCAAGGCGCATGGCGACTTCGCGAGCCTCGAGGACTTCTGTCGACGGCTCGACTTGTCGAAGATGAACCGACGCGTGCTCGAGGCGCTGATCAAGTCCGGCAGTCTCGACGGACTCGCGGCGAACCGCGCGACCCTCATGCACCGGCTCGACGCCGCGCTCGCGCTCGGCGAACAGAACACCAAGGCGAACGAGACCGGCCAGCACGACATTTTCGGTCTCGCTACGCCGCACGCCGCCGACACTGTGCGCGTGAAGGCGCCGGATCAGCCCGAGTGGACCGAAAGCATGCGGCTGCGCGGCGAGCGCGAGACGCTGGGCCGCGCGATCAGCGGTCACCCGATCGATCGCTTCGCGAACGATCTGCCGCGGTTCATCACGGGCCGCATCGTCGACTATCTCGAGGCCGACAAGCCGAGCGGCGAGGGCGGTCGCGCGTTTTTCGGCGGCAAGCCGGTCGCGATCGCGGGCGTCGTCGAGGACTTCCGCAAACGCGGCCCGCGCACCGAGATCACGCTCGACGACGATACCGGCCGCATCCAGTGCAGCTTCTTCGACGAGCAATACCAGCAATACCGCGAGCTGCTCGTGAAGGATGCGTTGCTGCTCGTCGAGGGCAAGGTGCGGTTCGACGAGTTCGCGAACACCTGGGTGCTGCGTGCGAACAAGGTCAGTGAGCTCGAACGGCTGCGCGAGAAGGAGGCCCGGCGCATCGTGCTCAAGCTGACCGCCGGCGATACCCGCCTGCTCGCGAACCTGCAGGCTGTGCTCGAACCCTATCGCGGCGGCGCCTGCCATCTCGCGGCGCAGTTCCACGGCAAGGGCGCGCGCGGCACGTTCTCGTTCGGCCCCGAGTGGAAAGTGAGGCCCGCGCCGGCCCTGCTCGAGGAGCTCGAGAAACTGCTGGGCCGGGGCCGCATCGCGGTCCTCTACAGCCCACCCCCACAGGTGGCCGAGACCGCGATCGGGGACAGATCTATTTAACGACGATAATTATCGTCGCTAAATAGATCTGTCCCCATTATCCTCCCGCCCCTATGGCAGTGAATTTCCTAGACTTTGAGCAACCTATCGCCGAACTGGAGGCGAAGATCGAAGAACTGCGGCACGTGCCCTCCGGCACGTCCGTGAACATCCAGGAAGAGATCACCCGGCTGCAGGCCAAGAGTGAACAGCTCACCCAGAACATCTTCGCGAACCTGACCCCCTGGCAGATGACGCAACTCGCGCGTCATCCGCAGCGCCCTTACACGCTCGATTACGCCAGCCTCGTTTTCACGGATTTCCACGAGCTGCACGGCGACCGGATGTACGGCGACGACCTCGCCATCGTCGGCGGCCTGGCGCGCCTCGACGGCAAGGCCGTGATGCTGATCGGCCACCAGAAGGGACGCGATACCAAGGAACGCGTGCGCCGCAACTACGGCATGCCCAAGCCCGAGGGGTATCGCAAGGCGCTGCGCCTCATGCGTCTCGCGGAGCGCTTCCGGCTGCCCATCATCACGCTGATCGACACCGCGGGCGCGTATCCCGGCGTCGGCTCCGAGGAGCGCAACCAGAGCGAGGCGATCGCGCGCAACCTGTTCGAGATGGCCGTGCTCGGCGTGCCGATCATCGCCTGCGTGATCGGCGAGGGCGGTTCCGGCGGCGCGCTCGCGATCGGCGTGTGCGACCGGCTGCTGATGCTGCAATTCAGCACGTATTCGGTGATTACTCCCGAAGGCTGCGCGTCGATCCTCTGGAAGAGCCAGGACAAGAAGGAAGTCGCGGCCGAAGCGATGGGCATGACCGCCGACCGGCTGAAGAAACTCAACCTCGTCGACGAAGTGTTGCCCGAGCCCGTGGGCGGCGCGCATCGCAATCCGCAGATGACGGCCGAGACCATCAAGGCCGCGCTGATCCGGCATCTCGAAGAACTCGAGCAGCTCTCGCCCGAAAAGCTGCGCGCGACGCGCAACGCGCGCATCGACAGCTTCGGCGTCTTCAGCGAAAGCTGAATGGGAAAGGGAGTGGGGACAGACTGAAGTCTGTCCCCAAGAGTACCCCTCCAGGTGAAGCGCACCACCCGCATCCATCCGGCGACGAGGCTCCTCGAGCTGACGGGCACGCGGCCTCGCGTTGCGGTTGCCTTCAGTGGCGGTGTCGATTCCACGGTGTTGGCGCATGCCATGTCGACGCAGCGTCGCCGCTTCGCGAGCCTGCGGTTGATGCACGTCGATCATGGCCTGCAGGCGGCGAGCGGGCAGTGGGCCAAGGACTGCGAACGCATCGCGCGCCGCTGGAAGCTGCCGATCAAACTGCTGCGCGCGGATATCCGCCGCAGGCGCGGCGAGTCGCCCGAAGCCGCCGCGCGCGGTGCCCGCTACGCGCTCCTGACCGACGCGCTCGAGCCCGGCGAAGTCCTCGTCACCGCCCAGCATCGCGACGACCAGGTCGAGACCCTGCTGCTGCAATTGTTTCGCGGCGCCGGCGTGAACGGCCTCGCGTCGATGCCCGAGATCGCGCCGTTCGGCGCGGGCCGCATCGCGCGGCCGTTGCTCGGGGTGAGCCGCGAGGAGATCCTGGCGTACGCGCGCCGACATCGACTGGAGTGGATCGACGACCCCAGCAACGAAGTCACGCGATTCGGTCGCAACTACCTGCGCCATCGCGTGATGCCATTGCTGCGCGAGAAGTGGCCCGGCATCGACGAGACCATCGCGCGCAGCGCGCGCCACATGGCATCGGCCGCGGAGCTGCTGGGATCGCTGGCCAATACGGACCTTTCGACCGCGGCAGATGGCGGCGGGCTCAACGTCGCGGTGCTGCGCACGCTGCCCGCCGCGCGCCGTCGCAATGCACTACGTGCGTTCATCACGGCGTCAGAGGCCGAGCTGCCGTCCACGCTCAAGATGACGGAGATCGCGCAGACGCTGCTCGACGCGCGTCCCGATGCGCAGCCGTCGGTCGAGTGGCCGGGTGGCACGATCCGCCGCCGCGCCGGCCGGCTCGAACTTGAAGTGAAGTCTGAGGTTTCGCGCGCTCAGCAACCCGAAACCACACTGAAATCATGGAAGTGGCGCGCGGAGCGTCAGTACACCGTCAACGGTGGTGATCGCCTCAGCCTCGTCGACGACCCCGCGGGCGACATCGACCTCGACGCGTTGCCAGAATCGCTCGAGCTGCGCGCACGCAAGGGCGGCGAGAAGCTGCGCCCCGGCCCACGCGCGCGCACGCAGCCGCTCAAGAAGCTCATGCAGCAGGCAAGACTCACGATCGAGGAGCGCGCGCGAATTCCGTTGCTGTTCGCCTCGGATCGCTCCGGGAATCGATTAATCGCGGCGGGAGATCGCTGGATCGACGCGTCCGTCGCCGCGAATGTCAAATCCCGGCGCCGCGCGCGCCTGGTCTGGACGCGCGGCAACTAACTCCGGAATTTCTCACCCGGCACCAACCCGGATTTGGTAACCTGCTCGCCCGTCGACCTGATCCATTCTTCACGCGGCGGGCTCCCTCATGACCAAGTTCGTTTTCGTCACTGGTGGCGTCGTTTCCTCGTTGGGGAAAGGCATCGCCGCCGCCTCGCTGGGCGCCATTCTCGAAGCCCGCGGCCTCAAGATCGCGATGGTGAAGCTGGACCCGTACATCAACGTGGATCCGGGCACCATGAGCCCCTTCCAGCACGGCGAGGTGTTCGTCACGAATGACGGCACCGAGTCCGATCTCGACCTCGGCCACTACGAGCGCTTCGTGCGCACGACCACGGGCCGACACAGCAATTTCACGACCGGCCGCATCTACGAGCGCGTGATCGCCAAGGAACGCCGCGGCGACTATCTCGGCGCGACGGTGCAGGTCATCCCGCACATCACCGACGAGATCAAGCGCAGCATCATGCTGGGCGCCGGCGATTCGGACGTGTGCATGGTGGAGATCGGCGGCACGGTCGGTGACATCGAGTCGTTGCCGTTCCTCGAGGCCATCCGCCAGCTCGGCGTCGAGCTCGGCCGCAACAACTGCGTGTACCTGCACCTGACGCTGATTCCCATTGTTGGGGGCTCCGGCGAGATCAAGACCAAGCCCACGCAGCACAGCGTGAAGGAACTGCGCGGCATCGGTATCCAGCCCGACGTGCTGCTGTGCCGCTGCAAGAACCCGCTGCCCGACGAACAGCGCCGCAAGATCGCGCTGTTCACCAACGTCGAGGAGCGCGCGGTGATTTCCGGCGTCGATGCCGACGACATCTACAAGATCCCGATGTTGCTGCACGAGCAGGGCCTCGACGAGATCGTGGTCGACCGACTGCGCCTCAACGTGCCGCCCGCGGATCTGACCGAGTGGAAGCAGGTCGTCGCCGCGAAGGCGAACCCCGACGGCCAGGTCGACATCGCGATGGTCGGCAAGTACGTGCAGGTCAAGGACAGCTACATCTCGCTCAATGAAGCGCTGATGCATGCCGGCCTCAAGACCCGCACGCGCATCAACGTGCATTACATCGAGTCGACGGACATCGAGAAACACGGCACCCATGCGCTTTCCGGCATGGATGCGATCCTCGTGCCCGGCGGCTTCGGCGAACGCGGCATCGAGGGCAAGATCGCGGCCGTGCGTTACGCGCGCGAGAACAAGATTCCGTATCTCGGCATCTGTCTCGGCATGCAGCTCGCCTGCATCGAGTACGGCCGGCACGTGCTCGGACTCGAGAACGCGAACAGCACCGAATTCAATCGCGCCTCGCCGCATCCAGTGATCGCGCTGATCACCGAATGGCTCGACGCCTCGAAGGGCGAGCAGAAGCGCGACGACGCGGCCGCCAAGGGCGGCACCATGCGCCTGGGCGCGCAGGAAGTGCACATCGAGTCCAACACGCTGGCGCGCGCCGTGTACGGCAGCGAGACCGTGTCCGAGCGGCATCGCCATCGTTACGAGTTCAACAACACGTATCGCGATCGCTATACGCAGGCCGGTTTCCGGTTCTCGGGATTGTCGAAGGACGATCTCGTGGAGATCATCGAACTACCCACGCATCCTTGGTTCGTCGCGACGCAGTTCCACCCGGAATTCACGTCGACGCCGCGCGACGGTCATCCGCTGTTCGCCGGCTTCGTGAAGGCCGCGCGCCAGCATCGCGCGGCGCAGTTGCCGGAAGCGGCGAGCGCGTAAGTCCCCGATGCCCGGGACGGTCCGTTTTCATCGGGTGCTGAAGGCGCCGCCCGCACGGGTTTACAAGGCGTTCCTCGATCCGCACGCGCTCGTGAAGTGGCTGCCGCCGTATGGTTTCACGGCGACGATGCATTCGATGGACGCTCGCGTCGGCGGCGGCTGCCGCATGTCGTTCACGAACTTCTCGGGCGGTGGCAGCCACTCGTTCGGCTGCACTTACGTCGAGCTGATCCCCGATACGAAGTTGCGCTACATCGACAAGTTCGACGATCCGAACCTGCCGGGCGAGATGGAAGTCACCGTCACGTTGCGCAAGGTTTCCGTGGGCACGGAGATCGAGATCGTGCAGGCCGGCATCCCGGACGCCATCCCCGTCGACATGTGTTATCTCGGGTGGCAGGAGTCGCTGGAGCAACTCGCGAAACTCGTCGAGCCGGAGATTCCGGCAGGCGCCTGACGCTGTTTCAGCGCCCGCTCCAGGGCGCATCCGGTTCGATTTCACGCCAGGTTCCGAGCGGCAGACCTTCGACGCTCACGTGACCCACGCTCGAGCGGATCAGCCGTAGCGTCGGAAATCCCACCTTTGCCGTCATGCGCCGCACCTGGCGATTCTTGCCCTCGCGCAGCGAGATCTCGAGCCAGGACGTCGCGATCTTCGCGCGATAACGGATCGGCGGATCGCGTGGCCAGAGGCTCACGGGCTCGTCGATGAGCCGCGCTTCGGCGGGTTGCGTCACGAAGTCGCCCAGGTTCACGCCCTGGCGTAGTTTGGCGAGCGCCTCGCCGGTTGCGATGCCTTCGACCTGCGCCCAGTAAACCTTCGCGATCTTGTGGCGCGGTTCGGCAATGCGCGCCTGCAGCACGCCGTCGTCGGTCAGCAGCAGCAGGCCTTCGCTGTCGGTGTCGAGCCGGCCCGCGGGGTAAACGTTCGGGACGTCGATGAAGTCCGCGAGCGTTTGCTTGCCCGGCTCGGAACTGAACTTGCAGATGACCCCGAAGGGTTTGTTGAAGGCGATCAACACCGGTCGATGCCTCAGGCGAGGCTGCGCTCGATCAGATCCGGCGGCACAGTGGTGCGTGGCACGCTGATGCTGCGGTGGCCGCGGGAATTCCTGTGGCCATTGCCGCGACGCGCAGCCACGCGCGGTTCGAACCAGACGCGCACGTCGTCCTCGAGACCGATGCCATGCATGTAGTTGTAGAGGGCCTTGCGCAGGCCGGCGCCGAGGAAGTCGTGATCAGTGCCGGTGGGATCGTCGAACGCCACGTCGTTGTGCGCGAACGTGATGTGGGTCGGCGGCTTGAGCGTGATGCCGTAGTCCTGCGGCGCGAGGCCGATGGGGGAGTGTGCCGTGGCCGAGAAGCGGTGCCAGTACGCGGACTGGATGCACCCCGCCGCGAACAGTTGACGCACGCGCTCGAGCGCATCGATGGTGTCCTGCTCGGTTTCGGTCGGGAAGCCGTACATCAGATAGGCATGGACCATGATGCCGGCGTCCGTGAACGCGCGCGTCACGCGCGCCACCTGTTCTACCGATACGCCTTTCTTCATGAGATCGAGCAGGCGGTTCGAGGCGACTTCGAGACCGCCGCTCACGGCGACGCATCCCGAATCCGCGAGTAGTTTGCACAGCTCCGGCGTGAAGGTCTTCTCGAAGCGGATGTTGCCCCACCAGGTGATGCTGAGTTTCTCGGCGATGAGACGCTTCGCGAGCGCCTTGAGGCCGGAGGGCGGGGCGGCTTCGTCGACGAGGTGAAAGCCCGTCTCGCCGGTTTCCGCGATCAACGCGCGGATGCGCTGCACGATGAGGTCGGTCGCGGGTTCGTCGTAGCGGCCGATGTAGTCGAGCGAGACGTCGCAGAAGGAGCACTTCTTCCAGTAGCAGCCATGCGCCATCGTGATCTTGTTCCAGCGGCCGTCCGACCAGAAGCGGTGCATGGGATTCAGCATCTCGAGGATCGAGACGTATTGATCGAGCGGCAGGCCGTCGTAGGTCGGGATGCCGGTGTCCTTCTGCGGGATGTCGTGCTGGATCGGGTCGTGCTCGAGAACCACCGCGCCGTTCTTGCGTACGTAGGTGCGTACGAGCGGGACCTCGCGCCCGCGCAGCCGCGACAACAGGTTGAGCAGCGGACGTTCGCCGTCGTCGAGCGTCACGTAGTCGAAGAAGTCGAACACGCGCGGGTCGCGCAGACTGCGAAGCTCGGTGTTGACCCAGCCCCCGCCCAGGATGAGCGTCGTCCTGGGCGCGAGCGCGCGGATCGTCTGTGCCATGCGGAAGGCGCCGTACACGTTGCCGGGGAACGGCGCGGTGATCGCGACGACGTCGGGTAGTTTGTCCGCGACGAGCTCGCGGGTGATGGCGTCGAGGGTTTCGTCGACTAGAGTTGGTTCGCCGGTCAGCGCATCGTGCAGCGGGTCGAATGACGCCGCGCTCGAGGCGAGGCGTTCGCCGTAACGCGCGAGCTCGAAGCGCGGATCGATGCCGTCCCGCCACACGTCCGCGAGATCGTCGACGAAGAGGCTCGCGAGGTAACGCGCCTGCTCGGTCGTGCCGAGCGCGCCGAACGCGGCGTGGATCTGGTCGTCGAGCGCGCTCTGGAAGCGCGGGCCCTCGGGAAGATACGCGCGGCCGACGATGCGGAACGCGAGGCTCGGATCGCGGCGTTGCAGGAAGCGGATCGCAGGCTCGACGGTTTCGACGTAGCGCCCGGCATGCTCCAGGAAATGCGCGATCGACGGCGGCATGGGCGGCGCTTTCCTCGCGGATCGCGTGCGGGCACGCAGTTCTTCGGCCATACGGGAAACGAGTGGCGCGGAGTAGAGGCGCAGGAAGAGGGCGATGGATGCGTCCGCCTGGGTGACCGTGAGTCCGAGGTTCTCGGCATGCAGGCGCAGGAAGCCCGTCAGATACGCCGTCGCGGGGTACGGCGTATTGAGCTGGATCATCGGCGGCGTGACGAGCAGGACTCGCATGGGGCGTGCAGGGTAGCGCACGCGGCCGCGTCAATCGAGCGGGCTGCGCGCTGCGATGCCGCCGCGGTTCAGGACGTGCGTGTAGATCTGCGTCGTCTTGACGCTCGCGTGGCCCATGAGCTCCTGGACCGTGCGGATGTCGCTGCCGTCTTCGAGCAGATGCGTGGCGAAGCAGTGACGAAAGGTGTGGCATGAGGCGGGTTTGTCTAGACCTGAGCGCCTCACCGCTTCACGCACCACGCGTTGCATACTTGCGATTGAGCGCGTGCGGCAGCTCGACACCGCCGAATCCTGCCGCGACCGCGGCGTCGTGAAGCTGGCGCAACTTCGCGATGCGGATTCCGAGTGGGGCGATGAGGGAGTTCGGGATGACAGTGACGCGATCCTTGAAGCCCTTGCCGTCGCGTACGACGAGGGTACGGGTCGACAGGTCGACGTCCTTGATGCGCACTCGCAACGCTTCCAGCAGGCGCAGCCCGCTGCCGTAAAGCAGGGAAGCGACGGTGCGGTATGGGCCACGCAAATGATCCAGAACTCGGCGCACCTCCTCGCGGGTGAGTACGACCGGAAGGCGCTTGGGGCGCCGAGCGCGCGTGACGTTGCCGAGCCAAGGCAGGTCGATGCGCAGGACCCGCTTGTAGAGGAAGAGGATGGCGGCGAGCGCCTGTGCCTGGGTGGCCGCGGCGACGTTGCACGTGGTCGCGAGATGGGAGAGGTAGGCCTCGACCTGGGGGCCACCCATTGCCTTAGGATGTTGGCCGCCGTGAAACTCGATATATCGAACGATCCATCCGACATATTGTTTTTCGGTTCGATAGCTGTAGTGGCGCTTGTTGATTTCGGCGCGGACGTGGTCGAGGAGGAGTGATATATGAGCAGGCTGCATATCCAAACGGCGGCGTTTGACGACATGCGGCGGCCGTGGTCTATTTGAATCAATAGTTAGCGGAGAGAGGGAGGCCGATATCTATGCAGTTTGTCGAAGAATATGACTTCTTTTGGCCGTCTAATTAAGAGTTAGACATCACGATGGCGCAGTACCGGTTCACGTTCTCGGAAGAGTTCCTGATCGAAGCGAATCTTCGATACCGTCGACAGTTACCGTGGCGTCGACCTTTCTACGGCATCAAGGGCGTATTGGCGTTCATACTTTTGGCCCTCGGCGTGTTTGTCGCGGTAGCTGCCAAGTGGTGGCTCCTCGTGCCATTTGCCGCCTTTGCTGGCGCCTTGTTTCTTGGCTGGCCGATCGACGCTTGGTTCTTGCGCCGGCGTTTCAGGAAGTCGCCCTACCACAATGACGAAATATCGCTCACCATTTCCGACGAAGGTATCCACGGTGCAGGCCGCTCGTCGGAGACACGCTTGAACTGGTCCCTTATCACCAAAGCACGCCGGTTTTCTGACGGGCTACTTTTGTTCCAAGGCCCGCAAGTGTTTCATTGGCTTCCCAATTCCGCCGCGGCTGATCCCGATGATGTCGCGGATCTAGAGCGGTTGGTTCGGGCGCGTGTGCAGGATGTTCGTGATGTCTAACACCTCGTTGGAGCGGACGCGTGAGGGATAAAGTGCCAAGCTCAAACGCCGGCGTGCGCGCCGCTCAACTCAACCGTTAGACCGCACAAATCTTTTTGTCAGTGTTGAGCGCGTCGCGAGATTCAGCCCTTCGATGCCGCGGCGCCCAATCATCGCGGTGGCGCACGGTTCAACCGGCCGGACTCAATGGGTCGGAAGCATCGCTTGAGCGAGCCATCGAGATAAATCGCAAGTCCGGTCCAGGCCGCGGGCCGCTTGATCAAAGGGTTAAGATAAGCGTGGTTGCGCCGCTGGGTTCTCGAGGGCATCCTTCATCTCAGCTTCGGCGAGCGCCCTTCGATCCGCGACGCGGATGTGGGCCATCCGCCTGAGAAGTTAGTGGCAAGGGACTCAATCGGCTTCGGGAAGGATCGGCATGTGCGCTCTAACACCACGCTGCAGCGGACGCGCCCACCATAAAGTGCCAAGCCCAGGCCGCATCGTGCGCGCCGCTGAGCTTAGCCGTTAGGCGTCATGGCGCGGTCGTCACAAGATATCGACGAATGGGCCCGAGCCTACGTCGAGGCCCAGCAAGACCCCAACCTGTTGCGGGGTGACCATCCACTCTGGTGGACGGTCGAACGCTTCATGAGCATCCTTGGTGGGGAGGAAAACGCCGAGGCGGAGGATGCTTGGAAGGCGATACTTCGAATTCTCGAGCTCGATCCTCCTGCCGAAGTTGTAGGTGTTCTGGCTGCGGGCCCTCTTGAAGATCTCATCGATGACTATGGGTCGCTCTTTATCGACCGCATTGAGAATGAGTCGCGTCGGAACCCCAAGTTTCGCCATCTCTTGGGTGGCGTCTGGAAGAGTAGCAGCACGGACATCTGGGCGAGAGTCGAAGCATGCCGAGGAGCGACGTGGTAATGACGCCTAACAAATCGTTCGAGCGGACGCGTGATATATAAAGTGCCAAGCTCATGCACCGGCGCGCGCGCCGCTCAACTCAACCGTTAGAACGCACAATTCTTTCCGTTCAAAGTGGAGCTCAACGCGAGCGTTCGCCCTTCGTTGCCGCGGCGCCCCGGCATCGCGGAAACGCACCGATCAAGTGGACAGTTCAGCAGGTCGGAAGCAATGTTCGACCGAGCCCCCGAGATAAATCGCAAGTCCGGTCAATGTCGCGGCCAGGCAATCCCCGATCCAGCGGCTGGCGGCCCGCCTGTGGTGATCCAACCGGTTAAGGTAAGCGTGGTTGCGCCGCTGGTTCAGCGGCGGCATCCTGCGAAGCAGCTTCGGCAAGCGCCCTTCGATCTGGTGTCACGGATGGGCGCGAAGCGCCAGAGAGAGTGTGCCAAGGGACTGAATCAGCTTCGGAGAACTCAGGCGTGTGCGTTCTAACACCTCGCTGCAGCGGACGCGTGAAAGGTAAAGTGCCAAGCTCATACATCGGCGTGCGCGCCGCTGAGCTCAATCGTTAGACCGCACAAATCTCTTCGTCAGTGTTGAGCGCGTCGCGAGATTCAGCCCTTCGATGCCGCGGCGCCCAATCATCGCGGTGGCGCACGGGTCAGCCGGCCGGACTCATTGAGTCGGAAGCATCGCTTGAGCGAGCCATCGAGATAAATCGCAAGTCCAGTCCAGGCCGCGGGCCGCTTGATCAAAGGGTTAAGGTAAGCGTGGTTGCGCCGCTGGGTTCTCGGAGGCATCCTTCTTCTCAGCTTCGGCGAGCGCCCTTCGATCCGCGACGCGGATGTGGGCCATCCGCCTGAGAAGTTAGTGGCAAAGGACTCAATCTGCTTCGGGAAGGAACGGCATGTGCGCTCTAACACCACGCTGCAGCGGACGCGCCCACCATAAAGTGCCAAGCCCGGGCCGCATCGTGCGCGCCGCTGAGCTTAGCCGTTAGACCTCACAGGAAGAAGGCATGCGCATCGCCGCAGTTCTAAATGGGTCCTCTCAGTATGTGGCTTCGCTTGATGGAGCCGGCTATCTCAGCGCACACCTAAATTTGGCGTACAGGCCGAAGGAGCAGTCGCGTAGCGCCACACTGCGAGTCGAGGGCCACGAAACAAGCAAAGAGACGGAAACGGTTTTTGTATCCTGGCCTGAGATCAAGCTCGGTCAGGGAGACGTGGTGCAGCTGACCGTGCTCGATGATGGTCCTGGTGACCTTCCGGCCAAGCGACGGACCACGGCGGAATCGCCGGGCAATCTCTTTAGTAGTGAGCCTCTGGCTCGCGAAGTGCTAGCGCTTTGCGCGGACTTCGAAACCAAGCTTTTCGAACTCCTACGCAAGGCCGAGTCGATTGAACCTGACGAAGAGCTTCGTAAGTTCAAGAGGGCGGTAGGGCACATGGCCTCCGATCTCGGAGATCACTTGCTGTATCCGATCTACAGGCGGCATGCGAATTTAATCCCAGAGAGCGCACGAGGCGAGCTCCTGTGAGGTCTAACAAATCGTTCGAGCGGACGCGTGAGGGATAAAGTGCCAAGCTCAGACGTCGGCGCGCGCGCCGCTCAACTCAAACGTTAGGCGGCAGACCGTGCCCCAAGCGCTGTGCCCCGTTTGCGAAGCCACTCTCGACTTCTTGCCGTGGCAGGACGGCATGTCCTCGCACGAGATTTGCCCCTCGTGCGGCATTCACTTCGGATACAACGACGCTAGGCCTGACTTGCGCGACGCGGTATATGCCGAATGGCGCAATGAGTGGCACGCTGCTGGGCGCCGCCCCATCACCGGTTCAGAATGGAAGCGGGTAGCTACGGTGGTTGGGCAGCGCGCATTAGCTAAGGTCGGGGGAATTTCATGACGCACCATCTAGCGCATTGCCGCCTAACACCTCGTTCGAGGGGACGCGTGAGGGATAAAGTGCCAATCGCTATTGCCGGCGTGCGCGCCGCTCAACTCAATCGTTAGGCGGCTCTGCGTGCGCACACTTCTCATTGCCTTCTCAACACTTTGCGTCAGCTCTGCCCACGCATCGGACCCATTGAGGTTCCCGGTGCCCACAGGGGCGCTCGAGCCTGAGCACGTGGCGCTTCAGCCTGGGTTGGCAGAGCAGGACCATTTCTTTCTGAACGAGAAGTACCCCGGTTCCTCGGCGCTAACGCACTACGCTCGCATCTTTTCGAAGTGGCGGCCCTGCTATTGGCCCCAACGGGATTGGGAAACGGTCCCTGATGCATCGAGCGACCCAGCGCGTCTACTGCATCGACGTGTTCGCTTCTGGGCAGCTCCTACCAACACCGAATGGGTGATGGTTACTCTGCAATACACATCGCCCGGGCTCGCAAATCGAGCGTTACCTGCCAATGATCGGCAGTTTGTTGTCGTCGCGACGCGAGTGACCCAGGACGCAAAAGCAGATCTCGCGCTCTTAGACGCCAAGTGCGACGAGCCGCCTAACAAATCGTTGGAGCGGACGCGTGAGGGATAAAGTGCCACTCGCAATTGCCGGCGTGCGCGCCGCTCAACTCAACCGTTAGAACGCACAAATCCCAAAGACGAAGAGCTGTGTGATTCTCGCTCTTCGATCAAGCGGCGCAATCCACCTGGCGGTTCGTCCAAGTAGGCAGCATCAACGTCATCTGCTCGGAAGCGCCGCTCGACCGAGCCCCGAGATCAATCGCAAGTCCGGTCTAGTAGGTTGCGGCGAAGCACCATCCTTGTCTCAGCCAGCGCCTGCGCTTCAGCGGTTCAGGCGGTTAAGGTAAGCGGTGTTGCGCCGCTGGCTTCTCGGCGGCATCCTGCGCATCAGCCTCGGAAAGCGCCCTTCGATTTGTTGTCACGGATGGGCGCGGAGCGCCAGATATGAAGTGCCAAGAGACTGAATCAGCTTCGGAGAACTCAGGCGTGTGCGTTCTAACACCTCGTTCGAGCGGACGCGTGAGGGATAAAGTGCCAAGCTCATACACCGGCGTGCGCGCCGCTCAACTCAATCGTTAGACGACATGAAAGGTCGCCGCGTCACAACCGACCCAGATGCTCCATCGAGCGATCCCAGCCTGCCCGCAT
>JAEYUC010000032.1 GCA_023433705.1 Pseudomonadota bacterium
GTCGTCTGTCGCGAGCACCTCGCGCAATCGCGGCCGCCCGAGAGTCAGCGTGCCGGTCTTGTCGACCACCAGGGTGTCGATCGTGCGCATGCCTTCGATCGCGCTCGCGTCGCGGAACAACACGCCGAGCTGCGCGCCGCGGCCGCTCGCGACCATGATCGAAATGGGCGTCGCGAGACCCAGCGCGCACGGACAGGCGATGATCAGCACGGCGACGGCGTTGACGATCGCATACGACAGGCTTGGCGCCGGACCCCAGATCCACCACGCGAAGAAGGTGAGGGCTGCGATGCCAATGACCGACGGCACGAACCACGCGGCCACCGCGTCGGCGAGCCGCTGCGAGGGCGCGCGGCTGCGCTGCGCCTCCGAGACGAGCGCGACGATCTGGGAGAGCAGGCTCTCCGCGCCGACTTTCTCGGCGACCACGAGCACGGATCCCGTCTGGTTCAACGTCGCGCCCACGACGCGATCGCCCGGTCCCTTGTCGACCGGCAGTGGCTCGCCGGTCAGCATCGACTCGTCGAAGGCCGAGCGGCCTTCGAGCACGCGTCCATCGACTGGTACTTTCTCTCCGGGCCGGATTCGCACGCGATCGCCGGGATGGATGTCGTCGAGCGGCACGTCTTCCTCGGCGCCGTCCGCGCGCACGCGGCGCGCGGTGCGCGGCGCGAGCTCGAGCAGTTGGCGGATGGCCTGGCTCGTGCGGCCGCGCGCGCCGAGCTCCAGCCACTCGCCGGCGAGCACGAGCGCGATGATGGCTGCAGCGACTTCGAAGTACACGCCGACCGCGCCGTGATCGTCGCGCATCTCGACCGGGAACCACTGCGGCGCGAGCGTCGCGACCACGCTGTAGGCGAACGCGACGAGCACGCCGAGTCCGATCAGCGTGTACATGTTCGGTGATCGATGGGTCACGCCAACCCAGCCGCGGCGTAGATAGTCGGCGCCGGCGTAGAACACGACCGGCGCGGTCAGGATCATCTCCACGAACCGCATGATCCGCGCGGTGGCGGGCGGCCAGTGCAGATCGAAGACATGCGGAAGCATCGCGATGACGACCACCGGCAAGGCGAGCCCGGCCGCGATCCAGAACCTGCGGCGCACGGCGCGCAGTTCGCTGTCGTCGTGTTCGGTCGTCGGATGCAGGGGTTCGAGCGCCATGCCGCAGATCGGACACGAACCGGGCTTCGGCTGCCGGATCTCGGGATGCATCGGGCAGGTGTAGATAGTCCCGGCGGGCTGCGCCCGCGCAGGCGCGGCCGACTTCGCGTGCGCCGCATTCGCGTGCGCATGACATTGACCGTGACCGTCGTGAGGGTGGTGCCCGTGAGAATCTTCGTGCGAGTGCTCGTGTGGGCTCACGATACTTCCTCCTCGCCGGACTCTTCCTCGCCCAGGGCCTTGAGAATGGGGCAGTCGGCCGCCGAGCCGTGACCGGGGCAGGCCTCGACCAGGTTCGACAGCCCATCGCGCACCGCCATGAGCGCGGCGATGCGCCGGTCGATGTCCGCGAGCTTCGACTGGGCCGCGCGTTTCACGCGCGCGACGTCACGCTGGCGCGAAAGCCCCAGCAGGTCGCGGATGTCCTTCAGCGAAAATCCCAGCTCCTGGGCGCGGCGGATGAAACGCAGGCGCTGGAGCTGCAGGTCGCCGTACCGGCGATAGCCGGATTGCAGACGCGCCGCGGGGGCGAGCAGCCCGGCCTTCTCGTAGTACCGGACCGTGTCGATGCTGACACCGGCGCGTTTCGCGACTTTTCCGATCCCCATCGAGTCCATGATGACCTCCGGGGAGCATCCTAAACTATGGACCTTGGTCCAGAGTCAAGGCGGGGCTGACGGGCCGTCAATTTCGGGCGACCCGGTCCTTCATCAGGTTGGCGACCGCGGCGATGAGCGCCTCGGCGCGCACCGGCTTCGCCAAGTGCACCTGGAATCCGGCCGCGAGCGCGTCGTCGCGATCCTGCATGCGCGAGAACGCAGTGAGCGCGATGGCGGGCAGGCGCTTCGCATCGAAACCGGCCGTGCGCAGGTTGCGCAGCATCTGGTAGCCGTCGAGCTGCGGCATGCCGATGTCGCTGACCAGCACGTCCGGCACGGTGGAGCCGATCTGTTTCATCGCCGCCTCGGCATTCGACGCATCGAGAACATGCGCCCCCGCGTCCGACAGGATGCGCACGATCAGCGCGCGCGCGTCGGGATCGTCCTCGACGACGAGGACGTTCACGCGCTTGAGCCGGATGCTCTGGTCGGACGCGAGCTCGCTCGGACGCTTGTCGGTGAGCGGCAGGCGCACGCGGAACGTCGCGCCCTTGCCGACGCCTTCGCTGCGCACGTCGATCGTGCCGTGATGGATGTCGACCAGGTGCTTGACGATGGTGAGGCCGATGCCGAGGCCCGCGAAACTCTTGCCCGTGCCCGATTCCTGCTGGCTGAATCGTTCGAATATCTGCGGCAGGAAGTCGGGGCTGATCCCACGGCCCGTGTCGGACACCGAGATTTCGTAGTTCCCGTCGACCACCGACGCGCGCAGGTCGATGCGGCCGCCGCGCGGCGTGAACTTGATCGCGTTGCTGAGCAGGTTCCAGACCACCTGCTGCAGGCGGGACTCGTCGGCCTGCACGTGCGCCTCGCTGTCGGTCACGTGCAGGTGGATTTCCACGCCCTTGTTCTGCGCTTGGGTCGCGACGACTTCCGCCGCCGCCTTCACCGCGCGCGCGGGAGGAATCGCATCGAAGTCGACACGCATCTTGCCGAAGCGGATGCCCGCGAAGTCGAGCAGGTCGCCGATGAGATGGCTCTGCACGCGCGAGTTGCGGTCGATGGCTTCGAGGCCCTGCTCGAGCATCTGCGGCGTGACGTTCTTGCGGCGCAGCACCGTCGCCCAGCCGAGCATCGCATTGAGCGGATTGCGCAGCTCGTGCGACAGCGTCGCGAGAAACTCGTCCTTGAGCCGGTTGCTGCGCTCGGCCTCCGTGCGCGCCGCGCGCTCGCTCTCCAGGAGTTTCTCGCGCTCCGTGACGTTGGTCGCGATCGCGATGCGGACTCCGTGGCCGTTCTCCGCGATCAGGCGCCATTCGACGTCGACGACGCTCCCGTCCGGCCGCGCGACCGGCATCGTGCCTTCCCACCGGCCGCCGTCCGCGAGTATCTCGTGTAGTTTGGAGCACATCACTTCGTGCCCGGGTGCGATGAGATCGACGCACCTCTTTCCGACGATCGCATCGCGTTCGCGGCCCGTGAGGCGGCAGAACTCGGGATTGACGTCCTGGTAGACGAGGTGCTCGTCGAGCAACGCGATGCCGCTCGAGGCCAGCTCGAAGATCGTGCGGAAGCGCGCATCCGTCGTGCGTTTCATCACGTCCGCCTGGCGCGCGAACAGCAGCGCCTGGACCGTCGCGATCAGCACCTGCGGCTCGACCGGGTGCGTCAGGTAGCTGTCGCCGCCCGCGGAGAGGCCGAGCGACATGTCGACGGACTTCACCGCCGTGGCGGTCAGGTGCACGATGGGTAGATAGGCGGTGGAGGTGCGCGCGCGCAGGCGCCGGCAGACCTCGAGCCCGTCGATGTCGGGCAGGTTGACGTCGAGCACGATCAGGCCGATGTCGGCGCTCTCCGCCGCGGCGAGCGCATCCTTGCCGGTGCTCGCCTCGATGACCTCGAAGCCTCCGGCGCGCAGGATGCGCGACGTCGAATACAGCGACGCCGGATTGTCGTCGACGACCAGCAGCTTTTGATTCGTGATCTGAGTGGGAAGCGATCTCATGTCACCTCCTGTACGACGAGATCGGGATCGAAGCGCATGGGCAACGTGACCCAGAAGCGCGACCCCTTGCCGAGCTCGCTTTCGACGCCGACGCGCCCGCCGAGCAGATGCGCGAACTTGCGGGCCAGCGACAGGCCCAGCCCCGAACCGCGCAGACGCCTTTGCAGCTTTACGTCGAGTTGCATGAAATCCGTGAAGAGATGCGGGATGTGCTCGGGCGCGATCCCGATGCCCGTGTCGGCGACCGCGAACTCGACGAAGCCGTCGTCGAGCACCCGCGCCGAGACGCGCACTTCGCCTTCGGGCGTGAACTTGAGCGCGTTGGAAATGAAGTTGCGCAGGACCTGCGACAGCTTCTTGTCGTCCGTGAACATCCGGATCTCGCCCTCGGGTTCGTCGAACACCAGCGCCACGGACGTCGATGCTGCGATGGGCTTGAACATGCCGCGCAGCGCGGCGAACAGGTCGACCATCTCGAACCACTCGGGAGAGATGGTGATGCGGCCGGCTTCCACCTTCGCGAGATCGAGCAGGTCGTTGACCATCTCCGTCAGCTCGCGCGTCGAGCCGCGTATGAACTCGACCTGCTTCACCTGTTCGGGCGTCAGCGGCCCGTCGAGTCGTTGCAGCAGGATGTTCGAGATGCTGGTCATCGACGTGAGCGGCGTGCGGAACTCGTGACTCATGTACGAGAGGAAGCGACTCTTGAGGTCGTTCGCGGCGCGCAACTGCGCGGCCTTGTCGTCGAGCTCCGCGTACAACGCGACCACGCCCTTGTTGGTTTCCTCGAGCTCCTCGCGCAGCGCGACGATGTCGGCTTCGCGTGCCGCGAGTTGTGCCTGCAGATCGCTCACGCGACCACCACCACCGTGACGTCGTCGCGGCCCCGCGCGTGGTCGCGATAGAGCATCGCCGCGATGATCGCGGGATGGCGGACGAGCACGTCGGGACGGTTCTTGAGATCCCATCGCGCGGAAATCCCGTCGGTGTGCATGACGAGCAAGGCGCCGCGATCGCGTGTGTATTCGAATTGCTGCGCGCGCTTTTGATTGACGCCGAGCGTGCCGCTGTGCGAGACGAGTCCCTGCGATTTCTCATGCGAGACGAGTGCGCCCGAGATGTTGCCGACGCCCGCGTAGCTGACCCGATTCCCGGAAAGCCGCGCGCAAGCGGCGGCGGCGCCGCGCGTCTTCGACAGCGGTCCGTTGGCGCGCGCCATCACGTCCTGCGGCTGCTCGAAAGGCGCGGCTTCGAAGGCGCCGGCGGCCGCGCGCGCGGCCTCGGCGGCAAATGGGCCGTGACCGAGCCCATCGACGACGAGGAGCGCGGTCTCATCGCCGCGGTGCTCGAGATGCCACGTATCTCCGCATTCGAGCTCGCCTTCCACGGGGACGCTGACGGCGCCGAAACGCAGCGGCAGGATGTCTCCGAAACGCGCGAGCACGATCGTGCCCTGGCCTGGCGTGGAGTGGATGTCGAATTCACCGGCGAGTCGGCGCACCGCCCCGAGACCGGCGCCGAGCGTGCCCGCCGTGGAATAGCCGTCCTCCATGCACAACGCGACGTTGCGCATGCCCGGGCCGCGATCGATCGAAAGTAGTTCGATGGCGGTGTGATCGCCGTCGTCGAGCCGCTGCATGAGCAGCTCGCCCGCGCGCGCGTGCAACAGCAGGTTCCGCGCGAGCTCGGTCGCCGCGATCGCCACCTTGCCGGCGAGCTCCGCCGAGAGAGCGAAGGACGCGAGCGCCTGCGCGGCACGCCTTGCTTCGCCGACCTTGCTCTCCTCGTCGATGACGAAGCGCTGCTGCGCGTTGACGCCCCGGATTTTCACGGCGGTATCCATTTCCTCATTTCCATCGGACGATGGTGACGCGCGTGCCGCCGCCGACCTTGGTGTCGATGTCGAATTCGTTCACGAGCCGTTTCGCCCCGGAAAGCCCCATTCCGAGGCCGCTGCCGGACGTCCATCCATCCGTCAGCGCCAGCTTGAGGTCGGGGATGCCGGGACCCTGGTCCGCGAACTCGAGCTTCAGGCCGCGGCGCTCGATGCCGTTGATCATCTCCCAGCTCATCTCGCCGCCCCGGCCGTACACGAGCGCGTTGCGCGCCAGTTCGCTCGCCGCCGTGACCATCTTCGTCTGGTCGACCAGCGAGAAACCCATCTCCTGCGTGAGCCGGCGCACGACCTGGCGCGCGCGCACGATGTCGTGCTCCGATCTGAGCGGTGCCGCGCCACTAGTCTGCGAGGTCATGGGCGCCATCGCTGTCTATCTTCTGGCGCAGCAAGGTCATGCCGCGCTCCACGTTGAGCGCGGTGGAGACGCCGGTCAGCGACAATCCGAGCTCGACGAGCGTGATCGCGACCGCCGGCTGCATCCCGACCAGCACCGTTTCCGCGCCGAGGATCTTCGCCATGCCCGAGATGTCGGAGACCATGCGGCCGATGAACGAGTCCACCATCTCGAGCGCCGAGATGTCGATCAGCACCCCGCGGCTCGTGTGGCGCTGGATCGCGTTCGACAGGTCGTCCTGCAGTCGCAGCGCGAGCTTGTCGTGCATGTCGACCTGGATGGTGACGAGCAGGAACTCGCCCATCCGCAGGATGGGAATTCTCTCCATCAGTGCGGGTTCAGCTTGTTGCCGGTGCGGCGGAGCGCGAGCGCCAGCGCATCGGCGAGATTCGCCTTGGTGGTCACGCCCTGCAGGTCGACGCCGAGGTGCACGATCGTCTGCGCGATCTGGGGCCGCACGCCCGAGATGATGCATTCCGCGCCCATGAGCCGCAGCGCGGTCACCGTCTTGAGCAGGTGCTGCGCGACCAGCGTGTCGACCGTGGGCACGCCCGTGATGTCGAGAATCGCGATCTGCGCCCCCGTCTCCACGACCTTCTGCAGCAGGTTTTCCATGACGACCTGCGTGCGGGCGGAGTCGAGCGTGCCGATCATGGGCAGCGCCAGGATGCCTTCCCAGAGTTTCACGACCGGAGTCGAGAGCTCGAGCATCTCGCGCTGCTGCCGGTTGATCACTTCCTCGCGGGATTTCTGGAACGTCTTGACCGTGTGCATGCCGAGCGCGTCGAGCAGCTCGGTGGCCTTCCACACCTGGTCGGCGAGGGTATCCGCATCCTTGCCGGCTTCCGCGCGCAACGCGGCGAACAGCGGTTTCTTGAACGAGAAGATGAACGCGGCCGTCTCGTCGGACGTGAACCCCTGCGTCACGCGCGAACGCGAGACGCCTTCGAGGAATTCGCGCAGCGGCTTGAAGCCGCTGGCGGAGATGTCCGAGGACTTCGCGTGCTCGGCCGCGTCGGTCAGCAGCTTCAGGAATTCGCCCGTCTGCTGCTCGAGCTCGAGCGGCGTGATGCGTCCCTTGCTGACCGGCGCGGCGCTCGCCAGGTCGCGCGTCCAGCTCACCTGGATCTCCCTGCCACTTTTCTTGAGTACGTTCGACAACGTGGCATCAGCCATCGCAGGAGCCCTCGGAATTACGGATGGAAAAAGGGCGAGGATGGTAACAACGGGACCATTTGCGTCTTGTAGGCGGCATCCGAGTGACGCGCGGGACGTTGCCCACACGTGTGGCGGTTCAATGGGACCTAGTTCTAACTACTCCAGGCTTCGGGCAGGGAAGCCGGCATGAGGGCAGAGTCCGTTGGCTCCGGACCCCGTACGCTCTGTAATGGCGCGCCAGGCCCCCCGGCGAGCCTCCATCATCCCGGTCGCCGAGGCCTGCGCGCTGCGCAAGCTGTTGTTTCTTATCGGGTTATCTTTGTTCCCGAGCCGGAAATGCGTTGTGGTAGGATGCGCGCCCTCAATTTTGAGCCGCGCGCCCGTAGCTCAGCTGGATAGAGTACCTGGCTACGAACCAGGTGGTCGGGAGTTCGAATCTCTCCGGGCGCGCCATATTGAAATGAAAAGGCCCGGTCAACGTCCTCGTTGACCGGGCCTTTTCATTTCAATTGGCCCACCCGGCCAGCCCCGAAGTGCTTCAGGCCAATACAAGGTTGTGGTCGGCGACTTCGACCACGCGGGCACCACGCAAGACCAAGCGCAACCGTTCACCCCGCGTGGAACCAACGCGCGTAGCGCGTTGGGCCCTGAGCCGGCTGATGGGTTTAGTCCAGCAGATCCACCCATATCCGGCGAAGGGCGAGTCCGCGTAGCGGGCGAGTAATCTCTCCCACGCCGCCGCCGAACCTTTCCGCCAGGTCCGCCACCGGCAAATTCACGTAGATCGTCCTCCCCATAACTCTCCCTACATCCAATAAGTTAGCCACTCACCATCGCGAGATAGCGATCAAAGGAAGCATCCACCGCCGCACGCGCGCCACCCATGATGTTCCGTCCCCAACTGAACCCGTACGCGTCGTCGTAATCGACCTGCGAGAGCAGGGCCCTCATCCGGTGGACTTCGGAAGGCCGCATCGGAATGAAATTCGGATTGCTGTAGAAAAAGCTGACGCTGCGCCGGTCCGCGGCCACATGCGGCGAATCGCCGACGAACAACGCGCCGCGTTCGCGCGGCCCCGTTGCCCAGTGAAGCGCGGTGCTGCCGGGAAAGTGCCCGCCGGTCCGCAGCAGCGTCACACCGCCACCGAGCGACAGGATGTCGCCGTGCCAGTGTTCGATGTTGCGCGACGGCCGCTGAACCCACATGCGGTCGGCCGCGTGCAGCAGGATCGGCACGTTTCCCAGCTCCTGGCTCCACTCGACCATCGACGCGTAGAAGTGCGGATGCGAGATCACGATGCGATCCACGCCGCCCCGATCGCGCAGCGCCTGCACTGCCTTGTCGGTCACGAGACTCAGGCTTTCCCACAGAATGTTCCCGGCTTCCGTCGGCAACAGCAGCATGCGTTGCGGGATCGCGAAGCCGGGCGACATCGCGAATGCGAGCAGCCCTGCGTCGTCTTCGATCCGCAGCGTATGCGTCGCGGCAAGCGCCTCGTGCGTCGTCCATCGCTGGCCGTTCCAGCCGACGTATTGACGCTCGTCTTCACAGATGGGGCAGGCGACCGGCGCGGTGGGGCTCGGCGCGAACTGGATTCCACACGTTTCGCATATGAAGCTGTTCATGGCGCAGGAGGTTAGCCACAATCTGGTCCCATCAAAGG
>JAEYUC010000043.1 GCA_023433705.1 Pseudomonadota bacterium
ACGCACAACACCGGCCCGAAGATCTCCTCGCGATAGATCCGCATGCCCGGCTGCACGCGGTCGAACAAACTACCGCCGAGGAAGAAGCCCCGCTCGTATCCGGACAGCTTGAAGCCGCGGCCGTCGATCACGAGCTGCGCGCCCTCCTGCACGCCGGCGTCGATGTATCCGCACACGCGCTCGCGGTGCGCCGCGGTGATGAGCGGCCCCATGTCCGCATCGCCGTTCTGCGACTGATCGATGCGCAGCTTGCGCACGCGATCCGCGAGCGCCGCGACGAGTCTGTCCGCGGCGGCATCCCCGACCGCGACCGCGACCGAAATCGCCATGCAACGTTCGCCGGCCGAGCCGTACGCCGCGCCCAGCAATGCATCGGCCGTCAGGTTCACGTCCGCGTCCGGCAACATCACGAGGTGATTCTTCGCGCCGCCGAGCGCCTGCACTCGTTTGCCGTGCGCCGTGCCTTCACGCTGCACGTATTCGGCGATGGGCGTGGAACCGACGAAACTCACGGCGTCCACCTGCGGGTGCCGCAGCAACGCGTCGACCGCGACCTTGTCGCCGTTGACGACGTTAAACACACCGGGCGGCAGCCCCGCCTCCGCCAGCCACTTCGCGAGCAGCAATCCGGCGCCCGGATCACGCTCCGAAGGCTTGAGAATGAACGTGTTTCCGCACACGAGCGCGACGGGGAACATCCACATCGGGACCATCGCCGGGAAATTGAACGGCGTGATGCCGACCGCGACGCCCACCGGCTGACGCAGGCTGTAACTGTCGATGCCGCTCCCGACGTTGTCCGCGAATTCGCCCTTCGTGAGGTGTGGCGCGCCGCAGGCGAACTCCACCACTTCGAGCCCGCGCGTGACCTCGCCCGCCGCGTCGCTCACGAGTTTGCCGTGCTCGGAGGCGATCAGCGTCGCGAGCTCCGCGCGGCGTTGCTCGAGGATTTCCTTGAACCGGAACAGGATCCGCGCGCGTTTCAGCGCGGGCGTCGCGGCCCACACGGGAAATGCCGCACGCGCGGCACGCACCGCCTCATCGACTTCCGTTTCCGAAGCGAGCGCGACGCGCGAGGCCACGATGCCCAGAGAGGGATTGAAGACATCGGCGGCGCGACCGGAATTGCCGGCCACGGCGTTTCCACCGATCCAGTGCGTATAGGTGTTTACCCGTTCGTGCGTCATGACGTGCCGAGTGTAGCGCCGCCCAACAAAGGAGACGAATTCGGCGATACTCTCGGTGATGACCGAACCGCCCATGGAGCACAAACAGCTGCTGAACGACATCGACCGCGCGATGTCGGAGGCGACCGACGAGAAGACCCGGGCCGAGCTCGCACAATTGAAGCAACGCCTGAGCACGCCGGAGATGCTGGAAATCGCGCGCGAACTGGCGACGCATCGCGATCGCGGCGCGCGGCCGCGCGATCCCGTACTGGAATTTCACGTGCCGCTCGTGCCGATGGTCCTCACCGCCGCGGCCGGCGTGATCGCTACCGCGGTATGCCTGTTCGCGGTCGCCGACGGCCTCAAGAGCCCCGTGGCGTTCCTGCTCGGCAAACCCTTCAATCCCTGGGTGGTCGCCGCCGTGGCGGGCGCGTTCGCCGTGGCTTTTGCGGCACTGTCCCTGATGCGCAGCTTCTCGGTGCGCTGCGATACGACGGGCATGTTGTCGCGCGCCCCCGGCAGGCGCTTTGGCCAGTTGCGAGTCGGCGCGATGCGCTGGGAGGACATCCGTTCGCTAGTGGAGCGCGATTCGGACCGCGTGCTCGAGGTGCATGCCGCGGACGGCAAGGTGTTCGACATTCCGATGCGGATAACTAACTACCCGGTGCTCAAGCAACACCTGGAGAACATGGTGCGACTGTACGGAGAATTGGGGGCAGCCCCCGTTTCCTAGCAAAAGGGGTCAGCCCTCACGCGTCTTCGTCATCGCTTTTGCGCCCGGAAGTTGCTGATTTCGAAATACGAGGACGTGTCCGTCTCTTCGGTGTGGGGCTCCAACCTCGCCTTCACCGGAAATCCAAACGCCGGATCGGATTCCCACTCGATCCGATCCATCGGGAGTTCGAGCAATCGTCGAATTTCGGTGAACAGTTCGGCGACAGTGTGGCCTCCACATTTATCGGGTTTCCACGGCCCAGGCCTTTCCCACGTGTAACGCGACTTCGCGGTGCATCTGCCGTTTTCCACGCGTATCAGGTATGTCGTGTACCCGAAGGCGCCGCCGCTTTTCAGCGTGTAGGAGTAGCGCTTCGGCGCCGCGCCCGACCACTGCATTTCCGCGCGCGAAACCTCGGCCTTGAGCTCGGCCATCCGTTCGGTCGCGATCGCGGTATCGGGCTCCGCAACGAGCAGTATCGCCGCCAGTTCCGCCAGCAACATCTATGCGTCTCCCACCACTTCTCGCAGGTGGATCAGCGGAAACGGACGCCCCGCGGTATCCGTCGGGGAGCGTCCGATGACTTCGAATCCATTCGCGAGATAGAACCCCAGCGCCGCGGGATTCTGCTCGTTCACATCCACGACGAGTGAGCCCTTCAACTTCCGCGCGTGCGCCAGCATGAGTTTGCCGCCTCCGCAACCGATGTGATCCGGATCGATGAACAAACCCTCGAGCGAGTTGCCGCCGAGCACCATGAAGCCGATGGGCTCGTCGGCTTCCGTACAGAGCACCCAGGTTTCGAGCTTCGGCAGCACCTGCTCGCGCACCAGCGGCTCGAGCGTGCGGATATCGTCTTCGGAAAGGAACTCGTGAGTCGCGCGCACCGAGCGCAGCCAGACCTGGACGAGCGGCTCGATCTCGCCCGGGGCGATTTCCCGGATCTTCATGCGCGCATGCCGGCGTAGATCGTGTGTCCCTGGTCGTCCTCGAACACGAGCTCGCGCGTGCCCCAGTCCGTATCGCCGGGCGGCTGGATCAGGTCCACGCCTGCCTCGCGCAACTGCTCCGCGAACGCGTCGACGTCGTCGACACCGAGGTACAGATCGAAGTGCCCTCCGTCCTTGACGAATCGCACCGATGGGTCGGAAGTGTCCACCTGCTTGAGATGAAACGCGCCGCCGCTCGAACGGATGCCCGCGTAGAAATCCGCGTGGCGGAAGGCGAGCTCGAGCCCTACCTTCTCCGTGTAGAACCGGATGCTGCCGTCGAGATCCGTCGTGCGCAGCTGCGGAGTGATGGTTAGAACGGACATACGTCCTCCTAGGCTTTCGACACCATCATGACGCCGGCAATCGTAACCGCTCCGCCGATCAGCATCGAGACCAGCAGTTGCTCACCTAACAACAACACGCTGATCGCGACTCCGAACACGGGCACCAGGTTGTTGAAAATGCTGGTAGGACCGGCGCCGATGCGTTTGACCGAGGTGTAGTACCACACGAAGGCCAGCGCGGTACCGAAGACGCCGAGATACAGCAACGACACGTTCACGCGCCAGTCGAAGTGCGCGGCCGTGAGGGTCGCGAACTGCGGCGCGGAGACGATGCCGAGCATCACCGCGCCCCAGAGCGCCGCGTAGTTGGTTGCCGCCAGCGGCGACAACCCACCGAGCACCTTGCGGCCGACGACGGTGTACAGCGCCCAGGACGTCACCGCGCCGAACATCAGCAGCTCGCCTACCCCGATGCTGCCGGACGCGAGACTGAGAAGGTCGCCGCGCGACACGACGATCGCCACGCCCAGCAGCGCGATGACGACGCCCAGCCAGCGCCGCGGGCTCAGGCTTTCGCGCAGCGCCAGCGCCGAGATCGCGATCGTGATGGCGGGATTCAGCGCGATGATCAGCGCGGCGCGGCTCGCGGGCAGCCGATCGAGCGCTCCCATGAAGAACAGGTTGTACGCGAATACGCCGAACAGGCCGAGCACGAACGTGCCCATCCACTGCCGGCGCGTGAGTTTCGGCAGACCGCCTTCGAGCGCGAACGCCGCGACCAGCAACGCGATGCAGGCGACCACGTACCGCGCGAACGAACCCATGAGCGGCGTCAGCGACGCGACGACGATCTTGCCACCGACGAACGTGCCGCCCCAGATCGCGGGCACAGCGACGAGTCGCGCGTAATCCGCGCCGCGCGGTCGGGCGTCGCTCACGTCGCGCGGCCCGGCGCGACGCCACGAGCAACGCCACGAGCGACGCCACGAGCGACGAAATCGCCGTTGCGGAAACCCGGCTTGCCGTAGCGGAACGGCGCACCCTCGAGATCCGTGACGCATCCACCCGCTGCCATGAGCACGGCCTGCCCCGCGGCGGTATCCCACTCCATCGTCGTGCCGATGCGTGGATAGATGTCGGCCTCGCCGGCCGCCACCAGGCAGAACTTGAGCGACGAGCCGATCGAGCGGAACTCCTTGATCGGGTAGTTGGCGAGCAACGCGTCCGTCTCCGGCGTGCGATGCGAACGCGACGCGACGGCCGTGAGGCCACCGGCCGGCTCGGGCCGCGTGCGGATCGGGGTACCGAACGAAGGCATCGTGCCGTCGGCATCCGCATCGATGCGCCCCGCTTTCCCGGCGCGCACGTCACCCCAGTACAACTCGTGCCGCGCGGGCGCGTAGACCACGCCGAGCACCGGCTCACCCGCCTCGATCAGCGCCACGTTCACGGTGAATTCGTCCCGATGACTCACGAACTCTCGCGTGCCGTCGAGCGGATCGACCAGGAAGAACCGCTCCGCGATGACCGGCACCTTGCCCGCGGCCACGGCCTCTTCCGCAACTACCGGCACGTCGGGCGCGATGACCGCGAGATCCTCGAGAATGATCTTCTCCGCGGCCTCGTCCGCGACCGTGACGGGCGAGGCATCCGCCTTCTCCTTCACGGTGAATCCCTGCGCGTATACGGCCATGATCGCGCCGCCCGCGCGCTGCGCGGTATAGATGAGGGACTGCAGCAACGAAATCATGCGATCAACATCTCCGGTTCCCTGCGCGCGGCGGACATCGCGGCCGCGAGCTCGCGCACGTCGTCGCGCGCGAAGATCTCGCGCGCGCTCATCGTCATGCGGCGCGTCCAGTTCGAGTACTCCGTACTCGTGCCGGGAACGTTGACGGGATCCAGCATGCCGATCATGTCCTCGAGTTGAATCGTGACCAGCGCGGCGCGGCTGCGGCACAGGAACACGTGCACGGCGCGCGCGAGCGCGGCGGAATATTCTGGCACTCCGTCGCCGTCCTCGGGCCAGAGATTTTCACGCCGCAGCGCACGCAGCAGCCGTTCCCGCTCGAACATGCGCTGCTCCCGGGCACGGGCGGCGTCCTCCGGCTGTGGATAGAAGTCGAGCCGCTCCCAGATGTCGATGTCGTGCCCCTTCCACCAGCCGTGCAAGGTAGGCAGATCGTGCGTGGTGACCGTGGCGAGCGCATGACGCACGTACGACACGGGCGCGACGAACTCGCCGTTGCGCTGTTCGAACATGACGACCTTGTAGTGATAGACGCCGAACTGCGGCAGCGCGCGGCGGATCTCGTCCGGGACGACACCCAGGTCCTCGCCGACCACGAGGCATTGCTGGCGCTGGCTCTCGAGCGCCACGATGCCGAGCAGGTCCTCGAGTGGATAGTGCACGTAGCCGCCGTCCACCGACTTCATGCCGCGCGGCACCCACCATTGACGGAACAGCGCCATCACGTGATCGAGGCGCAACGCGCCGCAGTAACGCATGCTGCCGCGCAGCAGCGCGACGAACGGCGCGTAGGCGGCGCGCCGCAGCGCGCGCGGATCCTGCGGCGGTATGCCCCACTCCTGCCCGGCGATGCCGAGCGGATCGGGCGGCGCACCGATGGCCGCGCCCGTGCAATACAGCGATTGATCCGACCAGGTCTCCGAGCCCGAGGCGTTCACGCCCACGGCGTAGTCGCCGTAGAGGCCGATGCCGAGACCCAGGTCGCGCGCGAGCATGCGCACGGCGCCCAATTGCTCGGCGGCCAGCCATTGCAGATAGCCATGGAAATCGACCTCGTCCGCGTGTTCCCGCGCGAAGCGGCGTACGGCCTCGCTGTGCGGGCTGCGATACTCCGGCGGCCAGTTGTGCCAGCCAGCGCTGGTGCCGAGCGTGCGGCGCAGATGGCCGTCGATCGCATCGAACAGGATGTGCAGGCGCATCGTCTCGCCACGCTCGCGCAGGAAAGCGCGACACGCAGCGGCGCGCGCGGTGTGACGTTGCAGGTGTTCGGTCTTGAAGCGGTCGAAGGCCGCGGCGAGCACGGGCATCTTGAGGCTGGCGACCGCTGGATAGTCGACGTGGCTCGCGGTGCGCAACGCCGCCAGCCTCGTGCGAAAACCCGGATCGCCCATCAACGCCCGCGCACGCGCCGAGCTCTGCACCTCGGGCACGGCGCCGACGTCGATGAACATCACGTTCAACGCATGGCGGCTGGAAGCCGAATACGGCGAGTACAGCGACGCATCCGAGGGGAACAGCGCGTGTAATGGGCTGACTCCCACGAAGCCCGCGCCAGCCGCCGCCGCGAGCCGCAGCACCTCGGCGAGATCGCTGAAGTCGCCGATGCCCCAGTTGTGATCGGAGCGCAGCGTGTAAAGCTGCACCGCGACGCCCCAGAGCTTGTCACCGCGTTTGAGCTCCGGCGGCTCGTAACACTTTTCCGGCGTCACGATGAGCGGGCAGCTAGCGGGGGCCGCGAATTCGAGGTCGAGCTCGAGCTTGTGATAGCCGGTGGGCAGGTCCTCGGGCAGCGCGAGGTCGCGCAGCACGTACCAGCGGCCGTCCTGCTGATGCGAACCGCGTTCGGGCAGATCCCACGCGCGCACTTCGCCGTGGACCTCGCCGCCCTTCTCCAGGCGCACGGTCCAGCGGAGCAACGCGTTTTGTTCGATGGCGGGCGTGTTGATGCGAGCGGCGCGCGCGCCATTGCGCAGCACTACGACGTCGCCTAACAACCCGACGGGGTGCGCGGCCTCCGAATCGCGGATTTCCGCTTCGAGTACGGCCGGATCGTCGAGCCGGCAATGCATCGCGCGCAGGATGCCGGCCTTGGTCGCGAGCGAGAAATGCTTGAGCTCGCCCAGATAGGAGTGATAGGCGTCGCCCAGGCCGCGCGCACGCGCCAGGCGCTGGATCAGCGGTTCGAGCGATGCGAGCTCTTCACTTGCCACGTTGCAACGCCAGTGTCTGGAAAGGTCCGACCTTGACCGGCCCCGCGGGCAGCAGCAGCTCCGGCACGATGCCGACGGGATGCGCCGTGTCGATGATCACTTCCCAGCCGCGCGAGTCGACGGCCGGCACGCGGAACTCGCATTCGTGTTCGGTGGGATTCAGCAGCAACATCAGGTGCGGCTCCGCCGCCGTGCCGCCGAGCCCGATCGCCAGTTGCCGCAGATCGGGGTTGTTCCATTCGTGGTCGGCCATCTCGTGACCGTCGGGGTGCCACCACGAGATGTCGCGGTGACTCGCGCGGATCGCGCCCTTGAGGAAGGTCTCGCGGCGCAACTCGGGGCACTCGCGCCTGAGGCTGGCCAGGCCGCGCACGAACTGCAGCAGGCCGTCGTCCTCCTTGAGTCCGGTCCAATCCACCCAGCTGATGTCGTTGTCCTGGCAGTACGCGTTGTTGTTGCCCTGCTGCGTGCGGTACAGCTCGTCGCCGGCGAGCAGCATCGGCACGCCTTGCGAGAAGAACAGTGTCGTCAGCAGGTTGCGCACCTGGCGACGGCGCAGCGCGATGATCTTCGGATCGTCGGTGGGGCCTTCGACGCCGCAGTTCCAGCTCTGGTTGTGTGAGTGACCGTCGCGGTTGTTCTCGAGGTTGGCCTCGTTGTGGCGCTCGTTGTACGAGACCGTGTCGCGCAGCGTGAAACCGTCGTGCGCGGCCACGAAATTGATGCTGGCGCTGGGTTTGCGGCCGTTGCGGCGGAACAGGTCGGAGGATCCGGCGAAACGTTCCGCGAAGCCGCCCAGCATCCTGCGGCCGCCATGCCAGAACGCTCGCATCGTGTCGCGGTAGCGGTCGTTCCACTCCGACCAGCCGGGTGGAAAGTTGCCGAGTTGATAGCCGCCCAGGCCCACGTCCCAGGGCTCGGCGATGAGTTTCACGTAGGCGAGCACCGGGTCGGCACGCAGCGCGGCAAAAAACGGCGAGTTCGCGTTGAAGCCGGAGCGATCGCGGCCGAGCACGGTTGCGAGGTCGAACCGGAATCCATCGACGCGATACTCCTCCGCGAAGTAACGCAGCGACGCCAGGATGTCCGCCTGCACGATCGGGTGATCGCAGGCCACCGTGTTGCCGACTCCGGTAACGTCGTCGTAGAAGCGCCGGTCGGCCGCGCGGTGAAAGTAGTAAGCCCGGTTGTCGATGGCCTTGTACGAAAGTGTCGGCCCGAGCTCGTTGCCCTCCGCCGTGTGGTTGTAAACCACGTCGAGGATCACCTCGATACCCGCGGCGTGTAACGCCTTCACCGCCTGCTTGAGCTCGACCACCGGGTCCTTCACCGCGTAACGGCGCGTGGGCGCGAACCAGCCGATGCTGTTGTAGCCCCAGTAGTTGGTCAGACCGCGTTCGGTCAGGAAGCCTTCGCTCATGAAGGCATGCACGGGCATCAATTCGACCGCCGTCACGCCGATCGACTTCAGGTGATTGAGCACCGCCGGGACGGTCAACGCGAGATATTTGCCGCGCCATTCCGGAGGGACGTCCGGGTGCTTCTGCGTGAAACCCTTGACGTGCAGCTCGTAGATCAAGGTGTCGCGCCACGGCACCGCGGGCTGCTTGTCGCCGTTCCAGTCGAAAACGCCGTCGATCACGCGGCAGCGCGGCATCGCCGGAGCACTGTCGATGAGGCTGGGACGCAATCCTTCGGGGTCGGTCGGGTCGTAGCCCAGTATGGCCAGATCCCACATGGGCTCGCCCACGATGTCGCGCGCCCAGGGATCGAGCAGTAGTTTGTTCGCGTTGAAGCGGTAACCCTCGCGCGGATCGTAGGGCCCGTGCACGCGGATGCCGTACAGCGTGCCGACGCGCGCGAGCTCCTGCTCGACGAAGCCGTGATGGATCGCGCCGGTGCGGCCGGGCAGCGTGAGCCGCGCGGTTTCGTTCACGCCGCTCGCGTCGTAGATGCAGACGTCCACGCGCGTCGCGGCGCGCGACTGGATCGCAAAGTTGACGCCGTTTCCCGTGAACGTGGCGCCGAGCCGGTCCGGCGAGCCCTCCTTCATCAAGCGCTCCGCTTGAGGTACAGACCCGCGAGCGGCGGCAAGCGCACGCGCAGCGCGTACGGGAAGCCGTGGACCTGGTGCTCGAACGCGTCGTACCCGCCCGTGCCCGCGAATCCGGAGCCACCGAAGCCGGGGTGATCGGAGTCGAAAATGACCTCGTAACGCCCGAGTTCCGGCACCCCTAACCAGTAGTCGTCGCGCGGCACCGGCGTCGCATTGAACACGCAGAGGACGGGCGCGAAGCCGTGCTCCTGGCGCAGGAATGCGAACACGCTTTCGTCCGCGTTGTGCAGGTCGCTCCAGCGGAAGCCGCCCGCGTCGCAGTCGCTGGCGTGGAACTGCGGCAGGCGGCGGTAGAGAGCCGCGAGCTCGCGGGTGAGGTCCGAGAGTCCACGATGCTCTGGTTTGGCGAGCAGTCCCCAGTCGAGTTGCTCGTGGTCGCGCCACTCGTGCCACTGGCCGAATTCCGATCCCATGAACATGAGCTTCTTGCCGGGGTGTGCGGTCATGTAGGCCATGAACAGACGGTAGTTGGCCCGCTTCTGCCATTCGTCGCCGGGCATCTTGTCGAGCAGCGAACGTTTGCCGTGCACGACTTCGTCGTGCGAGATCGGCAGCACGAAGTTCTCGCTCCACGCGTACATGAACGAGAACGTGATCTTGTTGTGCTCGTGGCGGCGATAGACCGGATCCTTCTCGAAGTAATGCAGGGTGTCGTTCATCCAGCCCATGTTCCACTTGAAGCTGAAGCCGACGCCGCCGAGATGCACCGGGCGCGACACGCCGGGAAATGCGGTGGATTCCTCGGCGATCGTCAGCACGCCGGGATGATTGCCGTGCGCAACGGTATTGAACTCGCGCAGGAACGCGAGCGCGGCGAGGTTCTCGCGGCCGCCGTACTGGTTAGGCACCCACTCGCCGGGCTTGCGGCTGTAGTCCAGATAGAGCATCGAGGCGACCGCGTCCACGCGCAGGCCGTCGATGTGGTAGCGCTCGAGCCAGTACAACGCGTTCGCGACGAGGAAGTTCTTAACTTCGTGGCGGCCGTAGTTGAAGATCTTGGTGCCCCAGTCCATGTGTTCGCCCAGGCGACGGTCCTCGTGCTCGTAGAGCGCGGAGCCGTCGAATTCGGCGAGGCCGTGGGAATCCTTCGGAAAGTGCGCGGGCACCCAGTCGAGGATCACGCCGAGGCCGGCCTGGTGGCACTTGTCGACGAAGTACATGAAGTCCTTCGGCGAGCCGTAACGCGAGGTGGGCGCGTAGTAACCGACGACCTGGTAGCCCCAACTACCGTCGAACGGATGTTCGGCGACCCCCATCAGCTCGATGTGCGTGTAGCCCATGTCGACGACGTAGGGGATCAGGTGCTCGGCGGCTTCCTGCCAGGTGTAGAACGGCGGGTTGCGATCCCAGGCGTGTTTCCAGCTGCCGAGCTGCACTTCGTAGATGTTGATGGGTGCGCGGCGCCAGTCCGTGTTGGGGCGCGCGTTCATCCAGGCGGTATCGCCCCAGTCGTAACCATCGAGAGAGGCGACGATCGATGCCGTCTCGGGCCGCTTCTGCATGAAGAAGCCGTACGGGTCGGACTTGAGCAGGATGTCGTCGCGACGCGTGCGGATTTCGTACTTGTAGGTTGCGCCCTCGCCGATGCCCGGCACGAACAGCTCCCAGACGCCCGAGCTGCCGCGCGCCTGCATGGCGTGCTTGCGGCCGTCCCAGAGATTGAAGTCGCCGACCACGCTCACGCGTTTGGCGTTCGGCGCCCAGACCGCGAAGTGAGTGCCCGCGACGCCGTCGCGGACACGCAGGTGCGCGCCGAACTTGTTGTAGAGGCTGTAGTGCCGGCCCTCGCCGAATAGATAGAGATCGAAGTCGGTGAGCTCGTGCGAGAAGAAATACGCATCGTGTTTGACGACTTCGTGGCCGCCCTGGAAACGAATGCGCAGTTTGTACGGGACCACGGGACGGCGATGGCGGATGTTGCCCTCGAACAGCCCCGCGTCGTGGATGCGTTTGAGCTCGGTGGCCTTGTCGGCGCCCTCGTCTTCCCAGAACACCGCGACGGATTCCGCGCCCGGCTCGAGCACGCGCACGACGCACAGCGGCGTGTCTCCCGCACGCGCGAACTCGTGGTACCCGAGCAGCGAGCGCGGCTCGTGGTGACTCGCGCTGATCAGCGCGCCTATCTCCGACTTTGTCAGCTTGCCTTTAATGGAGCGTTCCTTTGGGGACAGATCTATTTATTGACGACAACGGCTGGGTGAATGGGGACTGATTTATTTGTTGACGATAACCACACGAGAGCAACGTCGATGAGGTAACCCACGATTATCGTCAATAAATAAATCTGTCCCCATTCACATCACCGACCTTATCTTCCAGATTCTTTCGGCGTACTCGCGGATGCTGCGATCGCTCGAGAACGGGCCCATCGACATCGTGTTCAGCACGGCTTTGCGGCTCCATTCCTCGTGGTTGCGATACAGAGCGTCGACGCGGTCCTGGGCTTCGCAGTACGCCGCGAAATCCGCGAGCACCAGGAAAGGCTCGCCGTCCGACGTCAGCCGGTCCACGATGAGCCGCGCATGATTACCTTCGCCGAACGCGCCGTTGCGGATCATGTCGAGCGTGCTGGCGAGCTCGGGATTCGCGGCCACGATCTCGCGCGGCCGGTAACCATCCGCCCGCCGCGCCTCGACCTCGTCCGCCGTCATGCCGAAGATGAAGATGTTCTCCGGCCCCACCGCATCGCGTATCTCGATGTTCGCGCCATCCAGCGTGCCGATGGTCAGCGCGCCATTCAGCGCGAGCTTCATGTTCCCGGTGCCCGACGCCTCCATGCCCGCCGTCGAGATCTGCTGCGACAGATCCGCCGCCGGCATGATGAGCTGCGCGAGCGACACGTCGTAATCCGGCAGGAACACGCACTTCAACTTCGTCAGCGTCACCGGATCCTGGTTGATGACCGTCGACGCATTGTTGATGAGCCGGATGATGGCCTTCGCCATTACATACCCCGGCGCCGCCTTGCCCGCGAACATCGTCGTGCGCGGCACCCACGGCTCGTCCGGCTTTGCCTTGATCCGGTTGTATCGCGTTATCACGTACAGGATGTTCAACAGCTGCCGCTTGTACTCGTGGATGCGCTTCACCTGCACGTCGAACAACGTATCCACGCTGATGTCGATGCCCGTGCGTCGATCCACTTCCTCCGCCAGCGCGATCTTGTTCTGCCGCTTGATGTCGCGAAACAGCCCGCGGAAATGCGGATCGTCCGCCGCCCAGCGCAGCCGCTCGAGCTCCTCGAGATCGTTCTCCCACGCCGAGCCCAGCCGCTCCGTCAGCAGCCGCGACAACCCCACGTTCGACTGCTTCAGCCAGCGCCGCACCGTGATGCCGTTCGTCACGTTCGTGAACCGGTCCGGGAACATCCGCGCGAAACCCGCGAAGATGGTCTTCTTCATGAGGTCCGAATGTAGTTTGGCGACGCCGTTCACCTTGTGCGATCCAACTACCGCCAGGTGCGCCATGCGCACCCGCCGCCCGTGGTGCTCGCCGATGATCGACAACGCCGTCTTCGCCGCATCGTCACCCTTGAAGCGTTTCTCGACCTCGAGCAGGAACTCCTCGTTGATGCGGTAGATGATCTCCAGGTGCCGCGGCAGGAACCGCTCGAAGAACTCCACCGGCCAGGTCTCGAGCGCCTCGGGCAGCAGCGTGTGGTTCGTATAACCGAACACCTTGCGGCAGATCTCCCACGCATCCGCCCACGCGATGTCGTACTGATCCACCAGCAGCCGCATCAGCTCCGGGATCGCGAGCGTCGGATGCGTATCGTTCAACTGCACCGCGAGCGCCGTCGGCAACTCCTCGAGCGTGCGGTCCTCGGCCAGGTGCGTCGCCAGCATGTCCTGCATGCTCGCGCTGACGAAGAAGTACTGCTGCTTGAAGCGCAGCTCCTTGCCCTGCGGAGTCGAATCGTCCGGGTACAACACGCGCGAGAGATTCTTCGCGTCGACCTGGTCGCGCACCGCGGCCGCGTATTCGCCCGAGTTGAAATTCTCGATGTGGAACGGCTGCAGCGCGCGTCCCGACCACAACCGCAGGTGATTCACCGTCGGCGAGCGATTGCCCGGCACGAGCTGGTCGAATCCCACCGCGAGGATGTCCTGCGTTTCCACCCAGCGCGAACGCTCCTGCCCACCTACTTCGTGCGTGACGATCACGCGCCCGCCGAACCGCACGATGTAGCGCGCATCCGACCGCGGCGTTTCCCACACGTTGTGCAGCCGCAGCCAGGTGCTCGCGGCCTCGCGCTGGCCGCCGTTGTCGTCGATCGACTGCGTGAAGATGCCGTAGTCGTAGCGGATGCCGTATCCCGTCGCGGGATATTGCAGCGTCGCGAGCGAGTCGAGAAAACATGCGGCGAGCCGCCCCAGGCCGCCATTGCCGAGCCCCGGGTCCACCTCGAGCGCGACCACCGCGTCGAAGTCGTGTCCCATGCTCGCCACGGCCGCGCGCGCCTCGTCGATCAACTCCGCATCGATGCTCGACAACGCGTTGAGCAGCGAGCGGCCCGGCAGGTATTCGACGGACAGATAGCAAAGCCGCTTCACGCGCGCCCGCGCCACCCGCCGCTGCGTGGCGAGCCAGCGGGCCGATAGTTCCTCCCGGATAGCGAGCGATAACGCGTCGTATATGTCGCGCGGCGTCGCGGTCTCAGGGTCCTTGCCCAGCGAGCGCGTGAGCCGGTCATAAATCGCCGCACGCAGGCTGCCACGCCTGAGAATCGCGCCCGTAACGAGCGGCTCATTCAACACTTGGTTCTACCTTTCACAGTTCGACGAGACATTTCAGGACAATTTTCCATGGCGTGCCGACATTCCATGCAAGAAGTATGTCGGACTCCGGAGACCGGTATCATATGCACGTCGTGCGAGGGGGCACAGATTACCAAGGTTGCTTGGTCTGACCTTTCGCGCGCTGCACCACATTGGCTTCGAGTACACGCGGAATGCACCGACAAGCAATCGGCATCGATATCGGCGGATCGTCCATCAAGGCGGCGGTCGTCGACCTCACAAAAGGCAGCCTCGTCGGCGAGCGAAGATCCGTGCCCTCGCCGGCCATGTCGGCCGTGAGTGAAATGATGCATGCCATGGCCGATGCGGTGCCGGACGGGGCCGAGCATCTCCCGGCGGGCGTGACGTTCCCGGGCGTCGTGGTCGGCGGTACGGTCTACACCGCGGCCAACGTCGCGAAGTCGTGGATCGGCCAGCCACTCGCCGAACCCGCCGCCGCCAAGCTCAACCGCGAGGTCGTCGCGATCAACGACGCCGACGCCGCGGGCCTGGCCGAAGTGCACTTCGGCGCCGCGCGGGACGTGAAAGGCACCGTGCTCGTCCTCGCGCTCGGGACCGGCATCGGCAGCGCGTTGTTCGTCGACGGCGATCTGGTGCCTAACACCGAACTCGGACATCTCGAATTCGACGGCATGGAAGCCGAGGCGCGCGCCTCCGGCCGTGCGCGCATGGAGCGCAAGCTCGAGTGGAATGACTACATGAGCGAGTTGTCGTACGTGCTGACGCGCATGCACGCGCTGTTCTGGCCGGACCTCATCGTGCTGTGCGGCGGGATCACCGCGGACCATCCGAACCTGGTCGACGACCTCAAGGTCCCGACCCAGCTCAAGCTGGGCTCGCTGCGCGCGGATGCCGGCATCGTCGGCGCCGCGTTCGCCACCACTCTCAAGCAGGGCGTGTGGATCAAGCAGGCGAAAGCCGCGGGAAAATAGCTGCCGCCCGGTACCAACTGCATCACAGTTCCGGTGGTTGGCGCGCCGCGCACCCCGAACATGCCAACCAGTCAGGTTGTTCGAGGCCTCCCGATCAGCTAACAAGCGGGGCATGGCATCGCGGCAAAAGCTCCAGATCCTCTGCGTGGACGATGAGCCCAGCATCGTGGAGGCCCTGTGCGCCGTTCTCGCCGACGAATACGACGCGCAGTCCGCCACGAGCCCGGCGCAGGCGCTGCAGAAGGTCAACGAGCTCGAGCGCCTGGCCGTGGTCGTGTCCGACATGCGCATGCCCGGCATGGACGGCGCCAGCTTTCTCCACGAGGTCATGCTGCGCCGGCCCGACGTCACGCGCATCCTGCTGACCGGCGATTCCGGACGCGATCTCGCCGTCGAGGCCGTGAACAAGGGCCAGATCTTCCGCTTTCTCACCAAGCCCGTCGTCGTCAAGGACATCCGGCACGCGGTCGAGGCCGGCGTCATCCAGTATCGCCTGGTGCATGCCGAGCGCGCGGTGCTGCAGGAGACGCTGATCGGCTGCATCCGCTCGCTCATGGAAGTGCTGGCGATCGCGAATCCTTCGGCGTTCGGCCGTGCCGAGCGCATCAAGCGCATCGCGATGGAATGCGCGGCGCGTTTCGCCTGTACTGACTACTGGCAGCTCGAGGCCGCCGCCCTGCTCTCGCAGGTCGGATATGTCGCGCTCTCGCCGGTGGTCATCGAAAAATTGCACGACGGCGTGACACTGACTCCCGAGGAGCTGCAGCAGGTGGGCGCGGTGCCGAACATCGCGCACAAACTACTCGACCACATTCCCCGCCTCGAACCGGTCTTCCAGATCCTCGACGCGTTGACCTGGCCCGACAATCGCCTCGCCGCGATGCACGACGGCATCGTGGGACTCGGCGCGAAGATCCTCGGCGCCGCGCTCGAGTTCGAGCAGCAGGTCGCGCAGGGCAAGTCGGTTGAAGAAGCGTTCGAGTATCTGCACGGCCGCGAAGTGCGCTACGGCGACAAGGTGGTCATCGCGCTCGAGAGGTGCCTGTCCACTCGCTGGCACTCGGGCGAGAGCATGGAAGTTTCGCTGCGCAACGTGCGTCCGGGCATGTTGATTCTCGAAGAGGCACGCCGTCAGAACGGCATGCTCGTCATTCCGCGCGGCGCGGAGGTGACCAAGACCTTCCTGCAGCGGATCGAGAACATCGCACCGGATCTGCTGGATGCGAAGGTGCGCGTGAGATTGAGCGCGACGAATTGATGGCGTAAGCCCCCATTTGCCAGGAAAAGGGGCCTGACCCCATTTCTGTCGCCAATAGACGCCACGCGGTCGTTCCGGTCACGGATTCGTCGTCCTGCCAGCCAACATCTGCGCCGCACCTCGCGATGTCCTACAAGGATGTGCGCCGGCAGGCTTGCAGCTTCCACGCGACATTCCTAACAAACTTCTCCGCCACGAGGGCCGCTTGCCGGGCTCTGTCAGAGGAAGGAGAAAACGATGCGTCAAACCAAGTTCATTCTGCCGCTGCTCGCGGTCCTGGCCCTCGCGGCCGGCTGCTCACAGCAGAAAACCAACGCCACGAAGGCGCTGGAAGGTGTCGAAACTTCGCTCGCCGCGATCAAGGAAGACGCCGCGCGCTACGCGCCCGAGGGCCTCAAAGGCGTCGAGTCCAACATCGCGAGGCTCAAGACCAGCCTCGAGAACAAGGAATACGACGACGTGCTCGCCGGCGCGCCGCAGCTTCAGAAAGCCGTGGATTCGCTCGGCGCGGCCATCGTGTCGGGCAAGGAACAGGCGCAGGCCGCCGTCGCCGCCGCGACCACCGAATGGGAATCGTTGAGCGTCGAGGTGCCGAAGATGGTCGACACCATCCAGGCGCGCGTCGACGAGCTCTCCAAGAAGAAGCGCCTGCCCTGGGGCATCGACAAGGATGAATTCGCCGGCGCCAAGGCGGGCCTCGAGACCATGAAGACCGAGTGGGCCGAGGCGACCGACGAGTTCAAATCGGGCGACAAGGTCGACGCCGCGCAGAAAGCGAGGTCGGTGAAAGGAATGGGTGTGGAGATTAGCGAGAAGCTGAAGATCGAGAAGGCTTGATGGCCTTGAAGGGCATGTGAAGGGGAAGTTGAGCCGCGGCGATGTGCCGCGGCTTTTTTTCACGGCTCTATCTACGCGATTTCCAGTAACCCGGTTCACGGGCCAGATGGGCAACCGCCAGAATCAGAATGTAGTCCGGTTCGATTGAGTAGTAGATGCCTACGGAAAAACGCGCGTCAGGCAACGGCGAATTTCCCCATCGACAGTCCATGCGTACGGATTCCGACATATGCGCTCAAGGGCGTCGTCAACCAGATCCAGGAAACGTGTGCCGAGGCCGGCACGGCGGGACTCGTAGTATTGAGCAGAATCCTGGAGCTCGGAAAAAGCTTCCAGGTGAAACTCAACCCTCATCGCTTGAGTGCGTCGCGAGCCCGTTTCATTGCGTCAATGGACGATACTGTCGTTGCCGATCCCGTTCGAACTTCGTCGCGACGACGCTTGGCTTCGGCAAGCCACGCTTGATCGATCTTCCCGATCTGGGCGACGTCGAGGCTTTCGACCAGCAAATCCGCGAGTTCGGCGCGCGCTTCAGCCGACAGACCCATGGCCTGCTGAGCGAGTACTTCAGGAGTTACTGGCATGGGTTGCACGATAGTCCCCCGAAGCAGCCTGTCAAGCGATTGCCTGCCCAAAGTTTGCGGACCTCCGTTCAATCTCCGCCACATCAATAATTGCCGTGATTGTGTGGAAACGGATTCCGTCGGTGCGCGAATCTTCAAACTTTCCTTATCTCGGCCGTTTGCGATACAGCCGGTCGAACTCCCGGGCGAGCGGCGCGTTGGCCGAACGGACCTGGTCCACGACCCGTTTCGCCCAGTCGAAGTACCGCTGCTTCGTCTCCAATGACCAGTCCTCCGGCGGGCTGGTGAGGATGTCGCGCAGATTGCAGATCTTGTCCGCGAGCTTCACGAGCTTCGCGCGCCTGCTCGCGTGGCGGGCGTGATCGATCTGCAATTGCTTGCGCTTTTCCTTCGGCAACGATTTGTCGTCGGTCACCTCGAGCACGATCCCGGCGATGTCCTTGCCGAAATGACGTCGCAGTTCCGCCGCGGTTGTCTGCGTATCCTCGATCGTGTCGTGCAGCAGCGCCGCCGCGATCACGCGTGTGTCGCGCACGCCGCCCTTGTGCCAGAGCAGCTCGGCGAGCGCGATCGGGTGATTGATGTACGGCGACGCGTTCGCATCCTTGCGCCGCTGATCGCGATGTTTGTCGGCCGCGAAATGCAGCGCGGCGAGAATCGTCCCTGCTCCCGCCGGCATCTTCCTATTGGGCAAGGGCGCGACCCTCCTCAAACTACATTCAGCGTGACGTCGATGTTGCCGCGCGTCGCGTTCGAATATGGGCACACCCGGTGAGCCGCATCGACGAGCTGCTTCACCTGCTCCTTCGGCAGTCCCGGCACCGAGATGTCGAGATCGACCTTCAACGCGAACCCCGTCGGGATCGGCCCGATGCCCACGTGACCCGTGATCGACGTCTCCGCCGGCAGCGCCACCTTCGCCTTGCCCGCGACGAACTTGAGCGCGCCGATGAAACAGGCCGAGTACCCCGCCGCGAACATCTGCTCCGGATTCGTCCCCGGCCCACCCGCGCCACCGAGCTCCTTGGGTGTCGAGAGTTGCACGTTGAGCACGCCGTCCGACGACGAGGCGCGGCCATCGCGCCCGCCGGTGGCCGTGGAATGCGCGGTGTACAGGACCTTTTCCGGTGATGCCATTTCAGACTCCTTGTTGTTTGATTGCCCCGCAGTCTACGGTGGGGATAGCGGTGCCGGTGTAAAAAGTGGGGACAGGAACCGTGCGATGGTCTGACAGGCCGGCGGGGCGCTCACTGATCAATGCGCGCAAACGCCCCGCCCTACGCTGTCCATCACATCCGCACACGCGGAGGTCATGATGACCACGCCTCAACGACAGCAGCCCATCGACGAACGAGAACCGCACATCGAGACCCCTGTCATCCAGATGCAGGACCTCGAACACAATCCCACGCAACAGTCGCGCGTGCCGAATGCCGGCGTGAAGGTCGAGCCGAAGATCGAGGCCGAAGACCTGCGCGACTTTGCCAGGGAAGACGACGAGGCGATCAAGGCGCTCGAAGAGCTCGAGAAGCGGATCAAGCGCCAGGCGCCCGGCTGATTCTCAATGCCCCACCTGCCCGTGCGTCCACTGACGCGCGGAGGCGCGCAGCGGCCGCAACATCCAGCGATCGTTGTGTTCGTGACCCGTGGATCCCAGCGGCGAATTGAGCGTGCGGAATCCATGCCGCCCGTAGAACTCGATCGCAGGCTGCATCTGCTTCACCGTTTCGAGGTAGCAGCGCACGTAGAGGAGCTGCCGCGCCGCCGCGAGGCAGCGATCGAGCAGCGCTTCTCCAATGCCTCGCCCGCGCACATCCGCGCGCAGGTACATGCGCTGCAGCTCGCAGGTGAGCGGATCCGAGCCGGCAAGCGGCGCGATTCCCGCACCTCCGACGATCTCGCCCTCGCGCACCGCCACGAAGTACAGCGAACGCTGGCGCTGGTACGTGGAGTAAAGCGCGCGATCCGCGGGCTCGAGTAGTTCGACACCGCGATCCGCGATGCCGTACTCGGCGCGCGAATCCGCGATGATCTGGAGCAGCGCCGGCACGTCGGCCGGCTCGATGAGTCGTATCTGGGTTGTCGTGGGCATGTTCGCGTCCTTTGGGTTCCTCCCCGGCGGACGCGCACAAAAAAGCCTCCGCTGGGGAGGCTCGTTTCGGTTGAGTCGTCAGCTACACGCGCTCAATCGCCGGCCTCCACGTGATGTGGCGACCAAAAGTAATACTTGCAGACGAGGTTGAGCACGGAAGTGAAACTACTTGGATCGGGCCGCGCCTGTCAACCCGGCGGGATGCGCGTGGTCGCGCGATCGAAGGCGGGTTCCGATTCGCGCGCTTCCTGCTCCTCTTCCGTTTCCTCGCGTTCGTCCGCCTGCTCGCGATCCTCATCGGGTTCGGGTTGATCATCCGGCGGAATCTTCGGGTCGAGCGGCTCTCCCGGAATGGTTGCGGGCGCGATGGGTTCGAGGGGGCGCTTGCGGGGCATGGACACGCTCCTTATGTGCGGAGATCGCCGCAAGCATAGGATTTAGCGGCGAGCGCTCACGTCAGCGAGCGCCGATGGCGCAGGTAGGTTGGCTGCGCGAGGATCGCCGAATCGGCGTGCGGCGCGCCATATGACACAATGCGCCATGTCCACATTGCCTCCCTGCCCGAAATGCGCGTCCACACTCACCTATGACGACGGGACCCTGCTCGTCTGCCCCGAGTGCGGACATGAATGGAAAGACGCGGAAGTCGCCGCGCCCACCGAGGAGACCCCGGTCATTCGCGATGCCTTCGGCACGCCGCTCAGCGACGGCGACAGCGTCACCGTGATCAAGGATCTGAAGGTGAAGGGTTCGTCGTCGGTGGTGAAGGTCGGCACCAAGGTGAAAGGCATCCGCCTCATTTCCGAGGGCGATCACAACATCGACTGCAGGATCGAGGGCATCGGCGCGATGGCGTTGAAGTCGGAGTTCGTGAAGAAGGTCTAGGCCGCCGGGCCCTCCGCGCCACGCATCGCCGCCATCACGATGAGCGCGATGAAACACACGAGCTGCACTCCGTAGAACGAGAAGCGTACCGCGACGAAGGCATCGGTCTGCTCGTGCGACACGTGGACGATTGACTGGACGACGCGCGCCGCAAGGATGGCGATGCACATCGCATCGATCCCAGGTCCCCGCAGGCCAATGGCCGTGATCACGTAAACGATCGCGCCGAACACCGGCAGATTCTCGAAGCAGTTCGCGTGCGCGCGCGTGCCGCGCTGATACCACCCGCCCTCGGGCGCGTCGAATCGAAACGACGCGATGCGCGCCCTCGCGAACAGGATGTTCCCCCAGCGATACACGCCGACCGTGGCCACCAGGAGCGCCAGAGTCCAGGCGGTGAAGCCGAGCAATGTCCACTGGGGGATACTCATCGCCGTCTCACTACCCGCCGAGGATGGGTGCGAGCGCGGCCTGGATGCGCGACATCTGCGCCGGTGTCGTCATGCTCGTGAGCAGCTTGCCGAAGTGCGGGTGCCGCACACCCGAGACGATGTACTGCCAGCGATACGCGCCGAACACGACGGACTCGATCTCTTTCACCTCACGCTCGCTGTACGCCTGCGCCGAACTTGTGGCTACGCACGAAATACTCCACGTCGGCCGCGGACTGCGCCCGCAGGATTCCGTCCACCGCGCCCACGAGCGCGATCAGATCGTCCACCGCCCGATCGCGCTGGTCGAGGGTGAGACGCGCGTGTTCGTCCTTCCACTCGAGCTCGTCCAGCACCACGTGCTGGCTTTCGTCCTTCCAGTGGTATTTGAAGACGTCTTTGAACAGCGGACACAGGTCCGCGTCCATGATGGACTCGGCGTAATGCGCCTGCACGAACAGCTCGATGTGGCACGTGAGTGCCAGCACCGCCCAGGTGCTCGCCGCAAGCACCGCGCGTGCCACGTCGTTCGGGTTGGCGGTCTGGCGATAACCCTGCGGCATCTTTTCGCCGATCATCTCTTCCATGCGCCGGAACAGCTCCTGGTGCTTGATCTCCTCGTTCGTGAAGCGCACCAGCGCTTCCATGGCGTTCTGATCGTCGAAGGCATGCGCCCGGCCCTGGTCAAGCATCTTGGCGCTGATGAATCGCTCGACGAGGCCGAAGATGTACGCGTAGGTGCGCCCCTGCACCTGGCTCAGCAGCCGTGCGTCCCGCGGATCGAGAAACGGCAGCATGTCCACGCGCGAAAGCGCGTCGGGCAGGAACTTGCGCGTGAAGTCGAAGTGGCGGTCGCGCATCAGGTCGCGGTCGATCTGCCATTCGGCCTTCTTCGACAGCCTTACGATCTGCGCGTAGCGGGCGGTGCGGCCCGATTCGGCGGCGGGTGAGAGGACGGCATTCATGACGGTCTCCGATTAGCTAGTGTGGTGAAGCTTTGTTGAGTGCTACTCTCCCCTCGCGGCGTCCGGGATTGAATGTCCGCGGCTCCAATTCACTTGCTCCAGGCTCCAGACAGGTCAGTCATCCTTGGATGCGTTCTCCGACGTGTTGCGTGTGATCCGGCTCTCGGGCGGCGTCTTCCTCGAGGCGCAGTTCTCCGCGCCGTGGTGCGTGAGCGGCCGGATGTCGTCGGAGGATTGCAAGCCGTTCCAGGTCACGCCGCGGCACGTCATCGGGTTGCACTACGTCTCCTCGGGGCGGATGAACTTGCGCATCGGCGATGGCGACGCGATCGAGGTGCGCGCAGGCGAACTCGTGCTGCTGCCCCACAACGACGCGCACGTATTGGGTAGTGAGATCGGCGATGCTCCCATCTCGGCGCGCGAACTGGTCCGGCCCTCGCCCGCGGGCGCGCTCGCGAGCATCGAACACGGCGGCGGTGGAGAAAACACGCTGCTGTTGTGCGGCTTCCTGGGCACGGATCATCCCTTCGGCCCCCTGCTCGCCTCACTGCCCGCCGTCCTCAAACTCGATGTCGGCGCGACACCCATCGGTGCCTGGGTCGAGAGCTCGTTTCGATTTGCCGCCAGCCAGATCGCCGCGGGACGCGTCGGATCGTCGAGCATCGTCGCCAAGCTGGCGGAGTTGTTGTTCGTCGAGGCCGTCAGTCACTACATCGACAGCCTGCCCGCCGACAAGGCCGGTTGGCTCGCCGGCGTGCGCGATCCGAACATCGGTCGAGCGCTCGCGCTGCTGCATGGAAGTCCGGGCAAGGACTGGACCGCGGAAGCGCTCGCGGTCGAAGTCGGGATGTCGCGATCGGGCTTCGCGGAGAGATTCACGTCATTGGTGGGCCAGCCGCCGATGCACTACCTGACGTACTGGCGCATGCAGCTCGCTGCACAGCAGTTGCGCGAGTCGCGCGACAGTGTCGCGAAGGTCGGTTATGCGGTGGGATATGAATCCGAAGCCGCGTTCAGCCGTGCGTTCAAACGGGAGTTCGGCGCGTCACCCGCGGAGTGGCGCAGGCGCGGAGGATGAGGCCCGTGGAATTCAGAACACCGTGATCAGCGCGATGCCCAGGATGATGTAGATGGCGATCACGGTGGCAAAGTAGCCGGGCGATTCATTGCGGTACACCGTCTTGCCGCTCCACCGGTGCTTGGCGTACACCTCGCCCTTGCTGAGCGCATAGGCCACGTAGATGAGCAGGATGATGCCCAGGACGCGAAACATCCGCTCGGCTCCGCGGCCGCAGGAAGTATTCCACCGCCATCGTGACCAACCCGATGAGGGATCCGATCGCGGCCACCGGCACCGCGAGCATGGCAAGCAGCCCAAGGCCGATCGGGTTGCCGTTCTTCGGGCCCAACAGCGCGTAAAGGAGCAGCGGCGCGATGCCAATGGCGCCTGCGGCGAGGCTCGCCAGAAAAATCTTCCACCCGCGGCTGCGCTGCTCCTCCGCCTGCCGACTCCCGCTCACCTTTCGGATCGTTCGCATCGGCGATCTAGCTATGCAGCTTGAAGCGTCCGCTCAGCAACGCCCAGGTGCTCCGGCGTGCGCCGGTGACCTTGTGCATCTGATCGTCGGCCGCCGCGACGACACAGTCGCGGCCTCGGCTCTTCGCGAGGTACAGCGCCTCGTCGGCCTTGCGGAACGCGTCGTCGAACGGTTCACCCGCCTTCGAGACCGCCACACCGAAGCTCGCCGTGATCGACAGCGGTTCTTCCGGAATGAAGTTCGTGTCCTTGATTCGCTGGCGCAGCTTTTCGGCGAGCTCCGCGGCCTTCGACAGGCTCGCGCCAGGCAGCACGAGCACGAACTCCTCACCACCCCAGCGACCCAGGCCATCGGTGTTGCGCGTGTGCGCGCTCAGGATTTCACCCATCAATCGCAGCACGCGATCGCCGCCGTAGTGACCCCGCTGGTCGTTGACGTGTTTGAAGTGATCGATGTCGATGACGATCACGCTCGCCGGCGTGCGAGTGATCTGGAGCTGCTCGACGAACCGCTCGATGCCGTGACGGTTGAGGACGTTGGTCAACGCGTCGAGCGTGGAGAGCTTGCGGTATTTTTCCTTCTCGGTCTCGAGATGGTCGATCTTCCTGCGCTGCTCGCGGTGCTTGCGGCGCAGCCTCACCCACTGCGAAATGCCGTAGGTGGTCGCGAGGACCAGCCAGGAGCACAAGATGCCGAGGTACCACAATTCAGCGCTGATCCAGTGCCCGACGAATTCGATCTTGTCGATCTGGATGTCGTGCTCGGTGTCGGAAAGATTACCGCCGCGCAGATCGATGGAGAAAATGGTGGCGTTGCTGAGATCGGGGTGCGACAGCGAACGCGGCAGGTCGTATTGATCTATCCACCACTCCGGCACCCAGAACTCGCCCAGGCTGATCGCGACGGGCTGCGACAGGTCACGGGACGGGACGTTGACGAAGTTGTACTTCGGGGAATTCAGGTCCGCGACCTTCGAGAATCGTGGATCGAAATTGCGTACGGCGACGCGCAGGTAACGCGCGTTGCCCGAGTACCGGATCGCCAGGTTCAGCGTCTGGAAGCGCGAGAGATCGATGCCCTGGTCCACGTTTCCATTGTGTAGCTGGTAACCGAAGCTGCACCCCTGGTCGACCGTGGCCTTGGGAAACTTGCATGCGAAATGAAATCGCGACTGGTCGATCCACTGGATGTCCGCCGGCGCGCCGTCGCCGGATTGCATGACGAACGCGTTGGCGAGGTCTGCCGTGGGGTCGAGCGAGAGCCTGCGTTCCGGCAGGAAGCCATGGCCCACGACGGCCAGGCACGTCAGGAGGATCCCGATCGACAGCGCCGTCGAGTGGCTGGTTTTCCGGGGAATCGCGACGTCCGTTTCGTGCATGGTCCTACAATGGTGCCCCGTGAAGTGGCATCGATACCGAGACGGATATCGGCAATTGCGAGTGGGGATTTTGTTACACCGCCCCTTTTGTTGCGCGTTTGTGATGGAGCGCAAGGAATCGGGCCGGGAGTTCGCTTAGCGGGGCCGCCGGGAGGCCGCCTGTCGGAAGTCGCATCGCGGGGGGAAGAAGCCGGTATCTAGCTATTCAAAGCCGACGTAATGCCCACGATCGTCAACGCCGCGGTGAGGTTGAATGTCGAATGCATGACGATCGGCGCCAGCAGCCCCCCGCTGCGTTTGACGAGCCAGGCGCCCACGAGACCGAACAGGAACAGTGCCGGCATGTCCGCCCAGGATTCGTGAATCAGTGCGAACAGCGCTGCCTGCGCGAGCGCGGCGAACAGGAAAGTCACCTGGCCACGCGACGCCTCGAGCAGCACACCGCGAAACACCAGTTCCTCGATGACCGGAACGGCCACCGCGAAGATGAGCAGCATGGCGACGATGCCATACAACTGGTGCGTGCCCTGCATCGCGCGGATCGTGTCGGTGCCCAGCGCACCCGCGGACTGCAGTCCCAGGCCGATGATGCCCGCCACGACCTTCAGCGCGATCGCGAAGCCGATGCCGACGAAGATCGACTTCGTCACCGACCAGTTGCCGAACAGGAGCGACTTCAGCGATCGCCCGCGCAGCAGGGGCAGGATCAACAACAGCGTGAGCAGCGTGGTCCAGAGCATTTCCCGGGCCAGCACGATATCCGTGGCGCTGGTCTGGCCGCGCTTGGTCCAGGGAAGCATCAGCTCCAGGAATGCCGCGTGGAATACGTAGATGGAAATCAGGCCGCCGATCGAAAAGACCGCGAGCGCGTACCACGCGTGCCGGAGAGTCCAGACCGGCTGAGGCTTGTCGGGCTCGAGACCCGCGACCCGGCGCCCGAGACCACGGTAGTGGATAGGCGCGATAACGGCCGCGGGCATGGCGGCGGCCAACAGGAGCAAGGCGGAGAACAGCAGGAAGCCCCAGACGTCGCTTCCTTCCCACGGCGCGCCCGGATGCGCCAGGAACAGTGAGAGCCGTTCGCGGCTGAGAAGGTCCGCACCGAATCCCTCGTCGCGAAGTTGTTTGTAGGCGGCGATGGCCTCTTCGCGGGTACCGTGTTTGCGCTCGAACTGGAAGTATTCGACGCGGTTGTCGTAGAGGACGAACTCGCCTCCGATGACGCGGCGATACATCTCCCGCGCGGCTTCGATCTCGCCGTTTTCCGCGAGGATGCGCGCGAGCATGACATTTCCTTCCGGAGCTTCCTTGTCGGCACGCAGTATCTCGCCCGCGGCCTTTGGATCGCCCATGTCGATGAGCAGCTTCGCGGCGCTGAAGCGCGGCACGGTTTCCCAGGTGCTCTCCGGCGCATCGAGCAGCAACCGGCGCGCCTTGTCCTTCGCCCCGAGCTGGATCCAGCGCTCCACGGCAACCAACAAGACGCGAGAACCTGGATTGAGGCTCACCGCCTGGATCGCGTATTGGGAAGCGAGCTCAGGCTTGGTCCAGTGGAACTTGTCCGAGAGTAGTTCGTACAGGACCGCCTGCTGCTGCGGCGACCAATGACGCGAACGCGGGATGAGAGCCTCGGCCTTGCTACCCGCGTCGTCTCCCCATGATTTCTCGATGTCGTAGAGGAGGATTTCGGGATGTTCCGCGTGACGGCCTTTGCGAAGCTGCTCCTGGCACGCTTCCAGGTCGTCGCTCGAGGACTCGAAGTACATTTCCTCCGAGTATGCGAACACTTCGATGAAGCGGCATTTTTCGACCTGGGGCGTCGGCTCGAAAGGATCTTTCGCGATTCGCGCGTCGTACGCCGCGAGGACTTCGCTGTAGATGGCGGTCTGGGCGTTTTCCACACGTTTGGCGAATCGCAGGTGCGAGCCGGGCGCGAAGTCGGTTTCGATGTCGATGGCAGCCTGGGCGAAGATGGGCCCGGCCTGGAGACAGAGAAGAAGAGCGAGTGACTTTGTTGTTCTTGTTGTCACGGGGCGATGCTACTACTCGGAGTTCAGGCTAGTCACGTGAGTGCGGTGGCAGCGGCCCGGTCACGCGCAGGCATGCACCCACTCTGCCTCGTGGGTCTTTCGAGTGACAGTCGTTCGATGGCAAGGCGCTATTTACTGCTAGAGGCGCCGGCGCCCCATATCCGCCGAGCGTTGCCGCTCAGGATGGCCGCCTTCTCTTCTTTCGTTAAATCGAGCTTCTCCAATGCCTCGACCGTGCGCGCGAGCGTGATCTGCGGATAGTCAGAGCCGATCAGCACGTGGTCGATGCCCACGTTGCGCAACGTCCAGACGAACTCTTTCTCGATGGGCGAACCCGCCGCGAGCAGCACGACACCCGAGATGTCGAAGTACACGTTGTCGAGCGCGAAGCCATCCGCGGTGCGCGCGAGCACGAGAATGTTCCAGTAGCGGAAATGGAGCCCACCCATGTGCGCGAATATGAAACGCGTCTTGGGCGCCTTGAATGCGAGGTTGAACAGGTCCTCGCAATCGCCCGGCACGATGCCTGCGTTGTCGATGAGGACCGTCATGCCGAGCTCGCCGGCTTTCGTCATCAGCGCTAGTACGCGCGGGTCGGAAATCTGGAAGTTCTGCGTGTGCGGATGAATCTTCAGCGTTTTCACACCGCGCGCCGCGATGCGCGCGAGTTCGTCGAGCGCCGCCTGACCGTCGTACGGGTGAACCGTGGCGATGGGAACGACGTCAGCATGTTTCGCGGCGAGCGCAATCAGGGCGTCGTTGCTCGAGCGAATCGAAGCGGGATTACCTGCGGGCGCCTGGTGCGGACCGCCGAACCACATTGCACCGAGGCCGGCGAGTTCCATGCCGGCATCCCGTACCTCGGCCTTGAACTTCGTCAGTGACGCTTCGCCCTCGCGCAAATGCACGTGGACGTCGAATACCGGGTCCGCCGAATGGGCGACGCCGGCCAGACCAAGAACGAGGCAGAGAACAAAAGGACGGTAGAGGTTCATCGTGAGCCTTGCTGCGGATGACTTCGACAAGCTGCAGTTTAGCTCAGGCCGTGTGGCGCGCCTCGCTACCGATGCAACTTGAACCTTCCACTCATCAACGCCCAGGCCCCCTTGCTCGCCCCCGTGACCTTGTGCATCTTCTCCTCGTTCGCCGCGACCACGCAGTTGCGCCCGCGACTCTTCGCAAGATAAAGCGCCTGGTCCGCCTGCCGGAACGCCACGTCGAACCCTGCGCCATCCCTCGAGGTCGCGACGCCGAAGCTAGCCGTGATGTTGAGCCTCTCTTCCGGGACGAAGTTGGTTTCCATGATCTTGTGCCGCAACTTCTCCGCGAGGTCCGCGGCTTTCTCCAGGCTCGCGCCCGGACACACGAGCACGAACTCCTCACCGCCCCAGCGGCCCACGGCATCAGAGTTGCGAATACCCACCCGCAGGACCTCGCCCATCTTGCGCAGCACCTGGTCACCCACGTGATGCCCACGCTCGTCGTTGATGCGCTTGAAGAGATCGAGGTCGATGACGATGACGCTTGCCGCCACGCGTGTTAGGGCCAGCGATGCGACGAACTGATCGATACCGTGACGATTGAGGACGTTGGTCAGCGCATCGATCGTCGAGAGCTTCTGGTATTTGTCCTTCTCCTTCGCGAGCTCGGCAATCTTCTGGCGCTGAGCGCGATGCGCGCGACGCAGCTTCACGAGCTGCATGGTTCCATACGTCGTGCCCAGGACCATCCACAGGCACAGGATGCCGAGGTACCAGTACTCCGCGCTGATCCACTCGCCCACGAACTCGACGTTCACGATCTGGATCTCGTGCCGCGTGCCGGCGAGGTCGCCCTGCAGGTCGACGTTGAAGACGGTCGCGTTACTGAGGTCGGGATGCGAATACTCTCGCGGGTGGTTGTAGAAGGTCGTCCACCACTCCGCCACCGAGAACTCGCCCATGCCGATCGCGATGGGCTTGTCGAACTCCTTGATCGGGATGTTGACGAAGTTGAACTTCGGGGAATTCACGTCTTCGACCGTCGAGAATCGCGGATCGAAGTTGCGCAGCGCCACGCGCAGGTACTGCGCGTTGCCCGTGTAGCGGATCGTGAGGTTCAGGGTCTTGTAACGCGAGAGGTCGATGCCCTGGCTCACGTCCTCGCCGGCCAGCATGTATGCGAACGCGCAGCCCTGCATCGTGGGCGCGTCCGGGATCTGACAGGCGTAGTGGAACTTCCACTGATCGATCCAGTGCGATTGCGAAGCCGCGCCATTACCCGTTTGCACGAGCAGCGATTTGAAGATGCGGTCGTCCGCATTGCCGATCGTCAGTTTGCGGTCCGGCAGGAAGCGATGTCCCACCACGGCCATCAGCGTCAGCAGGATGCCGAGCAGCAGTGCCGCTGATTGGATGGGATTTCGGTGGGCGGAGTCGGTCATTGTGCGGCGCGCCTGCGATTTTTCCCCGGTTTGCGCAGGGGCACCGGGATCGGTATCGGCAGGGGCGGCCGAAAGTTTAGGCGTGATCGAATTCACACACGCCGCCGTGATAACGTCGGCTCAAACAAGAGAGGGGTTCCCGAATGAGATTCGTACGCGCCATCGCATGCGTGGCCATCGCCGCGCTGTCGTTCCCTGCTTTCGCCGCCGATGACACCGTCAAGGTCACGATCGACGCCGCCAAACCCGGCGCGAAGATCGAGCGCCACATCTTCGGCCAATTCGCCGAGCATCTCGGCCGCGGCATCTACGAAGGCGTGTGGGTCGGACCCGAGTCGAAGATTCCCAACACCCGCGGTATCCGCAACGACGTCGTGGCCGCGCTCAAGGCCATCAAGGTGCCGAACGTGCGCTGGCCCGGCGGCTGCTTCGCCGACGAGTATCACTGGAAGAACGGCATCGGCCCGCGCGACAAGCGCCCGCCCACGCTCAATCCCAACTGGGGCGGCGTGATCGAGCCGAACACCTTCGGCACGCACGAGTTCTTCGACTTCCTCGACCAAGTGGGTGCCGAGGCCTATCTATCCATCAACGTCGGCTCCGGCACGCCCGCCGAAGCCGCGGATTGGCTCGAATACCTGACGACTCCGCAACCCACGGCGCTGCAGCAGCAGCGCGCCGCGAACGGACACCCCGCGCCCTACGCCGTGCCCATCCTCGGCATCGGCAACGAGAACTGGGGCTGCGGCGGCTCGATGACGCCCGAGTACTACACCGACCTGCTCAAGGTGTACGCCCGCTACTCGCGCAACTACAACCCCGACGTGAAGATGCGCCGCGTCGCGGTGGGCCCCGACACGGCCCACACCGACTACACCGAGGCCGTGATGGCCGCATGGAAGGACAGGACCTGGGCGTGGGACATCGAGGGCATCTCCCTGCACTTCTACACCGTCGTCAGCTTCCCGCCCCAGTTCAAGTCCTTCGACTTCGACGAAGCCGACTACGCCAAACTACTGAACGAGACCCGCCGGATGTACGACCTGCTGAAGCTGCACGGCGACATCATGGACAAGTACGATCCGGAGAAGAAGGTGCTGCTCTCCGTCGATGAGTGGGGCGCGTGGCTCGCCAAGATCCCCGGCACGCCCGAAGGTTTCCTCGAGCAGCAGAACAGCCAGCGCGACGCCATCATCGCGGCGCTCAACATCAACGCCTTCGCCCGCCACGCCGACCGCGTGAAGATCGCCAACATCGCGCAGATGGTGAACGTGCTGCAGGCCATGATCTTCACGCGCGAAGAGAAGATGGTGCTCACGCCCACCTACCACGTGTTCAAGCTGTACGTGCCGTTCCAGGATGCGACGTTCCTGCCGGTGACGTTCGATGCCGGCACTTACCAGCACGGCGAGTTCAAACTACCGCGCGTCGATGCCATCGCCGCGAAGGATGCCGCCGGCAAGGTGTGGGTCGCGTTGACCAATCTCGATCCGCACCGCAAGGTGAAGATCGACCTCGCCGCCGCGGGGTTGAAAGCCGCCCGCGCGACCGGCCAGACCCTCGCTGCGCCGAAGTTCAACAGCATCAATACCTTCGAGGCGCCGAATACCGTGCAGCCGAAGGCGGTCAGCGCCCGGGCGAGTGGCGGGAAGCTCGCAATTGAGCTCGCGCCCGCCTCGGTGACGGTCGTCGCGCTGGAATAGCCACGGTTGCGACGTTCGACCGGATTGCGGCATCTTTGTCCGCATGCGGCGAATTTCAGCATTTCTCTCCCTGACCGCGGTGGCCCTGCTGGCCACCGCGGCCCAGGCGCAGATGTCGGCGGACATCGAGGCGATCGCGGTCGTCATCCATGACCATTACTTCGACCCGGCCCGGGCACATACGATCGCCAATGAACTTCGATCACGCGCTAAGGCCGACAAGCTCGACGAGCTGACCGACCGCAAGAAACTCGCGCAGGAGCTCACCGCGATCCTCAGGGCCCATGACCGCCACTTCCGCGTGAACTACGAACCGCCGGAAGCCGGCAGCGATGGAGCACCGCGCGAAATGCGGCGTCCGTACGACCCCAGCGCGTTCAACTACGGATTCAAGCGCGCGGAGAAGCTACCCGGCAACGTGGCGCTGATCGAACTCGTAGGCGTCGCGGATATCGACTTCGGCAATCCGGAAGATCCCGCGCGACGCGCCGCCGATGCCGCGCTGGCCCTCGCGCAGGATGCCGACGCGGTCATCCTCGACCTGCGGGCCAACGGCGGCGGAGCCCCATCCATGGTGGGCTACCTGATCAGCGCATTCGTCAAACCCGGCGCGAACGTCTACAACACGTTTCATTCACGCACCGGGACGGAGAGCGAGCGCCCGGCCATCGAATATCCGCGCCCCATGCTCGATGTGCCTTTGTTCGTGCTGACGAGCCGACGGACATTCTCCGCCGCGGAGTCGATTGCATTTTCCCTGCAGTCATGCGGGCGCGCGAAAACCGTCGGCGAACGTTCAGGTGGCGGCGCGAATCCCGGGGAAATATTCCCACTACCGCAGGGCTACAGCGTGTTCGTGTCCACCGGATCCCCGCGCAATCCGATCAACGGGCGCAACTGGGAGACCACGGGCGTGACGCCGGACGTCGAGACGGCCCCCGAAGAAGCGCTCGATCGCGCGCTGGAACTGGCGCGGAAGAAATAGTTCGGGCGAGTAGTTAAACCAACAAACTCGGGCGTCACTTCCGAGTTAGCGTCTTTCTCCTGGCGAGGTATTCCTCTTTCGTGATCCGGCCTGACGTATAGGCGTCCGCAAGGGCATCGAGCTCCCGTTCGATCGCAGCCGGGGAAGTCAACGGCTCGTTGGGTCTTTCCGGAGCCTTGCGCGTGACGGCAACCGGCTGGGAAACGTTGACGAATAGTTCGTCGATCACGGGGAAGAGTTTCTTTTGCGTGCTCGCCATCTGCAGCGGCGAGAAGGGCTTCAACATGAACTTGCCCGACGCAATCGCGCGTCCGTCCCGGAAGATATCGATCTTGGCGTCAGTCATGTTGAACTGCAGATTCCATTTCTGAACCGCCATGTACTTCACCGCGTACCTGCAGTGGCGAGGGACCACGCCTTCGTATACCTCGCTGGTCACACCGTGCCGCGCAAAGCCTTCCTCCAGCGCGGGTATGAAATCATTCACCTTCACCTTGGGATTCTTCTGGATACAGAGGTGATCGATCCCTTCGTTGGCATCTATCGGACCCAGGCGATTCGTGCTGCACGCCGCGAGCACGGCGAATGAAGTCGTTAGCAAAGCGACCGCGATCTTCGATCGCATATTGACTCTCCCCTTCGAAAACGTGCATCGGCGGAGCGAGATTACGACGGACGCGGCTCGCCTATTCTTCCTCGTCTTCCCCTTCATTCTTTTCCTTCGGTGGCAAACCCAGTCTTTCGAGCTTTGATATGGCTTCCGACATGACTTCTGTCTCGCCAAGCTCATTGATGAGAGCCGCCACTTGCGCCGCGTATTCGAGCTTGTGCGGGTTGTTGGCGAATGGCTGCAAGGCCCGGATCGCCGTGTTCTTGTCGCCGGCCCGCAGATTTACGAGGGCCGCATGCAACGCGTACTCCGGCACGCTCGGCGCGAACATCGCCGCGGCCGTGCCGGCGTTCACCATGGATTTCGAGGGCGTACCGCCCGTGTCCATGCTGACCGACAGGTAGTAGAGGTTCGGAGCGTGACCCTTGTCCAGCTTGTACGCTTCGAGGAATTGCGCGCTGGCCTTGTTTCGATTGTCGATGTGTTCGGCACTGTCCCCGTCCGCGTCCTGGTAGTAGCTGCGTCCGAGTAGATAGTGTGCGTCGAACGATGACGGATCCTTTGTCACGATCGATTCCAGCTCCGCGCGCGCGGTTTTCGCGTCACCGAACAGCAACTCCGCGCGACTCAGCTCCAGTCGCAGACCGAGATCGCCCGGTCGTTTCGCACGCAGAGCACGCAGTTTCTCGGTCAGCTTTACGCCGTGCTTCTTCTCCGGGCAGGTGCGCAGCGCGGCCGCCTCCATAAGGTAATCGCCTCGTTCATTCGGCAGACGGTCCACCGTGATCGGCGTCTCCGGCATCTCCGGCACTTTCACCTGCAACGCGGTGTACTTGCGCCGATAGGCATTGATCTCATTGCGCAGCTGCGACGTCGTCATTCCAGTCGCCGCCTTGAAGGCCTCCGAGCCGTCCTCGCCGCGCCCAATGCGGTCGAAATAGGAGTTCAGCCCCTGTGCCCGGACCGAGTCCGACAGCATGTAGTGGGCCGTGATCCACGACTGCGCGTAGTACTGGAAGGCGTTTACCTGCTTATTCTTGACCGCTGCCGTGAAGCGCTTCGGATCGAGCATCACGTCGTAGTCCACCCAGCGCTCCGAGAAGTTCAATTGCGCCCCGCGCCCGTCCTGGCGAACTCCGACCAGGTAGTAGCCCTTCTGCAGCTTCGTGCTGCCCAGGTACTCCGCGAAGCCCTCCACGTACCAGGACGGATAGAAGCGCCGCATGCGCGAGAACATCAGATGATGCGCATACTCGTGCAGCAGGATCTCCAGCCCCATGTCCATCTGCGCACCAAAAAACTGCGGAGCGAACACGAATGCCTGTGCGCCCTCGATACATCTGTCGTAGAAGCCCCCGACGTACCGGCCGATCGTGGGCACGACCGTCTTGAAGTGATCCGGACTATCTACCAGGTAGATCGTGAACCGGCTGGTCGCAGCCCGGTCCTTGGGGTTGCTGCCGAGGAGCAGGTCCGCCAGATACTTGAAGGCTTCGAGGTGCTCGATGTAGGCCCGGGTTTCTGCCGCGTCGATATTGCTGTAGATCAGGAAGTTGGGTGATTCGGCGCGGTACCAGGTGTCCGCGTGGGCGGACGGAGCCAATGCGACGAGCAGGATGGCCGAGAAGCGGATCCAACTAGTGGCGATTCGGCGAGCCTTCATGTCGGCCTCTTGTCCATTGTGCTGAATACGATACTGCGATGGTCGATGACCACGCTACTTTTTCTCCCGCCTTACCATGGCGACGTTGTTTATCAGCTTCGACTCGAAGTAGCTCGAAGCGTCGAGCAGCTCCCAGAGCTTCTTGTACCCATAGTTGCGGGAATCGAAGTCCGGCTTCTTGTTGCGGATGATATTGCCGACGGCACCCAAGTTTGCCCATCCATTGTCATTGGCCGAATCGTCGACAGCGTCGCCGACCAGCGCCACGAATTCAGCGTCGCGATCCATTTCTGCGGCAGACTTGCGGGGCAGCGGTCGCCCATCCACCGTCCCAAGAACCTCTGTGTAGATGAACCGGTCGCAGGCTGCCACGAATGGTTTGGGTGTCTTCAACTCGCCAAAGCCGTAGACGCGCTTTCCGGACTCCTTGAGCCGCGAGGCAAGGCGGGTGAAGTCACTGTCACTCGACACCAGGCAGAAGCCATCGAGGTTGCCGGCATACAGCAGGTCCATCGCGTCGATGATCAATGCGCTGTCGGTGGCGTTCTTCCCTTTGGTGTATGCGAATTGCTGCACGGGTTGGATCGAGTGATCCAGGAGTGCCGCCTTCCAGGAACTCAGGTTGGGGGTTGTCCAATCGCCGTAGATTCGGCGGACGGTCGCGCGACCCAGTTTGGCGACTTCATCCATCAATCCCTGGATGATGGATGGGCTCGCGTTGTCCGCGTCAATGAGGATCGCCAGGGTTGAGGTTGTCTCGGCGGTGGTTTGCATGCTGTTCCCTGTCAATTGAACCGCCACTTGGACCCCGGTCTGGCCTGAATTGCGGCTTCCAATTCCAGTCTGTCGCTAGTGCTGACGATGTGACATGCGTAGCACATTCTCCGGGTGATACTCGACAAATACCCTTTGCCCTTCGAGAACACCCCGACGTTCACGTTTGGTGCCGAGACCTCGCGCAAGGACTCGTAGATAGAATTTTTGGCGTTGTTAGGGCGCGCGTGGGGCGCCAATCAAGGTCGACGGCGACTTCGTCGCGATATGTCTACTCCTTGTGAAGCGGACTGAAAACAGTTGGAAACCCTGGCAATGCTATTCTCGCGCGACCTGTCCAACCACGCGTGAAGGAGATCTCTAGCGTGAGCCGCATGGAAACCACATGGATCATATTTGCTGTTCTGATTGTGATCGCCACCCTATTGAGGGCATTCACAAAGAAACGCCCAACACGCGCGGACATTCTGAGCGAACGTTGGCCGCTCAAGGCAAAGCGCCAGCTGTTGACTGACCGCGAACTTGTCCTGTTTCAGCGACTTCGAGATGCTTTGCCCGGCTACGTCGTGCTAACACAGGTGCAACTTATTCAACTGCTAGTTTTCGACAGCGGCAGGCGGACGCAAAGTCTCTTCAATCGTGTTTGTCAGCTTTCCGTCGACTTTGTGGTTTTGCGTCCTGATACGAGCATCGTGGCGGCAATCGAGCGCGACGACGCATCGCACGAACGCATTGATCGGCGCGACGCCGATGCACGTAAGACTCACGCTCTGCACTCCGCTGGAATTCAGCTGGTGCGTTGGAACGCAAAGGCAATTCCGGACTTGCCAACAATCGCAGCAGCGCTCATTTCACGCCCATAGCAAGTTGCATCTCATCTGCACCGCCCGGGGACTGTTGAGCACTGTCGCAGCCATGATGGCCCCGTGCTCGGCGAAGGCCAGCGGCAGGTGCTTGACGTTCGATCCTCGTCCGACGTTCAAGATCACAGATTGTGATCTTGAACGCATAACCTGTTGATACGTCAGTTCCAGCAAGAAGTCGCCAGGAATCCTTTCGCGATTACGACGAACCGCCTGGTTGAGAACTCGCGTCTCGACTCCGTAGAGCTTGCGAGCTCTGAATCCACCATCACACGCTTGCCGCGCACGACAAATATTTGACTGGCGATGTCAGCCAGCGATTGCTCGGCGTCCTTGCTCACGCTTTGATGATGAAGAACTGACAATCACCTGAGCCATTGGGAATCTCGTCGCGTTCGCACAGAAATGACTCTGGATTCGCGGGAGGCTCCTTCGTAGGCCGTGCCAGGCGTCAAGACTGCCGCTGCTTCGCAGTTCCCATGAGTCCGAGAATTGCTTCGTAGACTTGATCGAACTGCTTGCGGGTTTCCGTATCCAGCGCAGCAACCGAACGTTCCAACGTTTCAAGGCGGCGCGACAGCGCGGTAGTGGACGCGAGCGCTTGGCGCAGCTTCACGAAGGCGCGCACGACATACACGCTCATTTGTGCAGCTCGCGGACTGTTGAGGATGGTGGCCGCCATGATGGCGCCGTGTTCAGTGAAGGCCAGGGGCGGGTATTTACGATGCGCGCCACGGCCGGTGTTTAAGGTCGCAAATTGCGACCTTAAAGCGGCAACTTCTTGATTCGAAAGCTCCAGGAGGAAGTCCTCGGGGAACCGATCGGCATTCCGGCGCACCTGCTCATTGAGCCGTTTGGTGGTCACACCGTAAAGCGCAGCCAAGTCGGTATCGAGCAGAACCCGCTGGCCACGAATCTCAATGATCCGGGGTGCGGACCCTGAAGTTGAGTCGACGGAAAGATTCGTCATGAAGTCGAGCTTGGAGAATCCTCGACACCTTTTCGATTCGAGTATCTGCGCCGATTGCGGAGTTACTGAGCGCTCACCTTCTTCTCGACATCCTCAACACATTCTCCCGGTGATACTCGAGAAACACCCTCTGCCCTTCCGAGAACACCCCGACGTTCACCTTCGCCTCCGGCTTGATCCCCATCTTCAGCAACGACGGCCGATCCGCCACCGGCGAGACGATCAAGTCGCCCTTGTCCTCGAACGAGATGAAGCCTTTGTCGAAGAGGTGATCGATCGTCGGCGTCAGCAGCAGGTCGTTCTCACCATTGAGCCGCTCTTCGTTCGTGCTGTCGCGCCAGGGTTTGGTGTGGCTCGCCACCAGGTGCTCCGGACGCTCCACCTTCGTCACGCGACAGGCGCGCTCGACGCCCTGCACATTGGCGCGAAACTTCCCCTGCTCGACGCGCGCCAGGATGATGGCTTCGCGTTGGGTGTCGGGAATCTTCGTGTCTTCGCGGATGTCATGCTCGACGCGCTCTTCCCATCGCTCGAGGTCCGGCTCGCGCGATGGGCTTAAGAGCTCCGCGCGATCAACCTCCTTCGCGACGTCCTTCACCTGATTCGCTTCGCCACCGATGAGACGGAACAGCGCCGCCGCGAACGGCCGGCCGACTTCGGCCAGGTACACGCTCTGCAGGCCATCGCCATTGACGCGCAGCGGCGAGTACTTCTGCGGCAGCAGGCCGCGCAGCTCGCCGATGTGGCTCTTGGGGTGGATGCGGTTCGTCAGCTCGCGAAAGCTCACGTCTATCTTCCAGCCGACCGCCTCCCAGTAGCTGCCGGCCGTGCCGAACTCCGTTGGCTTCGGGCTCTCGCAGCAATAGGTGCGCGCAATGCCGAGCGTGGAGCTGCTCTTTGCCGAAGGTTGGGGTGAGGACTGTAGCGATGACGCCCTCGTTGACACGAAAACGTTGTTCGCGGCAGACTCACGTTGCCTTGATTGGCCTCCGTTCGCCCTTGAGTGGGCAAACCTTTGAAGGTTGACGCCTTCACCACATGGTTTCAGGAGCAATTCTCAAAATGAATGCTGTTACTCAGCCGGCGTTTTCGTCGCCGGAACTCCAAGCTGCACTCGAAAAGGCCCGCGAAACACTGGAAGGAGCTGACGAAGCTCGAAACCGGGTGTCGCAGGACATTAAGGCCTTGGAGGCGTATCTAGTTGGCCTCCGTCTCACTCCGCCGTTTCGCTACGCCCTCGGCAAGATGCTCTTACCGGACGACGAGCAAAACGTTGCCGCGTCTTTGGAGTACGGCGGCGTTGCTGACGGCCGGATTGAAGAGGATGCAATTGCCCTAGCAGAGGATGCGAGCGGCAAGGTGCGATTGCTTTACGAGGTCTGTAGATGGCGAGGGTATGTCGATGTTGACGCCCCGGGAGGCCCGTACTTCTGGGACGACAAGACCCTCGAGCGCGAAGTGAAGCCCCTAATCGAGACGAAGTTCGAGGTTCGCAAGAAGGTGTACAACCGCCTTCCTGCGTTCGTTAGCGAACTGGCCAAGCATTACGCCATCGATCCGTGGAAGTTAGTCGATAGAGACGACTATCCGTTCTAGTCGAACAGCCGGGCGCGGAAGCGCCCGGCATTTCAACTAATGATGCAATCCGAGGATGCTCTGGACTGTGTCATCCTGCCGTGCGTTGCTGATTTGCGCCTTACCGACTATCCGCATGAACGAGTCCTTAGACGCGGTCGCTTCAGCTAGAAGGTTGCGCCTAAAGAGTGAAACGTAGAGTGCCACCGAATACGCTTGACAGTTGATCGACCGCTCCGGATTAAACTCGATATCGGTGAACGCAGAATATCCAAGCAGTTCGTTCGTCAGCTCCGCATGCTTCTTCAGGGCGTTGATGTAAAGCCAATCGTAGAACGCCGTCTGCGGCTCAAGCGGCCATTCCGTGCCAAAGAATAGGAAGCTCTTTAGACGGCCAGATTCGCGCAATCGCTCATCCTTCTTCGCCTCCCTTGAGGTCTTGCCCAAGAGATCAACGAACGGCCCACCTCTCTCAAAGACTTTGCTAGCTTGGAATGCGCATTCGACGCTGAACGTCCGATTGTGTTTGACAGTGGTAAAAGTCAGATTGAATGCACTGAGTGCCACGCCAAGCTCTTCGCGGGACTTGCTAGACACTTCTAGAACCTTGCTGATGCCAGGTAGTTTGAGTGCAGCAGAATGAAGTGAATCGACTGACTTCTGCTTTTGCGATGGGGCCATCCCTGGAAACCAGTGGAACTCCACCGGCTTGGTTCGAACCAGCGCCGCACCTTCGGCAGCTGGGATAAAGAGAGGTCTCTCGGCCATTGGCGCCCTACTTGTACTTCCGGCTATATCCGCGAGAACCAAAATAGCCCTTGTTCCTGCCGGCAGCGATGATACTTCGGTCGCCGAGTGAGGCCGAATGCCTGTCTTGAACTGCTTTCGTTTCGAAAGCCGCTGAGTAAATGTATCTCGGTTCGATCACGTCGAAGACAAGCACTTCTGCCTGAACGTCAGTCGGATCATACGCCCTAAGCTTTTGCTCAGCTCGCGGAATAACTCCATCAATCTCCTCAAACATGCCGGCCAGCGCTTCGACCTTCCTCAGCGTGTTGAGATCTTCGCAGCTAATCCTTCCGTCAGCGGCATTGTGCATGCAGAACGCGCAGTCCTTTTCCGACAAAATAGCGGGATCGAGCGCAAGTACCACCCAATCGATCCCAGCGTTGTCCGGGTCCTTGCGGTACCTGTAGAACATCGAATTGTTGGGAAAGGCGATCGATACGGAAGTGGCGTCTAAGTGACCGTCGAGGCGAAGCTGGTCGTTGACCATGGGTTCCGCGCCCACCTCTGCGATTCGGCTCCGTGGATACAGGCCATGTTCCATTATCGATGGTAGGTTTACTGCGCGAGTGAAGTGAATCAGATTTGGGATCTTCAATGTGCTTACCAAATCCCGAATATCCTTTCTCGGCATAGTGCGCTTCCGTTTCCGCTCTTGTTTTGGAGGAGACATTCAGTCGTCTCTATCGTGAAGAACGTAGCTTCAACAGCACTAGTCCTTCGCGAGTGTGAAACTTCGCCACTCGACCCGGCCCGTCGGCCACGATGACCTCCTCGTAGCCCTTAACGTCAATCAGACCAGCCACCCCATCCGGCCTGACCCAGCGAAGTGTGAAGCCCGATGCATTCATCCGCGCCTGCAGGCCGCTTGCCTCCGGATAGTTAAGAGCAACCATCTTGGTAGATATTTCCGGAAGTTGGGCCGGCAGTGCCTCGCCCGGCCGTGTCGGTCGGATTCGAACCTCGTTTCCCTGGATATACAACTGCACGTTCAATACGTAGAAGCCGTATCGGGCGCCGTTCTGCGGCCTTGTCGGGTTGCTATGCCAATGGTGAACACTGTCTTCACCAAGAGTGGGGGCGTGTCTGGTGCGGGGATTGGAGATAACTACTCCGTCAGGCGCCAGGCTCTGAACAAACCAGTCGTCGTCCTTCTTTGGAAGTGGAAACCCAAGGTGGTCCAGTTCAATCGCGCTCGGGACCAACTGAACCCATGAACCGACGCTCTTTTTCAGCCGATCTTTATGCATGTTCCGGATTCTACCGAACCCTGGATTCTCAGTAACAGTTAGATGCTAGGGGCGATTGGGTAAAGACTGGGCGTCGGCAGCACTACTTCTGCGGCAGCAGGCCGCGCAGCTCGCCGATGTGACTCTTGGGGTGGATGCAGTTCGTCAGCTCGCGAAAGCTCACGTCGATCTTCCAGCCGATCGCCTCCCAGTAGCTGCCGGCCGTGCCAAACTCCGTCGGCTTCGGGCTCTCGTAGCAATAGGAACGCGCGATGCCGAGCGCGGCGATGCGCGTGTCGCGGAAGGAGAAGATGATGTCGCCCGGTGAGACCTCGCGCATGGACTCGTAGAAGGGATTGCAGGCTTTGTTAGCGTTGCGCTTGGGCGACCAGAGATAGCCGCCGGAGATTTCGTGGCGGTAGGTTTGGTTTTGATTGGCCCACCAGTAGCGCACCGACGTGGATGATGGACGTCCGTGTCGCGATTGGCGATGACGGCGCCCTGCACTATTGCCTTTTTCGCATTGGGACCTCTTACGAGCAACAATTGCCTAGACGGTCTTCTGGGCCCGCGACCACGGTTGGACGCCGTAGCTGTCCGCTACTCGCTAATCTCTGATATTCCCAGCTGAAAAAGCACAAACTCCTTAATGCGCAGCGAGCTGACGTCACTGCCGAGAGCCGCGCGCGCCTGTCGGCACACCGTCTCGTCGATATCCAAGTTCCGAAGGTCCTGTAGATAGTCTAGGTAACGGTTACTCTTGTTGTACTGGTACGGGTACTCGTATCTGTAGGCCGCCCGAGCAACATGACTATCTACAATCGCATACTATTGCGGATCGAAGAAATGCAAGAACTTCGATGTCGCGATGAGGGAATTCCCCACGAATGCCTTGATGGCTTCGATCGCCTCTTCGTCGATCGCCTGGACGCGGATGCGCTTTAATGCGGCGCTCGCACGCTCAAAGTCCTTCCAGCACGCGGGATCGAACTGCGCGCGGCCCATCCAACTGTAAACGAGCACTACGGCGATCTTCGCATCGCTGCACGCCAGAGATTCCACTGCGATCCGAGTCTTAAAGAAGTCCACGAAGAGCTGATATGTGTGCAGATAACGCGAGTCGGCAGCCGAATTGCGAATTCGCAGATTCGACAGACGCTGCGTGAGGGTTTCGTCAAACGGCATTTGGGTTCTCCACGATCACATTGTCAGTTGGCATTGAGGCCGTGAACTCTCGTCAGGAGCACATGCTTCCAATGTGCTTCCCGACTGCGGATCTCCTCGATGCTGGCGTGCGTGTCAGCGATCTCGAGAACCGAGAACCGAGAACTGAAGCGAGGCAGCCCGCCTTAATGATTTCGCTCCAAGTAGGGCGTTCAGATCGCGATTGCCACCGTGCCCGGACTTGGAGTACTGGCACCATCTCTGCCAAATGCCGCCCTTTCCTGTTGCCGAGCCGACGTAGAACCTTCCAGATTTTGAATCGGTTATCAGGTACACCCCGGCGACGCTCGACAAAGCCGCGCGCCAACCGCCATGGTTTTCCCTCACGACGCAATCGAGCTCGTGCTTCGTCACATGGAGGCCTTTGAAGCCAGGAAAGTCGGGGATGCCCAGCCTCGTCGGACGAAGCTCCCACACGCTGATCTCATCAACGTAGTTTTCGGCAATGCGATAGCAGTTGCGGCCATCTTTTTCGAATCGAGCCACCAGGCGCCCGTCGAGATCCTTGCACGCCGATATTTCATTGAGACGGAATCGGACGCCTATGCCATCTGGCCTGTGACCGTGAACTGTGAACGCCCCCCCCAAACAGCCATTGATGCGGCTCGTCCATCTGCACCAGCGAAACCACGTACTTGCGATTGAAGTACGACGATCGACGCTGCCATGACTGGCACTGCTGAAAGGTGCCGTCGATGTATGCATCGAGTGGCTTTTCCTCTCCGCTGTAACTCGAGCAAGCCAGATGAATCTTGGCGTGTTCCGGAACCAGCTCCGGGGCACTCAGTTTCAAGATGTCAAACAACCGCATGCGCAGCCCTCCGCAGTTCTCGACACTTGAGCACACTAGTGGCCACGAAAGCGTGAGTCACTCGGCAACTCTCGTGTCGCCGTACTGTTAGGTGTAGCTAGCTATTCCGATTCGGGAGTCGCAGATGGAATACCCAGTTCTCACGACCCGACACCCGTTTTAGTTTCGCCCTGACTTGGAGTCCGTGGTCAAATACACCCCACTTCGACAAACTCAGAAGCGAATTCAAGTGGAAGCCCGCGCAAATGTCTTGCCGCCCAACTAGTGATTGTCGAAATCGTTGTATGGCGTCTTGTGCACGACCGCCACATACACTTCCAGTAGCATTTGTCGAATTGGATCGACTTCCTCCACAAACCGCACGTGCATCGCGCGAATACGATCCTTAGCGGCTCTGAATTCCCGCTTCATTGACTCTGTCTCCGCGAGATCCGCGCGCCCGCTTCCCTTCCTGTATGTCGCCTTGCCGATTCCGCATTTCTCCTTGGCAAGCCTAAAAGCGAATGGGGCTGTGCCATGATCGGCGCTCGGCCTGCAATGGCAACCAATACGCTTTCGAAGCGTGTTCGTCCTTCCGACGTAGAGGTGCCGTTCGGATTCGGTGAAAACATAAACTCCACGCAAAGGCATTGTTCGCGGCAACGAATCTCGCGTGACCGGCTGGCACGCAAATAGCTCGACGCGTTTAGCTTCAAGTCCCGCACTAAGCTGCTTGAAATGACCGTGAAGACCAGGCTTGGGTGCTTGTCCTGCAACTGCGCGCGGTGGTGTCCCGTCAAAGACCATGTTGATGGCGTCACAGATGTCGCGAAACTTCCCAATGCCATTTGGGACCAGCATTGGGGACCCGTGTGCAAACGTGTTTCGGAACTCCGGAAGAAACTTGATGACGAGGCCGACCACGTCGACTGACATCTGCTTCTCGTCCACCTCAGCGGTCGTTGGCTCCCGCAGTTCAATCTCTTCGATTTCAGGGTGTGCCTTCAGGTACTCCATTGCGGCAGCTTGAATTTCTGCGCGGACCGCATTCTCCGCACGCGATCTCGCACCTGAGAATCCTTCATTTCTGATCCAACCGCTGGCCGCCGCATGCTTGAGAAGCCCCGCGAGCATTGGTGCCTCCCGCGTTGGGCGTCCCAAGCCTGCGAGTTGCTGCTCTTCGATATTCCATCGACTTCGCAGTGCCATCTCAAGTGCTTGGTAGCCGACCATTTCAGCCACTTGGTGAAATCGAAAGGCAAAGTAGGCGTACAACCGAGCATTCTTGGCAGTCTCGAATTGCTGTCGAACATCGAGCGGAACGTTTTCGGTCAGAACAAGAGACGTCAGCTCCGCGTGCAGTTCTTCAAGCGTGCCCACCATGAAAGCTTGCCGCTCGTCAGGTTTAAAGATCTCAGCGAGCGGCTTCAGAGGATCTTGAAGGTTAGTCATTCTCGACTAAGCTCCGATACTTGCTGCGATCAGCGTAGAAATCTTCATGCATCACGCCGTCAGAAGTAGCGACGGTACGTGCAGAGGAAGTTCTCAATTTCATCCGCAGACAGTTCCTGCATTTCAGGGGGAAACTCGGCGACCGGGATCGCCACTCTGGACCCGGGCTTGACGAACTTCTTCGCGCCCTCTCGAGTGCCGGCATGCATATAAACAGTCGTAGGAGACAGGCGCCGATATGCTCCTATCCTTAATGCCGTGTCATAGATGTACAACTCGCCGAGGCCGCCAACCTCTCTGGCGATTTCGCCTACTGTCGTGTGCAGTTCATCGAAGGTCTTACAACTTCGGAATTGGTCTACCGCGCCTCCGAACGCCGAAGGCGCCCGTGCTATCGATGAGCGTTTGATTAGTCGTTGATGATCGAAACGCAACCCATTCACGTCTTCCGCTCGAGCCGCGCGATCGATCGCTCTTTCCAGGCTGGGCTCGCTCCGGAAATCGGACAGTTCCTTTCGTGCTGCCGGACGGCGGCACCTAATATAGTCACGGACCAATTCGCGCAGGGATGGTTTTCCAACGATCTTGGTCGATTGGCATCCCTCTAACTGTTTTCGCCTTCGGCTCATGTTAGGCATGCTCACACGTCTAACTCTTACTCGTCTGCCAATTGGATCTCAAGGCACGAAATCCACATGCCAGTTCTTTTGCTCGCGCCCGCATCGAGCGGATACAATCGGCCCGTCCTGCTGCAAGGCACAATTTCATGCCCCTCTACCAAATTTCGACCAACAAACCTCTCTGCCCTATCGAGCAAGCTAATTTCCCACTAGAGCGCGATCTCCAAAGACTCATTGAAAAGAGCCTGGATTCTGTATTCCGATGCCGCTTTGTGGCTTCCGAATTTCCGACGGGGATTCAACACGGCGGTCGCATCGATACGCTCGCCCTTTCCGAGGACGACAACCCCGTCATAATTGAATACAAGAAGATTGCGTCCTCCGAGCTCGTGACCCAGAGCTTGTACTACCTCGCCTGGATTCACGATCACAAAGGTGACTTTGAGCTTGCCGTTCAGAAGGCGCTGGGTCCCAAGGCGACGGTGGACTGGGACGATGTACGCGTGATTTGTCTAGCGCCTTCATACAAGAAGTTCGATGTACACGCGGTCCAGGTTATGGGTGCGAGCATCGAGCTCTGGACCTATCGGCTCTTCGGCAACCAGACGCTATTCCTCGAGGAACTACAGACAAAGGATTTGGGCGTCGGCTCAATAGAGCCAGCCGTCTCATCTAAGAATCCTGTGATGGTGGCCGCAGGCAAGAAGGCAGCGGAGACACGCCGCAATGCGACCTATACCTTCGAAGAGCACTTGGAAGGTAAGTCCGAGCCGATCAGAGAGATTGCCGTGGCGGTACAAGAGCACATTCTCCTCTTGGATGAAGCCATCGAGGAGCGACCCAAGAAATTCTACGTTGCGTATCGCACGACCCAGAACATCGTATGTATGGAAGTGCAGCACAAGAAAGTGACGCTCTTCTTGAAGTTAGATCCCAAGAAGTTTCCAGAGGAAAAGGGGTTTCTCCGAGACGTAAGCAATGTCGGTCACTTCGGGACTGGCGATGTCGAGGTGACGCTGCAATCGCTCGCCGATATCGAAAGAGCGAAACCCCTAATTCAGCAAGCCTACGAGAGTGTGGGTGGATAGCGGGCAGGAACACCCTCGGTTTAGAGGACGTTTGGAAGCAAGACTCGCGGCTCGCCTAGATTCTTCGCTAACTGGCTAGCTTCCTGAGCGAAGCCGACCCGGGATCATACTGATAGCCGGTGATGGTCCCGTCCTTGATGCGACTTACAGCCTCATCGATGACAAAAAGTGGAACGAGGTACCACTCTTCAGGCTTCACTGGATGGCCGAATCGGTCATTGATCGTGATGTTCAGCCGTGCCGAAGCAAACAACCTGTGGAAAAGGTTCTCCATCTTCATGCGATTGATGCCAGCGAGCTTGTAGGTGGCGACAACTTCCACTTTTGCTAGCAGATATGTGGAATCCAGCTCAGCATTGGCGATGCGGGTCTCAACCTTGCCACCCGTGACGCCGATCTTGTGGATGAGCTCCCGATGTTCGGATACATAAGGGTGGTTTGAAAGCGAGCGTAAGACATAGATAGTGCCGCTTTCCACATCATCGGGCTCCAGTGCGCCGCCGAAAGACATTTGCCCACTGTCGGGCGATACTAGACGTCGAGCAGCTGGATCGTTGTAAAAGGCGCGCTGAAGTGAACGCAGCAGCAGATTGCTCTCGGTGCCATTGGCAAAGATGACCCGCAGCCGCCGATCCACTTCTCCCGCAGTCGTCTTGAGCGGGTCGCCGACGTCCGCCACATAGAGCGTAATCCCATCAAGGATGAAAAAATCCCCGACTTCAATGTCGCGGCGACCAGCCGCGATAGGCTGAGACTGGCGCAGCCCCGTCTTTACTTCGGTCTCAACGCGCTGAAACAGTGGTCTGAAAGTCTCAAAATCTTCGCACCTCTTGCGGTCGGCGATTTCTTCGGCCGTCCGCTTTTCGGATGCAGAACGGACGTGGCGTAGTTTGGTAATTTCGTTCGCCGCGGTGTCCACGCCGAGTTCTGCCAGCAGCGCATCGTCGTCCAATTCTTCGGCATCATCCTTCGTCGGTTCGAAGGTCGCACCTTCCAGGAGGTTCTGCCGATCAAGCGGCGCCAGCAGGCTGCGGCAGTCTTGCATCGCCCGGAGCCGGTCGAGGCGCACAGCATAAATCCGTTCGAAGATGTCTCTGCCTTCGCCGTGCTGCGGCGCGTGGCCATGCTGGTCTACGAAGCGCTGTATCTCTTCGAAACCCGCAATAATCCGCTCCTCGCGAGGCGTCCTGCCGCTGTGGGCCTTCCCCTCGACTTCAACGCCGAGCTCCGTCAGTAGCGCGTCGTCTTCGTCCGTGAAATCAGCCACGAGATGCCTCTGCCTTCATGCGCGCGAGGTACGCAATACCCTCTGCCATGCGCTTCTCCCATGCGTCCGTCGATGTGATGGATGGCAAGCGGCCGCGCTCCTGCTTGAAACGCAGCGCACGCTTCGCGAGCTCTCGCGCTTCCTCCGGCGTCAGATTGACACGTTTGGCCGAGATGGCCGCCTGAACCTGTTTGAGGCTCTCTTCGCTCATGGTCTTGGCGAGGATGGCGTATGCCTCGCCAAACGGATTGATTCGGTCGATCAAGTCGATATCGAGTTCGCGCACATCCATCGCAAGTTTCCGAATACCGTCAATCAGCGCCGTATTCGGAGTCGGTTGATCGCCTTCTGCCCCGCCCAGGATGAGCTGCTTGGCACGCTGGGTTAGGTTCAGCGCAGCGACGGCGTGCTGCCGCACGGCCTCCTGATCTTCATCGGTCAGCTCTGGGTACTTGTCCTTGACGATCTTACCCATGCGCACCTGCGTGAGCTCTTCGGGCACGAGTTCCTCGTCAAACAATCCCCGCTCGATGGATGTCTTGTCCTGAACGAAAGCAGCGATGACTTCGTTCAAATCCTCTCGGCAGATACGCGCGGCTTCCTGGCTCTTGGGCTCGCTCAGCCCTTTGATCTCAATCTGATAGTGACCAGTTTGCTCATTTACGCCGATGTTGCACTTGCTCGGATCATAGCCTCCCTCACCGTAGTCGAAGCCGGGCGTCGGCGCGCTATTCGGGTTCTTTGGTTTGAACTCAAAGCGTGGCGCAAGAACCTGCTCCATCAGAAGACTCGCCGCAATCGCTTTGAGCGTGTCATTAACCGCTTCGGTCACGGCCTCCGCCGCAGCATCCGGCTCCGCGATCAGATTGGTGAACCGAGCACGAGTCTTACCGGGCGCATCGCGCGTAGCGCGACCGATGATCTGCACGATCTCGGTCAGGCTCGCTCGGTATCCGATGGTCAGCGCGTGCTCGCACCAAATCCAGTCAAACCCTTCCTTTGCCATGCCGAGCGCGATGATGATGTCCACGTGATCGCGGTTGTTCTTCTGCGCAGGGTCCTTTAGCGCAGCGGAAACGCGCTCGCGTTTCGCGGCATCGTCATCGACCAGATCCGCAATCCTCAGGACTGTGCCGCCCGCAGTCTTCACAAGCTGGAACCCCGTAGCCGGGTCCGTTCCTTGCCATTCGCCGAGTTCCTCAATAATGTGTTCGACTTCCTTGACCTTGTCCTTCGTACTCTCGCGCGAATTGACGCTCGGAATGTGGATGATGGTCTTTTCCGACGGGTCGAGAACTTTCAGGATGTCGTCTGTATATGAACCCGAATAGAAGAAGTAGCCGATATCGAGTGTCTTGAGGTACTCGTAGCCGTTGAGCTGCTCGTAATAGGTGTAGGTGACGGTATCGAACTTCGCCTCATCGAGCGGCGCCAGCACAGCCTCGGCGTCGCCCCGGAAGTAGGACCCCGTCATTGCCACAATATGCGTCTTACCGCGGGCAATAAGTTGTCCCAAATGACGGCCTAGCTTGTTCTCCTCGTCCACCGATACATGGTGGAACTCATCAACCGCGATCAGGCGGTCATCGAACTTCTCGATACCGAACTTATCGACCGCGAAGCGGAACGTCGCGTGGGTACAGACCAGCACCTTGTCGGTGCTTTCCAGGAACGCACCAAGCGCATTGACCTTGCCCCCATTGTCACTGCCGGGCGCGTCGCAGAGATTCCATTTCGGCTCCACCTTCCAGTCCGACCAAAAACCGTACTTCGCAAGCGCTTCGTCGTGAAAGCTCGCCCCGATGGAACGTTCCGGCACGACGATGATGGCCTGTTTCACACACTGGTTCTGCAACTTATCGAGCGCGATGAACATGAGCGCCCGGCTCTTGCCCGATGCGGGCGGCGACTTGATGAGCAGGTACTGCTCGCCCCGCCGCTCATAAGCGCGCTCCTGCATAGGACGCATGCCGAGCGCATTGGCCCTGGCCGCATTACCGTTCCGCGCATATGAAACCGAGATCGACGGAACCTGTCTTACTTCATTCGTCACGCGCTCGCTCCCGACTTTTTCTTGTCGCTCTTCTTTTTTATTGCTCCTCGGCCCACCGTCATCTTTGTATAGAGATCGAAGAGCTTTTCAAGCCGCTCGGTATCGTTGCGGAAACGCCGCCCGACATAGATACGCTCCAGAACTTCGTCATTGCGCTCATGCGCCTCGCGCAAATTGCCAGGCATGGCATCGGGATCGTAAAGATCGGCGATCGTCGCAGGAAAGTGCACCTCGCGTGCGAGAAGAATATCTTCTGCGCAGCGCGTCAGATCAGCCTTGTTCTTGTCGGTGAGTGTCGGCACTGGAAAGGTGTTCCACCCGAGCGTGTTCGAGTAAGAGAAATCCGTGCGCATACGAACACATACTGTCCCAATCCAAACCCAATGCAAACGCGAAGCGATCAGAGCAAGGTTCCAAAGGGGCGCATCGTAGAGAGCGAAATTGCGATCCCCGATCACAGCATGATTGCTCAGCAGACCGACGGGCAGGTAAGGACGGTTCTCCGAACTCACCCGAGGAGTAACGATCACCATCTGATTTGCGAGTCGCGGTGTCTTGAATTGATGGGGCCTTGTGGCGAGACTTCGCGCATATGCATCCCGACTCTTTAATCGAGACTGACGCACGTCCTCGATCTTCTGCGCTATTGCGGGTTCCTCTCTAGCCTTTTCGAGATCGGCGTCTGTGATCCAGATGCAGTAACGGGTCTCACCATTGATGAATTCCTTGGAGCCAAAGAATTGCTTGATAAACCGATCCCTGGCCCCGCGCGGAAGGCTCATGGACTCGAGCTCATGAGCGGACATCGTCAGGTGCCCACCGTCATCCGCTTTGTTCCCAAAATCCATTGCGCTCACCTCGGTCAAGGGGAGCATGGCCTTTTCAACAATCACATCCGGCCCTGAAACAAGGTAAGCATTGATGTGCCCTGTCTCTCTCGCAACGGCCCCTCCGTCTTCAAGAACGCTGAACAGCCTACGCACTGCTGCGCCGGAATGATTGGAGAGTCCGACAATGACGACGGTAACACCGGCCTTGTGACTCGCCAGGTTGGACCACTTGAAGGATGTATAGGCGAAGGCGATGACGTTTCCTGTTTGGAAAATCAGTGGCCAGAGAAACGGAACCTGCTGCCCTTGGCAAATGGAGTTGGTCGCCACGAATGCAGCCGATGAACTGGTTTTAGTCGCGTAGTCTGCTGCCTTCATGAACCAGCCGGACACATAATCGAGGGACTTCCACGTGTTCGTGCGGCCAGCGAATACTGCTTGCAGATCACCTTTCTGAGCATCGTTCTGCCAGGTTGATCCCAAGTACGGCGGATTTCCGCAAATGTAGGTCTCCCCACCTTCGTTCTCGAAGTCGATCTCTGCTTGGTCGTGAGGCTTCTCAAAAAGATCGTCGGATTGCAGCTTTACGCCTGTGCCTGTTGGCGGGCAGATACTCAGCCAGTCGAGGCGCAGCGCGTTGCCGCAGGTGATCCAGTTCTCTTTCTCCAGCGGTAAGAATTCGGCGAGCGCGAGTTTCTGGCCTCTATATAGAACGTCACATTGATACTCGGCGATTATGAGTGCGAGGCGTGCAACTTCCGCCGGAAAGTCGCGTAGCTCGATACCCCGGAAGTTCGTGAGCGGAATTTCTGACCGGTGATTTGCTTCGCCGCGTCCGTTGTTGATCTTTGCTTCAATCGCGCGCATCTCCTTGTAGGCAATGACAAGAAAATTGCCGGAGCCACAAGCCGGGTCAAACACTCTGATCTTTGAAAGCCGGCTGCGTAGGTTGAGAAGCTTGCGCGAATTGTCGCCTGCCTCTTCGAGCTTCGCGCGCAGGTCATCGAGAAACAGCGGATTGAGAACTTTCAAGATGTTTGGGACGGACGTGTAGTGCATCCCGAGCGCACCGCGCTCCTCGTCCTCAGCGACAGCCTGAATCATGGAGCCGAAGATGTCCGGGTTGATCTTCGTCCAGTCGAGATTCCCGATATGCAGGAGGTATGAGCGCGCGATCTTGCTGAACTTCGGCACATCGAGGCTGCCGGAGAACAGCCCGCCGTTCACGTAAGGAAAAGCGTCAGCCCAGCGCGGAACCCCGGCGGCTTCCCGGTCGGCGCTCTTGAGGTTCAGGGCGAGGAATATCTTTCCGATCACCTCATGGGTGTTTGAGGAATCCCGCGCACTCATCGTCTCGACGGTGGACGTGAAGAGCGGCTTGCCGGAGGTTCCGCGTGGGAAGATGTCGGTGTCCTCGGCGAAGAAACAAAATATCAGCCGCGCCATGAAGTGGTTCATGTCGGGGCGGCGCTTCTCCGTACCCCATTCCGGGTTGTCCTTCAGGAGCTCGACGTAGAGACGATTCAAGCGGCTCGTCGCCCGGATGTCGAACGAGCTCTCCCGCACCTGTTGTACAGTCGTAATACCTGCCAGCGGCAGGAAATAGCCGAAGTGATCCGGAAAATCCCGGTAATCACAGACGACCGGCGGCGCGTCGCCGGTAAGGTCTTCGGCCTCAAAGGTTTCGCCATCCGTCGCCAGGATGAACTTGGCTTTGGCGCGAGCGGTCGCGGGACTGGCCCGCAGAGCGGCCAAGGTCTTCGCGGTCTCCCCCTTGGGCGCGACGGCGATATGGATGTTGCTGGTCTGAAGGACGCCACCCACGTCGGACTTGTTGGACTCGCCCTTGCGGAGACGCTTGAGGGTGGTTTCCTTGTTGCCGAAGGCCTGGAGGAAGGCGAACGGGAACTCGGCGACGTCGAATGGCTGCTCGGCCAGATTGGAGATGGCTTCCTCGATCTCAACAGCGTTCATGTTTCCTCTCGACCCTCACGCTTTGAACCTCTCCTCGTTGTGCCAGCGTAGAAACTCTCTGCCCGGGCGCGCCGCCACATCCCCCGGCTGCACTCTCAGTTCCTTGCCATGATGCGCATAGTACTCGCGCCCGTTCTCCCACTCCTCTTTGAGTCTCGAGCTCACCTCTACCCTTAGCTCCTGAGTCACCGTGACATACCCCAGATCGAACAACTTGTGCAGATCCGATCGCAGCAGGATGCCGTTGTCGATGCGATGCGGTCCGGCTTCCGCGTACGGCTTGATATGCGCTGCTTCCAGCACCGGCAGCGTCTTCTCTCCCGTGATCGCGCATCGGCGCTGATAGGCATCCGTCACCAGCACGCGGAATCCGCCCTGACCGAGCCGGCCGCGCTTGAGGTACTCGCGTCCGTATCGGGCGCGTTCGTCCTGGGTGGTGGGCTCGGCGATGCGATTGATGAAGCCCGCCGCAGCCTGCACGGCCTGCCAAAGCTCTGCGCCTTCGGTGGTCTTGGTATCGTACGTCTTTCCCTGAACGATATTGGGCGCCCAGCTCGCGGGCACGGGAATCCAGTCCGTTCGCTTCAGGAAGAACGGTTCGGCGAGTACGTTGCAGCCGATGACGGGATCGAGAGTCTCGCTCTTGCGTTTGTAGCGGTCGACCCGTGTGCGCAACTGCTCAAGCGAGCCGACGCCATTCTTTTGCTGGAACGCATCCCAGGCCAGCGAAATGGGCAAAGGCGAATAGCGCACGAAGAATCCGCCGCCAACGATGAAGTTGTCGGGGCTGTGGAGTTTAAAGAGGAATGACTCGCCGGGCTCAAGCTTGCATGCCTGGCGCCCGGCACTGGGCTGCCAGAAGTTAACCTCGTCCGGCGCGAGCGCGGAAAGCTGATCGAACCAGGACTTGTCGGTGACGCCGACCCAAACCTTCATCCCACCAGCCTCCCCACCACCGCCGACTCCTGCGAATACGTCAACATCACCTCATGCGTCGCCCGCGTCACCGCCACATACACCAACCTCACACAATCCTCCGTCTCCTCCCCATGCCTCCCCACCGCTCCTAGCCCACCCACACCCACACACGGAAACTCCAGCCCCTTCGCCGTGTGCATGCTCAGCAACCGCACCGCCGCGCGCTTGATGTTTACCTTGTTCTTGTTCTCCTTCGCCACATCCACCGGCACGTCGTGCTTCTTGAACACCTGCGCAAACTTCTCGCCAATCCAGTGCTCGCAATACAGCACCGCCATCTGCCCCCACTCGTAACCAGCCTTGCGACGGCCGAGTAGCCACTCGGCGATCGCATGCCCCTCGGCTTCGATGCTTACGCATCGCCGAACCTGCGGCTCCACGCCTTGCCGTCCCGCGCCTTCTGGAATGAGCACCGGGTCTTCATCATCCGCCGCCACACCCGGCGCGCCGACGACTTCCTCCGCGATCCGTCGCGCGAGACCCAGAATCTGCACGGTATTCCGATAGTTCACCTTGAGCACGCGCGTGCGCCCCTTGGCCTCGATACCGAGCTGACTCCACACCGGCCGCCGCCGTCCCTTGTAGATAGCCTGCATGTCGTCATACGCGATCATGAAAGCTTTGGTATTCGGGTTCACCATCTTCACGGCCAGCGACAGCCACTCGGGCTCGAAGTCATGCGCCTCGTCGATGAGCACGGCGTCGTACTGCCCGCCGGGGATGTGGCCTAGCAAGGTCTCGGCTTCGACGGTGCGCACGAGGGCGACCATCCAATCGTCGAAATCTCGATACTCGTCCTGCTTCGGTGCTGGGATGCCGTAGGTCCTGAGCATCTGGAAACACCACGAGTGAAATGTTCGCACCTGCACGCGGTCTTCAATGCCGCGTTCCTGCATCACGTCTTCGAGCTTTCCGGCAATACCGTTGGCGTAGCAGAGAATGAGCACGGGCTTAGCTGACGCGCGCGCGAGGTATTCGGCGCGGAACGCGAGGATGAGCGTCTTGCCGGAGCCGGCGACGCCGCGAATGATGCGATGGCCTTCGCCCAAGCCGCGCGCCACCTGCTCCTGGTGCAGATCCATGACGGCGAGCACATGGTCCGCGGACGACTGCGGCTTGGGCTCGAGCGGCAGGCCGATCTGCCGAATGCGGATCTCGGGGAACAGCAACGCGCGCAGCCGATCGAACTGCGGCAGGGTCATGGGGTCGCCGGCGCGCATGGGCACCATCATCCACAGATGCGCGCGGAAAGCTTCAGGGTCGGCGCGTTCGCTCATCTCGTCCTTGAACACGCAGCGGTCTTCGGGGAACACCTCGAAGAGATCGGTCTGCGCGAACTGCTTGCGCGTGATGTTGGTGAACACCACGCCATGGCCGAACGGCACGATGGACTTGCCCTGGAACGGATGGCCGGGCGGATGCAGCAGCATGCCGTCGTTCTGGATGAGCTTCATCACTTCGAACATGTACTGCCGGGCCTGTTCAAAGGGATTGATAGTGCGGACCGTGCCGGCGGTGGTCAGAAGCTCGACCTCAGACTTGTTGGCGGAGGCAATGTTGTCGAGCCGCCAATCCTTCACCTCGAGGACTAACAACCCCTTCCCGGGGTGGACGATGACGAAGTCGGGGTGTCGGCCGCGCGGCCCCATGGGCAGGTTGTGCCAGATATAGGAGTTCTCTTCGAGGAAGTCCTTGAGCCTCTCGGCCAGACGCAACTCGCCGCGGCTGTCGAACCGCGCGGAGCCGAGCGAGGGGATCAGGGTCGCCATGACTTAACGTCGCCGTGAAAACGGAGTCGTGAAACGGCCACCGCTTGCCGCGATCAACGGGAATTCATTCCCAGTTCTCATTATCCAATCGCATCCCTCGCAGTCCTGATTCTGCCAGACGAGACCCATCCGTGACGCCGGCAAGGAAGGAAGCCGCTTCGCTCAAGAAATCAGGGCCTTACCGCCCCGCGCTGCGCGCGCGAATCCACATTCCCATCGCCACCCGACAACGCGCTACGACAACCCCAAGAGCCGCGACCTCGTGAATCGCCTCGAACGCGCGTGATAAAGCGCTCGGCATCGGTCACGGCACTGTCTAGTCTTGCTCCCTTGGGGGTTGGCGCCGCCCTGGCCTTGGCGCCCTTCGGAAGTGGGTGTAGCGTGCGAACCGTGTCTGAATCCTTGAAGAAATTCGGTCTGGACAAACTCGACGTCGAGCAGCGCCTCGCGTTGATCGAAGAGATCTGGAATAGCATCGACGCGGAAGATTCCGCTGCTATGCAGCTCTCCGATGCCAAACGAGCAGAACTGGCCGCGCGGCTGCGCGAAGACGATGCCGTCCCGGACGACGTGGTTTTCTGGAAGAGCATCAAACGTCTCGCTCCGCCTCCAAGAACGTAGCCAGGCAATCAGCCTACCGCCTGCGCCACACCCAGGGCTCCACCCTCTTCTCCCCGGGCAACGCCCACAACCCCCTCTTCTGCTCCCTCGCGTCATTCTCTAACAAATACAGCGCCTCATTCCGCGCGTACTCCGCATCGAACCACGCCATCCCGCGCCGCATCATCTCCGCGTTGACGTTGAGATCGCCTATCCACAAGTGCACGACGGTGCGGCCGTACGAATCGGCTTCGACCACCTGCATCACGCACTGCTGATTCCCGACGATCTTCGCGAGCTCGTCGCGCGCCTCGCGCCCGAACGGCTGATCGATCTCGGGCGCATCGATGCCCGAGAGTCGGAACGTCATCTCGGCGCCCTGGATCTTTGCGACCAGCGTGTCGCCGTCGATGACGCGCGCGGGTGGGCCGTAGAGCACGCGTTCATCGCCAGCGCGCGCGGGCTTGTCGGGGTCGAAGTCATTCTTGTTAGTGTTGTGGCAATGGCGCTCGCCGGTGCGGGAATTGACGTGGCAGCCGTTCTTGTCCATGCCGCCCGAGTGCGCGGCCGCTGGCAACGGCGCGATGAAACAAAGCGCGAGCGTCATGACTTGCAGCCATGCGGCTGTTGTCAGTCTTTGGCGGACCGGGTCTTTCGCGCATTGAGCCTCGCTTCGCAATACGCGACGTGCTCCGGTCTCTGTATTTGGGTAAACGCGGCTGATTGTCCGCTGGGCACTGCGGCATGGTGCGCGGAAAATTCCATGACGCGCCACAGGAAATAAGGTTGCGGTGTGCTTCCAGGCCATTTTCAGGTCTTCTGTTGCCGCAGGAAGGATTCTGCCAGCCAGAGAAGGCCTGAATGGCTTGGTTATTGCGATCGACCAATCCATGTTTCAAGCACTTGCGCCGAGCCTGTCACTGAATGCGACGGCTAGCGTCACTTCCCTTTGACTTTGTACGGCACTGCCGTATAGCCTGAGAATGCTCACTTTCATCGAAACGCGGCTGTTCACGCGGCTGGCCAACGAACATCTGGGCGAGGATGGACTGCTGGCACTGCAAGTTCACCTGCTCGCTCAGCCCGAGATCGGAAAGGTGATACCGGGCTCTGGCGGCGTACGAAAGCTGCGATGGTCGATGCCTGGGCGAGGCAAGCGCGGCGGCTTGCGGGTGATTTATTTCCTTCGGCGAAAGCAGGCGGAAATCTGGTTGCTGACGCTGTACCCCAAGAACGTCTCAGACAATATTTCCACCTCGGTGCTCAGAAAGATCAAGGCATCAATCGATGACTAAGGCAAAACGCAATATCGGCAAAGAGATCCTGGATGGACTTCAGGAACTGCGCCGCGGCGAGCGCGGACGCGTCACCGTGATGCCGGACGTTGCACAGATCCGCGAATCAACCGGGTTGTCACAGGCGCGTTTCGCTCAGCTGCTCGGAGTGTCGCCGCGAACGCTGCAGGATTGGGAACAAGGAAGGCGCGCGCCATCGGGCGCGGCACGCACGCTGCTGCTGGTTGCCGCCCGAGATCCGAAGGCTCTTCTGGCGGTTGCGTAAATCGATCAAAGTCATTCGCGGTCGCACGCGACCAATCGGGTTCACGGCTGACATCGATGTCGATCCGGAATAGGTGGCGGAAAACTCCTATTCGGATATCGCTCGAGATGAAACCTGTCACTTGAGCCACTTCGCCTCGGCATATAGGGTGGCCTCCCCGGCCCCCTTCACGCCGCAATCGAATCGAACAGAATGAAAAACCGCTCCATCCTCGCGCTCTGCGCAGCCGCGCTCGTTTCCACCAAGCCCACATTCGCCGCGGACACGTTCACCGTCACGCTCGACGCACCGGTGCACGGGAAATTTCAGATCAATCCTGCGTTGCCCGCGGACGGCAAGTACCCCGCGGGAACCGTCGTCACGGTCACCACGCAACCCGATTCCGGCTACGCCTTCGACTCCGGCTACTACTCCGTCCCCGGCCGCTGGGGTGCGATGTACTACGAATCCATGACGCCGACCTTCAAGGTCACCGTCGACAAGGACATGCGCATCGGCGCCTCCTTCGTCGAGCAATCCGCGGTCGACCACGTCAACGTGAAGCAGGACATCGTCTACGCCAAGCCCGGCGTGAAGCCGCTCAAGTACGACGTGTTCACGCCGAAGGGCGCGAAGGCCCCGCTGCCCATCATCGTGATCATCCACGGCGGTGGCTGGGAAACCAACGACGAAAACATCATGCGCGCCCTCGCGCGCGAGCTCACGCGCGGCGGCAAGTTCGTCGTCGCGAGCATCGATTACCGCTGGGCCGGCAAGGCGGACGGCGACGCCACGCCCAACACGATGGCCAACCTCATCGAGGACGTGTTCGGCGCCGTCGCGCACATCATGGAACACGCGAAGGAATACGGCGGCGACCCGACGCGCATCGTGCTCACGGGCGACAGCGCGGGCGGTCACCTCTCCGCGGCGGGCTCACTGATGGTGGACAAGATCGGCGAGCGCGGCTTCGGCAAGACGCCGGGTGTGTTCGAGTTCAAGCCGTCCTATCTACCGAAGGGCAAGACGGTCGCGGACGTTCGCAAGGAAATGCTCGCGGCGATCAAGGCAGCGGCGCCGAGCTACGGTGTCTTCGGCGGCCCGTTCCTCAATCACTACTCCGACGATCCCGCGGCGGACGATTCCTGGAAGGCCGCGATCTCGCCCGCGCTCCACATTCCAAAAGCCTCCGAGCGCGCGGTGCCGCAGTACCTCACGCGCGGCACGAACGACATGCTGATCCGTGACGAGATGGTCAAGTCGTTCACGGACGAGTTGGTCAAGGCCGGCCAACGCGTGCAGTACGTGCAGGTCGGCGGCGCGGGCCACGCGTTCTTCGACTGGAAACCGGACGCGGCGACGAAGGCCACGTTCCAGCAGTTCGGCGTCTACTACGCGGCGGAGATGAAGGCGTTCTTCGAGTCGGTGGTTAGCCGCTGAGCGGCGCGCCGAACTAGCAGACTCGGCAGGCGGGCTCGGAAGGAGCCCGCCTACGCGGGGAATCAGCCGTGCTCGGGCCCCCGGAACGGCACATAGTTCGCGAACGACGTCGGGCTCCATGCGGAGTACGTCGGGGTCGGGGGCGGCCAGTCGGACCGGACGTCCTTCGGGCGCTCCTCGCGTTCTCCCCGCGCACATAAGGTCTCGTACGCAAGCCGTTGAATATACTGCCTTACTCCTTCCCCTTTCCGCATGGCGGTGCCCTCCTCGTGCAATGGGCGACACCATACCCCCATGGGACGACTGTCGCCAGTCGGAGTCAGTCTGAAATCCTTGTCGGTGGGTCGCGACGTGTAAGTGTTCCGGCGGCACGGACGCGACGGGGGCTTGTCCTGCCCACGAACCCGGGCCGTGCCGCGTACTCTCCTCTTCATGCGCGCGCTCACGGTCCAGCCGAAGCTTCCCCACAGCGCCCGCCTGGATGATCTTTCCGACGCCCCTGGGGAATCCCCGGGCCTCGCGCTGAATCCGGTCTGCGTCGGTCTCTGTGGCACGGATGCCGAAATCCTGCGGGGCGACTACGGCTGGGCGCCGCCCGGTCGCGAGCGGCTGGTCCTGGGCCACGAATGCGTCGCGCGTGTCGCGGAAGCCGGGGATGGATTCAATCGCGGCGAGCTCGTCGTCCCCATCGTGCGTCGTCCCGATCCGCTCCCCTGCGCCGCGTGCGCGGCGGGCGAATGGGACATGTGCCGCAACGGCGAATACACCGAGCACGGCATCAAGGCGCTCGATGGCTTCTGCGCTGAAAGCATTCGCGTGCGGCCGGATTTCCTGGTGCGCGTTCCGCCGGCGCTCGGCGCGCTCGGAGTCCTGGTGGAACCGGCATCGGTCGTGGCCAAGGCCTGGGAGCACATCGAGCGGATCGGCCGGCGCGCATTCTGGGCGCCGCGGCGAGTGCTCGTGACGGGTGCGGGACCCGTGGGACTGCTCGCGGCCTTGTTAGGCCGCCAGCGCGGACTCGACGTGACGCTGTTCGATCGCGCGACCGAGGGACCCAAGCCGCGCCTCGCCCGCGCCCTCGGCGCGCAATACGCGACCGGCAAGCTCGACGACCTGCTCGCCGACTCACTACCGGACATCACGATCGAATGCACGGGCGCGACGTCCGTTATCGTGGAAGTCGTCGAGAACAACGCGAGCGCCGCGATCACCTGCCTCGTCGGCGTCTCGGGCTCGGAGCCCGCGATTCCGATCGACGTCGGTGCGCTCAATCGCGGCATCGTGCTCGAGAACGACGTCATCTTCGGCACGGTCAACGCGAACCGCCGCCACTTCGAGCTCGCAGCCCAGGCGCTCGCGAAGGCGGATCCGGCCTGGCTCGAATCCCTCATCACCCGGCGCGTGCCCCTGGATAGATGGCAGGACGCCTTCGCGCGGCGCGAAGACGACGTGAAGGTGTTGCTGGAGGTGACGGCGTGAGCCGGCCGATCGAGGACTACGCCATCGTCGGCGACGGCGAGACCTGCGCGCTCATCGCGCGCGACGGCTCGATCGACTGGATGTGCTGGCCGCGTTTCGACTCGCCGGCGTGTTTCGCGGCGCTGCTCGGCACGCGCGATCACGGGCACTGGTCGCTCGCGCCCGTAGATGAATACCAGTGCACCCGGCGCTACCGGCCCGACACGTTGATCCTCGAGACCACGTTCACGACTTCCGAAGGCGAAGTCACGATCATCGACTTCATGCCGCCGCGCGGCGAACGCTCGGACCTCGTCCGCATCGTGCGCGGCGTACGCGGCAGCGTCGCGATGTGCATGGAGCTCGTGATCCGCATGGACTACGGGTCGATCATGCCGTGGGTCACGCAACTGCGCGCGGGTGAGGACGGCCGCGCGCTCAACGAGCTCAACGCGATCGCGGGTCCGGACCGGCTGACACTGCGCACGCACGTCGCCATGCACGGCGAGAACCACCGCACCGTCGCCGCGTTCAAGGTGAAGGCCGGCGAGTCGGTGAAGTTCGTGCTCAACTGGTCGGCGTCATTCCATCCGGTGCCGGGCCTGATCGACGTCGACAAGGCGCTGGATGACACCGAGAGCTTCTGGCGCGACTGGGCCAGCCGCTGCACCTACCATGGCAGCCGCTGGTGGGACGCGGTCGTTCGATCGCTGATCACGCTCAAGGCGCTCATCTACGAACCCACGGGCGGCATCGTCGCGGCGCCGACGACGTCGTTGCCCGAGCGGCTGGGCGGCGAACGCAACTGGGACTACCGCTACTGCTGGCTGCGCGACGCGACGTTCACGCTGCTCGCGCTCATGGACGCGGGTTACATCGAAGAAGCCCGGCGCTGGCGCGAGTGGCTGGTGCGCGCGCTCGCGGGCGCACCCGCGCAGGCGCAGATCATGTACGGCATCCGCGGCGAACGTCGGCTCACGGAATGGGAAGTCGGCTGGCTGCCCGGCTACGCCGGCTCGAAGCCGGTGCGCATCGGCAACGCGGCCTATCTACAGCTCCAGCTAGACATCTACGGCGAGGTCGCGGACGCGCTGCATCACGCGCGACTCGGCGGCATCGACTCGATGGACGCCGCGTGGGCGGTGCAGCGCACGCTGACCGAGCACCTGGAGAAGATCTGGTCGCAGAAGGACGAGGGCATCTGGGAAGTGCGCGGCCCGCGCCGGCATTTCACGCACTCGAAGGTGATGGCCTGGGTCGCGGTCGATCGCGCGATCATCGCGGCGGAGAAGTTCGGCCTGCCTGGTCCCGTCGAACGCTGGCGCACGTTGCGCGCGCGGATTCACAAGGACGTCTGCGATCACGGCTACGACCGCAAGCGCAACACCTTTACCCAGTCGTACGGCGCGAAGGCGCTCGATGCGAGCTTGCTGATGATTCCGCTGGTGGGTTTCCTGCCGCCGCGGGATCCGCGCGTGCGCGGCACGGTGGAGGCGATCGGCCGCGAGCTCATGCAGGACGGCTTCATCCTGCGCTACCACACGGCGCAGGTGGACGACGGCCTCAGTGGGCATGAGGGCGCGTTCCTGCCCTGCAGCTTCTGGTACGCCGACAATCTCGCGCTGCTCGGACGTGAAGAAGAGGCCGTGGAAATCTTCGAACGGCTGCTCACCTGCCGCAACGACGTCGGCCTGCTCGCGGAGGAATACGACCCGCGCGGGCGGCATCAGCTTGGCAACTTTCCGCAGGCGTTCTCGCACGTCGCACTGATCGGCAGCGCGTACAACCTCGAGCGGGCGGAGGAGACGAAGCCCGCGCAACAACGGGCCGCGCAGGCGCAGTGAACAGGGCCAGCCGTCGAACTCCCGTGAATACGAATTTTTCCTTACATAGCGCAGTTTTGCGTGCCATAGCGTCGTGCGATCCCGCGATACCATGATTCGAACGGCCAACCTTTTCGCTTGGCGCGAATACTCGAGAGGTGTAGCGTGCAGGGCATGTCAGGCTCCATGAAGAAGCTCGGGATAGATCGACTGAATGTCGAGCAACGCCTGTCTTTGATGGATGAGATCTGGGAAAGCCTCGAAGAGTCGTCGCTTCCGCTGAGTGACGCGCAACGAGTCGAACTCGAGCATCGCCTCGCGGATCATCAAACCAATCCTCAAGATGTCGTGAGTCTTGAGGAAGTAAGGACCAAAGTGCTGCCGCCTCGCGGCAGCAAATGACACGTTCAATTGTCTTCCGCCGAGCAGCCCAGGCGGAGTACGCCGAAGCGGCTCGGTGGTATGAAGAGCGAGCGTTCGGAGTCGGCTACCGATTCGTTGAGCACGTCGAACAGTCACTTTCGGCAGTCGCGGAAGCGCCTTTCAGGTCCGCAGTGCTTTTCGCGGGTATCCGTCGCGTAAAGATTCGCGGCTTCCCATTCTTCGGCTACTACGTTGTGGATGAAACTCGAATTGTGATCTTGGCCATTTTGCATGCGCGCCGCGATCCATCGGCTTGGCGCGGCCGCACGTAGTGGGCTCCCGATGAACAAAAAACCCCGGTGACTTTCGCCACCGGGGCCTTCGATCAATCGACTCTGCGTCTAACTATCAGGTCTTCGACGCGTCGTAGATGCTCTGGATCGCCGCATCCAGCGTCTTGTTGAACTCGGCATCGCTCTGCTGCGCGGACAGGCCTTCCGACAGCGCGCGCGAGAAGCTCGCGATCATGCCGTTCTGGCGCGCGAGGCGCTTGTTCGACTCATCGCGCGAATAGCCGCCCGACAGCGCGACGACCTTCAGTACGCGCGGGTGCTTGATCAGCTCGGCGTAGAAGTTGTCGACTTCGGGAATCGTGAGCTTGAGCATCACCTGCTGATTGGCCGGCAGCTTGTCGAGCTCGGCGAGGATTTCCTGCTTGAGCACGGCTTCCGAACCCTTCTTGTCCGGGTTCTTGATATCCACTTCGGGCTCGACGATCGGCACGAGGCCCTTGGCGAGCACCTGGCGGGCGACTTCGAACTGCTGCTTCACGGCAGCCTTGATGCCGGCCGCGTTGTTCTGCTTGATGTCCGAGCGTTCCTTGGTGCCGAAGATGCCCTTGGACTTCGCCTTGTCGAGTAGTTTGTCGAGATCCGGCATGGGCTTCATGAGCTGCACGCCGTCCTTCTCGTCGGCGAGGCCCTTGTCGATCTTGAGGAACGGCACGACCTGCTTCGTGTTCCACAGGTAGTCGGCCGCCGGCTTGCCGCCGAAATCGCGATCCATCGTCGCTTCGAACAGGATCGCGCCGACGATGCGATCGCCGCCGAACACCGGGCTCGACACGATGCGGGTGCGCATCTGGTGCACGAGATCCATCATCTGCTGCTCGCCCGAGTAGGTGTTCTCTTCGATGCCGTAGAGCTTGAGCGCCTTCGGCGTGCTGCCGCCGCTCTGGTCCAGCGCTGCGATGAATCCTGGCTGGTTGCGGATCTTGGCTGCCTGTTGCTCGAAATTGCTCATTGAAATCGTCCTTTGGGGGTGGGTACGTAATTTTTGGAGGCGGGCATGGTAAGGGGGTCCCCGGGCCGGGGCAACCGGGGCGCAATGCTCCCGATATGTCCACGGCCGGACATTGCAATGTCTTCGTAGTCAATGGGTTATGCGGGGCGGGCGCCGGCGCGCCGAGGGTGCTCCGAGGCTCGCACGCAGCGCGACGGCCATGGCGGCCTCACCGCTCAGCAGCGACTTCCACCCGATTTCGATCCCTTTCCGACGGCCCTTCTTCGTGAGCTTGAACCCGTCGGGGTCGACGGTGAGCACGAACGCCTCCTTGCCTAACTTCAATTCCCGTTTGAGGGGCTTGTCGAGCCGGGTCATGGCTTCACTCCTTTACTGGCCATACTCTCCCGTCATGTTCATCCACTTCGACAGGGATCGGCCATCGGACTCGCCCTTCATCGAGCGGGTGTGGAGCTGTCATAGTGAATCCGGCGGGCCTTTCCTCGCCGTCGCGTCGACGCATTGGGAGTTCGTCGTCTCGCGTGTCGCGGGCCAAACCACGTGCACATTGCATGGGCCGGAAACGCGGCCGCGCGAAGTGGAATGCCCGCCGGCTGGGGAGTGGTTTGCGATTCGTTTCAAGTCGGGCACGTACATGCCGGGCCTGCCGGTGTCGCGCCTCGTGAATGGCAACGACGTGACTCTGCCCGGCTCGTTTCGCGGGCGGTTCCGGCTGGAGGGGTTCACGTTCGAGATTCCGGGCTTCGGCAACGCGGAGGCGTTCGTCGAGCGCCTCGTCAGGCGCGGCCTGCTGATACGTGATTCCGGCGTATCCGCCGCGCTCGCCGGCGACGATGAAGCAATGAACTCGCGCACGGCGCAAAGGCACTTCCTGCACGCCACCGGCATGAGCCATACGGCCCTGAAGCAGATCGACCGCGCACGTCGCGCGACGCTGCTGCTGCGCGAGGGCCTCCCTCCCAGCGACGTCGCACATGAAGCCGGCTACTTCGACCAGGCGCATCTCACCCGCAGCCTCCGCAAACTCATCGGCGTCACGCCGCGTGGCATCGCGCGCGCGGAACGCCAACTGTCGTTTCTGTACAAGACCTGATCGCCGCGCGCCGCCTATCTTCCGCGCCCCGACTGGAGGGCAAAGATGCGAGGACGAAGCAAGATGTGGTGGACGGGTTTCGCGATGAGTGCGCTCGCGGTGTTGTTCCTGCTGATGGACGCGGGCGCAAAGCTCGCCGCGATTCCGCAGGTGCTCGAGGCGGGCGAGCAGATCGGTTATCCGGGCGCGGACATGGCGCGCAAGCTCGGGGCGATCCTGCTCGTGTGCACGTTGCTGTACGTGTGGCCCCGCACGAGCGTGGTCGGCGCCATCCTGGTCACGGCATTTCTCGGCGGCGCGGTCGCCACTCACGTGCGGCTCGGGAATCCGCTGTTCTCGCACGTGCTGTTCGGCGCGTACGTGGGCGTGTTGTTGTGGGGTGGATTGGTGCTGCGCGAGCCGCGGTTGAAGGCGTTGCTGTTCGCGCCGGATTAGAGCAGGGAATTCCGGCTCAGAAGAGGTCGCGGCCCTTCGGCAGCTTCTTGAAGTGCTCGGCGATCTTCCTGCCGACCGTGCGCGCATCCTCGTCCGCTTTCGTGGAGCCGGACTCGCGCCGGATGAGTTCATCCATCTGAGCCTGTCGCTCGAGATTCTCGACGTCGATGACGGGTGTCTCGAGATCGGGCAGATCGCTTTCCGCGATCGTGCGCGCTGCCGCTTCCGGATCGAAGCTCGGTTGCCGACGTTCTTCCATGCCGCACCTCCGTTGTGCCAGTGGGGGCATGGTCATGGGGCAAGGGACTCAGAGTCATAGGCGCGAGCCCACGATGGGCGTAAGCACCTATTCCTGATCGCCTGGAGTCCTCGAACCGAGCCTCCGGCGGAGCCGCTCGCCAGGGAAAGACTCCATCCCTTTGGGGGACACAAAAGTCAAGAAGCCTTTGCCAGCCATGGGGCAACAGGTTCTCCCCGAAAGCGTTCCTGGCCCATTTTCCGCCACAATTGCCGCACTGGATTTGCAGCTTCGGGCGATGAACTGAAGGTGCGCCGATCCACCTCGCTGTCCCGGAGCCTTCATGATCCGAAAACTCGCCTGCGCCGCCCTCGCGGCGGCGCTGTTCCTGACTGCAAGCTGCACGAAAACCACCGACACGGTGGTTGGGGAAAAACCCACTGTCGCGGCCGCCGATCCGCTGTGGTCGCAGCTCATCTCCGCGCATTCGGCCGGTGCCATCTCGCGCCGCTCTCCGTTGCGGATTGCGTTCGCGAACGACATCGTGAGCGCGGACAAGGTCGGGTCGGATGCATCCGCGCACGTCGTCATCGAACCCGCGTTCAAGGGCGACATCACGTTTGCGAGCACGCGCGAAATCGTCGCGGCTCCGGCGAGTGGTGAGCTTGCGCCTGGAACCACCTACAAGGTGAGGATCAACGGGGCCGGGCTTTCCGGCATCGATGCGAAGCTGAAGCCGTACGAATTCCTGGTCGAGACGCTCACGCCCAACTTCGACGTCACGACGCACGGACTCGACGTCGATCCGTCGCACGATGACCGCATGATCCTGCGCGGCACGGTCACGACGGCGGACGTCGAGGACGCCGCGAAGGTCGAGAAGGTCGTGCGCGCGGATCTCGCGGGCGCGCTGCTGCCGATCACCTGGACACACGACGCAGCGAATCAGAAACACGAGTTCGCGATCGGCTCGATCGTGCGCGCGGTGGAACGGCGCGTGATGAAAGTGTCGTGGGACGGCGCGCCGCTCGGCATCGCGACGGCCAACGCGCAGGAGCTGGACGTTCCCGGGCGCAATGACTTCACGGTAACGATGGCGCAGGCGCTGCAGACCAACGGACAGCGCCGGGTGATCGTGCAATTCTCCGAACGCCTCGACACGAAGCAGAACCTCAAGGGCCTGGTGCGCCTGTCGCAGGGCCAGTTCACGACGCAGGTTCGCGATCACGTCCTCACGTTGTACGTGACCGATGACATCGTCGGCGACGTGACGCTCACGCTGGACGAGGCGATGCGCAGCCGCTCCGGTGGCGCGCTGTCAGGTGAAAAAACGTTCCCGCTGACGTTCACGACGACGAAGCCGCAGGTGCGCTTCGTCGGCAAAGGCGTGATCCTGCCGGACGCGGCGCGCCTCACCGTGCCGTTCGAGGCCGTGAGCGCGCGCGCCGTGCGCGTGACCGCGCTGCAGGTGTTCGAGAACAACATTCCGCAGTTCCTGCAGGTGAACAAGCTCGACGGCTCGCAGGAGATGGGCCGCGTGGGTCGCATCCTGTGGACCAAAACCGTTCCGCTCTCCTCGCCCGTGCCGGGACGCTGGACGCGATACGACCTCGACGTCACGGAGCTCACGAAGAAACATCCCGGTGGCTTGTTCCAGCTCAAGATCGCGCTCGCGCCGGGGGACGGCGTGTGGGAATGCCCGGCGGACGAGCTCGCCGCCGCGGCCGGGGCGCAGCAGGAGATCAGGAACCAGGAAGACGGCGACACTTACGACCCGACCAACTGGGACTACTACCAGGACTACTGGGAAGGCGAGTCGATCGACTGGAACCAGCGCGACAATCCCTGCAACGCGTCTTACTACCGCTACGCCCAGGGCATCCGCGCGACGCGCAACCTGCTGGCGTCGAACATCGGATTGCTGGCCAAGCGCGGCGTGGGCGGCAAACTACTGATCGCGGCGACGGCGCTGGATACCTCGACACCGCTCGCCGGCGTCAAGGTCGACGCCGTCAATTACCAGAACCAGGTGCTGGCATCGGCAAGCACGGATCGCGACGGACTGGTCGAACTTGCGCCGAAGGGTCAGCCGTACGCGTTGATCGCATCCCAGAACGGCCGCAAGGGTTACCTGCGCGTGAGCAACGGCAGCGCCCTGCCCGTCAGCCACTTCGACGTCGGCGGCGAAGCGGTGGTGAACGGCCTCAAGGGCTATCTGTATGGCGACCGCGGCGTGTGGCGGCCGGGCGATTCCATCTACCTGACGTTCGCGCTGCAGGACAAGCAGAAGACGCTGCCTCCCAACCACCCGGTGACGATCGAGCTGCGCAATCCGCGCAACCAGCTCGTGCAGACGGTGACGAACACGACGCCGGTGGGACAGTTCTATGCGTTCGAGCTCAAGACCGAGCCGGATGCGTTGACCGGTGACTGGACCGCGACGGCTTTGGTGGGCGGTACGACGTTCCGCAAAACCCTGAAGGTCGAAACGGTGATGCCGAACCGGCTCAAGATCGACCTGGACCTCGGGCCAAGTGACGTTCTCGAGAGCAATCCGCTGAAAGCCGGGCTCTCCGCGCAATGGCTGTCCGGCGCGACGGCGGCGAACCTGCGTGCGGCGATCGAGCTCACGCTGAAGCCGACGACCACGCGGTTCACGCGTAACACCGACTTCATCTTCGACGATCCGGCGCGTTCGTTCTCGGGCCAGCCACTCGCCTTGTTCGACGGCAACCTCGACGACGACGGCAAGGTGCGCTTCGAGAAGCGGCTCGAGCTACCCAAGGACGTGCCCGGCATGTTGTCGGCCACGTTCGTCACGCGGGTGTTCGAGAACGGCGGCGCGTTCAGCATCGCGCGCGAGACGCGCACGATCGCGGCGTTCGACCGCTATGTCGGATTGCGCATGCCGAAGGGCGACGTCGCGCGCGACATGTTGCTGACCGACCAGAAACACGTCGTCGAGCTCGCGACGCTCGACGCGGCCGGCAAGCCCGTCAGCGTCGACAAGCTGCAGGTGGCGCTCTACAAGATCCAGTGGAAATGGTGGTGGGACCAGAACGGCGACTCGCTCGCGCAGTACGCGCAGGGCGAGAGCCAGTCGATGATCCAATCGGAGACGGTCGCCACGAAGGACGGCAAGGGCCAGTGGACGTTCGAGATCAAGTATCCCGAATGGGGCCGCTATCTATTGCGCGTGTGCGACGTGAACGGCGGGCATTGCACCGGCCGCACGTTCTATATCGACTGGCCGAGCTGGGCCGGCAACGCGCGCGACCAGTCGGGTCCCGCGGCGAACATCCTCACCCTCACCTCCGACAAGGAGGAATACAAGGTCGGCGAAACGGCGGTGGTCCAACTACCCGAGGCGAGCCAGGGCCGCGCGCTGCTCACACTGGAGACGGGCAGCCGCATCATCGAGTACCGCTGGCTGGAGGCGAAGCCGAAGCAGAACCGCGTGAACATCCCGATCACGGCGGACATGGCGCCGAACGTGTACGCGGCGGTGACTCTGGTGCAACCGCACGCCGGCAAGAACAACGACCGGCCGATCCGCCTGTACGGCGTGATCCCGCTCAAGGTCAGCGATCCGGCGACGAAGATCGCGCCGGTGGTCACGACGGCGGCGGAATGGAAACCGGCTGCAAAGGCGTTCATCCAGGTGTCCGAGACCTCGGGCCGCGCGATGAACTACACGCTTGCCGTGGTCGATGAGGGATTGTTAGGGCTGACCAACTTCAAGACGCCGAACCTGCACGCGGAGTTCTACAAGCGCGAGGCGCTCGGGGTGGCGACCTGGGACCTGTTCGACGACGTCGCGGGCGCGTACGGCGGTGAGCTGGATCGCCTGCTCGCGCTCGGCGGCTCGGATGGCGCCGAGAAGGTGGATCCGGAGAAGTCGAAGTCGCGCTTTCCGCCGGTGGTGAAGTTCCTCGGGCCCTTCGCGTTGAAGGCTGGAGAGAAACGCTCGCACGAAGTCACATTGCCGCAGTACGTCGGCGCGGTTCGCGTGATGCTGGTCGCGGGCGACGGCAGCGCATACGGCTCGGCGGAGAAATCGGTGTTCGTGCGCCAGCCGCTCATGATCCTGCCGACGCTGCCGCGCGTGGTCGGCCCGGAGGAATCGATCACGATGCCGGTGTCCGTGTTCGCGGGTGATGCGTCGATCAAGGACGTCACGCTCAGCATGGAGCTGGACGGCCGCTTCATGCCCGTGGGCGCGAAGTCCACCGCCCTCACCTTCGCCAAGCCTGAAGAAAAGCTGGGGTTCCTGTCGCTCAAGTCGGGAACCAGGCTCGGATCGGGCAGGATCCGCGTGATCGCGACGAGCGGCAAACATCGCGCCGAGGCGGACATCTGGCTCGAGGTGCGCAGCCCGAACGTGCCGGTGACGCGCATCGTGCGCGGCAAGGCCGAGGCCGGCGGATCGTGGTCGGAGACGATCAAGGGCTTCGGGCTCGAAGGCACGCACACGGCCACGCTCGAGGTGTCCTCGCTTCCGCCGCTGAACCTCGACGGGCGGCTCGACTACCTGATCCACTATCCGCATGGCTGCCTCGAGCAGGTGACCTCCGGCGCGTTCCCGCAGGTCTATCTACCGGCGCTGATCAAGCTCGACGACAAGCGCCGCGCGGAGGTGGAAAACAACGTGCGCGCCGGCATTGCGCGCCTGCGCGGCTTCCAGCAGCCGAACGGCGGCTTCGTCTACTGGCCGGGTGGCTGGGCGACGGACTTCGGCCTGGGGTGGCGCGACGACTGGGGCACGACGTACGCCGGTCACTTCCTGCTCGAAGCCGAGCGCGCGGGATTCGACGTGCCGGCGGACATGAAGGCGTCCTGGCTGCGCTACCAGAAAGGCGCGGCGCAGCGCTGGGATGCGAACTCCTTGCGAAATGCGAGCAGCATCAGCGCAGGCGTTGCAGAGGCCGCGCGATATGCGCAAGCGTACCGGCTGTACACGCTCGCGCTGGCACAGCAGCCGGATCTCGGCGCGATGAACCGCCTGCGCGAGTCGGCGACGATGTCCGCGGGCGAGCGCTGGTTGCTCGCGGCGGCGTACCGGCTCGCCAACCAGCCAGACGCGGCGGCGGCCCTGGTCAAGGGCGAGAAGCTCGACATCGTCGTCGGGCCGGCGGCCGAATACACGTTCGGCTCGCGGCTGCGCGACCGGGCGATCGTGTTACAGGCGCTGGCGTTGATGGGTCGTGAAGCCGAGGCGACCCGCCTCGTCGACCAGATCTCCGCGGAGCTCGCCGACGGGACGTGGCACAGCACGCAGTCGGTCGCGTTCGCGCTGGTGTCGGTGGCGCGCTGGGCGCAGGCGAAGCCGCCGGAGCCGTTCAGTTTCGAGTACACGGCGGGCAACGCGCGACCGGTGAAGATCACGGGCGACTCGCCGGTGGTCGTGGTCCAACTACCGGCGCCGTCGGCGGCGGGCATGCCGCTCGTGGTGCGCAACAGCTCCGGCCGTGCGCTGCACGTGACGACCGCCGTGCGTGGTATCGCGCGCAGTGGCGAGGAAGACGCGGCGTCGAACGGGCTCGAGCTCGCGATCAGCTACTCCGATGCGGCGGGCAACCCGCTGTCGAGCGTGAGCCGTGTCATCCAGGGCAGCGACCTGATTGCGGACATCACTGTGCGCAACGTGAGCTCGCGGCGCCTGACGAACCTCGCATTGACGCAGCTCGTGCCGGCCGGCTGGGAGATTCGCAACGAACGCATGGATGGCGGCGATCCGCTCGGCACCGTCACGTCGGCGCAGCCGCGCCGCGCGTCCTGGTGGTGGGGGCCGGATGGTTCGGCGGATGCGACGAGCAAGGCGGCCGAGTACGTCGACATTCGCGACGACCGCGTGATGCAGTACTTCTCGCTGCGCGCCGGCGACACGATCACGTTCCGGACGCGGCTGAATGCGGCTTACCTCGGTCGCTACTACCTACCCGGGCTGTCCGCGGAGGCGATGTACGACGCCACGCAGCAGGCGCGGCTCAAGGGACAGTGGGTCGAGGTGGTGGCGCGAAAGTGAGCGGCAGCATGAGCCCAGACATGAGTCCGGGAGCATGAGCGCACGCGCATGAGCATGGTCGCTTTCATCGTCTCCCCCGCCTGGCGCAGGCTGCGAAGGATCGCGGCCGCGGCGCTCGTCGTGTGCGCGGCGGCGGGCGTGGCGTTCTGGGCGATGTTGCCGAAGACGCTGTTCGATCAGCCGCTGTCGTACGTACTGGAGGCGCGCGACGGCTCGTTGCTCGGCGCACGGATCGCTTCCGATGGCCAGTGGCGCTTTCCGGCGCGCGACACGGTGCCGGAGAAATTCCGGCGCGCGCTGATCGTGTTCGAGGACAAACGCTTCGAGGACCACCTCGGCGTGGACGCACTTGCCGTGGCGCGGGCGATGAAGCTGAACCTGCAGCAAGGGCGCGTCGTGAGCGGCGGCAGCACGATCACGATGCAGCTTGCCCGCCTTTCGCGCGCGGGCACCAACGGCGATGGGGACCGCACGCTGGGCGCCAAGATCATGGAGTCCCTGCTCGCGTTGCGGCTCGAAGCTGCTTACGACAAGGACGAGATCCTCAATTTCTACGCCGCGCACGCCCCGTTCGGCGGCAACGTGGTGGGCCTGGAAGCCGCGGCGTGGCGCTACTTCGGGCGCGACGCGGCGGCGCTGTCGTGGGCCGAGGCCGCGACACTCGCCGTGCTTCCTAACAACCCGTCGTTGGTCCATCTCAAGCGCAATCGCGAGCGGCTCGAGGCCAAGCGCGACTTCGTGCTGCGCAAGCTGCACGCGGCCGGCGATCTCTCTGCGCTCGATCTCGAGCTCGCGCTGAGCGAACCGCTCACCGCCGCACCGCACGACCTGCCGGATCTCGCTCCGCATCTGCTCGAGACCCTGCGCGCGCAGTATCCCGACCGGCACCGCCTGGTCACGACGCTCGATGCGCGACTGCAAGCCGAGGCGACGCATCTCGTTCAGGAACACACCGCCAATCTCGCTCGGCAGAATGTCAACAACGCCGCCGCTTTGATCGTCGACAACACAACCTTCGAAGTGCTCGCCTATGTCGGCAACGGTGCCTGTCCCCTTTTGCCAGCAAAGGGGGGCAGCCCCCATTCGCTGGGAAACGGGGGCTGCCCCCAATTCCAGGTGGACATCATCCGGCGGCCGCGGAGTACGGGGAGCATTCTCAAGCCGATGCTCTTTGCGGCGATGCTCGACGATGGGTCGCTCACGCCGCGCATGTTGCTGCCGGACGTGCCTACTCACTACGAGGGGTTCACGCCCGAGAACTTCGACCGGCAGTATCGCGGCGCGGTGCGCGCGGACGAGGCGCTCGCGCATTCGCTCAACATTCCGGCGGTGCGCATGCTTAAGACCTACGGCATCGCGCGCTTCGCGGATGTGCTGCGCGACGCGGGCATGACGACGCTCAGCCGGCCCGCCGACGACTACGGTCTCACGCTCATCCTCGGCGGCGCGGAGGGCAATCTCTGGGACATCACGTCGATGTACGCGGGCCTCACGCACATCGCGCGCGCGGGGCTTGCGGATCCGACGCCGCGCTTCCGTAGGCTCACGGCGCTGCGCGACGTGCCCTCCGCCGATCGCGTACCCTCGGCGATCTCGACGGGCGCGGCGTGGCTCACGCTCGCTACCTTGTTGGAGGTCCCGCGCCCCGGGGAAGAGAGTCACTGGAAGAACTTCGCGACGAGCCGGGCGATCGCGTGGAAGACCGGCACGAGCTGGGGCCTGCGCGACGGCTGGGCCGTCGGCACGACGAGCCGCCACACCATCGGCGTGTGGGTCGGCAATGCGACGGGCGAAGGACGGCCGGGACTCACGGGCTCGACCATGGCGGCGCCGCTGTTGTTCGCGCTGTTCAACAACCTGCCGTCGACGCGCTGGCTGGACGCGCCGACTCATGCCCTGAAGCAGATAGACGTGTGCGCGAACGACGGCTACCTCGCCACCGGGCAATGCAACTCCGACCGCATCCCGATCCCGAAGGACAGCCACTTCGCGCTGCTCAGCCCTCACAACCTGCGCGTGCATCTCGATGCGAAGAGCCAGCGGGTCGACGGGAGTTGCGAATCGCCGTCTCGCATGATCCACACCAACTGGTTCGTGCTTCCGCCGGCCGAGGAATATTGGTACCGCCGTGGTCATGCCGAATACCGGCCGCTGCCGGCGCTGCGCGCGGATTGTCAGGGCCAGGGCAAGGGCAGCACACCGGCGCTCGCGCTGATCTATCCAGACAAGAACGCCAGCGTGCTGATTCCCGACGAACTAGATGGCACGCGCGGCAGGACCGTTTTCGAGGCCGTCCATCGTCGCCGGGATGCCCGGATCTACTGGCATCTCGACGACCGATACCTTGGCGAAACGCACACTTTTCACCGGCAATCGTTGGACATGGACCCCGGCGAGCACATACTCACGCTCGTGGATGACGAGGGGGAACGCGTCGCACGACGTTTCCAGGTACTCGCCACGCGCAACTGAGCCACCACCGAGGCTGCCGTGTTTGATGGGTTCACGCTGAAGCACGTCGAGACCGACGAGGTCACCATCCGCCTGCGCATGGGCGGCTCCGGTCCGCCGCTGTTGCTACTGCATGGCTTTCCGCAGACTCACGCGATGTGGTCGAAGGTGGCACCCCGCCTTGCGGAGCACTACACGGTAGTTTGTCCCGACCTGCGCGGTTACGGCGGCAGCAGCAAGCCCGAGTCCTCCGCGAATCACGAGACGTATTCCAAGCGCGCGATGGCGCGCGACCAGCTCGAGGTCATGAAGCAGCTGGGCTTCGACAAGTTCCACGTCGCGGGACACGATCGCGGTGGCCGCTGCGCTTATCGGCTCGCGCTCGACTCGCCGGCCGCGGTCACCAAACTAGCTGTGCTCGACATCGTCCCCACCGGCGACGCGCTGCGCCGCGCGGACTGGAAGTTCGGCATGGGTTACTGGCACTGGTTCTTTCTCGCGCAGCCGCATCCGCTGCCCGAGCGCGTGCTGAGCGCGGATCCGGTCGCGCTGCTGTTCCGCCACGGGCAGGCCTTCTCGGATCACGACGCGTACGAGGACTTCCTGCAGAACGCGCGCGACCCGGCGGCCATCCACGCCATGTGCGAGGACTATCGCGCGGCGGTCAGCGTCGATTTCCAGCAGGACCAGGCCGATCGCGGGACCCGCAAGATCGAATGCCCCACCCTGGTGTTGTGGGGCGCCAGGGGTGTCATACCGAAGTGGTACGACCCCGTGGGCATCTGGAAGGACTGGGCGAGCAACGTGCGCGGGGAGGACATCGACAGCGGTCACATGCTCGCCGAGGAGGCGCCCGATGCTACCTACCAGGCCCTCCGCAAGTTCTTTGCTTGATCGGGGACAGATTTATTTTCGGCAGACTTAAATCTGTCCCCGTTATCTGGCACAAATAAATCTGTCCCCAATTACCGCCGGCGCCTTAGGGCCGGATCTTCTCCCTTCGCGCGGCGGCGCCCCGCCGCCTCCGCGGCAATCAGCGAGCGTGCCTCGTCCTTGGATTTCGGGCGAGCCCGCACGGCGGCCTTCTCCACGTCGTTGTTTTCGAGGTACTGCTTCGTGCGCTTGCGGTAGCGGCGCGCGGCTTCGTAATCGCCCTCGCCCTGGACCTTCGATTTCGTCTTCCCTTTTGCCTTCAGCTTCATGCTCGCCATCTTCGTCTTCATCTTCGACTTCGCTTTGGCTGGCTTCTTCACGTCACACCTCCGGGGTCGACATTTCAGCCGAAAACGAGCGGGTTGGACGCGCCGAGCGGCCGTGTCCTACGCCGTTTTCAGTCCCCGCGAAACTTCGCGGATTCGCCCGCTCGGGCAGACTCACCCCATGGCACTGATGCGACCCATGAGACTCGAAGACGGCCGGCGCACGTTCCGTGAGCTGTCCGCGGTCGGCATTTCCGCGGCGGAGTTCGACCAGTTCAAACTGGATCGGCTGCTGGAGCTGCGCGCGGTGATCGACACTCTGCGCCACGAGAATTACTCGTCGTCGCTCGACGACAGGCCAGAGCGGGGCCCCGAACCCGTCTAGTAAGGCTCGTTTCGTACCCCGGTTTGCTTCACAATACGCGTCCCTCGCGTATTCACAGGCTATCTGTCCGGGTCATACGCATCATATGAACGCGCCTCCACTGCGAGTCCTCATCGCCGAAGACAACGACGACCTGCGTGACCTCCTGGTCACCCTCGTATCCGCCGAGCCCGACCTGCGTTGCGTGGGAACCGCGAACGACGTCGATACCGTCATCGCGAGCACCACGGAACAGAAAGCCGACGTGCTGGTGCTCGATCTGGAACTGCAGGGCCGCTCGAGCATCGACGTGCTCAAGACCGTGCGCGGCAACGGCAGCAAGATAACCATCGTGGTGTTCTCGGGGCATGCGCACCCGGAGATGATCCGCCACACGCTCGCGGCGGGCGCCGACGCTTACGTCCCGAAGAGCGGCGACTTCGAACTACTGCTGGACGCGATCCGCGACAAGCGCGCGACCACGGGCGGCACAGCCCACCCGTGATCGCGCACCGCGCCCCATCCCTGGGCGCGTCCCTACCTGGTTAGAAGCGCCACGCGCCGGTAAGCCAGATCGCGTCGGTGTCATCCAGCCCCTGCAGGTCGAACCGCTCGTATTCCAGCCGCACGTTGATGTGGTCGAGCAGATCGAGGCCAATGCCCGCGCCATACACGAAGTCCTCGGACTCCTCGTCGAATTCGACGCGGCCGCCGGCGACCGTCTCGGTCCCGAGGTTGGCGTCGTAGAAGTAATACCCCAGCCGGCCGTACACCTCGAACAGCCCGAGCGGAATCGTCGCGACCACATAAGGCGCGAACCCATCCACCGATGCGTCGAGATTGAAACCCGGCACCACCTCGCCCGAGGGCTCACCCAGGTTGATGTACGCGACTTCGAACGCGATAATCTCGTTGAAGCGCCAGCCGCCGAACACCTTGTACGCCGTATCGCCCTCGTCCCAGTCGTCGACCACCGGTCCCACCGCCTGGACGTCGTCGATCTGCGCGTTGAATCGCCCCACGCCGGCGCCGGCATAGAAACCTTCGGGATTGTCCGCATACGCCGCCGGAGCGAGCGCGCCCAGGGCAAATGTCGCGAGCAACATTGCGAGCTTGCATTTCATGAGTTGGTCCTCGAGCCTGTTGTGACGCGCGCAAACTACTGCGACCGTCGCGGCGCAACACCCGGGAACCGCCACGCCTCGCTGTGGGGAGCGTCCGTCGGCGCGATTCCGCGCGGTTGTCCGTCGGCAGCGATCGAAGACGCGGCGCGCGCGCAACGTCGGCCGGCCACGACGACGGAGCATTCCGACCGGCGACGAAGTAATACGGCGACTCGCTGGGCCGCGATACGGGCGCATCCTTCCCGGCCAAACCCCCAAGGAATCTTTGCAACGCCAGCGAGGAGACGACCGTGGCATCCGATGTCTCTCAACAGACTTTTCCCTTCGCACTGCCCGAGCTGCCGTACCCTTACGAGGCGCTCGAGCCGCACATCGATGCGCAGACGATGCGCATCCATCACGACAAGCATCACAAGACCTACGTCGACAAGCTCAACGAGGCGCTCGAGCCGGAACGCACGCTGCACTCGCGCCCGCTGATCACGCTGTTGCGCGACGTGGCCAAACTACCCGCGGCGGTGCAGACGGCGGTGCGCAACAACGGCGGCGGCCATCTCAATCACGACATCTTCTGGAACTGCCTCGCGCCCGCGGCCGGACACACTCCCGGCGGCGCGCTCGGCGATGCGCTCCAGCGCCGCTTCGGCTCGTTCGACAATTTCCGCAAGCGGTTTTCCGAGACCGCGGCCAAACAGTTCTCGAACGGCTGGACCGCGCTGTCATTCGAGCACGTGACGCGACAGCTCGACATCGTCTCGCTCAAGGATCACGAGGTGCTCAAGCCCGGCGAGAGAACCTGCATCCTGATCCTCGACGTCTGGGAGCACGCCTATTACCTCAAGTACCAGAACCGCCGTCCCGACTTCATCGAAGCGTTCTGGAACGTGGTGAACTGGGCGCACGCACAGGACCTCTACGACCACGCGAGCGCGGCGCCCGCCAGATCGCGCGCTGTCGGCTGAGCCCAGGGAGTGTAGGATTGCGCTGACGTCGGTACCGCCGGAACACCGGACAGGTGCGCGTTCTGACAAATGTATTCTTCGGCCCCATGCACGAGAGAACACAGCAGGTTGTGGAGACATCCCGGCCCATGAATCGCACCAGAGTCATGATCGTGGATGACCATCAGGTCGTCCGTGCCGGCCTACGAACGATGATCAACGGACAACCGGACCTGGCCGTGGTGGCCGAAGCAGGTTCGGGCCGTGAAGCGATGGAGCAACTCCGTCAGCACACGATCGAAGTGCTGCTGCTGGATCTATCTCTTCCCGACGTGTCCGGCCTCGACGTGCTCAAGCACGCCAAGGCGCACTACGAATCGGTGGGCGTGCTCATCCTGAGCGCATTCCCCGAAGCGCAGTACGGCCTCAACGTCTTGCGCGGCGGCGCGAGCGGTTTCGTCGGCAAGGGCACGGAGGAATCCGAGCTGTTCCGCGCGATCCGCACCGTGGCGCGCGGCGGCCGTTACGTGGGTCCCGATCTCGCGGACCTGCTCGTGGCAGGCGTGCGAGGCGATCCGAACGCCCCGCTTCATAGCATCCTCTCCGAACGCGAGTTCCAGATCTTCTGCAAGCTCGCGCAAGGCGAATCGGTGTCGGAGATTGCGAGTCGTCTTTTCCTGAGCGTGAAGACGGTCAGCACCTACCGAAGCCGTATCCTCGAGAAGATGTCCATGAAGAGTAACGCCGACATAACCACTTATGCGCTGCGAAATAACCTCGTTCAATAGTTTGTTCGACTGAACGGACATGGACGGGCTGATGCAGCACGAGCAGCAAACGGGCCAGGCGACAACGTTTTCCGTACCTCGCTCGGCACCGGGCAACGTACCCCGCAAGAACGGCGTGCCGGGCACTCCGCTGCGGATCTTCCTCGTGGAGGATTCGCCGCTCCTGCGCGGGCGCCTCGAAAACATGCTTTCGCAGCATGCGTCCTTCAAGGTGACGGGACTGGCGGCCGCCGAATCCGAGGCGGTCGAGAAGCTCGATACGATCCCCTACGACGTGATCGTGGTCGACGTGGAACTGCGGCCCGGCAGCGGCATCGGCGTCATCCGCCAGGCGCGCGCGAAGAACAAGGACGCGGGGAAAGACGGCGGCCACGTGTGGATCATCGTGCTCACCAACTACGACCTGCCGACGGTGCGCGAGCGCTGCATGCAGGCCGGCGCCGATCACTTCCTCGACAAGATGCGCGAGATCGATCAGCTCATTCCGATCCTGCAGGGGATCGCGGGGCGTAAGCCCTGACCCGGCTGCCCTGCCCGGGCGCGATCTCGACCTCCAACGTTCCCCCGATGCCCTGCATGCGCTGACGCATGCCGATTGTCGTACGCGCGGTGCCCGAGTGCGTCGTATCGCCGTCGTCGCCGATTTCCATCAGGTAACCGTCGCCTTCCGCCTCGAGTACGAGCTCCACGTGTTTGGCGCTACCGCGCGCGAACACGTTGTTGAGCGAATCCTGCGCGACGCGGAACAACACGAGCTGTTCCTCGGGAGAAAGTTCGAGCGGCTCCTCGGGCAACGTGCCGACGTATTCGATGCCCGCGCGGCTGCACTGCTCCTCGAAATAGCTGCGCAGCGCCACCGCCAGGCCGAAGTGATCGAGCAGCGACGGCCGCAGGTTCTCGACGACGCGCCGCTTGAGCACCATCGCCTGGTTGAGCATCTGCACCACCGACTGGAATTTCTCGTGACTCTCGGCGTCGAGATCCTTCCCGATGCGCGCGCTCAGCCACGCCATGTCCATCTTCGCCGCGGTGATCATGCCGCCCAGCTCGTCGTGCAGCAGCTTGGCGAGCGCGGAGCGCTCCGCTTCCACCGACGTCTGGAGATGTGCCGATAACGACGAAAGCTCTTCGGTTCGCGCCGCGACTTCCGATTCGATATCCCGCGTGCGCGCCGTAGTCGCCGGGCGCTCGCCCGACTTCTTCGCGACTGCCATCAAAACCCCCGCAAGCCCCTCATCGAGAGCTACAAATCAATAGATCAATCCTTGGGTAAATCCTCGAGCAGATCAACGAGGTCTTCGGCGTGTTCCTCTTCCTGCGCGAGAATCGACTCCATCAAGCGCCGTGACGTCGGATCCTTCGAGCCGATGAAATTCACCATCTCTCGATAACTCTCGATCGCGATGCGCTCGGCGATCAAGTCCGCCTCGAGCATCTCCCTCAACGACGTCGCTTCATCGTACTCCGAATGCGAACGCGACAGCAGTGTCGCAGGGTTCAGATCGGGATCTTCCCCCAGCTGAACGATGCGCTCGGCGATCTGGTCCGCGTGGGCCTGCTCCTCGTTGGCGTGTTCGAGGAATTCGGCTGACACGAATTTCGCCCGGATTCCATGCGTCGCGTAGTAGTGCCGCTTGTAGCGCAATACGCACACGATCTCCGTGGCGAGCGCGGTGTTGAGCAATTCCACGATTGCCTTGCGATCCGCCTCGGGGAAACTCGGCGTCACGGCGCCTTTCATGATCTCCTCGCGCGCGCGGTTACGCAGCGCGTTGAGATCGGAGATGTACGCGAAGTTGCCGGAGCCGGCTTTCAGATTTCCATTCATGATTTCACCTTTTGTGCGCGGCGACGATAGATCCTCGCGAGCACGCTGAGTGCGAGCAGCCACACCGAACGATGCTTGAGAAAACTCGCGCCGATCTTGACCGGATTCAGACCGGAGAAAACTCCGGCCTGGCCGCCCGAGCCGAAGTCGCGCAGCGACATTTCGAGCCACGACCGCTGCAGCTGCATCTCCGCATCGAGCAGACGGGCGCGCTCACGCGGCGAGGTCACTGGGCGGACTCCGGTTCGTTGACGGTCCCTGGCCTTCCTGGGTCGGCGGCGGAACGGGCTGTTCGGGCGGCGGCTCGTCGGATGGCCGCGCCGTGGCCTGTGCGGCGCCGCGGTCCATCGCGCGCCCGAATACTTCCAGATCTCGTTTGAGTCCGTCGACGAACCAGCTCAACGAACCCGGCTCGTCGTGCCGTCGTTCGCGGCTGCCCATGATCCAGGCCACCAAGGCGCCGATCGCGAAAAGCGCGACGACGCCGGAGAGCACGGGGACCCGCAGGTGCGGTGGCAACGCGACCGCGATCAACACGATGGCCGCCCACAGCGCGACGATCAGCGCCACGGCGGCGAGTAGTTTGAGCTGCAGCCGGCTCCGGACGGCATGGACCTCGGTCTGCGCCGCGATACGCGCGGCGTCCACGCGCGTTTCGAGCATCCTCAAGAGGTGCTGCAAGAGCGCGCGGGTGGGTCCCTTGTGATCGTTGCCCGGCCCGATGCCAGAGGGGTCGCCGGCGGCGCTGATCACGGGCGACGCGAGGACTTGGTTACGAGCAACGTGAGCACGCTGCCCAACAGCGCGGCGAGAGCAATCGACTGCCAGGGGTTCGAGTGCACGTACCGGTCTGCCTTTTCGGCGAACGACTCGGCGATCCTGACGGACTCTTCGGCCGTGGCCGCGAGCCGCGATTTCGCCTGCTCGAGCGTCTCCGTGACGCGGGCGCGGACGGCGTCGGCGGCCTCGTCGCCACTGTCGCCGAGCGAGCTCAGCAGTTCTTCGGCCTGGGCCACGATGCGATTCAGTTCTTCGACGCTCGGGTCGACGGCCTTTTCGACCGCGGACACGAACTCGGGTTGTTTGGCAGGTGCGTGCATGTTTGTTCCTCGGGTGTGCGGGCAGAATGTACCGCAGCCCGGGGCCTAACACTCGGAAATGCAGCGCAGGCCCTGTAGGAAAGGGCCGACCCCAAGGCGGTATTCCCGCCCGACGCCCTAGGGTGCACCGAGCGCCATACTGGTGCGGTCTAGTGGTGTGAGGACCCCGCGTCGCGACGAGCCCCTCCCCTCGAAACCTTTCGCGTCCAGGGTCCACCGGTGGCCCGTCCGCCGGCCGCGAGGCCGGTGGACGGAGTTGCCTCTCCCGGGGCTCCTAACTACTCAGTATCTTCTCGGCGCAGCCCCACGTGGCGCGCACGATCGGCCGTGCGTCCTGCCAGCCGAGTCTGGATTTCCCGCGGGCGATGTCCCAGCCGGCCCCGAGCCGCGCCTCGACGTCGTCGAAACTCGCGAGCGGATTCTCCTCCCAGGCGCGGTATGCGTAGCGATAGACGGGTTCGAAGTCGTCCCAGGAATAACGGGCGCGGTAGTAAGGCTCGTGGGTGAACGTCTTCTGCCAGTGCGTGGCGAAGCGTTCGATGCGGTTCTCGGGTTTCACCGTGTGCGCTCCCGAAAAAAAAACACGAGGCCGGAGTATGCACCCCGGCCTCGCGTTTGTGGACAGCCTCGGTGAAAGGCCTACTTCTTGACGCTGAGCTCGTTGTCGACGCTCTTCACGTCGTCCACGTTGCGCGCGAGCTGCTCGGCCGTCTGCTTCGCTTCCGCGTTGTCGACGAAACCCGACAGTTGCACGACACCCTCATGCGTCTCGACGTTCACCTGGTGCGCCTTCGTGCGCGGGTCCCCGGCGAGCGCCGTCTTCACCTTCGTGGTGATCGCGGCGTCATCGACGACCGATCCACCCGACCGGTCCTCTGAGCGAACCGACAGGTTGTTCTGCACGCTCTTCACACCCGTGGTGTTCTTCGCAACGGTCGTGGCGCGAGCCTTACCCTCCTTGGAGTCGACATAGCCGTTGAGCTGAACGGTTCCTTTGAACGTCTCCACGTCGATCTGGTGAGCCTTGGTCACCGGGTCCGCGATCAGCGCAGCTTTCACGCGTCCCGTCGTCACCGAATCGTCGACCTGCTCGCCTGCCGATTTGGTCGTACGCGTCGACGCGCACGCCGCCATCGCCAGACTGACGACGATCATGACCGCACTGACAAAGCTATTGGATTTCTGCATGGGTACCTCTCATCTCCTGGCCGTGTTGGCAATGAAACTGACTAGCGCAAGTACCAGGAACACGAAGAACAGGATCTTCGCGATTCCCGCGGCCCCCGCGGCGATGCCACCGAAGCCGAATATCGCGGCAATCAGCGCGATGACGAAAAAGACGACTGCGTAATGAAGCATTCGATATCTCCTGGGAAACCACCCGGTACCTGCGCCGGGGTGGAGACATCATTGCCGGTCGTGCGTCTGGGCTATGCCGGCCTTAGGACGGACGCGGGGTGGGAGGCAGCTGACATTTCTGTCGGCCCCGGGGACTACACGATGTGGGAGGGGAAAATGGGGTCAGACCCACGGCCTGGAGGGCGGCGTGCGATCAATTCAGGCCTGTCCCCGTTTGCTGGGAAACGAGGAATGTCCCCATTACAGGTCGACGACTTCGTCGCATTGGCGGGTGAACTTCGGGTCGACTTCGTTGCGTTCGCGGATGCCAAACATCACGACGCCGTTGTAGCTCTCGAGGCGTTGACGGAGACGCGAGACGCTGAGGCTCGGAAAGCGGCCGGAATCGTCGATGTCCTTGGCGGGTGCGGCGAACAGGTGATCCGAGTCCTCGAACCACAATACGGCGTCGGACGCGCTCGCGGCGTCGAACAGCGCATCGAGATTCTTCTCCGTCTCGGCGATGTACTTGCTCACGATGCGTTGCAGGTCGATCTCGAAGAGGTCGACGGCGAGTTCGCTCGCGAACAGGCGCGCGGCCAGCAGTTTGTTGCGACCGGAGGGGCCGGTGAACAACACCCGCATGCCCTTGGGCGTTCCGCCCTGCGTGGCTTCGACCTTCGCGCGCCGCGTGGCGAGCAATCGTTCGAGCACCGGGCGCAGCTCTTCGTCCGGGTTTCGTTGCACCCCTGCAGGCATGTCGTTTCCCTCCCCGTCAATTTCCGCCGTGCGCGCCGCAATATACTCCAGCGTCCGTCCCCCGACATCCGACGCGGAGCTCCCACGTGATCGACCTGTATTTCTGGCCAACCGGCAACGGCAAGAAGATCACCATCATGCTCGAAGAAACGGGTCTTCCGTATCGGGTAATCCCCGTCAACATCAACAAGGGCGACCAGTTCGAGCCCGGATTCCTGGCGATCTCGCCTAACAACAAGATGCCGGCCATCGTCGATCGAACGGTCGACGACGGTCTCGCGATCTTCGAATCGGGCGCCATCCTGCAGTATCTCGCCGAGAAAACCGGCCGGTTCCTGCCTACCGACCCTCGGGGCAAGTATCGGGTGTTGCAGTGGGTGTACTGGCAGGTCGGCGGCCTCGGCCCCATGGCCGGCCAGGCGCATCACTTCCTGAAGTACTCGCCGCGGAAGATCGAATACGCCATGCATCGCTTCCAGACCGAGGTGGCGCGGCTCTACAAGGTGCTCGACACCCAGCTCGGAAAGAGCGAATACATCGCGGGCGAATATTCCATCGCCGACATGGCCGCGTGGCCGTGGGTGATGCGCTACGAGTGGCAGGGCCAGAAACTCGAGGACTTCCCGAACGTGAAGCGCTGGTTCGAAACCGTTGGTGCACGCCCGGCCGTGCAACGCGGCGCGGCCGTCGGCGCGGATCTCCTGAGCGCGGCGCCGCCGCCCACGGATGAAGACAGGAAGCGGTTGTTTGGCTTCCGCGATCAGGATTTGAAGTAACGATCGGCGGACCGGCCTCCCCCTCCTGCCCGTCGATCGAAGCGTCTTCCCGCGCTGTCCTCAGCACGCCTCACGGACGCCCCCGCTTCGGGGGCGTGAAGAGTGGGCGTCAGCCCTTTCAGTGGGTGACTAACATGTCGCAGAGCATCGCGGGATCGACGGGCTTCACGAGGTGCATGTCGAAGCCCGCCTCGCGCGAGCGCACACGGTCGACATCCTGACCCCATCCCGTCAGCGCCACGAGCACGGCGCCGCGGCCCCAGCTCTCCGCGCGGATGCGGCGCGCGACTTCGCAGCCGTCGAGCTTCGGCATGCCCACGTCGAGCACGACGATCTCCGGCCGTCGCTCGCCCGCGAGCTGGAGCGCTTCCTCGCCGTCCGAGGCGCAATACACCTCGTGACCTTCCATGCGCAGCATCAACGCGAGACTCTCCAGCGCATCCTGGTTGTCGTCCGCGATCAGGATGTTTCGGCGCACGGGATGCGCGGTCGTGGTTTCCATGTTCATTTCCCCTCCATCGGCCGTCGTGGCCTCGGTCATCAACGGCAGCCGCACGATGAACTCGCTGCCCTGGTTCTCGCCGGGACTGCTCGCGACGATCTCGCCGCCGTGTAGTTGCACCAGCGCGCGCACGAGCGCGAGTCCGATGCCGAGCCCACCGCCGCTGGTAGACCGTTCGCCCGGCACCTGCGTGAATAGTTCGAAGATGTGCGACAGCGCCTCGGCGGGAATGCCGACGCCCGTGTCGCGCACGACGATTTCGCCCTGCCCGCCTTCGACGCGGGTCGTCACGACGATCTGGCCGTCGTCGCCCGTATACTTGGCGGCGTTGTGCAGCAGGTTCCCAACTACCTGCGCGAGCCGCACCGGATCGCCGCGCACCTTGAATCCGGGCTTCGCGAGCTCGAGCTGCAGCTTCTGCTTCTTCTGCTCCAACAGCGGCTGCACGGTTTCGACCGCGGCCGCGACGACGTCCGATACGTCGACCGGCTCGCTGACGAGCACGATCTTGCCGCGCGCGATGCGCGAGACGTCGAGCAGGTCGTCGACCAGCCTCGTCATGTGTTTGAGCTGACGCGCGATCACGCCGCGCGACCAGACGATCTTCGGATCCTCGGTCTCGCCCTGCATGAGCAGGTGCGTGGCATTACGCAGCGGCGAGAGCGGATTGCGCAGCTCGTGCGACAGCATCGCGAGGAACTCGTCGCGCTTGGTGACCGCTTCCTTGAGCGAGTCCTCGGCCTTTTTCCGCTCGCGGATCTCGGTTTCCAGCGACAGGTTGATGCGCGACAGCTCCTCGTTCGCGCGCTGCAAGTGGCCGTTCACGGCTTCGAGTTCGCGCGTCTTCTCGGTCTGCAGCGCGTAGTTGGCCTCGGCCAGACGCTTGTTGGACTCGGCGAGCTCGCGGTTCACGCTCTGCAGCTCGCGCCGCTTGCGATACAACTCCACCAGCACAGCGACCTTGCTGCGCAGGATCTCGGGCACCACCGGGATGTACACGTAGTCGATCGCGCCGGCCTTGTAGCCCTTGAGCCGGTCGAACTCGGTGACGTGCACACCGGTCACGAAGATGATCGGGATCGTCTCGAAACGCGGATGATCGTGGATCAACGCCGCCGTCTCGAAGCCGTCCATGCCCGGCATCTTCACGTCCAGCAGCACGACCGCGAACTCCTGCTTCATCAGCGCTTCGAGCGCTTCGAGACCGGAATTGACGGCGATGAGATTGTGGCCGAGTGGCTCGAGGATCGCGCGGTACGTGAGCAGCCGCGCGGGCTGATCGTCCACGAGCAGGATGTTGGCGGCCTCGTGCCCTTCCTGGGCGACTTGCGGCGTCGAGCTCATGGCTGCAGCCACATGCGGACCAGCGCCAGCAACTGTTCCGTGTTCACGGGCTTGGCGACGTAGTCGGACGCGCCGGCGTGCAGGCATTTCTCGCGGTCGCCGCGCATCGCCTTCGCGGTGAGCGCGATGATGGGCAACGAGCGGAACGCCGGGATTTCGCGGATGCGGCGCATCGTCTCGTAGCCGTCCATCTCGGGCATCATGACGTCGGTGAGGATCAATGCGACGTCGGGGTGATCGTCGAGCATCTTGATCGCGTCCTGGCCGTTGGTCGCGGAGATCACGTTCATGCCGTGACGCTCGAGCAGGCTGTTGAGCGCGAAGATGTTGCGTACGTCGTCGTCGACCACGAGAACCTTGCGCTCGCGCAGCGGTTCGTCGCTCTCGTGCAGCTTCTCGATCATGCGCTGCTTGTTCTGCGGCAGGTTCGCGATCACGCGGTGCAGGAACAACGCGGTCTCGTCGAGCAGGCGCTCGGGCGATTGCACGCCCTTGAGCACGATGCTCTTCGCGCGACGCCGCAGCTCCGCCTCTTCCTCGACGGTGATCTCCCGTCCGGTGAAGACGACGATCGGCACTTCACGCATCTTCTCGTCGAGCTGGATCTCCGACAGCAGGTCGAACCCCGAGATGTCCGGTAGTTTGAGATCGAGGATCACGCAGTCGAACCGCCGCGAGCGCAGCAACTCGAGCGCGCGCTCGCCGCTGTCCGCGGTCGTGATGTTGATGTCGTCGCCGCCGACCAGCGCCGCGATGCTCATCTGCTCGGCCGCGTCGTCCTCGACCACGAGCAGTTCGCGGGTGCGCGGCTCGATGAACTCGCTGATGCGGCGGAACACGTCCTCGAGCCCCTCGGCGGTGGAGGGTTTGGTCATGAACGAGAACGCGCCGCGCTCGAGTCCGTACTGACGCTCCTCCTCCACCGTGAGCACCTGCACGGGGATGTGACGAGTCGCCGGATCGTGCTTGAGCTGGCTCAGAACGGTCCAGCCGAGCATGTCGGGCAGGAACACGTCGAGCGTGACGGCGTTCGGCCGGTACTTGCGCGCGAGGGACAGGGCATCGGTGCCGTTCTGCGCGACCAGCACCTTGAACCCCTGGGCATGCGCGCCTTCGACCAGCATGCGCGCGTAACCGGGCTCGTCCTCGACGACCAGCACGGTGGTGTCGCCGTCCGCGAGGGAGTCGCGGTCGTCCTGCACGCGCTCAACCACCTGCGCGGGCAGCGCCGGCGGCGGCAGGGCCGCGAGCGTCGGCGCCCTGGCGAAGGTCGAGCCGCCGCCGCGTCCGAAGGCCGCACCCTGGTACGCGAGCGGTAGATAGAGCGCGAACGTGCTGCCCTGCCCCGGCGCGCTCTTGAGCTTGATCTCGCCGCCCAGCAGGTGCGCGAGCTCGCGGCTGATCGCGAGGCCGAGGCCGGTGCCGCCGTACTTGCGCGCCGTGCCCGCGTCGGCCTGCTGGAAGGCCTCGAAGATGATGCGCTGTTTCTCGGGCGAGATGCCGATGCCGGTGTCCGTGACCGCGAACTCCACCACGGTCTTCGCCTGCGACAGCACCGGGTGATCCGCGCTCCAGCCGAGCATCGCGGGACCGACGTGCAGCCGCACGCTGCCCTTCGCCGTGAACTTCATGGCGTTGGAGAGCAGGTTCTTTATGATCTGCATCAGGCGCTTCGGGTCCGTGGTCATCGTGCGGCCGAGGCGTGGATCGAAGTCGGTCGTGAACGTGAGATGGCGCGACTCCGCCTCGTGGCGGAAGTTGCGCTCGATGGTTTCGCGAAGTTGCGAGAACGCGAGATCCTCGCTCTCGACCGTGACCGTGCCCGACTCGATCTTCGACAGGTCCAGGATGTCGCTGATGAGGTTCAGCAGGTCCGTGCCCGCGGCGTGGATGGTCTTCGCGAATTCCACCTGGCGCGCACTGAGGTTCTTCTCCGGGTTGTCCGAGAGCTGCTGGCCGAGAATCAGGATGCTGTTGAGCGGCGTACGCAGCTCGTGCGACATGTTCGCGAGGAACTCGGTCTTGTAACGGGACGTGAGCGCGAGTTCCGCGGCCTTTTCTTCCAGCGCCGCGCGCGCCTGCTCGATTTCCTTGTTCTTGCGTTCGACTTCGACGTTCTGCTCGGCGAGCAGCCGCGCCTTGGTCGCCATCTCCTCGTTGGCCTGCTGCAGCTCGACCTGCTGCGCCTGCAACTCGCCCGCGAGTTCCTGCGACTGTTTCAGCAGGCCTTCGGTGCGCATCGTCGCTTCGATCGTGTTGAGCACGACGCCGATGGACCCGGTGAGCTGCTCGAGGAACGCGAGGTGCGGAGCCGTGAATTCGTACAGCGACGCAAGCTCGATGACCGCGCGGATGTCGCCCTCGTACAGCACCGGCAGCACGATGACGTTGCGCGGTGTCGCATCGACGAGGCCGGAGCTCACGCGCACGCTGTCGGGCGGCACGCGCGACAGCAGCAGGCGCTGGCGCTGCACCGCGCACTCGCCCACGAAACCTTCGCCGAAGCGGTAGCGGCGCGGCTTGTCGTCGGAGCGCGCGTCCGCGTAACTCGCCAACTGCTCGAGATAACGCTCGCCGTCGCCGTAACCGACGATGTAGATCACGCCCTGGTGCGCGTTGACCAGCGGCGCGAACTCGGAGAGCAGCGTTTCGCCCAGCGTCACGAGGTCGCGCTGGCCCTGCATCATGCGGCTGAACTTGGCGAGGTTGGTCTTGAGCCAGTCCTGCTCGGTGTTGCGCTCCGTCGTGTGACGGAGGTTGTGGATCATCGCGTTGATGTTGTCCTTGAGCTCGGACACCTCGCCGCGCGCCTCGACCTGGATCGAACGCGTCAAGTCGCCCTTGGTCACGGCGGTCGCCACCTCGGCGATCGCACGCACCTGGGTAGTCAGGTTCGCCGCGAGCATGTTCACGTTCGCGACCAGGTCCTTCCACGTGCCAGCGGCGCCGGCCACGTGCGCCTGCCCGCCGAGCCGGCCTTCCACGCCGACCTCGCGCGCGACCGACGTCACCTGGTCCGCGAACAGCGCCAGCGTGCCGGTCATCGAGTTGATGGTTTCGCCGAGCGCCGCGACCTCGCCCTTCGATTCGACGGTGAGGCGCTGGCGCAGGTCGCCGTTCGCGACCGCGGTCACGACCTTGACGATGCCGCGCACCTGCTCCGTCAGGTTGTTGGCCATGACGTTCACGTTCTCGGTGAGCTCGCGCCACACGCCCGACACGTCGCGCACGTTCGCCTGGCCGCCGAGTTTGCCTTCGGTGCCGACCTCGCGCGCCACGCGGGTCACTTCGGCCGCGAAGGAATTGAGCTGGTCCACCATCGTGTTGATGGTTTCCTTGAGCTGCAGGATCTCGCCGCGCACTTCCACCGTGATCTTGCGCGAGAGGTCGCCGCGCGCCACCGCGGTGGTCACCTCGGCGATGTTGCGCACCTGGCCGGTGAGGTTCGAGGCCATCGCATTCACGGAGTCGGTGAGATCCTTCCAGGTACCCGCGACGCCGGTCACCGTCGCCTGGCCACCGAGTTTGCCCTCGGTGCCGACTTCGCGCGCGACGCGCGTCACTTCGGCTGCGAAGGCGTTGAGCTGGTCCACCATCGTGTTGATGGTTTCCTTGAGCTGCAGGATCTCGCCGCGCACGTCCACCGTGATCTTGCGCGACAGGTCGCCCTTGGCTACCGCAGTCGTGACCTCCGCAATGTTTCTGACCTGGTCAGTAAGGTTCGACGCCATCGAGTTGACGTTGTCGGTGAGATCCTTCCACACACCCGACACGCCCTGCACTTCGGCCTGGCCACCCAACTTTCCTTCGGTGCCGACCTCGCGCGCGACGCGTGTCACCTCGGCCGCGAAGGATCGCAGCTGGTCCACCATCGTGTTGATGGCTTCCTTGAGCTGCAGGATTTCGCCGCGCGTGTCCACCGTGATCTTGCGCGACAGGTCGCCGTTCGCGACGGCGATGGTCACCTCGGCGATGTTGCGCACCTGGCCGGTGAGGTTCGACGCCATCGCGTTCACGTTGTCCGTGAGGTCCTTCCACGTGCCCGCGACGCCGGGCACGATGGCCTGGCCGCCGAGTTTTCCTTCGGTGCCGACCTCGCGCGCGACGCGCGTCACTTCCGAGGCGAACGAACGCAGCTGGTCGACCATCGTGTTGATGGCTTCCTTGAGCTGCAGGATCTCGCCGCGGACGTCGACCGTGATCTTGCGCGACAGGTCGCCGCTTGCGACGGCGATGGTGACCTCGGAGATGTTGCGCACCTGGCCGGTCAGGTTCGACGCCATCGAGTTCACGTTGTCCGTGAGGTCCTTCCAGACGCCGCTCGCACCGAGCACCAGCGCCTGGCCACCGAGCTTGCCCTCGGTGCCCACCTCGCGCGCCACGCGTGTCACTTCGGACGTGAACACGCTCATCTGCGCGATCATCTCGTTCACGACGGTCGCGGCGCGCAGGAACTCGCCCTTGAGCGGCCGTCCATCCGCCTCGAGCCTCAGGTTCTGCGTGAGGTCGCCCTTGGCGACGGCGGTAATCGTGCGGGTGACTTCGGCCGTGGGCCACAGCAGGTCGTCGATGAGCGTGTTGACGGAGGATTCCATCTCGCCCCACGCCCCGGTGCGCCGCTCGCTCGTGACGCGCACACGCGTCTTGCCTTCCTTGCCAACGAGCCTTCCGGCGCGTTCGAGCTCGTACGCGAGCCGCTCGTTGCAGGTCACCAGTTCATTGAAGGTATCGGCGATCTTGCCGGCGAGGCCGGTCTGGTCCGCCGGGAGGCGGACGGCGAAGTTTCCGTCGCGGACCGATTGCAGGGCACGCAGGAGCTGCTTGAGGTCGACATCCGCATGCGCACCCTGACCACTCCCCGCACCATCGGCCGAGCCATTGGGCGCGGATCGCTTCAGTTTGACGACGCCGGGCGAACGCCTGCGCGTCGCCGCCGCGCGTCCGCGTGCGGAAATATCCATGCCCCTTGTGACCCTGCCGAGTTGCCCTGCGAACCTGCGGGAGTCTAAGGCCCCGACCCTCAAGACTGCTCCGCACAGTCGTGTAGGACGAGGACTACCTCGGCCTCGTTCAGCTCCGAATCACGAGATCGAGCTTCCCCTCGCGCCGCTCGACGCTGACGCTGACGGATCCGGCGTGTCGTCTGACAGTGAAATCGACCGACGCCATGCCTACAGAAAGGTTCTTGACACGAATTTCGTCGACGCCTTCCGGCACGACGGGATGCGCGAGCACGATCTGCCGGTCGAGCGCGTCGATCGTGAGTCCCAGGATGCTTTGCAGGAGCAGGTACGTCGAGCCCGCGGCCACCGACTGCGGCGAACAGGCGACCGGCAGGTGCAGCGGCGGCTCGCGCCCCCGCCGCCGGAAACCGCAGAACAGCTCCGGCATCCGCATGAGATCGAAATGCCGCGCGGCCTCGTATTGCGCGACGAGAATGCGCAGCGCGAAGGCCTTGTCGTCGTAACGCGAAGCGCCGTACGCGAGCAGCGCGTTGTCGTGCGGCCAGATCGCGCCGTTGTGATAGGCCATCGGGTTGAAGCGCAGCTCGCTCTCCGCGACGGTACGCACGCCCCAGCCCGAGAACAGGTGCTCGTGCCCGAAACCCGCGATGATCTGGCGCGCGCGCTCCGCGTGAGCGATTCCCGAGAACAGGCAGTGTCCCGGGTTCGAGGTGCGCACCCGGCAAGCCTGTTTGTCGCCATCGAGCGCGAGCGCGAACGTCTCGATGTCGTCGCACCAGTATGCCGTGTTGAACCGCGCCTGCAGCGCCTGGGCCGCTTCGACCAGCGCGATGGCGCGCGGCATCTCGCCGAGCGAACGCGCGATGCGCGCCGCGCCGAGTTTCGCGCCGTAGACGTAGCCCTGCACTTCGCACAGCGCGAGCGCGCCCTGCGCGACCTGTCCATCCGCGTGGAACACCGCGTCCGGAGAACTCTTCCAGCTGTGTTGCCGCGGCTGTCCGGCGCGAGCGGCGGCTTCGATGAAGCCGTCGCCGTCGATGTCGCCGTACACGTCTATCCACGACAGCGCCGCCGTGATCGACGGCCATAGTTCGGTGATGAACTCGAGGTCCGCGGTGCGCGTGAAATACGCGGCCGCGAGCAAGACGAACAGCGGCGTCGTGTCGACGCCGAAGTAGTTTGGTGCGATGTCGCCGCCGCGCGCCTCGTTGAGGATCTTGCCGGGCTCGGCGCCGGTGGCCGGGAAGGTATCGGTGCACTGGGTGGCGGCGAGATAACGCAGCACGTTGCGCGCGATGTCCGGCCACACCCACAACGTCTCGAGCGCGGTGACGATGGCGTCGCGCCCGAACGCCGCGTCGAGCCAGGGCAGGCCCGCCGCCGGAACGCGGCCGTGCGCGGTGGTGGTCAACAACATGTTGATGTCCGCCGCCGAGCGCTGCACCCACGCGTTCAGCAGCGGATCGCTCGATTCGATGCGAGTCCCGGGGACGCCATCGCGCCGCACATATTCCTCGGCCGAGGCGAGCGAACGCGTGAACGTCGCGATCTGCACGGGCGTGTTCGCCGAACGGCAACCGATCGCGAGAGAGATGTTCTTCTCGCCCCGGCTCCCGATCTGCAGACGGTACCTGAGACTGTCGGCGGAAATCCCTTCCGGCGCCGTGTGGCAGTCGACCACGGTCTCGCGCACGATGTCGTCCGCGCCGCGATAACCCTGGATCACGCTGTCTTCCTCGACCCGCTCGAAGCGCGCGCGCCCGGCGTCCACACGTCGCTGCGCGCGCACGTCGATGATGTTCTCGAAGTCGCAACCGAATCGGACCACCAGCTCGACGTTCACCGTGGTGAGCGCGAAATTGCGCACCCGGATGGACTCGTAAAATACGCCCTGCCAGATGAACCGCGAACGCGTGACGTACAACGTGCCGCGCGGCAGCACGATTCGCCCGCCCTCGCCGCGCGAGTCGCCATTGGTCAGGTTGACCGTGAGCAGCACGTTGTCGTCGCGCGGATTCGCCGACAGGAGCAATGGTGGCTGGCCGCCGACCGTGAGCGTGAAACGCGACAGGTAACGCACGCCGCCGCGATACAGGCCCGCCTCGCTGCGCGCCTCCGCGTCGATGTCGCCGATCTCGTTGAACAGCGCGAAGCAGTCGTCATGACGCAGCGTGAGTGTTCGTTCCGCGCTCGGCACTTCCGCCGTCACCACCTGGTGCGACGCGAATTCAGGCTGGATCGGTTCAGACGCCACGCGCGCCACCTCTCGAATACAGGATGCGCGTGCGCAGCGTGGTCGCGCCGCGGATGGTCGAGCGCCACGCGACCGTCGTGCACGGCACCTTGCAGCCGAAGCGCCGCGAGATCCAGCCGCCCTGTTCCGCACTGCCGCCGCGATACACCTCGATGCGATCCACGTTCTCGAGCGGCTGCAGGATCACCCGCGCTTCGCCGGAGACGACGTGCAACTCGTGTCCCACCGTTTCGACCTCGCAGTCTTCGGCGAAATGCCAGCTGCGGCGCACCTCGTGTTCGCGTTCGCAGCGAATCCTGTCGACGACTTCGATCTCCTGCCGCCGCGAATCGAACAGGATTTCGCGGCGGTGCAGGACCGGATCCGCGAGCCGCAGGTAGCCGTCGTGCTCGCCGACGAACACCTGCGCGCCGGGACGGACGTCGAACTCGATGCAGCGCGAGGTCGCATGATCGGTCCACATGAAGTTGCCGGCCTGCATCGACTGGTCCTGCCCGTCCACTTCGACCGTGTTGTGGGCGCGCGTGCTGCGGAAGTACCGCCGCCACGCGGGATCGGTGTGATAGGCGTACGTGCCCGGGTCGACCAGGATCTCGCGGTCGCCGACGTTGAGCGTGAACGAAAGCGCATCGGCATGGCCGTGCGCCGCGATGCTCAGATACCCCAGCGGCCCGGCATCGACGAGCAGGCGCACCTCGTCGGGAGTCTCGAAATCCGTGCCCAGTAGATAGTATCCGGACTCCGTGAATTGCTGGCGCGGCCGGAACCCGTGCCGCCCCGTCTCGCGCAGATGCTCGAAACGCCGCATCGCCTGCACGCCGAGCAGCGCGACCGTCTTGCTGTCGATCTTGCGCGCCTTGACCGCGAGGTCCGGACGTTCGAATAGCACCGCGCCGGTCGCGATGAGCGATCCGGTCGGCGAGAATCCCGGCTCGTGCGCGAGCTTGACGACGTAACCGTCGTCGCCGTCGCCGATCATCGGCAGGCAGCCCGACACGGGGCACATCGACGCCAGGAAGTCGGTCATGACCTCGAGCCGCTTCCAGTAGACGGGAGAGAAGTCCTCGCCGCGCGCGCGGGCCGCGAGTCCGGAGATCAGCAGGAAGTCGAGCACGAAGGTCTGGTAGGCGAACGCCTGCTCGCGGTTGCCGCCGTCGGGCGCGTTCTGCCGGTGACATTCCTCCTCGAGCAGCGCGCGGCAGCGCTCGCCCCAGGCGCGCATCTGCGGCCACAGCGGCCAGGTGGACGCCGCCACGTAGACGCCCGCGGCCTCCCCGATCAGGTGGTTGTTGGCCGAGGAAAACCGCGAGAGGTTGCCCGACACCATGCGCGCCTGTTCGTAGATCGACCGCAGCCAGCGTTCGCGAAACGCATGCCCCGACTCACCGGCGAACAGTCGGCTGCGCATGCCACCGATGAGCTGCCACGCGAAACTCCAGTTGATGAGCCGGATACCGAGCTCGAGCGCGCTGACCCAGTTCGGCCCGCGTCCCGACGGACACTGCTCGATCCAGGAGTCGACGTGCCGCTTCACGCCCAGCGCGAAGCGCGCATCGCCGGTCGATGCGTAGGCCTGGGCCAGCGTCGGCAGGTGCAGGTGGCGGTTCGCCTCCCACAGGTACTTTATGTTCCCGACTTCGCGTTCGTCGCGGTAGTCGATGGCCGACGCGCGCCGTTGTCCGGATTCGCGACGCGTCAGCGGATCGCGATTCCATTGTGGCGGGTCGCCGAGCTCGCAGTCCTCGAGTTCGAAATAGGAGAAGCGACCCGCGAGGACCCGGTCCGCCGCGGCGACCAGCGCGTCCGGCGCGAGTGCGACGAACGGGGGCAGGAAGCGCAGGTCCGTCGCGAACGCGTCACGCGGCGGCAGCTCGTGCGGCGTGAACGTCGCCGAGACCGCTCGTACCCGGCGCGCGACCCGGTGGGCCACTTCGGCGCCCGACATGCGACGCAGGCGCCGCAGATACCAGCCAGGTTGTTGCATGAGAGGTCCTTGGGCGAGGGCCTCAGGCGGCGACCAGCGGAGGTTCGAAGCCCGCGCGGCGCAGTGCCTCGTAGACCGGCGGGCGATGCACGACCAGCGGCGCCTTGCCGCGCGCCGTGCGCTCGACCCAGTTGGCGAGCTCCACGCGCAGCTTCACGCCCTCGGGCACGCAGGCGCGCGCGTTGCGCAGCAGGTGCTCGGCATCGGACTCGTTGAATCCCGGCGCGGGGACGACGCGGATGCAGGCCGAATCGACCGCCTCCTGGACGATCTGCAGGCGCAGCACGTGCTCCACGGGATCGGGCATCGAATCGAGCCCGGTCACACGCACGCCGACCGGACACGCGAGGATCTCCTGCTGGCGGCCGAGGATTCCCGGGAACGAACGCATGCCGACGGCCAGTTCCTCGAGCTCGCGCTCGCCCCACTCGGCCGGCAACCGGACCAGGTCTCCCGTGCGGTAACGCACCAGCGGCATGAGGTTGTTCCAGAACGAGGTGCCGACGATTTCGTACAGGCGTTCGCCGGATCCATTCAGTAGTTGGGACTCGTACGGCAGGAACTCGATGTACGAGTAGCCCGGCAGGAAGCGGTAGTTGCGTGGCTCTGATGCGTGCGCGAACGCGATACGTTCGGCCTGGCCGTAATAATCGACGACGCGGCAGCCGAGCACTTCGCGCGCGAGGTCCCAGGCGATCGGGTTCAACACCTCGGAAGAAGTGAGTACCGCCGGAATGTGGAGCTTGCGCCCCTGCTCCATCAACATGCGGCACAACGACTCGAGCGCGTTCGGATACGCGCACAGCAGCTGCGGCGAGAATTTCTCGAGCGTGTCGAAGAGCCGTCCGACGTTCTGCGGCGAGACGCTGCGGGCGCAGAAGATGCGCGAGCGTCCGCCGTTGGCGCTCACGCCTTCGGGCAACGCGAGCGCGCGCGGATCCTGCAGGTTGTCGCCGCGCAGGACGGCCGTGCGCACGGTGCGCGGGCACAGGCCGAGGCCGATCACGAGGCGGTCGATGCAGGCCTGCTCGAAGACCACGCCGTCGAACGAGCGCACGAGCTTGAGCGGCACGCCGCGCGTGCCCCCCGTGTTCGCGGGCGCCGAGAACCAGTCGCTGCCCGTCGTGAATGCGTGCAGCCGATTGCGCAGCAGCTCCTTGTTGAGCATCGGCCAGCTCGCGATGTTTTCGTCGCCGCGCACGAGTTTTCCGTACGAGGTGCAACGCGCGAGTCGCAACGTGCGCGCGAGCTGGTGCTTCGTCCAGGCGCGGCGCTCCTCGAAATCCGCGGAGGCCAGGCGATCGAGCAGCCGCCGGGAACGGTCGTAATAGAAAGGATTCCGCCGGACGAAATTCTCGCCGACGACGTGACGCTTGATGCGCTCGACGAATGCGAGAGTCGCGCTCATGCGATGTCCCGGGTTTCCGAGATGGGAGCGATCCGTTGATAGATTTCAGCCAGGCGTCGCGCATAGACGTGCACATCGAAGTTGTGCGCCTGGTCGTACGCCGAGCGCCCCGCGGCCAGACGCCTTTCGTCTTCGGTGATCATGCGCGCCATCTCGGTGCGGATCTCCTCGACGTTCCCGGGCGTCACGTACGCACCGTCGGTGCCCTCGCGGAACACGTCCGGTATGCCTCCCACGCATGAGGTGATCGAAGGCAAACCGTGCGCCATCGCCTCGAGCAGCGCCATCGGCACGCCTTCCGCGTGCGACGGCAACACGAATACGTCACTCTGCCCGAGAAGGCGGTCGCGCTCGGCGGTATCGATCCACGAGTGGACCTCGACGTTCTCGCCGATGCCGGCCGCCAGCTTGCGCACGCCGTCGACGTCGCCATCGCCGGCGAGCACCAGGCGCGCACGCGCGCGCAACGATTCCGGCAGGCCGCCGAAGGCATGCACGAGATCGTAGCTGCCCTTGCGCTGGCCCAGCCGGCCAAGATGCAGGAACTGGACGTTGGAGCGATCGTCACGAACCGGCAGTTCGCCCGGTACGCGCACCGGGTTGGCCAGCACGACGACCTGGGAGGGTGAGATCTCGCACTCTTCGATGTAGAAGTCGCGCCACTGCGTGGAGAGCGTGATGAACACGTTCGCCCGTTGCAACGTCGCGTTGACCCGGCGGCGCAGCGCCGCCGGCAGGCTGCGATGAAACTTGTCGAACTCGGAACCGTGCGCGTGAAAGACGAGCGGCTTGCCGGCTCGCAATGCCATCTCCGCGAGGATGATCTTGCGCAGCGTGCTGCCGCGCGAGGCGATGTGGATGTGCACGATCGTCGGTTCGGGCGATTCCAGCGCCCGGCCGAATTCGTGCAACGCGCGCGCGAACACCGAGGCCTTGGCGAATACCGTGCCGTCTTGCATGGTCGGTATGTGCCGCATCGAGACGTACGGCGGTAGATAGTCGCAGATCAGCTGCTCGACCGAAGTGATGCCGCCACGGACACTCAGCGCCGGGCCGAGCTGCAGTACGCGCACGCGCGTCTCCGGCGCGCCCGACATCCGCGCCGCGAACGGCATGATTGCGCGGTTGACCGTACGCGCCTCCGCGCTCATTCGGCTCCTCCGTGATGCATCACGCCGCGGTATCCGGCGACCATGGCCGGCACCGAGAAGCAGTTGACCGCGCGGCTGCGGGCGGCGGCGCCCATCTGCGTGCGCTTGCGCTGGTCCGAGTACAACGCCGCGATCAGCGCGGGCAAGCGCGCCGCGAGCTCGGTCGGCGAGACGACGTAACCTTCCACACCGTCGTTGATCATTTCGCGCGCGCCGCCGATGTTCGAGAGGATCACCGGCCGGCCCATGGCCATGGCCTCGAGGGCCGCATTCGAAAACGATTCGACCGCGACCGAAGGCAACACGAAGATGTCGAGCGCCGCGAGAGTCGGACGGACGTCTTCGATCTCGCCGATGAAATGCACTCGATCGGCGACTTCGAGCGCGACCGCGCGCCGCATCAGGTGCTGGCGCAGCGGGCCTCCGCCGGCGAGCACCAGGTGCGCATCGACGCGCGCCACGCGCAGGCGGCGCAACGTCGTGAGCAGCACTTCCTGGTTCTTCTCGGGCGCGAGCCGGCCCACCGTGCCGAACAGCAGCGAGTCGGGCTTGAGGCCGAGTCGCGCGCGCAGACGTTTGGCCGCCTCGAAGGAACGCGTGAACTCGAAGTGGTCGGCGTCGACGCCGTTGTAGATGACGGTGGACTTCTTCCACGCCGCGCAATTCGTCTTGAACCAGAATGCGCGCTGCGCTTCGCAACCATGCACGGTGACGTCGAACCGTGCCAGCACGAACTGGTACAGGCGCTTCACCGCCCGGTGTCCCCGGAACGTAGAAGTGTTCACGAGCGCCACGGTGCGCGGCCGGTAGCCGACGAAGCGTGTCGCGAGCGTTACGTACAGGGCCTGGTAGAGGTTCACCGCGATGACCGTCGCGGGCCGCTCCTGCAGGATCATCTGGCGCAGTTTCCACAGCGCGCGAAACGAGAACTTGCCTGCGCGCTCGAGCTTGCGCAGCGGCACGTCGCGCCGGATGCCCTGCTCGATCGTGAACGGACCGTTGAGGCAGGCGAGCTGCACGTTGACGCCCTCGTCCTTGAGCCGGTTCGCGAGTCTCACGATCTTGCGTTCGGAGCCGCCGATACCGAGGTTGTTCACCACGAACAACACGTCCGTGGACGTGTTCGTCGAGGTGGTCTCGGACATCCTGCCTTCCCCTTCGAGCGCGGACAGATGCGCGGTGGCGCAAGCGGGTATCGTCATGGTGAGACTCCTTCATCGGCGGCGTCGAGCCGAAGACGCCTGGGTTCACGTTCCAGTAGTTCGAGATAGCGGGTGGCCACGCCCGTGGTGTATTCGCGGCGCGCGAACTCGCGCGCCTGCTGGCCGATGTGTTCCCGGTAACCGTCGACCTCGAGCAGCTCGCGTAGCGCATCGCGCATCTCGTCGACCGAGGTCGCGACGCGGCCCAACTGCATCCGGCGCACCAGGCCGTCGGGATCGAAGAAGCTCACCACCGGTACGCCGCGGATCCATGCCTGCAGGAAGGTGTTGGGAAAACCTTCGATGCTCGAGGTATTGAGGAAGACCTTCGCGCGATCGAACAGCGCGGCCGTATCGGTGTAACGCACCGGACCCAGCATCGTCACGTTCGGCAGGCGCGCCGCGGCCGCGGCCACGTCATCGTAGTAGGTCTTGCCGCCGGGCATCGGTCCGCCGGCGAGCGTGAAGTTGAGCTTCGGCAGATGGCGCGCGAGTTCGAGCGCGAGCTCGGGGCGCTTCAGCCGTCGCAGGTTGCACAGCCACAGGACGTCTATGTCCTTCTTCGCATCGATCGTCGGCTTCGGCTGCTCGACGATCATGTTGACCACGCTGCTGTCGAGGCCGTGGTTCTTGCGCAGCATCTGCGCCTGGGATTCCGTCTGCGCCGCGCGCACGTCGGCGCGCCGCAGTCCGAAGTCGTAGAGCTTGCGGTCGCGCCAGAAACGGATGCGCGCGTGAACCTTCTCGCAGTCGCTGTCCGAGGCGACTCGGAACACGAAGCGACGCTTGGCGGTACGGCAGAACCAGGCGGTGATGCCGGTGAAGGCGCCGGCGGGCGACTGGTAGTAGACGTCCGCGTCCGCGTCGGCCATCGCGCCGACCACTCGCGTCGCGCGCGGATGAATGAAGCGAAGTCCGGGGATACCTGCCTCGCGCCGATGCGCGGCGATGGCCGTGATGCCGTCGTGGACGCGCGTCGGGCCCTGGCCTTCGTCGTGCACGATGATCGACACGTCGTAGCCGAGATCGCGCCACGCGCGTGCGAGCAGCACGTGTTGCACGGACTCGCCGCCGCCGTGCTGCAGGTCGCCGTTCCCGGACAACATGCCGTACGAATCGAGGCCCACGATGCAGATCTTCCGGACACTCATGCGCGCCGCCTCGCACCCGAGGCCCACCCGTACGGATCGGTTTGTATCGCACGCCCGCGCTGACCGCGCTCGGGTTCCGGCGCGACGGCCGGCGACTCCTGCACGCACAACACCACGCGCATGACGACGCCGGTGTACATCCAGAAGTAGATCCAGGGTGTGTGCAGATCCACGAAGAACACGGCGCAACTGATCGCGAGTCCGCCGAACACGAATGCCATGAGCTGACCGCGCGCCGGCTGTTCGGCGAGCATGCTGGCGCGCAACGCGCGCGCGATCGGCGAGAACAGCAGGTAGCAACCCGTGGCGAGGCCGACCAGGCCGAGGTTGAACCACAACGCGAGGTAGTGATTGTGCGGCGAGTAGTTGAACGGCATCGACCAGTACACGTCCCAGCCGAAGCCCGTGACGAACGTGATCGGCGCCTTGTACATCGCGTAGATCAGCGTGGCCCAGATCTCGCTGCGGCCGGAGCTCGCCACGCCGATGTCGATGTTGCCCGTCTGGCCGAAGACGCGCTCGGTGAGCAGTCCGCCGTAGTCCGAGAAGGCCAGCGCGATCACGAACGCGACCAATGCCGCGGACGCCCAGGCGAATACGCGACTGTAGGAAATCACCTGCCGGTATAGATAGGCGCCGACCGCGCAGGCGAAGACGACGCCCACGAATCCGCCGCGCGACGCGGTGCCCGCGAGGGCGACCACCGACACGATCGCGCCACAGGCCCAGAAGAATCGCCTCATGCCATGCGAGGCCACCGCGGCGGCGATCAGCCCCGGCAGCAGCAGGATGATGTAGGCGGCGTACTGGTTGGATTCGCCGATCGCGCCCTGCGTACGGCCGTCCAGGCGCTCGGTGAAACCGAGATTGATGATGCCGGCGTTGTCGAGAACGGTGCCGAGGTTGGCGAAGATGGCGCCCGCGAGGATCCACTTGATGACCTTGATCCCGTCCTCGATCGTGTGCACCCCGAACAGGAACACGAGGAAGAAGATGAAGTAGTCGACCAGGTGGCTCTTTAGTTTGATGCCGCTCGCGACGAGGTCATAACCCTGGTATTCGACGACGAGCGCGGCGATGAGCCAGGTGACGATCGCGTAACCGATCTGGATGATGAACGCGCCCTGCATCGGACCGGCCGCCATCACCGAGCTGCGGGCCATGACCATGCGCAGCGCGAGGAAGGTCGCGAGCATGTAGATGACGAGATTCTTGGCCGAGAGGCCCGTGGTGATCGTGAGATCCCAGCGCAGGACTTCCGTCGTGAGCAGGAAGAACGACGCGATTCCGAGCAAAGTCGCCAGACAAATCCCCTTTTTCCGAGTCAGCCGTGTGCACGGTCAGTAAGCCCGATCCGTCTTGATCACGGTGACCACCGTGGCCAGGAGGATCTGCAGGTCCAGAAGCGGTGACCAGGTGCGCATGTATTCGAGATCGAACAGCACGCGCCTTTCCATGTCTTCGACCCGTGCGGTCTCGCCGCGACATCCGCGCACTTGCGCGAGACCCGTGATGCCCGGCAGGACCTTGTGCCTAACCATGTACCGTTTGATCAGCTTGCGGTATTCCTCGTTGTGAGCAACCGCATGTGGGCGGGGTCCTACGAGACTCATGGTGCCCTCGAGAACATTGATGAGCTGCGGCAACTCGTCCAGCGACCAGCGTCGCAGCACGCGGCCGACCGGCGTCACGCGGCGGTCGTGACGGCGGGCCTGACTTATGTGAGAGCCGTTCTCGCACACCGTCATCGTGCGGAACTTGTAGACGTCGATCTCGCGGCCGTCGAGGCCGTAGCGCCGCTGGCGAAACAGCACGGGACCCGGCGAGCTGCGACGCACGGCGAACGCAATAGCCAGCAGCAACGGCGAGATCACCACGATGCCGATGCCCGCGATCACGACGTCCATGAGGCGTTTCACCAGCCCGCGGTAGCCGTGAAACGGCGTCTCGCACATCGCCACCACCGGGAGTCCGAGGATCTCGCTGGTGCGCTGCTGGATGACGTCGAAGCCCGTGATGTCGGGCACGTAGTAGATGGACGCGGTGGTGTCCCCGAGCTCGTGCACGAGCTCGCGCATGCGGCTCACCTGCCCCGGTGGGATCGCGATGAAAATCACGTCGATGTTGCGCGACTTCACGAACGAGGCGACGTCGCCGAACGTGCCAAGAAGCTGCGCGTGTTTGGCGCAACCCAGGCGATCGCTGCCGCGGTCGTCGAAGAAACCGGCGACGGTCATGCCGAGCTCGTGGTGTTGCGCGAGCCGCCGGGTCAGTTCCATCGACGCCTGCGTGCAACCGACGATGATCGCGCGACGCGCATGTGTCGCGTCCATCAACAACGCACGCGTAATGGTCTGGAGCAGCAGCGTGAAGCCCACGAGCAGCACCGGCGTCACGAGCACCCACGTGACGATCACCCGCCGCGAAAAGGTTTCCGAATACTTGGTGACGTAGCCGAGCGCGAGCAGCACGGCGACCAGCACGGCCCACCGCAGCAGCAGGTTCGTCGACAGCTCCAGGCGCGACGAGACGATCTGGTGCGACTGATTGTGTGGCGGCAACACCGCGAGCGTCGCCATCGCGGCCAGGATCGACAGCACCACGAAGGGTTTGTCGTAGTCCACGCCGAACAGTCGGCACAGCGGATAGAACATCACACCGGCCAGCACCGCCGGCAGCGCGTCCATGAGCCACAACAACACCGGCGCCACCAGGGACGTGCCGCGCTTGAAGATGATTGGCTGACTGACCTGGTAGGGGTACTGGTACTCGTGGCTCATCGGCAGTCGCACGTCCCTTATGCTTATGAGCGATGAGAATAAAAAAAGGCCGGCGTTGTTCACGCCGGCCTGATTCATCGCTCACTGCCACCCGACGATTACACGTCGTGGTTGCGGTTCCTACATCGTCATCATTGCACTGACACCGAAAGAGGTGCGGACGGGCTTGTCGCCGGCACGGTGCCGCAGATCGCCGCATCCATCGAGTGCAGCCACGTCTCGAGATGAGTGTAGCCACTCGACTGCACCGTGTTGGCGTTCGAGGGCAGCGTGAGTCGGCGCGTATTCTGCGTGACCGTCGGCCAGCCGCCGGCGTTGAGATTGCAACGCGAGGTGCCGTTCGACGAGACGCAATTGATGATGCGGCCGTTGCGGTTGCGGACCGAGCTCACGACGCGCCGGTCGACGCTGTCGCGATCCGCCGGACGCGCGCCAGCGAAGTTCAGCACGCGCTCGTACACCGAGTTGTTCGCGGTCGAACGCGCGGTGAGACCCGTGTTCCACACCGGCGGCGACGTGACCATCATCCCGGAGAACTGGCTGCCCGTGAACTGCAGCAGCTGCGAGCCGTCCGCCGGCGCGACGTTGTCGGCCTGGTGCACGCGGCCGCTCGAGGCGAGCGTGTATTCGCCGCTCGTGCGGATGTAGATAGGCCGCGTGTTGCGCGTGAAGTTCGGTCCGCGCAGGAACACGTTGCCGACGATCGAGCTGTTCGTCTGGCGGCCGCTCGCGCTCTGCAGGTCCACGTCCATGTTGGCGCGGTTGTAGACCACGTTGTTCACGAAGACGAGGTTGCGGGCGCGCGAGAGCGGGTTGCGCTCGACGATGTGCGCGAACAGGTTGCCCACGACCGTCACGCGTCCCTGGCCCGAGTTGCTGCCGAGGATCAGGCCGTAACCGTGACGCTCGATGCTGCCGCCGTCGTCCGTCGGATGAATCGACTGGTCGAGCGGCTCGGAGAAGATGTTGTTGCTGAGCGTGATGTTGTCGTAGTTGCCCCAGACGCTCGCGATCTCGTCGATCGCCCAGCTGAACGAGCAGTGGTCGATGACGACGTTGCGCACCGGACGCGTATCGCTGCCTTCGATCTTGAGCGCGTCGCGGTTGGACGGATCCGGACCGTTCGCATCGTCGCCGACGCGGATGCGCAGATGCTGGACGAGCACGTCGGAGGCCTGGATGCGCAGCGCGGCGCCGCGCAGCATGATGCCGGGCGACGGCGCGGTCTGGCCCGCGATCGTCAGGTTGTCGTTGCGGACCATCAGGTCGCTCGTCAGACGGATCGTGCCCGACACCTCGAACACGCACACGCGCGGACCCGTCGCGTCGATACAGGCCTTCAGCGAACCCGATCCCGACGCGTTCAGGTTGGTCACGCGGTGCACGGTGCCGCCGCGGCCGGCGGGCGTCTCGATACCGAAACCGACGCCTCCCTGGACCACCGGCACCGCCTGGGCGGCGATGGCGCCCAGCGTAACCGTTGCGGCCGCTAACAACTTCATCTTGGTCCGGACACTAGCAAGCTTCATTGCGGAATTCCCCTCGGAAAAACGGAAGACAGTCGTCGGAAAGGTCAGATCGACTTCTGGACGGCGATCGACGGCACACCCTCGAGCCCGTTGGCGTTCACCGCGGTGACGGCGAAGTACCACACGCCGCTTTCGAGCGAACTGATCGTGTACGACGTCGCGTTCGGGTCTTCGATGTAGACGCTCTGGTCGAGCTCCTCGGCGGTTCGACCGTACGAAATGCGATAACCCGCGAGATCGTCGAGCGGCGAGCCGTCCATCTTCGACGGCGGCGCCACCCACTGCACGGAGGCGCCACCGGCGACGGGAGCGCCCGCTTCGGCGACCACGATCGTGAACGGGGCGATCGACGCCTGCAGCGAACCGTCGGCAACGGTCACCGTGATCGCTTCGTGCGAGCCGATGTCGCTCGCCGTGGGCGTGCCCGAGATTCGGCCGGTGGCGGCATCGAGCGTGGCCCAGGGCGGAAGATTGGCCGCCGTGAACGTCAGCGAGTCGCCGTCCGCGTCCTGCGCGATCGGCTGGAACTGGTAGAGCGCACCGACGATGGCCGTGCTGCCCGCCGAGCCCGTGATCGTGGGCGCGGAGTTACCCGCCGCCGGCGGCGTCGTGCCAGGATCCGGAGTCGGATCAGGCGTCGGCTGCGGAGTCGGAGTCGGCGAAGGAGTCGGCGTGGGCGACGGTGTTTCCGCCGGTGCCGATGCGGGAGGCGGACTGCTCGCGGTGCCACCGTCACTGCCGGCGCTGCCACCGCCACCACCGCAGCCGTAGCTGAACGCGATGACCGCGGCAGGTAGGAGCGCTCTTACGAAATTGCGCGCATTGACTTGCATGTGTCGGAATCCTCCGTCGCTGCCCGTCCTGGACAGGAGGCGATTTAGGACTCCGCGTGCAAATGTTTCAGCGCGATGGAAAAAAAATGCCTGCAGACCCCCTCGTCTGCAGATCGCGACAATCGAATTAATTCAAATGGTTACGCTACGTGAGCGGTACCGGGCCCCCAGAAGAAATGTGAACCGGAGCGGCCGACCGCGGTGTCGGACGACGCCCGTCAACCCCCCGAGGGGGCGATGCACCTGAGCGTGCCCTTGTAGTTCTGCTCGACCATCGTGCGCAGCGACTCGCACATCGCGACGCCCTCCTCGTCGGTCAGCCCGTAGACGACGAGGCGGCCATCGCGCTCGCCGGAAGTGCCCGCGGTGGCGCTCAGGTAGGCAGACGGAATCGGTCGATCCTCGAAGAGTCGCGCGTAGCGCGGCGCGAGCTGGTCGCGGCAGACGGGTTCGTGCAGCTTGCACGACTCGCAGTTTTCGAGCGCCGCCTCCCAGTCCATGCGCACGCGGGCTTCGCAATCCGCCTGGCTACTGGCGCGGGTGAAGACCGCCATCTCGAGTTCCCGGTCGTCGAACACCGCGGTGGCGCGCATCTCGCCGTATATCGGCGAATCGATGACGAGTGGAGGAGCACTCTCGCTGTTCTGTTTGTACACGACGTAGCAGACGATCACGAACGCGATCGTCGACAAAAGAGCTTTCATCGGACCTCCCTGGACCGGGAGCGATGATAGCGTCGAAAGATGGTGCCTGGCACGGAAAACCCGGGAGAAGCGGGGAGACCGTCACACAAGGCGCCTGCGTCCCACCGCTTCTCCCAGCTTTTCCGTGCCAGGCACCGTCTTCAAACTACCAGCAGATGCCCTCGTACCCGCCGCGCAGGTCCGCGCGGTTAGGGAGGTTCACGAGATCGAGCACGATCTGGTCCTCGCGCACGCGCGCGGCCAACGCCTCGTTGAGCGCCGGCTGCTGCAGCCCGACGAGGATGACCTGGGACGGATCGATCATGTCGCCGATGTTCGCCCGCAGCAGCGTCGCGAGGTGCGGTATGTGCGACTCGATGTAGCTGCGATTCGCGCCGAGCAGGCGCGACATGTGCACCTCGGGATCGTAGATGCGCAGCTCGCAACCCTCGCCTATCAACTGCTTGGCGACGAGCACGAGCGGACTTTCGCGCAGATCGTCGGTGCCGGTCTTGAACGACAGGCCCAACATGCCGATACGCGGGCGGCCGAGCTTGAGGATCTGCGCCACCGCATGTTCGATGTGCACGCGGTTGCTCGGCAGCAGGCTCGACAACATCGGCACTTCGATGTCGTGCCGCTTCGCGATCGTGGTGAGCGCCCGTAGATCCTTCGGCAGGCACGACCCACCGAACGCGAAGCCCGGCTTCAGGTACGCCGGCGAAATGTTGAGCTGCGTATCGGCGCACACCAGCCGCATCACCTCGTGCGGGTCGATGTCGAGCGCCTGCGAGATACGGCCGATCTCGTTCGCGAACGTGATCTTGAGCGCATGGAAGGCATTGCAGCTCATCTTGAGCGCCTCGGCCACGCGTACGTCGGTCACGAGGAAGCGGACCGGCAGGTGCGCGAATACTTCGCGCACGGCTTCGTTCGCCGCATCGCAAGTGCCGCCGACGATCGTGTAAGGCGGATGATCGTAGTCGCGGATCGAGGTTCCCTCGCGCAGGAACTCGGGCTGGAAACACAGGCCGAAGTCGCGTCCGGACTTCTTGCCGCTCGACTGCTCGAGCAGCGGCTCTATCTTCTCCTCGGTCGTGCCCGGCTGCACCGTCGAGCGGATCACGATCGTGTGGAACTCGCGTTTTTCACGCAGCGCCTTGCCGATCTGCTCGGTCAGCCGCAGGATCGCCGTGAGATTCTGGCTTCCGTTCGCGGCCGACGGAGTGCCGACGCAGACGAACGACAGGTCCGTTTCGCCGATCGCGCGAGCCGCGTCGTCGGTCACCGAGACCCGGCCCGAATCGACCACGTCGCGCATGAGCTCCTGGATTCCCTCCTCGAGGATCGGCGACTTGCGCGCGCGGATCAGGTCGAGTTTCGTCGGGTCGATGTCGCACCCGACCACCTTGTGGCCGTCGCGCGCCAGGCAGGCCAGCGATACGGCCCCGACGTATCCGAGGCCGAACACGCTGATGCGTTTGGGGTTGACCACCCGCGGACGAGATTCGAGTTCGTCGATCTCGACTTCACCGGCGGCGCCATCGATGAACGGCGCCGCGCCGCGGGCGGAGATTTCCGGCGAGCCCGTCGCCGCGCCGTCAGTAGTAAGCACTTTCGTTGCGTTCCTTGGAGCGATTGAGCGCCACGCCGAGCAGGTTCATCTCGGCGAGGATCTCCTTCGCGCCGCGCAGCATCGCGCGGCCGCTCTTCCCTTCCGATACCACGAGCAGCAGCGAATCGAACTGCGGCGCGAACGCCAGCACGTCATCCGAGGCGAGCAGCGGCGGCATGTCGAATATCACGATGCGCCGCGGCACCTCGCGTTCGAGCGCCGCGGTGAACTCCGACATGCGCGGACTGTTCAGGAACTCGGACGAATGCTGGAACGCCCGCGCGTTCGGGATGACGCCGAGCCGCTCGGACTGCAGGTTGTAGACGACCTCGTCGAGCTCGGCCTTGCCGAGCAGGTAGTCGGACAGGCCTTTCTCGAAGCTCATGCCGAGGTAGTTCGCCACCTGCGGCCGCTGCAGGTCGAGATCGACCAGGAATACCCAGGTGTTCACGTCCTGCGAGAGCGCGAGCGCGAGATTGATCGCGGTCAGCGTCTTGCCCTCGCCCACGGACATGCCCGACACCGCGATCGAGCTCCACTTGTGCATGTCGAGCCGCCGCAGTACGCGCGTGCGCAGGATCTTGAATGCACGCAACGCCGCCGTATCCGAGACGGCGGGCAACACGCACTGCCGCTCCATCGCGCGCGCGTCGACGCTCGCGGTACGGAAGCGGCGCGCCTGCTGCACCTCGGCGGGCTGGGCGCTCATGCGCCTCGGACGCTGGCGCAGGTTCGCCGATTCGATCGCGTTCGGGCGTTCGGACCCGGGTATCTGTCGCTCCGCGACGGGCGCACTGCCGGTGAAATTGCGGCGGATGGCGTCTTCGATCGGTGTACCCATGTTGATCTCGCTCTTTGGGCCTTGGGGAAATATCAGATGAAATTCTTTATCGCGTTGAACACGATCCACACACCAACTACTCCGCTCGCGCTGGCCGCGGCGAAGCGCCACGCGCTCTTGCGCCGCGAGCGCGAGTTGCGGATGGTCGGAATCGCCACGAGCGGCGACACGTTCAGGAGGTCGCGCACGTCGCGCGCTCCTCGCACTTTCGGATCGAGTGCCTCCGCCGCGACGGTGAGCGTGAGTCCGAGCGCCAGCGCGGCGACGAGACCGATCAGCAGGATCGCGAGTCTCTGCGGCTTGCTCGGCAGGCTCGGCAACATCGGCGACTGGATCAGCCGGAATTCGTCCGCGCGGCCTCCGACAATGGCGGCTTCACTCACCTCGGCATCCATCTGCCGGTTGAGCAGCTGCTCGTACTTCTCGCGCGCGATCGCCAGGTCGCGCGTCGCGTTCGCATACTCGCGCTCGACCTGCGGCGCGGCGGTCACGTTGCGCTCGATGCCGGCGAGCTTTGCGCGCAGCCCCGCGCTTTGCGCGCCGAGGCTCGCGAGTTGACTGTCGATAGCGTTGATCTGCGTACGCAGCTGCATGTTCACCGGCGAACCATCGGACAAGTTCACGTCCGCGCGTTCGCCGCCCGCGATGCGGGCCTCGAGCGTCTCGATGTCGCGCATCAGCCTGCGGATGTCCGGATGCTCCTCACCATACCGCTGGCGCGATTCGGCGAGCGTGGCCCGCTTCGCATTGAGCTGTGAACGCAGGCTGCTGCCCGCGCCCGCGCTGGTGCCGAATTTCAGACTATCGATCTGGCGGCGCAGCGCGACCATGTCCGGGTGGCTCTCGTCGTACGACGACTGCATGCGCGCGTACTGCTCCTCGAGCTGCCGCACGCTGCCGGCATTCGGACCCTGCGCGCGCGCGGTCTCGAGCTGCGCCGTGAGGAACACGCGTTCCTGGCGCAGCGAGCGCTGCTGGACCTCGATCTGCTGCAGCTGGCTCTCCACGCGATCCATCATCGACATGTTGACTTCGGTGAGCTCGGGCAACTGGCCGTAGTTCGCGCGCTTGAACTCGGCGAGTTTTCCTTCGAGCGAGGCGACGTGCGTGCGCAGCCGCTCGGCTTCCTTGGCGTAGAACTCGGCGGCGCTCGATGCGCGGCCCTGGCGCTGGCGCCGATGCTCGGCGAGGAACGCCGCCACGAGCCATTGCGCGCCCTTCTGCGCCTTCTCCGGCACCTGGTTGTCGTATGACAGCGTGAACGCGTCGACGATTTCGCGCTCGCGGCCGGTGCGCGGATCGAGGATGGGCGTCGTCACGATCTGGACATTGATGTCGCGCCGGATCCGCTTGAGCGCGGCCGCCTCGTTCTCCTCGAACGCCGGCTCGAGATTGTGCTCGGCCTGAAGCTTTCGCAGGTTCGCGTCGGTCAACACGATGCCCTTGAGGTTCTGCACGTACTGGTCGGCGTAACTCGACCCCGCGCTGGTGCCGGCCAGCGACTGCGCGCTCGATGGCTCATCTATCTCGACCAGCGCCGAGGAGGTATAGATGTCGGGCAGGGTCAGCGCCAGGAGCACGGCGAGCACGGCGATCGGAATCGCGATGCCGAACAGCAACGCGCGCCGCCGCGCGATCGCATGCAGATAGTCGGAAAATTCTGGAGGGGCCGGCGAATTCATGCACTCGTTCCTCAACGTCTTTTTTGTATTGGTTGCCAGATGACCGACGCCATCGCGCCGCTGGATGTGGCGTCATCGATTCCGTCCTCGAATTCCTGCCACGTGTAGTCGATTCCGACACGCAGCGTGAATTCTTCCTGCCATCGCCACTGCAGGCCGAGGTCGCCAGTTGCGTAGGTGCGCGCCTGATAGATGGCGTCCGGGTCCACGCTGTCGTCGTAGGTGCCGCGCACACCCATGAAGAGCGCCAGGCGCGGTGTCATGTCACGGGTCCAGCGCAGGCGAAGCTGGTCGCGCGAGATCACGAGCCCCGCGTTCGAGGGCCCGATGCTGCGCGACAGGTCGATGAACATCTCGTTGCGGCCGCGCTGAAAGCTCACGCCGGCGCCCGCCACCCAGGAGATGTCGTTGCCGCCGTCGATGAACTCGAGTTGCTCCGCGCCCACTCTGAAATAGGTGCGCGTGTCCGTCGCGCTGCGCGTGTCCCACTGCATCTGCAGGCCGATCGTCGTCGTGGACTCGTCGAGACTGGTTTCGTAGCGGCCACCGCGCGCACGCAGCGTCCATGAACTGCGCTCGGTATTGCGGAACACGAGACCCGCGGCGGCGCCATACGTGTTGTAGTCGACCTGCGCGCCCTGAATCTCGCGATCGAAACTCACGTCGCTCGCCGCGACCTCGAACTGCAGTTCGCGGCGCGGCGACAGTTCGAACGTGACCGAAGGCTGCAATTGCAACCGCGTGCGGCGGTTCGCGACCAGCACGCGACCGGCGTCGCCGAAATCCGGCTCGCCGAGATCGCCATCGACGTCGGCGCCGGGCTGCTCGCTGTTGATGATGTCCTGTTGGGAGAAATCGCCGCGCACGCGGGTATTCGCGCGCTGACCGGTATAACGCCAGTCGAGCTGCGTGAAATAGTCAGTGGCGTCCAGGTCCTTCTGGTTCGGAAAGTAGGTGGAACGCACGCGGGGCGTGATGCTGAAATCGTTGGCCTGCGTGAGTGCCCGGATCTCGAGCGCGACGTCGGCGAGCGGGCCCTGCACCTCGAGTTCCGTGCCGGGGATGGTGAGACGGTAGTTGTCGTCGTACATGTACCCGGCCTCGACGGTCGGGTTGAATTCCCAGGCCGCCGCGAACACCGACTGGCAGAGCGTCGCGGCGGCGAACGTCGCGCCGGCCAGGACGGGCCAACTACCTGCGTGCCGCGCGCGCATTCTCAAGGCACCACCACGACGTCGCCGGCCTGCAGGTCGATGTTCTGATCCATGCGGCGGCCTTTGACGACGTCGTTGTAACGGAACGGGATGGATTGTTTGCCGTTGGTCGTCCGTCGCAACACGACGATGTCGCCGAGCGAGGCGAATGGCGTGGTGCCACCGGCCATCGACAGGGCCTGCATGACGTCGACGCTGGGATTCATGATGAACTCGCCCGGCCGGTTCACCTGTCCGATCACGTAGATCTTGTTGCCGCGGATCTCCTGGATCGACACGGTCACGACCGGGTCGGAGATGTAGCGCGCGAGCCGCTGACTCAACGTCTTGGTCAGGTCGGCCACGGTCTTGCCCTTCGCATCCACCTCGCCGACCAGCGGAAACGAGAATGCGCCGTCGGGCCGCACCAGCGCGGGCCTCTGCAGGTCCGGTTCCTTCCACACGCTGATCGACAACATGTCGCCGGGCTTCACCGTGTAGTTGGGGTCCTGCGCCATCGCCTGGGTCGCCGCGGCCAGCGCCACGACGATGAAGCACGCGATCAGGAATTTCTTCATGTTCTCTCTCCGGTCGGATGCAGCAACTGTTCATAGGCGGCGAGCAGGCGTGGGGCCTCGTGTTGCCACGCGAGCACGCGCTCGACGCGCTCGCGCCCGATGGCGCCCATGCGCGCACGCGCGGCCTCGTCCGCCAGCAACGAGACGATTTTCTGCGCGAGATCGGCGACGTCGTTGGGCCGCGCATATAGCGAGGCCTCGCCGGCCGACACGCGGCCCTCGGTCAGGTCGAACTGCACGATGGGCTTGCCGAGCGCCATGTACTCCATGATCTTGTTCATCGTGGAGCGGTCGTTCATGTCGTTGGCCCGATCGGGGTTCACGCACACGTCCGCGGTGTTCAGCATTTCGAGTAGTTCGGTATCGGGCGCGCGGCCGGTGAACGTCACGTACTCGGCCACGCCGAGGTCCTTCGCGAGCTGGCGCATCGCGGCGAGCTCGGTGCCGCCGCCGACGAGCCCGAACTGGATGTCGGTGCGGCCCAGGTGTTTCACGATGAGTTGTACCGCCTGCAGCAGCAGGTCGATCCCCTCCTGCTTGCCCATGACGCCGACGTAGCCGACCAGGTACCTGCGCCCTTTCCGAAGCGCCGCGTTCGGCTCCACCTTCTTGATGCGAGTGAGATCCGGCCCCGATCGCACGACGAAGACGTCGCGCGGATCGACGCCGCCGCGACCGATCGCGATGCGCCGGTACGACTCGTTGGTCGAGATGACCATGTCGGCTGTGCGGAAGGTGAGACGCTCGAGGATGAGCAGCAGCTTCTGACCCAGCCCGCGCTTGCCGAATTTCGCCTCGTAGAGCTCGGGATTGATGTCGTGGTGATCGAAGACGAAACGTTTGCCGAACAGCTTGTAGAACCCGCCGATCAGGAACAGCGTGTCGGGCGGATTGCAGGCATGGATCACGTCGAAGCCGCGTCCGAACAGCACCTTGAGCGACAGCCAGAATTCCATCGCGAGCGCCCAGCCGTATTCGAGCGCGTAACCGAACACGCCGTCGGCTTCGCGGGGCAACGAATGCCGGTGAATGTCGATTCCGTCCAACTGCTCGAACGCGCCCTCGTATCCCGGCGCCTTGGGACAGATGATCGAAACCTGGTACCCGGCACCGGCGAGCGTGCGCGCTTCCTGCCACACGCGGCGATCGAACGGGCAAGGCAGGTTCTCCACGATGATGAGCACGCGCCGTCCGGCGGTCCGCGAACGCGCAACGTGGCGCGGCTGGGCTTCCCCGTCGTCGCGCGACGGATCGCGCGCGGGCTCCGCGTCGGTAGAGGCACGCATCGCTGTGCCAGTTGCGGTTTCGGACACTTGACCTCCCGGGGCGAACGAGTCTGGTTGTTACCTGAGTGCCAGCACGAGGCGGCGCAGGTTGCGGTCGCGAGGATCGGGCTCCATCGAGAAGCCGGACGAAAGCGCCAGCATCTGCATCGGGCGGTTCGACCACAGCATGTTCGCGGTGAGCCGCGTCACGCCGACACGTTTGGCGTGACGCAGCAGCGTCGACAGCAACGTGCGACCGACCTGTTCTTCCCTGAACCCGTGTGCGACGGCGATCGTGAAAGCGGCGCTTCGTTCGTTGTCCGGCGCGTACGCGCATACGCCGATCACGCGGTCGCCAGCGGCGGTGTTCTCGAGCGCGGCGAAACCGACGGCGGTGTCCGAGCCATTGGCGATGACGCGGTCGAACAACATCGACGTGAGATCGCGCAAGCTGTGCGCATCGCGACCGGTCGCCTCGCGCGTGAGCGCCAGCGCGAACTCGGCGAGCAGGCGGCGATCGCCGGGGGACACCTGGCGCACGCTGTATGCGCGGTGGGTACGCGCCGTGTAATACCAGCGACGCGCCAGCCAGGCATTCGACAGCCCTAAGGGGAAACGCGAGTTATGTGGAGCAACAGCCGTCCTCTGCATGACGCAAGCCTCGCGTACCGCGAGCGGACGCGCCGTCGGACGCCGCGCAGTGGCGATCTGGAAAATGCCTGCAATGTGCGAACGCACGGCCCACGTCATGCGGTCGCGTCCGACAGTGTTTTCCGTGCTGCAACACGGGGCGGTCACGAAGCGGTTTACTTGACTGCGCGGGAAGGCGCACGCTTACGGCCTCGGCAAGCTCATGTAGGAGTGAACCGACAGCAAATCTACGTGGGTGCCTGCAATACTGCCTACACCGCATGAAGCTGAACTACCTACCGCATGCCGCGATGCGTGCGTCGCGTCTCCTGTCCTGCGTCGCGCTCATCGCGTGCGCGGGCGTGCTCGCGACGTATTTCCTCGAAAGAGACGCGTGGCGCACCGTCACGGTCGCGGTTCTAATCCCGTTTTCGGCGACGTGTGTCAGCCTCCTCGCACTTTCCGCGCTGCTGGTCAGCCTGCCGTTCCGCGCGTGGCGCGCGGTCGGCCAGGTGCTCGCCGCGATCGCCTTCCTCATCGCGCTGTCCGCCACTCCACTTTTCTCCCCGCTGCAACACTGGCTACCGACCTGGCCGAGCGCCCATCTCATCGCGGGCGCCACGATCATGATGTTCACCGCGAGCGCGGTCGCGCTGATCACGAGCCCCATGCGCGGACCGAGGGCCGCGCACGTGTTCGCGGCAGCCGCGGGACTTGGCCTGCTGCTCGCGGCGACGTCGCTCATCGGCTTCGTGCTCGGCAGCGGCGCGCTCGCGAGCCTCGGCATCGATCGCATTCCGCAGCCGGCGACCAGCGCGCTGATCGCCGTTCTGCTGATCGCCACGCTCGCGCAGCGCGGCGATGCCGGCTGGCTCTCCGTGTTGCTCGGCCCATCGGCCGCGGGTAGTTCGGCGCGCGGCATCATCGTCTGGACGATCATCGCGCCGCTTGCGCTGGCGCTGCTCGCGCTCGCCGGGGTGCGCGCGGGCTACTACTCGCTGCATTTCGCGTTCGCGCTGCTCGCCGCCGCCATGTGCTGCGGTCTGACGCTGCTCGTGTTGTGGAACGCCGCGCGCGTCGAGCGCGCGCAGCAACGTGTCGCCGATGCCCGCGAGGCGATGCAGCTCGCCTCGAACCGGTTGCGGCTGGCTCGCTCCGCCGCGGGCATCCAGATGTGGGAGTGGTCGCCCCAGACGCGCGAGTGGCTGTCGCTCGACGGCGAAGAGCGGCTCGACCCTTCCGACAACGAACAACTCGAGGAAGGCCTGGCGCGCGCGCTGCAGGACGGCAAGGCGGAGTTCGAATTCTGTCTGCGACGCCCCAACCGCGACGAGCAGTGGTTGCTGGCCACGTGCTGGTGCGAACAGCGCGATGGGCGGCCGATCGTCGTGGGTATCACGGTCGACATCACCGAGAGCAAGCTCGCCGCGCTCGCGCTCGAGATCAGCGAGACGCGCCTGCAGCTCGCCGCTCGCGCCCTGCCCGGCTTCGTATACGACTGGAACATGGCGAGCGGCAAGGTGCTGCGCACCTCCGGCATCGAACTCGTGCTCGGCTTTCGCGGCGGCGAGATCACGCCGGTCTCGCGCTGGTGGGAAGATCTCATCCACCCCGAGGACGTGCCGCTCGCGCAACCCGCGCGAGTGATGCGCGCCCGGGCGCCGGGCAATCACGCCGAGAGCATCTCCTGCGAATATCGCGTCCAGCACAAGAACGGCAGTTACGTCTGGGTTTGGGACAACTGCGTGCTCGTACGCGATGCCGAGGGCCACATATCCCGCGTGGTCGGCAGCGTGCTCGACATCACGGAGCGCAAGGAAGCCGAGGCGCGACTCGCGACCAGCGAGCATCGATTCAAAGCGGCGCTGCTCGCGACCACGGGAATCTTCTGGACCGCGACCGCCAGTGGCCGCGCGGTCGGCGAACAGACGAGCTGGAGCGCGTTCACGGGACAAAGCGCCGAGGAACTGGCCGGACTTGGCTGGACCGCGGCCGTGCACCCGGATGATCTGCAGGCGACGCTCGACGCGTGGCGGCATGCGCTCGCGACGCGCAACGACTATGTCGTCGTGCATCGGCTGCGCCGGCGCGACGGCGTCTATCGCACCTTCTCCGTACACGCGGTGCCCGTCACGAACGAGCGCGGCGAGATCATCGAGTGGGTGGGCTCGCACACGGACATCACCGAGCAACGCGAGGCGCAGCAGCGCGTGCGCGAAAGCCTGCAGCGGCTCGAGCTCGCGCTCGATGCCGCGAGCGTCGGCATGTGGGACTGGGACCTCGAGACCGGCCGCATGAACTGGACGCGGCAGACACATCTTATTACAGGTGTGAGCGAGGAGCAGTTCTCCGGGCGTGCCCGGCAGTTCTTCGAGTTATTGCTCCCGGAAGGACGCGATCACGAAGCGGCCTTCCGCAACGACGTGCTGCGCCCGGGCGACGTCAGCGAGCTCGAATTCCAGTTCCGCCGCACGGACGGCAGCGTGCGCTGGGCACAGAACCGCGCCACGGCCATTACCGATGCCTCCGGCCGCACGCGGCGCATCGTCGGAACGATCCGCGACATCACGCGCCGCAAGGAGCTCGAGGCGGAGCGCGAAGGCCTGCTAGCGGCGGAACGCGCCGCGCGCGCCGAGCTCGCGCAGTCCGCCGTGGCCAAGGACGAATTCCTCGCGACGATTTCGCACGAGCTGCGGACTCCGCTCAATGCGATCCTGGGCTGGACGACGCTGCTGCAGCGGCCGAAGGTGGACCCGGCGATGCTGCGGGACGGACTCAAGGTCATCGAGCGCAACGCGCGCGCGCAGACCCAGTTGTTAGGCGACCTGCTCGACGCCAACCAGCTCATGTCCGGCAAGCTGTCGTTGTCGTTCGAGCCGATGGATCTCAACGACGCGGTGCGCGCGACGCTCGATTCGATGCGCGTGACCGTCGCCGCGCGGCAGATCCGCATCGAGAGCCACCTGTGCGACGGCCCGCTCGTGGTCATGGGCGACTCCGGCCGAGTGCAGCAGATCGTGAGCAACCTGCTGTCGAACGCGCTCAAGTTCACGCCCCCGGACGGCACGGTTTCGATCGCCACGCGCATCGAAGCGGAGTTCGTCTGCTGCGAAATCGGCGACAACGGCGAAGGAATCTCCTCGGAGTTCCTGCCGCACATCTTCGAGAAATTCCGGCAGGCCGACGGCGGCAGCGCGCGGCGCTACGCGGGCCTCGGGCTCGGCCTCGCGATCACCAAGCAGCTCGTGGAATCGCACGGCGGCAGCATCACCGTCGAGAGCGAAGGCCGCGGCAAGGGCTCCAAGTTCACCGTACGCATTCCTCGCCTGCGCGCCGAGAAGCAGGAAGGCGCGCAGGACATCGCGGACCTGGCGGAACGCCGATACGCGGGACTCGCCGGCGCGAAGCCACTCTCGGGGCTGCGCATCCTCGCGGTCGACGACGAAACGGACTCGCGCGAGTACCTCGAAAGACTGCTGGCCGAACAAGGCGCGGAGATCGTGAGCGTGAGCTCCGCGGCAGAGGCCATCGACGAGCTGTCGCCCGATACGGGGCGCTTCAACCTGCTCGTGAGCGACATCGGCATGCCAGGCTCTTCCGGCTACGACCTCATCGAAACGATCCGCACGCGAATGCACGTCGATGCACGCAATCTTCCGGCCGTCGCGCTCACGGCGTTCTCGCGGCCGCAGGACGAGGCGCGCGCACTCGACAAAGGTTTCCAGAAGCACCTGGCCAAACCCGTGCAGGTTGGCCGGCTGATAGGTGCGATTCGCCAGCTCACCGGGCGCAACGAGAACCGTCAGCGCGCGCGGCGCCAGCACTGATTCGTCAGGGCTGGTACTTCAGCTCGACCAGCATCTCGAGATTCTTTTCGTAACCCGCGAGCGACTCGCCCAGCGCGCGCTTGAGCTCCGGATCCTTCGTGCCGGCCATCTGCGCGCGAAACTGCTTCACCGCGGCCTGGTGGGCCGCGATCTGGCTCACGATGAAGTCCGCGCTCTTGCGAGGCCCCGTCGGTCCGTGCTCCGTCGACGTCTTCCTGCGTTCGACTTCTTCGGGTACCGGCCAGCGCTTGCGCTTGGCCAGCCCCTCCATCCGGTCGCGGGTCTCGGCGTACTGGCGCTCGATCACCTCCGCGGCGCTTTCGATCTGCGGGCCCAGGCCTCCGGCCGCCTGCGCGTCGAAGACGCCCTGCCGGCTCGCCTCGATCGCATTGCGGACAAAGGTGTGATCGTCGGTCGCCACGAACGGCTGGTCGAACAGCGGATCGGTCGGCGTACCGTCCTGCTCGCGCCGCTCCTGCTGCGTGGGTTCACGCTGTCGCGGCAGGGTCGGTTGTCCGTTGGTTTCGGCCAGCAGCAATCCGAGCGCGAGCGATTCGAACATGCGTCTGTCTCCCCTTTTGCGGAACGGCGGTATGAACGACCCGCGGCGCCCGGCCGGCTACCGGGCAAGACCGCGGGTCTGCCTAACTAGTCAGGCGTCAGCGGCGCAGCAATGCCGTGACCAGGATCCCGATCGCCGCGCCGGCGGCCGCACCGTACGCGACCGACTCCCAGGGATGATCGTGCACGTATGTGTCGGTGACCCGCGCCGCGTCGTTGGCCGCCGCGCGCGCCCGGCTGCTCGCGCTCGACAGTTTCGTCCTGGCCTGTTCGACCGTGCGTTGCACGCGCTCACGCACGGCGTCGTACGCGGCTCCGCCCTCCTCGCCGAGCGACTTCAGCAGTTCTTCAGCCTGCCCGACGATGCGATTCAGCTCCGCGGCGGTGGATTCCGGGCTCCGTGCGCCGTTGTCGAAGGTCTTCGAATGGATGGTCATGCCTCTCTCCTGAGTTCTGATGGTTGCGGTGGTGTGGGACCCGCAAGTTATGCCGCCAATGCCGCGACGTGTGTCAGCGGGCCGCGCCCGTGTCGGGTCAGGAGGTGCTTACATCACGTCACCCTGTCGGCAATCTGCGCCGCTGGCGAATGGACTGCGCAGGTGGTGGGTTCAGGCTGACATTGCATGGGCGTTCCGTCCGCGCGCGTGGATTGGGGTGCCGGCGCAGCATGTGCGTGGGCAATGAATTCATTCGACACGGAGGAGATGCAATCGTGACCAAATCAAAAAGCTGGACTCTGGTGGTGGCCGCGGCCGTGGGCGTCTTCGCGCTCGCCGGCTGCAACCAGCGCGAATCGGCGCAGAAGACCGCCGAGGATGTGACGGACGCGCGCCAGGACGCTCAGGAGAACGTGGCCGAGGAGCGCCGTGAAGCCGCCGATGCCGCGACGGAAGGCATGCAGGACCGCGCCGCGGCCGAGTACGACGTGGCAGTCGCGCAAGCGGATGGCCAGCGCCAGATCGCCAAGGAGAAGTGCGAGACCATGCAGGGCGAAGCGCAGCAGGCCTGCAAGGACGAGGCGGATGCGCAGTACGAGTCCGCCAAGGCACAGGCCCAGGCGCAGCTCGACAGCACGAAGCGTGCCGGCTCCGCGGAAATGGAACAGCCCGCGCCCGCTCCCACCAACTGAAGTGCGCTGATGGGTATCGCGGCCACGACCGGGTGATGCCCACCTGCGAGACCCCTGCAATTCTCGTGGCTGCGTAACAGGCCGCCCGGCGACCTTACCCCGTCGCCGGACGGCCTTTCAGGAGAACAACGATGCGCGGAGGGAACATGACGACGATCCGGATCTTCAAGTTGCTCGGGATGACCGGCCTCGCCATTCTCGCGGCCAGCTTCGCGGCATCCCGCGCCCAGCGACGCGACGAGGAAAATCGCCGCCGTCTCGACGAGCGCCTCGAAAAGGATCGCTGGGAAAGCGAGGGCGGCGCGAGCCGTTCGGGCCCGGCAACGCCGAGCGCCCTGACCAACTAGTATTCGACCACGAACGCGCGGGCGGCTCTCCGCCCGCATTTCTCGCGCGTCACGTGGGCGTCACCGTCCGGGCGCCGATCATCGACACCGCCGTCTGCGGATGCCGGATCTTCTGTTCGTCGAATACGCGTTTGAGCCGCAGCAGGAACTCCCGGCGCACCGGGCCCTGGTCCACCGCCGGCACGCGGAACCGTGCGCGCAGCGTGATCCCGCGTTCGTTCCAGCTCTCGATTCCCGAAAGCTCGAGCTCGTCCAGGATCCGCGGTCCCCACTCCGCATGCGCGCGCATCTGCACGCCGATTTCGCGCATCGCGTCGACGACCGGCGCGACTTCCTGGTCGAGCGCGATCATCACGTCCATCACGGCGTACGAGAAGGTCCGGCTCGAATTCGTGACCACCGCGATCTCGCCATTAGGGACGAAGTGCACGTTTCCCTGGAAATCGCGCAGCTGCACGTAACGCAGCGTGAGGTTCTCGACCACACCGGACTTGCCGGCGATCTCGACGGCGTCACCCTGCCGGATCTGGTTCTCCGCCACGAGGAAGAAGCCCTTGAGGAAATCCTTCACGAGCGTCTGCGCGCCGAAGGCGATCGCGATGCCGGCGACGCCGGCGGTCGCGAGGAACGGCATGATCGTGATGCCGACCGCGTTCAGCACCGCGAGTGTCGCGAGCGTCGCGAGGATGAAGGTGATGGTCTTGCGCAGCACCAGGCTCACCGTGGCCGCCCGGCGCTGCGAATCGATGTCGTCGGCGTTCTTCGCTGAGATCCGCTCGAAGCCGGCTATCAGCCGGCGCGAGACGAAGATCAGGATTGTAGTAAGGATCAGTATGGCCGCGATGCGAGTACCGGCCTGGATCCAGTCGATCTCGTTGAACCACTTTACGATCTTTACTTCGTCTTCCATCCGCGCAAATTACCGCATGGCCTGGGCCGCTGCACGCGGCACCCACCTACAGCGGGCACTTGCAGGCTCCGAACGCGCCGGGACGTGGAACGACGGCACCATCCGGGGGTGAACTCAGGGATCAGTCGACTCCTTACCGTCCTTGCCATGCTGCTCGCGTTGCGACTCGTGAGTGGCAACGTCGATCATGAGGTCGCCGTCTCGCCGATCGACCTGCCGGTCGAGGTTGCGGACGACGTATATCAAGGCGATGAGCGCGAAGGTGACGAACTCGGGCAAGCCATCGCATTCGTGCGCGAGGGACGGTTGTTCGTCGTGGAACGGGATGTGGACGTCGTGTTCGCGCTCGAACCCGCCCAGGGAGACACGCCTCCGCTCGTGATGGCGATCGCCCGGGACCTGGCCCGGGACCTGGCCCCGGATCTCGGCCCGACGCACCCCGCCCCGGTCGTACTCGCGCACCTGGAAGTCGACGACGAACCTTGATCAGGATGCGCCGGGCGTCGCGCCCTTACGTGCCTTGCCCCCCGCGTCCCCGTCTCCCGACATGCGGATCACGCTGATCTGGCCGTCGCCCTCGAGGTACGCCGCCTTGACCTCCGCGAGCTTCTCAATCCCTTGCTCGCGCAGTTTTTCCTGGAGCTCCTCGACGGTGACGAATTCGCGCCGCAGGTTGCGCCGCTGCAGCACCCCCTTGTGCACGAGTATGAGTCGACGCGGAGTGGCGAAGCGGCGCACCAGCACGTATCGGAACGAGAGCCAGTCGAGCAGCCAGTTCCACGCGACGATCGTGAGCACGAGGATCGCGCCCTCGGTGAACGTCGTGTATCCACCGGACATCGCGTTCTGCGCGGCATCCGCGACGATCACGAGCAGCAGGATATCGGCGATGCCCACGGCGCCGACATCGCGCCGCAGGACAAAACGGAAGATGAGGAACAGCAGCCAGTAGACCAGCGTGCCGCGCAGCGCCAGCTCTGCGATGGAAACCCGGATGTCGAAGATGTCGGCGATCACATGAGGTTTGTGAGGGCCGGCAGCATCGACATCCGGGGATCGGATGCGCTCAGCGCACCCGCTTGCGTGTGATCAGGTTGACGATCGCGAGCAGCACCACTGCGCCGAGGAAGGAAACGAACAGGCTTCCGACGCTTATCTCGCCCTGGTTGATCGTTCCTGCGCCTACCAGCGGGCTGATGAGCCAGCCGCCAAGCAGTGCGCCAACGATACCCACGACGATGTTCAGGAAGATGCCCTGATTGGCATCACGTTTCATGACGAGACTGGCGAGCCAACCGATGACACCGCCGATGACCAACCACAGAATGAATCCCATATCGCTGTCTCCTTGCTAGTTCACGCCCGCCGGCCGGGCACGTTCGTACGCGTGCAACTTGTTGTACAGAGTCTTCAGACTGCAACCGAGCACGTCGGCCGCGCGTCGCTTATCACCTTCGAAATGACGCAGCGTCGCGAGGATGAAGGTTCGCTCCACCTCGTCGAGCGTCGCGCCAATGGCGACATTAACCACGTCGCCGTCGCCCCCCGTCGACCCGACTCCGCCGTGTCGCAGCGTAGGCATTTCCTGCTCACTCAGGTCCAACTCGCCGTCACACAGGATGTAGGCCCTTTCGACCGCATTGCGCAGCTCGCGCACGTTGCCGGGCCAGGAGTGGCGCATGAAGCGGTTGCGCAGCGATTCGGACAATCGTTTGTTCGTCCCGTTGCGCAGGTTGAGCTCGGAGAGGAAGAACTCCGCGAGCACGAGGATGTCGTCGCCGCGCTCGCGCAGCGGCGGTAGCTGTACGGTGACGACGGCCAGCCGGTAATAGATGTCTTCGCGCAGACGCCCTTCGGCGAACGCGAGCGACGGTGAACGGTTGGTGGACGCAATGACCCGCACGTCGACTTCGAGATCGTTCGAACCGCCCACGCGGTTGAGCCGCTTCGTCTCGAGTACGCGCAAGAGGCGCGACTGCAGGTCGAGCGGCATCTCCGTGATCTCGTCGAGCAGCAAAGTGCCGCCACTCGCGCGTTCGAAGACGCCCTCGCGCGTGCGCATCGCGCCGGTGAAGCTGCCGCGCTCGTGACCGAACAGCTCCGCCTCGATCAGCGTCGCCGGGATCGCCGCGCAGTTGATCGCGACGAACGGCTTGTCCGCACGCGGACTCATCGCGTGGATGGACTCGGCCACCAGCTCCTTGCCACAGCCGGACTCTCCGCAGATGAGCACGGTCGATTCCGTCGGCGCGACGCGCGCGATGAGATCGCGCACCTTGTGCATGGCGGGCGCGTTGCCGATCAGCCGCAGCGCGCAGTCGGCGCGCAGATCCGGTGCGATGCGGCTCGTCGCATTAGATTCGGGGGTCGCGCTCAGCGACGCGGAATACAGGTCACTGACGGTGTTTTTCATGGCGCACCCGCGAGGGACGTGACCACGGGCAACAGGGCCGGAATCACGCCCCCGTCGTTGGACAGGATGATCTCGACGCGCCGATCGGGCGGGCCCTTGCGCGCGGGCGCGTTCTCCGGCGCGGCAAACCACTCGCCGTAACCGAGCGCACGCACGCGCGCGGCATCGACGCCGCGATTGATGAAGGCCATCGCCACCGCGTCGGCGCGGCTCTGCGACAGCTCGAGGTTGTACGAGTGAGCGCCCGCGCTGTCGGTGAATGCTTCGATCTGCACGCGCCGCTCCGGAAGCTCCCGCAGGAACGTCGCGATCAGGTCGAGCGGCGACGCGGCGTCGGGGTGCAGTTTCGCGCGGCCCTTCGCGAACAGGACTTCGTCGAGCGTGATCACGAGGCCGCGCGCCGTCGGCGCGGCGCGCAGTTCGCGCACGAGTCCATCCATGAGTGCGGCGCCGCGCCCGCTGCGCTCGTCGGCGAGACGGGTCTCGCGCAGGATCCGCTCGCGCTCGTGTTCGTTGGCGCGGATACGCGCGCGGGCCGACTGCTCCTTCGCGCGCAGTCCGGCGATGCGCGCGGTTTGCGCCGCCAGGTATGCGTAGTGAGTCGCGACCGGATCCGCGCCGTATTCGGCGGCGCGCGCCTCCGCGCGCGAAAGATAGTCGCGGGCGCGCGCGAGCTCCGGGCTCGCGTAGCGGATCACGTCGGCCTTCGAAGCCACACCGTCCACCACGGATCGTTCCTCGCTGAAATCCGCCGGAAGCCGCGGAATGGTTTCGCAGGCAGCCAGGCACAAGCTCGCGAGGGTCGCGAGGGCCGCGAAGGCGCCGAGTCCGAAGGTGGCGTGTCCGGCCCGCATGCGCGCACTCATGGAGTCGGCAGAACCGGCGCGGCGCCGGCGCGCCGCAATGCTTCTTCGCGCAATTCGCGCATCTGCGCGTCCAGCTGTCCCGCGATCTGCTCCGACTGCTTCGCGCGCGCGGTATGTTCCGCGAGCTGCGCATCGACGTCGGCCTGCTCGGCGAGCATCGTCGCGAGATCGGCGTCGCGCTTGTCGGCAGCAGCCTGTGCCGCCGCGTACTTGGTGCGCGCCTCGGATAGTTCCATCTGGGCGAAATCGGCGGCCTTGGCGACCTCCGCGCGTTGGATGGATTGCTCCGCCAGCGCGAGACGTTCGGCGGTCAGCGGCGTCGCCGCGCACGCAACGATTCCGAACGCCGTAACGCACCAGGCGGCGTTGCGCAAACCACTCAGGGTAATCTGGATCATCACGACTCCCGGCCGTTCACACTCGTCGGACCCGGTTCGTCGTCGAACACGAGATCCTCCTCGTCGAACTCGTCAATGGCGAGGTTTCGTTCCCAGTTGCGAAGCTGCCGCTCCGCCTCCGTGTGCGAGAGGCCATACACCTCTTCGATGCGCCCCGTGAGCTGCTCGCGCTGTCCGCCGATCAGATCGAGCTGATCTTCCGTAAGCCGGCACCAGCGCTCGCGTATGCGGCCCTTCCACTGGGGCCAGTTCCCGGCAATGCGGTCCCAGTTCATGCGTCCTCCGTCCGCCCATCAACCAGCGAATCCCATTCTGGAATTCGGCGCACGGGCGCGCACAGCGGCAGGGACCTGCAACGGCGTGGGAGACGCGACCGCTGCATGTCGGCATTTGTCCGACAGGCACCGCGGCACAGGACCCACGCACGCATCAGGCGGTGGCTGCGGCTGTCCGCGGCCTTCGCCCATGTCTGCAATGCCCGACCGGCAAGTCCCTGTTTGTAGTTAGTTTGTGCGCTACTGTCGCAATTTGCCGTCGCTCATGCGGGCATTTGTCGCGTGCAGCAAGCACTTCACGTCCGACATTCAGGCGCCGTTGGCGCGGGGAGAATGCCAAGTTCCTGAAGCACAAGAGCGACCGCGGAAGTGGCACGCGAAATGCTTCTCCGTCAACGAATCGAACACAGTGCCAAGGAGACATGCAATGAAGAAGATCCACCTGCTTGCCGTCACCGCCGTCATGATGATCCCGCTCGCGGGAGTCGCGGGGGACGACAAGGAGAAACCGAAGACTTCCAGCGAGAGCAGCGGCTCGTTCGACGCGCTCGATACGAACAAGGATGGTCGCATCTCGATGCCCGAGGCTTCGGCCGATCCGACGCTCGTCGAGTCGTTCTCGAAAGCCGACAAGAACGGCGACGGGTACCTCGATTCCAGCGAGTACGCGAGCTCCAGCACCAAGCCGCGCATGTAGAACGCACGGCTTGACACGAGACCTCCGCGCGGGCGGTAAACCCGCGCGGGGTTCTCTCTTGGCGGGCGTCGTATATATTAGGACCCGGTCGACCTAACTGGTCGCATCGAGGGCGCAGGGGGAATGGACGAATCACTCGAGAAGGCACTTCTCGACATGGAAGCGCGCGACCAGGCGTTGCGCGGCGAGCTGACGGCCGCAGGCGAGCTCGACGAAACCTATCATCCAAGACTCGAAGAACTGCACCGCGCGAACGCGGCGCGTTTGCGCCAGATCATCGCGGTACTCGGCTGGCCGGGCATCACGCTCGTGGGTGAAAAAGGCGCGAAGGCCGCCTGGCGCGTCGCATTGCATTCGATCGCGGAGCCCTCGTTCATGAGGCAGTGCCGCGACCTCATCGACCGCGCCACGGAAATGGGCGATGCGCCACGCTGGCAGTACGCGATCATCGACGACCGCATCCGCGTATACGAAGGCCGCCCGCAGCGCTACGGCACGCAGCTACGCATGGGACCCGACGGACTCGAGCCGCACCCGATCGAAAACCAGTCGCGCGTGAACTCGATGCGCATGCAGGCGGGATTGCCACCCTTCGCGCAGACGCTCGCGCAAGCCCGCGCGCGGCCGCTTCCGAAGATCGATCACGTCGCGCAGGAGAAGGCCGATCTCGAATTCCGCCGGTCGGCAGGCTGGATCGATTAGGTGGCGACTTCCGGAGAGTCCTGGCGGCGCCACAGCGACTCCAGCATCTCGCTATCCACTCCGCGCGTTTCCGGCACGAACTTCAGCACCACGAACGCCGCGAGGATTCCGAAGACGCCGTACACCCAGAATACGTAGCCGTGGTTCCACGTGCCGTTACCGAGCAACAGAGGAAACGTGGCGGACACCAGCAGGTTCGCGACCCACTGCGAAGCGACGGCAAGCGACATCGCCTGGCCGCGGATCGGCGCGGGATAGATCTCGCTCAGCATGATCCACACGACCGGGCCGAACGACACCGCGAAGCCCGCGAGGTAGAAGCAGATCGCCACGAGTCCCAGCAGACCGGTATTGCCCGAATGGAACAGCGAGCCGAGCGCGAGCATGGAGATGCCCATGATGATGCCGCCGAACAGCAGCAGCGGCTTGCGGCCTATCTTGTCGACCAGCAGCACGACGACCATCGTGAACATCAGGTTCACCATGCAGGCGATGAGAATGCCGAGGAACGCGGCGTCCATGTGATAACCCATGGACTCGAAGATCTTCGGGCCGTAATACAACACCGTGTTGACGCCCACGAGCTGCTGAAACACCGACAACGCGATGCCGACGAGCACCACGCGCACGCCGAACGTGAACAGCGGCGCGGGTTTCTCGTCCGGCTCGGAGTTCGCGAGTTCCGCGAGCATCGGCTCCACTTCGGAGGGTTCGGCCGACCGCTTGAGCAACCGGCGCGCGGCCTCGATCTGGCCGCGTTTCACCAGCCATCTCGGGCTCTCGGGCACCGAGAAGCTCAGGTAGAAGAACGCCATGGCCGGAATCACCAACGCCAGCATCATCCAGCGCCAGCCGGTCTCGAGCACCCAGCTGTCGTCGCCCTGCAGCGCGATGCCCCAGTTCACGAAGTACGCGATTGTCATGCCACCGATGATCGCGATCTGCTGATACGCACCGAGCTGCCCGCGCACCGCGCTCGGCGCGAACTCGCCGACGTAGGTGGGCGCGATCATCGACGCGAGGCCGACCGCGATACCGCCCAGCATGCGGTAGAAGTTGAACGGCCAGATCGCCGCGGGACCCATGTCCCCGATCGGCGCGATGCCGAGTTCGGGATACGCGGAACCCACCGCCGAGACGACGAAAAGGACCGCGGCGAGGATCATCGGCTTCTTTCGGCCTAACAAACTGGCCGCGGGCCGCGCGAGCAGCGCGCCGAGAATCGTGCCGATCAGCGCGCTGCACACCGTCAGGCCAAGCAGTGCGTTCGCCGCGTTGCCGGTCAGGTTGCGCGGCAGGATGAAGTTGTGGTCGATGGCGCCGACCGCGCCCGCGATCACCGCGGTGCAGTAGCCGAACAGCAGCGAGCTCAGCGTCGCGACGAAGGTCGTGCCGGTGACCGCGCGGATGTGGCTCGAATTGACCTTTCCGAGTTTCATGGAATTTGCCTCACGCGGCCGCCGACGAGTTCGCCGGTCCCGCGATCGGCAGCCGGATGTAGAACGTTGTGCCCTTGCCGACTTCGGTCTCGAAGTGCAACGTGCCGCCGTGCTTCTCGACGATCACCGAGCGTGCGATGGCCAGACCCTGGCCGGTGCCCTTGCCGACTTCCTTGGTCGTGAAGAACGGATCGAAGATGCGCGAGCGCACCTCGGGCGGAATGCCCTTGCCCGTGTCGCTGATCGCGATCTCGACGCAGTCGTCCACCACGCGCGTCGCGACGCGGATCTTGCCCTTGCCGCCGCCCTGCTCCTTCACCACGTCGCCGATTGCATGAGCCGCGTTGACGATGAGGTTCAGCACCACCTGGTTGACCTCGCCCGCGTAACAGTTCACGTGCGGCAGCGCGGGATCGAAGCCCGTCTCGACCTCCGCGACGTACTTGTACTCGTTGGAGGCGATCACGAGCGTGCTGCGGATCGCCTGGTTGAGGTCCGCGGTGGCCATTTCCTTGCGATCCGGATGCGCGAATTCCTTCATCGAGCGCACGATCGCGGCAACTCGGCCGAGGCCGTCGCGCGCGCGGTCGAGAGCGACCGGCGCGTTCTCGAGGATGTAGTCGAGGTCCGCGTCGTCCTCGGCCTCTTCCGCGGCCTTCGCGGCGGCCACGACGTCCGGGGCGCTGCCGCTTTCATTCAGCGTCGCGGCGCGAAGGTTGCGATACTTGTCGACGATTTCGGCGAGATCGTCCATCGCCTCGCGTACGAAATGCACGCTGTCGGAGACGAACTGCACCGGCGTATTGATCTCGTGCGCGACGCCCGCCGCGAGCCGGCCGACGCTCTCCAGCTTCTGTGCCTGGGCGAGATCGTTCTCGAGACGGCGCTGCTCGGTGACGTCGAGCATCATGCCGCGCAGCACCTTGTGTTGGCCGGTGCTGTCGCTCTGCTCGCAGCTCGCCACCCAGCGCAGGTCGACGCGCCTTTCGTCCTGCGTCAGCACGGTGGCCTCGGCCTCGAAAGATCCGGACGAGCTCTGGTCCATGTGCGCACGTACGGCGCCATAACGCTCACGCGGCATCAGCTGGTCGAGGAAGCCGCTCTGCTTCCAGAGTTCTTCGTTGAAACCGAGTCGCGCGGGGCCCTGCGGGCCGATGTATTCGAAGTGACCGTCCTCCACGTCCAGCGCGAATGGAATCGCCTGCGTGCCTTCGACCACGAGCCGGTATTGTTCCCGGCCGCGCTCCAGTTCCTCGGTGCGCTCGGATACCAGCTTCTCGAGACGTTCCTTCTCGGTGCGCTCCATGTGCCGGCGCTCTTCGAACATGCGCACGACCTCGGACATCATGACGCTGAAGGAGTTGGCGAGCGCGAGCAGGATCGCGAACAGCAGCACACAGGCCGTCGTCATCGCGGGAAACTGCGCCGCGCGGAAGCGCGCGGAGGCAATGTGCTCGGTGGACAGGGCCAGGTAGAGCTGACCGACGAAACCCTCGTCCACCCGTATGTCGCGCACCGTGAGCAGCACGCGGTCGTCGGCCGGGCTGACCTTGTCGCCTTGGACGAGCGTCGCCGGAAACTGCCCGAGACCCGCGAGCCGGCGACCGCCGGGCGCGTAGACCGCGACGCCGTGCACGTTGCGGTCCGTGGCGAGCGGCGCGATGGTGAGCTCGGCGTGCACGGTGTCGCTGGTCGCGACGGCGCCGTAGAGCTCCGATGCGAGGTTCGAGCCGTACATCATCGCCTTGGCGCGCGCGCTGTTTTCGAGCGAGGTCGAGTCGAAGGTCGCGTAGCCGATCAGGCCCGCGATGGCGCTGAGGACGAGCACGAGCGCGAGCGACCCGACGAGCTGGGCCTGCAACGGCAGCTCGGTCGTGGCGTGCTCGGGCGCGACTCCCTCGGTGCGCGCGTCGCTCATCCGGTAACTCCTCCCAATGCGGACTAACAAGCCGGCGGGCCTGTCAGGCCGCCCCTCTCAAGGGTTTATCGGTTGGAAACCGGCTTCCCTTGAACGCGCGGCACGGGAAGTGCCTTCAGGCGCGGCCCCGGAAGGCGGCAAGATCTTGCCGTTGGTTACCCCTGTGACAGGGGTCTCATGTCAATCGAGGGCAGGTCCTAACCCCTTTCCGACTCGGGCGGCGATCAACGCGAGCATGCAAGACGTCGTCACATTCGCCTGGTGGAACCTGCCTGCCCCGCCGGCCGACGAGCCTTCGGCGGTCCGGACGGTGCACCGCACCAACGTGACCGCCGAGCCCAGCGACGAAGCGCTCATGCAGCGTTATCGCGACGGCGACGATGCCGCGTTCAAGTCTCTCTACTCGCGACATCGCGCACCGCTGCTGCGATTCGCGCGCCACCTGACGGGACGCGCCAGCGAGGCGGACGAAGTCTTCCAGGAAACGTGGCTCGCCGTGATTCACGCGCGCGGGCGGTACACCGCCCGGGCCAGTTTCGTCACGTGGTTGTTTTCGATAGCGCATCGGCGCGCGGCGGACGGGTTCCGACGCCGCGCACGCCGGGCATGGAGCGACGGAGCCGAGGCCGCGACCGCTCTCGACGGAGCGGTGGCCCTGACGAGCGAGGAGCCGCCGGCCATCGCGCTGCACGATGCGCGGCAACGCGCGCTCGAATCCGCCATCGCCGCCCTGCCATTCGAGCAGCGCGAAGTTTTCCTGCTGCGCGCCGAGACGGGTCTCGGCGTGCGCGAGATCGCCGCGCTCACGCACGCGAATGCGGAAACCACCAAGAGCCGTCTGCGTTACGCACTTCGCGCGCTGCGCAAGGCCATGATCACATGGGCCTGAAGACTTCGAATCCGCTGGATCTCTATCGCGCGGCCGAGGCGCCGGGTCCGTCCGCTGCAACTGACGACTTCATACTCGCGGCCGCGCGGACACGGCATGAGCATGCGAGTCTCATGCGCCCGCTGCTGCTCGTCTGCGCCATGGGCGTTGCGACGCTGTTCGCCCTGCGCTGGTTCGACGCGGGCGAGACTTCCCCTCAAACTACCGACTTCGGGATCGCGGAAGGCCAGGCTGCCGCCTGGCTCGCGACGTTCGACCCTTACACACCCACCGGCTACGGAAGCCAGGAAGGATTGCCATGAGAAAGCTCGCATTCGCCGGATTGTTCGCATTCGTCGCGCTCGCGGCCAACTCCGCGGCGCCCGCCGGGTGGATAGTCGCGGGCAGCGCACCGAAGGACTACGAATTCAACACGGATCCCGTGCAGGTCGCGGGCGGCCAGAAGAGCGCGCACATCAAGGGCAAGCCGGGCGCCGCGGACTCGGGGTTCGGCACGCTCATGCAGATGTTCGCGGCCGACGAGTACCGTGGAGGCCGCTGGAAGCTGTCGGCGCGCATGCGCACGCAGGATGCCCGCAAGGCGCAGCTCTGGATGCGGGTCGATGGCCCGAACCAGAAGATGAACGGATTCGACAACATGGACGATCGCCCGGTGACGGGAACCAGCGAATGGTCGCTCTACGAGATCGTGCTCGACGTGCCCGAGGACAGCGTCGCCATCGCGTTCGGGTTTTTCCTCGCGGGGCCGGGCGAAGTGTGGGCCGACGAATTCAAGCTCGAGCGCGTGACCACCGCCACGCCACTCACGGGCCGCATGCAGAAACAGGAGAAGCCGCGCGGGCCGGTCAACCTCGACTTCGAGGAGTGACCGGCGCGCGCGACGATTCGATCAGAGCTTGCGCAGCCAGATGTTGCGGAACCGGACGAGATGTCCGTGATCCTGCAGCCGCAGCGGCGCGTCGCCGTGCGCGTAGTAGAACGGCGCGCCGATGTAGGTAGTCCCGCCCTTCAGCTCCGTGTTGTTCTGCACGAGTACGCCGTTGTGAATGACGGTCACGCGGGCCGGGCTGGCGAGTGATCCGTCGCCATTGAATCGCGGCGCGGTGAAGATGATGTCGTAGACGTTCCAGTTCTCGGCCGGCCGCGTCGCATTCACGAGCGGCGCGAACTGCTTGTAGATGGACCCCACCATCCCGTTCACGTAGGTCGGGCTCGTGAAGTTGTCGAGCACCTGCACTTCGTAGATGTCCTGCAGGAACACACCGCTGTTGCCGCGATCCTGGTTCACCTTGTCGGGTGGCAGTTCGGGCGTGAGCCACTCGATGTGTAACTGCTGATCGCCGAAGCCGGCCTTCGTCTGGATGTCGCCTTTGCCCGGGGCAACGACCAGCTCGCCGTTGACGATGTTCCAGCGCGCCGGAGATCCATCGCGCGCGCTCTGCCACGCGTCGAGGTTCTTGCCGTCGAACAGGATGATTGCGTCAGACGGCGGAGCGCCGGGCGTCGCACCCGGTGTCACCTTCGGAGGCACCGGGAACCAGACTTCCGTGGCCTTGGGCGGCGGCGGCATGTCGTCGGCGTCGGTGAGTGGGCGAATCGAGATGTTGCGATAGAAGATCTCGGCGCTTTCGGCCTGCAGGCCGATGCGGCCATGATCCAGCTTGACCCACGAATTGCTCGCGGCGTCCCAGGACTTCAGGTCGCTGGCGCGCATGTTCACGACGCCGTTGACGATGTGCGTCGCGCGATCGCCACGCACGATGATCTCGAGCTTGTTCCAGCCCGGGTACTCGTTCACGCGGCCGTGGCGCACGCGCTCGAATTTGCCTTCGTTGCCGACAGTGATCCCGACGCCGCCGTTTTCGGGGAGCGTGTAGCGCCGCGTCTTCGGGTCGATGAAGCTCGTCGCGCGCGAGGAGATCGCCCAGAGGTCGCCCGTATCCCCTTCCTGGATCTGCGACTCGAGCGCGGCCGGCCAGTCGGCGGGACGGTCGCGGTGGATGTGATAGAGCAGTCCCGCGTCGCGCACGTGATCGTTGCGCGGCGCGAATTTCTTCTCGCCCCATTTGTATTCGAGGCTCAGGCGGTAGTCGCGGTGTTCTGTGTTGGTCACGAGCACGACGTTGGGTTGCTCGCTGCCGGCGGCGTGCGTCGGATAGGCGTGGATCGTGCCGTCCTCGACGCGGAAGTAGCTCGCGGGCGCCGGCGCGTTATCGGGGGTTTTCGAGGCATAAGTTGCGGTCCATCCGCTGAGGTTCTTGCCGTTGAACAGCGGCTTCCAGGCTGGTGTGGCCTCCGCGGCCAGCGCCGCACCCGCGACAAAGAAACCCAACACCGCCGTGGCGGCGGCCGAAATCCGAAGCATGGTGTTCCCCCCGGTGAATGTGCGGGGAGTTTATCGAAACGGGATGGTGGGTTGGGTGGGGATCGAACCCACGACCACCGCCTTAAAAGGGCGCTGCTCTACCGCTGAGCTACCAACCCCCCGCGAAGGGCGCGCAGTCTACACATACCGTGTCGGATCGGCGACCCCCGCGGCCGCGAAGCCCTCGCGGCGCAGGCGGCAGGAGTCGCAGCGGCCGCAGGCGCGGCCCGAATCGTCGGCCTGGTAGCAGGAAACCGTGAGGGCGAAGTCAACGCCGTTTTCGATGCCGGTGCGCACGATTTGCGCCTTGCTCATGGAAATGAGCGGCGCCCGGATGGCGATGGGACTGCCCTCCACACCTGCCTTGGTCGCGAGCTTCGCGAGATTCTGGAACGCGGCGATGAACTCGGGGCGGCAGTCCGGGTAACCCGAGTAGTCCACCGCGTTCACGCCGACGTGGATTTCCTCGGCCTTCAGCACCTCGGCCCACGCGAGCGCGAGCGACAACATGATCGTGTTGCGCGCGGGGACGTAAGTGATGGGAATGCCGGTGGTCGGCGACGTCGGCACATCGACCGAATGATCCGTGAGCGCGGACCCACCGATGTTCGCGAGGTCGACGTGCATGACCCGGTGCTCGCGCGCGCCCAATGCGCGCGCCACCGCGGCTGCGGCGTTGAGCTCGGCCTGGTGACGCTGCCCATACGCCACCGACAACGCGTAACTCTCGAGCCCGCCTGCGCGCGCCAATGCAAGAACGGTCGCGGAATCGAGTCCGCCTGACAGCAATACGACCGCGCGTTTCATCCCCACCTCGGTGCCGGGTTTACTTTCCCCACTCTGCCTATCCCCACTTTTTACACCGGCACCACTGTCCCCACCTCACTTGCCGGGGACGTTGCCCCAGAGGATTTTGTGGAGCTGGAGCTGGAAACGCACCGGCAGGCGGTCCGCGAGGATCCAGTCGGCGAGCTGGCGTGCCGGCTGCTGTTCGGCGCTGGGGCTGAAGAGGACGGTGCAGCGGTCGGCGAGGCCGAGCTCGGCGAACTTGGAGCGGGCCCAGTCGTAGTCGGCGCGATCGCAGATCACGAACTTGATCTGCTCCTCGGGGCGCAGCAGCGCGAGATCCTCGTAGCGATTGCGGCGCTCCTCGCCAGAGGCCGGCGTCTTCACGTCGACGACGCGTACGACGCGGGCATCGACACCGGCGAGCGGCATCGCGCCGCTGGTCTCGAGCGACACGCGATAACCGGCATCACACAGCGCCGTGAGCAACGGCAGGCAGGACTTCTGCGCGAGCGGCTCGCCGCCCGTGACGCACACGTGGCGCGTCGAGAATTCCGCGACCTTCGCGAGGATTTCATCCAGCGTGCGCCACTCGCCGCCGTGGAACGCGTACGCCGTGTCGCAGTACTGGCAGCGCAACGGACAGCCGGTGAGCCGCACGAACACGGTGGGGAAGCCGACCGTGTCGGCCTCCCCCTGCAACGAATGGAAAATCTCCGTGATCTTCAGGCGGCGCGCGGTGGCGCCGCCTGTCTCATCGTCCATTTGAAAGTCGCTTCAAGCGCTCCGTGGCGAGTTGCGCCGCTTCCGTTCCCGGATATCGACGCGCGACGTCTTCCAGCGTCGCGCGCGCGTCCGCATTGCGGCCGAGCGCAGCCTGCGTGAATCCGATCTTCACCAGCGCGTCCGGCGCCTTGCGCGAATCCGGCCAGCCGGTGGTGACCTTTTCGAACGCCGCGATCGCGCTCTGGTACTCGCGCGTCACGTAGTACGCCTCGCCTAACCAGTACTGCGCGTTGCTCGCGAGCGGGCTGTCCGGATACGACGCGACGAAGCCCTTGAAGCCGCTGATCGCCTTCGGATAGTCCGAGGACTTGAGCGCGTTGAACGCCTCGTCGTATGCACCCTGCTCGCCCTGCGCCGATCCAGCGGCGCTCGGCGCGCTCCCGGGCGTCGAAGCGGATCCCGACCCGACGCCCCCCAGCGTCTCGAGTGCGGCGATACGCCGGTCGAGATCGCCGTAGAGGTTGCGGGTCTGGTTCTTGCCGCCCTCGGTCTGGTTCTGCAGCAGCTCGACCTCGCCGCGGATCGCGCGCAGGTCCGCCTGCAGACGATCGATGCGTTGCGAGAGCTCGAGCAGGCTCTGGTTCGTCAGCACGCGCTCGATACGCTGCACGCGGTTGTCGATGTCGTTCAGGCGGATCTGGACGGGATCTTCCTCCGGCGCGACGGCGCAGCCGACGAGCACGGATCCCGCGGCGATGGCGAGCAGTCGAAGAGCTGTCATCGTTGCACCTGTCTCCCGATTACCTGAGGTAAATGATTTCCACGCGGCGATTCTGCGCATAGGCCTGCTCGTCGCTGCCCGCGACCGCCGGGCGCTCTTCGCCGTAGCTCACGGTCGACAGCTGCACTTCGGAAACACCCTGCAGCAGCAGCGCGCGGCGCACGGCCTGCCCGCGGCGCTCGCCGAGGCCGATGTTGTACTCGCGCGAGCCGCGCTCGTCGGCGTGGCCTTCGAGGCGCACCTTCTGCGTGGGATTCGAGGCGAGGTAGCGCGCATGCGCGGCCACCACCGACTGCGAATCGGCGCGGATGTCGGCGCGATCGAAATCGAAGTAGATGATGCGCTTCGACAGCAGTTCGCCGGAGGGACCGGCGGCATCCGCGACGTCGGCGCCGGCGTCATCGACTCCGCTGGTGTCCGCGGTGCTCTGCTGCTGCGGCGGCGGTTCCGGAGCCGTTTCCGGCTTGGATCCGCAGGCGGCGAACAACAACAGCGACGCGACGAATGCGGTGGCGGTAGCGAGTTTTTTCGTTTGCATGCCTGAGTTCCTGGATTGCGTTCTTGATGGAATGGTGGAGGGTTGATAGTTAGTCGGGATCACGGCAGGAACGGACCCCAGACGGGCTCGCGCACCTCGCCCGCGTCGGCCTGGAGCCGCGACGAGGTCTGCCCGTCGATCGAAATCGTCTGCAGGACGCCCTTCCCTCGCTCGCGCCCCGCGAGGATCAGCATGGCGCCGTTCGGCGCGAAGCTCGGGCTCTCGTCCTGGCGGCCCTGCGACAGGATCTGCACCGTGCCCGAGGCGAGGTCCTGCACGCCGATGCGAAACGCGCCCTGGTCGTTGGTGAGCACCGCGAGTTGCTTGCCGTCCGGGGAAATGCGCGGCCGCGCGTTGTACGAGCCCGTGAACGTGACGCGGCGCGGACGCTCGTTCGAGCCCAGCGCCAGCCGGTAGACCTGCGGATTACCCGAGCGGTCCGACGTGAAGTAGAGGGTCGACCCATCCGGCGAGAACACCGCCTCGGTGTCGATGCCGGCATCGTCGGTGAGCCGCGTGAGCTGCTGGCTCGTCAGGTCGAGTAGATAGATGTCGAGGTTGCCGTTGCTGCCCGAGAGGGTCAGCGCGAGCTTCTTGCCGTCCGGCGACCATGCCGGCGCGCCGTTGATGCCGGCGCGCGCCGATACCATGCTGCGCTTCCCGGTGGCTACCTCCTGCACGTACACCGCGGACACACGCCGCTCGAACGAGACGTACGCGAGCATCTTGCCGTCGGCCGACCAGGCGGGCGACATGAGCGGGTACTTCGAGCTCAGGACGACGCGCGGATTCTCGCCGTCCGCGTCGGCGACGATGAGCTGGTACTGCTGGTTCGGCGGCTTGCCGTCAACCGAGACGTACGCGATGCGCGTCGCGAACGCGCCGCGCACGCCGAGGATCTTCTCGTATATCGCGTCGGCGACCCGGTGCGCACCGTTGCGCAGGTTGCTCGGCTTCACGGTCCATTTCTGACCCAGCAGCCGCTGCCCCGTCAGCACGTTGACGAGCTCGGCGTCGATCGCGATGTCGCCGCCCGGCAGCGCCGTCAGCCGTCCGACCACGACGTAGTCGTTGCGCTGCTGCTTCCAGCCCGCGACGTCGACTTCGGATGCGGTGGTCGGCGTGGTGAGCATGTCGCCGCGCGGCATGCCCTTGAAGCGGCCGCTGCTCTCGAGGTCGCGTTGCACGATCGCGGCGACGTCGACACCGCCGTCGGCGGGCACCGCGCGCGCGAACGGCACCACCGCGATCGGAATCGGATCGGTGACACCCTGCGTGATGGTGAGCTTGAGCTGCGCGAACGCGCTGTTCGCGCATCCGAACAAGGCGAGCAATACGTAGGCGGCGAGTTTTTTCATGCGTTCAGTCTTGCGGGGCAAATGTCAGCTCCAGGTTGCGCTCGAACAATGCCGGGTCCGGCGGCGGCGGCAGCGGCGACGCGCGGTACACCGCGGCTTCGACCGACTCGCGCAGCGCCGGGTCCGGGATGCTGCAGCTCAGCACGCGGACTGAGGTCACTTCTCCACCCGGGACCTGCGAAACCGCAACCTTACACTCGATGCCCGCTCTTGCCGAGGGCGGGCGAATCCAGGCACGTGTGATGCGCGCGACGATCTGGTTGTACCAGCTGATGGCCTGCGGGCTGTTGCGCATCGCGCTCCTGCGCTCTTCGGCCTCGAGGCTGCGTCGCAGTTCCGCTTCACGCGCGAGCCGCGCCTTCTCCTCCGCGGCCTTTTTCGCCGCGGCGGCCTCTTCGGCGCGCTTCTTTTCGAGCGCCTTTTTCTCGGCCGCGGCTTTCTCCGCGGCAGCCTTCTCCGCGGCCGCCTTCGCGGCGGCCTGCTTTTCGGCTTCGAGACGTTCGGTTTCCTTCCGCTCGGCTTCTTTCTTCTCGGCCTCGATCCGTTCCTGCTCGCGCTTCTCGGCCTCGAGCTTCTGCTGTTCTTCCTCGCGCTGTCGTTCCAGCTCCGCCGGATCCGGTTCGGGCGGGGTCTCCGGTTCCACGGGAGTCGGCTCGGGTTCGGGCTCCGGCTCTTGTACCGGCTCGGTCACGGGTTCAGGTTCGGGCGTGGGCTCGGGCCGCGCGTCCGGAATCGGCTTCAGGTTGAGCGCGCGCTCGTCGACCACCGAACCTTCGACCGCGAGGGTCTCGGGCGGTGGCGGTTCGTGTTTCCACGTGAACCAGCCGTAGACCGCCGCGACGACGATCGCCGAATGCAGCAGCACCGATAGCGCGATCGCGCGCGCACTGCCGGTTTTCGGAGGTTTCTGCGGCGGCATCGAGCCTCAGTGACCTAACGATTCCGGAGCTTTTCCGGGGGCTGAGTGATGAACCCGACTTTGCTGGCGCCGGCGCGCTGCAGGATGGTCATTGCGGATACGACTTCTCCATAAGCCACCCGGTAATCGCCACGCACCAGCACCGTCGTTTCGGGTGCACGGCGCAGCACGGCGGCGGCCTGGGCTTCGACCTTGGCCGCATCGATGGGTTCATCCTCGGGCTCGTTGTAGTTGAGGAATAGCTGCCCGCGCTCGTTGATGGTGAGCACGATGGGCTTCGAGTCCTTCAGCATGTCCGGCGGGATCGCCTGCGCATTGGCCTTCGGCAAATCGACCTTGACGCCTTCGGCCAGCAGCGGCGCGGTGATCATGAAGATGATCAGCAACACCAGCATGACGTCGATATAGGGCACGACGTTGATTTCGCCCATGAGACGGCGGCGGCGGGTAGTTTGATTCACCGATGGCATGGCGCCCTCACTTCCCCGCGTAGCGCTGCAGGATGGTGGAGAACTCCTCCATGAACGCGTCGTAACGCAGTTCGAGACGGCTCACCTGGTCGGCATAACGGTTGTAGGCGATCACCGCGGGGATCGCGGCGAACAGGCCGATGGCGGTGGCGATGAGCGCCTCGGCGATGCCGGGCGCGACCATCGCGATCGTCGCCTGCTGCACGCCGCCGAGCGCCACGAACGCGCTCATGATGCCCCACACCGTGCCGAACAGGCCGACGTACGGACTGGTCGAACCGATGGTCGCGAGGTTCGAGAGGCTCTCTTCGAGTCGCTCGATCTCCTTGAGCTGTCCGACGCGCATCGCGCGACGCGCGCCCTCGAGCAACTGGTCAGCCGGGATTCCGCCCTGCTTGAGCCGCGCGAACTCGCGAAAGCCGAACTCGAAGATGCTCGACATGCCGGTGGCGCCGCCCCGTCCTTCGATCTGCCGGTACAGCGCGGTGAGATCCCCGCCCTTCCAGAAGCTGTTCTCGAAACTCTCAGCCTCCGACTGCGCGCGCGATATCAGCGAACGCTTGCGGAAGATGATCGCCCAGGAAACGAGCGAGGCCAGCAGCAGCAGGCCCATCACGGCCTGCACCACGGGGCTCGCGTTGAGCACCAGTTTTACGATGGATAGTTCGTTTTCCATTGTTAGCCTTTAAGGACTTGGGCCTTTACGGACTTGGGCCTATACGGACTTGGGCCTTTACGGATCTGGTCTTACGAAATCCGGCAGCGGCCGGGGACGAAACGTGGCGGCGTCCACGCACGCCACGCGCACCTCGCCCTCCGCCAGCACCTGGTCGGTGCCGGCCTTGCGGACGGTCTGCTTGAAACGGATCGAGGCCCGCCCTTCGGGCACGGGCTCACAACTTACGAGCAGCTCATCATCGAGTCGCGCCGGCCGGCGATAGTTCACGTGCGCCTCGACGACGGCGAACACGAAGCCGTGCTCCGCGGCCAGCTCGTTCTGCGAGTGGCCGAGCGATCGCAGCCATTCGGTGCGGGCGCGCTCCATGAACTTGAGGTAGTTCGCGTAGTAGACGACCCCGCCGCCGTCGGTGTCCTCCCAGTAAACGCGCGCTCGCCAGGTGAATCCGCCGGTCACCGCTCGGCCTCGAACAGCGGCAGGTTCGCGGAGGCGCGTTCGGGCACCTTGAGCCCGAAGTGCAGGTACGCGTTGCGCGTCGCGATGCGGCCGCGCGCGGTGCGCATCAGGAATCCCTGCTGGATCAGGAACGGCTCGATGACGTCTTCGAGTGTGCCGCGCTCCTCGCCGATGGCGGCCGCGAGACTTTCGATGCCGACCGGCCCGCCATCGAACTTCTCGATGATGGTCGAAAGCAGTTTGCGATCGAGCGCATCGAAACCTTGCGGATCGACCTCGAGCAGGTCGAGCGCGCCGCGCGCCACGATCTCGTCGATGCGGCCGTCGGCCTTCACCTCGGCAAAGTCGCGCACGCGTCGCAGCAGCCGGTTCGCGATGCGCGGCGTGCCGCGCGAGCGCTGCGCGATGCGGCCCGCGCCCGCGGCGTCGATCGGCACGCCGAGGATGCCGGCGGAGCGCGTAACGATCCGTTCGAGCTCGCTCACCGTGTAGAACTCCAGGCGCTGCACGATGCCGAAGCGATCGCGCAACGGCGAGGTGAGCAGGCCCGCGCGCGTCGTCGCGCCGATCAACGTGAACGGCTGCAGCGATAGTTTGATCGAACGCGCCGCGGGTCCCTCGCCGATCATGATGTCGAGCTGGAAGTCCTCCATCGCCGGATACAGGACTTCCTCCACGACCGGCGCGAGCCGGTGGATCTCGTCGATGAACAACACGTCGCGCGGCTGCAGGTTCGTGAGCAGCGCCGCGAGGTCGCCTGGCCGTTCGAGCACGGGACCGGAAGTCTGGCGCAGGTTCACGCCGAGCTCGGCCGCCAGAATGTTCGCGAGCGTCGTCTTGCCGAGGCCCGGCGGTCCGAAGATGAGCGCGTGATCGAGCGCCTCGCCGCGTTTCACCGCGGCCTGCACGAAGATCTCGAGCTGCGCCTTGACCTGCTCCTGGCCCACGTAGTCCGCGAGTTTCTTCGGCCGGATGGCGCGATCGACGGCTTCGTCCTCTCGCGATGCCACGGCCTCCACGATGCGATCCGCGCCACTCATTGCGGCCGCACCGCGCCCTGCAGCGCGCGACGGATCAGGTCCTCGGTGCTGCCGCCCGATCCGGCGAAGGGCTTGAGCATCTGTGTGACTTCGGCAGGCTTGTAGCCGAGCGCGACCAGCGCTGTCCACGCCTCGCCTTCGGCGGCGTTGGCGCCCTGCATGCCGTTGGCCGCCGCCGAACCGGCAACGCCTTCGGCGAGTGCATCGATGCGATCGCGCATCTCGACCAGCAGACGTTCGGCGGTCTTCCGACCGACGCCCGGAATGCGCGTGAGCGCCGCGGCATCCTGCAATTTCACGATCGTGCCGAAACCTTCGACGCTGACCCCCGAAAGAATCGCGAGCGCGAGTTTGGGACCGACCTGCGACACCTTGAGCAGGCTGCGAAAAAGCGACCGCTCGTCCTGCGTACCGAAGCCGTAGAGGATGTGCGCATCCTCACGCACGACCAGATGCGTGAGCAGCCGCACTTCGCTGCCGAGCGCGGGCAGCGTGTAGAACGTCGACATCGGCGCTTCGATGTCATAGCCGACACCGCCCACGTCCACGGTGAGATGCGGCGGCGCCTTGACGACGAGTTTGCCCCGTACGAATCCGATCATGCGAATTTGAGCTCTCGGGAGTTCGCGTGGCAGATCGCGACCGCCAGCGCGTCCGCGGCGTCGGGCGTGAGGCGTGCTTCGACGCGAAGGAGCTGGCGGACCATGTGTGCCACCTGCGCCTTCTCCGCGCCGCCGACGCCGACCACCGAGAGCTTGATCGCGCGCGGCGCGTACTCGTGCACGTCGAGTGTCGCGGGCACGGCCGCGAGCGCGGCGCCGCGCGCCTGCCCGAGTTTGAGCGCGCTGTCGGCGTTCTTCGCGAGGAACACGCGTTCGATGGCGATCTGTTGTGGGCGATGTTCGGCGATGAGCTCCGCGACCCGGGAATGGATGGTTCGCAGGCGATCGGCCAGCGGTCCGCCGGAGGTCGCGATGCAGCCCTGCGCGACGACGCGCATCGAGCCGCTGTCGCAGTCGATGACGCCGAAGCCGGTGCGCAGGGAGCCAGGGTCGAGGCCGAGAATGCGCGAGTTAGCGCGCGGTGACATCCGCACGACCAGCGCGGCGGAAGACTGCGCCGTGTCCGGTCGGTAGGAGCGCCACGAGGATCTCAGCGGGTATCGCGCCATCAGTCGGTAACGCCTCGCGCCCCTTGAAAAAACTGCGCGTATGATAGCCGCAAATCCGCCGCGCCTCACGCCTCGGCGGGACCCCCTCGCCGTGCACAATCTTCGTTCCTGCTCGCCCGAGCTCAAAGCTGTCATCGATGCGCACGCCGCCCGCCTGGACGGCTGGGGCGTCGCGCGCCACACACTCGAACAGGCGGTCGAGGCGGCGGTCATCGTCGCATCGCTGACCGAGGATTCGTTGCTCGCCGCGGCGCTGCTCGCGCAACCGGCCCTGGACGCGGCGCCCGACGACTCCACCGAGATCGAGCAGCATTTCGGTCCCGGAGTCATCACCCTCGCCCGCGAGTTGCGGCACTTCGGCGACATCCGACTTACGCCGATGGCGGCCGCCTCGCGCGAACTCGAACCGGCGCAGGCCGAGGCGCTGCGCAAGATGTTGTTGTCCGTCGTCAGCGATCCGCGGCTCGTGCTCGCGCGCCTCGCGCGCCAGCTCGTCGAGCTCACCGCGGCGAAGGACGGCCACGCCGCGACCCGCGAACGACTCGCGCTCGAGACGCGCGAGGTGTTCGCGCCGCTCGCGAATCGCCTCGGACTCTGGCAGCTCAAGTGGGAACTCGAGGACCTGGCGTTCCGGTACCTGCAGCCCGACGACTATCGGCGGATCGCGTCCGCGCTGGCGGAAAAACGCACCGATCGCGAACGCTACATCACGGAGTTCTGCCGCACGCTCGAGTCGATGGTGCGCGCGGTGGGCATCGAGGCCGAGATCCAGGGCCGGCCGAAACACATCTACAGCATCCATCGCAAGATGGAGCGCAAGCAACTCACGTTCGAGCAGGTGTTCGACCTGCGCGCGGTGCGCATCATCACGAAGACCGTCGCCGACTGCTACGCGGTGCTCGGCATCGTGCACGGCAACTTCACCTACATCCCCGGCGAGTTCGACGATTACATCGCGACGCCGAAGGACAACTTCTATCGCTCGATCCACACCGCGGTCATCGGTCCCGAGGGCAAGGCGGTCGAGGTGCAGATCCGCACACGAGAGATGCACGAGCAGGCCGACCTCGGGCTCGCGGCGCATTGGCGTTACAAGGAATCGCGCGCGCACGACGTCTCGTACGACCGCAAGATCGAGTGGGTGCGCAAGCTCCTCGAGCCCACCCATGCGGAGGGCACCGACAAGGACTTCCTCGATTCCGTGCGCAGCGAGCTGTTCGAGGATCGCATCTACGCGCTCACGCCCAAGGGCGAAGTCGTCGACCTGCCGCACGGAGCGACGCCGCTCGACTTCGCGTATCACGTGCACACGGATCTGGGACATCGCTGCCGCGGCGCGCGCGTGAACGGACGCATCGTGCCGCTCACCCGGCCGCTCGCGAACGGCGAGATCGTCGAGATCATCACCCACAAGCATCCGCAGCCGAGCCGCGACTGGCTGTCCGAGACGCAGGGTTTTCTGGTCAGCCCGCGCAGCCGTTCGAAGGTGCGCGCCTGGTTCCGGAAGTTAGACGAGGACGCGGCGAAGCTCGCCCCGCCCGCGGCCGCCGCGGCGCCACCGCCCGCCCCGTCGCCCGCCCCGCCGCGCAAGAAGGCGAAGACGCGCCGCAGCTCGCGCTCGCCAGTGGTCCTGGCCGGAGTCGAGGATTTGCCGACCAGTTTTGCGCGTTGCTGCGCGCCCGTGAAACCCGAGCCCATCGCGGGTTACACCACGGTGGGACGCGGCGTGACCGTTCACCGCGCGAATTGCCCCGGATTGCAGCGCATGAGCGCCGCGCACCCGGATCGCTTGATCGCCGCATCCTGGGCCGACGCCAGCACGACGCAGCCCGTGACGCTCACGATTGTCGCCATCGACCGACAGGGCTTGGTGCGCGACGTCGGCGACCTGCTCGCGAGCGAAAAAATTTCGATCGAGATGATGCACACCACTACCGATCGCACGCAGTCGACGGCTACCATCGACCTGCGCGTCGGGGTTGATGACGCGCCGCATCTGACGCGTCTGCTCCAGCGTATCCGCAAGGTAGCCAGCGTCCTCTCGGTAAGACGGACCGCTTAACTTAAGATGGTTCCGGAACCCCCTGAGGGCCGGCGAAACGTGACGCGTTGCGACGCCGGATTCCGTCAGATCGCGTTTACTAATAACGATTTTTTGCAGTTATCCGGGGTACTGGACGCACATGCGTGTCCTGCTGGTAGACCATGATTCGGAAGGTCTCGAGGCCGTCGCTCGCGCCATTCGCGGCGTTCTCGAGCTCGACTGCGTCACCAGCAAGGGTGATGCGCTGCTGCTGCTGCGCCAGAACACCTACGACGTACTGATCGCCTGCGAACGCTGCGTCGACGGATCCGGACTCGACTTGCTCGCGCGCACGACGCGCACCAACACGCCGCTCAAGCGCATCTTCTCCGCGCCGATGGACCGCCTGCAGTTGTTAGGCCCGCGGCTCGCGCCGTTCAAGGTCCAGCGCACGATCAACTACCCCATCGACCTCGAGGAGTTGTGGCTCGCCATCGCGCAGGTCACGGGAACCAGCGACGACACGGATGGCACCATCGAACGAGTCGTGCTCGACGAGCGCGGCATTCCTTCGACGGGCACGATGCCGCGTTCGCCGATTCCGCCGCGTCCACCCGCGCCGCTGCGCGAAGTGACTCCGGCGCCGACGCCCGCGCCCGCCATCGCCGCGACGATGTCCGTCGGCGGAGCGCGCGCGGCGACGGCGCGCGTCGCCCAACCGGTGCCGGAACCGCCACTGCGGGCGCCGGCTCCACCCCGCATGGCTCCGCCGCCGCCGCGCACCACATCCAATACGGGGCGCATGCGGATGCCCGCGCCGCCGCCGACTACCTCGGATACCGGGCGCATGCGGATGCCGGCGCCGCCGCCGACCACGTCCGACACCGGCCGGATGCGCGCCCCGCTGCCGCCGCGCACGACCGCAGACACCGGACGGATGCGCGCTCCCGCGCCGCCGGTGCAGGCCATTCCGCCGATGCCCCTGCCATCACCCACTGCGCCTCCCTCGACCGCGCCGCTGCGCGACATGGGGTGGACTCCCGAAGTCGCGCCAAGCGACGACGATTTCGCCGAGATCGCCGCGCAGGCCCGGCTCGGCGTGCAGCAGAAGGCGGCCGACGAAGCCTCGCGCCGCAAGCGCACGCGATTGTTGGCGGCCGGCGGCATTGCCGTCGCGGTCGCAGCGGCGCTCGTGTTCCTGATCGAATCGTTCTACGACCCGGAGGCGCGGGCGCGCGAACGCGCGATCGCCCAGGAAGTGGAACGGATGGCCGAGCAGCAGAAGGTCACCGACAATCTCACGCGCATCGAGGTCGACATCGAAAGCGCGATCATGAAGAACGATTTCGCCGCGGCACGCGCCTCGCTGGCCGAGCTCGTGGCGAAATCGCCCGAACACCCGCGCCGCGCATTCCTGCAGGCGTCAATCGAACGCGCCGCGGAACTTGCGAAACTCGAGGCGCAGAAATCCGCGCTCGTGGCGCAGACCGACCGGTCGGCTCCGAAACGTGAAGAGCCGCGCGAGGAACGGGTGACGTCGCGCCAGCCGGAGCGTTCGACGCCGCGTTCGCGCGACGACGACCGGACCCGCACCGCTTCCAATACTTCGCAACGCGTCTATGGCGCGCCGATCGGCGAAGCGCCGCGCGCCACGCTGCCGCTCGACGCGCCGATCAACGCGCCGCCGACGACCACGATGCGCACCCCGGACAACTCGTTCCCCGGACGTACCGTGGAAGCATCCGATGGAGCGCTGCGCTCGGGCGTCTTCACGCCGGGCGGTACTCCGGCCGCGCCCGCGCAGTCTTCCACCCAGGCGTCGACTCCGGCCACGAGCGGCCCCGCGGGCTCCGCGGTGGTGTCGCCGCTGCCCGCCGCCCCGGCTCCGTCACCCGCGGTTCCCGCGGCGGTGGACGTCGTGCCGGCCAAACTAGTCAAGCGTGTGGCGCCGGTGGCGCCCGCGAACACGCCGCCGAAGTCCCGCGGCCAGGTCGTCGTGCAGTTCGAGATCGGCCTGAACGGCAAGGTCTCCGACATCGAAGTCGTGGAATCGGAGCCGCGCGGCGTGTTCGACGATGCCGTGCGCGATGCCGTACGCAAATGGGTTTACGAGCCGCGCAAGGAAGACGGCGTCGCCGTGGTTTCCAAGGGCCAGGCGCGGCTGGTGTTCGAACCGGCGAAGTAAGCTGGTCGGTGCGGGGTGAGAAATCGCAGAGTTGGCGATCTGCTCCCCCGTTTACACGGCGCCCGCTAACTCAGCGATTTCTCACCCGGCACCAACCGGTTATTTGTTGATGTTGTCGATCGCGCGTTTGTCGGCGGCGAGCGCGGCTTCGTGCAACGCCTCGGACAACGTCGGGTGCGCGTGGATCGTGCGCTGCAGGTCTTCGCTGCTCGCCGAGTATTCCATCGCCAGCACGGCTTCCGCGATCAGCTCGCCCGCGAGCGGGCCGATGATGTGCACACCCAGGATCTCGTCGTCGTCCTGGGCCGCAATCAGCTTCACGAATCCCGCCGTCGATTCCATGGCGCGCGCGCGGCCGCTGGCCGCGAACGGGAACTGGCCGACCTTGTAAGCCCGGCCGCTGGCGCGCACCTGCTCCTCGGTCTGGCCGACCCACGCGATCTCCGGGTGCGTGTAGATCACCGATGGAATCACGTCGTAGTTCATGTGGCCGTATTTGCCGGCGATCAGTTCGCCGACCATGACGCCCTCGTCCTTCGCTTTGTGCGCGAGCATCGGGCCACGCACGCAGTCGCCCACGGCCCAGATGTTCTCGGCGGTGGTCTTGCAGTGATCGTCGACCTTGATGAAGCCGCGTTCGTCGAGTTGCACGCCCGTGCCGTCTGCCAGCAGCTCCTTCGTGAATGGCCGGCGGCCGACGCAGACGATGAGCTTGTCGACGTTGATCGTCTGACTACCCGACGCATCGGAATAGCTGACTTCGACGCCGGCGGCCGTCGACTTCGCGCCCGAGACTTTCGCGCCGAGCTTGATGTCCAGACCCTGCTTCTTGAAGTGCCGCGCGGCTTCTTTCGCGAGGCCCTGGTCGGCGACCGCGAGGAAGGTATCGAGCGCTTCGAGTACGATGACTTCCGATCCCAGGCGCCGCCACACGCTGCCGAGCTCGAGGCCGATGACGCCCGCGCCGACGACGGCGAGCTTCTTCGGCACGCTCTCGAGATCGAGCGCGCCCCAGTTGTCGATGATGTTCTTGCCGTCGAACTTCATGCTCGGAAGTTCGGTCGGGATCGAGCCCGAGGCGAGTACGACGTGTTTCGCGCTCAGCGTTTCCTTCTTGCCGTCGTGCGCGGTGAATTCCACCTTGCGCCCGGGCAGTAGTTTGCCGTGACCCTGCAGCGCGGTGACGCCCGCGCTCTTGAGCAGCATCGCGATGCCGTTGGTGCTGGCCTTGACGATGCCCGTCTTGCGCTTCTGCATCTGGGCGACGTCGAACTCGACGCTGCCCACCTTGATGCCATGCGCGCCGAGTTCGCCCTTCGTCTTGACGTAGAGCTCGCTCGATTCGAGCAGCGCCTTCGAGGGAATGCAGCCCGCGTTCGTGCAGGTGCCGCCGAACACGGCCGAGCCGTCCTTGTTCTTCCACTCGTCGATGCAGGCGACCTTGAGCTTGTTCTGCGCCGCGCGTATGGCCGCGGGATAACCGGCGGGACCACCGCCGATCACGATGACGTCGTATTCGTTAGCCAACTCTATAGTCCTCCGAGGGGCTTCAAACGCTGAGCAGCAGGCGTGCCGGATCTTCCAGCGCGTCCTTGATGGTCACGAGGAATTGCACCGCCTCGCGACCGTCGATGATGCGGTGGTCGTAGCTCAGCGCCACGTACATCATCGGGCGGATCTCGATCTGGCCGTTCACGACCACCGGGCGCTCCTTCGTGGCATGCATGCCGAGAATCGCGCTCTGCGGCATGTTGACGATCGGAGTGGACAGCAGCGAGCCGAACGTGCCGCCGTTGGTGATCGAGAACGTGCCGCCGGTGAGATCGTCGAGCGTGATCTTGCCTTCACGCGCCTTCACCGCGAACGCGCCGATGTTCTTCTCGATGTCGGCGTAGCTCTGCAGGTCGACGTCGCGCAGCACCGGGACCATGAGGCCCTTCTCGGTCGAAACCGCGACGCCGATGTCGTAGTACTCGTGGTACACGATGTCATTGCCTTCGATCGAGGCATTGACCACCGGGAACTTCTTGAGCGCCTCGACCGCGGCCTTGATGAAGAACGACATGAAGCCGAGCTTCACGCCGTGTTTCTTTTCGAAGCCGTCCTTGTACTTCGCGCGCAGGTCCATGACCGCCTTGAGGTCGATCTCGTTGAACGTCGTGAGCTGCGCCTGCGTCTGCTGCGCTTCGAGCAGACGCTCGGCGATGCGCGCGCGCAGGCGCGTCATCGGCACGCGCTGATCCTGGCGACCGGCGGCGCCGGCGGCGGGCGCCGCGGGAGCGGCCTTGTCAGCCTTGGCCGGCTTATCCAGATACTCGACGACATCACCCTTCGTGATGCGCCCGTCCTTGCCCGTCGCGGGAATCTTCGCCGGATCGAGCTGCTTCTCCTCGACCATGCGGCGCACGGACGGCGCGAGCTTGTCGCCATGTTCACCCTTCGCGGGCGCGGCGGGCGCGGTCGGCTTCGAAGCGGCGGGCGCGGCCGCGGCGGGTTTCGCCGGGGTCGGAGCCGGCGCCGAAGCGGCGGCGCCCTCTTCCAGGATCGCGAGCACCTGGCCGCTGGTCACGGTGGTGCCGGCGGCGATGCGCAGTTCCTTGATCACTCCCGTGACCGGCGCGGGCACCTCGAGCACGACCTTGTCGGTTTCGAGATCCGCGAGGTTTTCGTCGCGCGTCACGGCCTGTCCGACCTGCTTGTGCCAGTTGACGAGCGTGGCGTCGGCGACCGACTCGGGTAGTTGGGGAACCTTGATTTCAATTGCCATGGACTTTCCTCAGCGGGACGTGGCGGCCGCGGCGGGAGCCGACGTCACCGTGAGGCGCTTGGTTTCGCGCGCTCCGTCTTCTTTGTTGGTAGCCGTCAGCGCAGCCTCGATGAGGCCGCGTTGCTCGGCGTCGTGAATCTTCGTGATGCCGGTGGCCGGCGCCGCGGCGGGCGGACGGCCCGCGTACAGCAGCTCGCGCTTGCCGACCAGCGTCTGCAGGCGGTGGCGGATCTGGTACCACGCGCCCTGGTTCTGCGGCTCTTCCTGGCACCAGACGACTTCGCGCGCGTTCGGATACCGCGCGATCATCGCCTCGGTCTCGGCGACCGGGAACGGATAGAGCTGCTCGACGCGCACCAGCGCCACGTCGTGCTGGTTCGACGCGCGCCGCGCCTTGAGCAGGTCGAAGTACACCTTGCCGGAGCACATCACGACGCGATGCACGCTCGCGGGCTTGACCTGGCTATCTACCTCGTCGATGACCGTCGCGAACTCGCCGCTCACGAGATCCTCGAGCGAGGACACCGACAATTCGTGACGCAGCAGGCTCTTCGGCGTCATCACGATCAGCGGCTTGCGCAGCGAGCGCAGGATCTGCCGGCGCAGCATGTGGAACATCTGCGCGGGCGTCGACGGCACGCACACCGCCATGTTGTTCTCGGCGCAGAGCTGCAGGAAGCGCTCGAGGCGCGCCGAGGAATGCTCGGGGCCCTGGCCTTCGTAGCCGTGCGGCAGCAGCAGCGTGAGACCGCAGAGCCGGCCCCACTTCGCTTCGCCCGAGCTGATGAACTGGTCGATGATGACCTGCGCGCCGTTCACGAAGTCGCCGAACTGCGCTTCCCAGATCACGAGCGACGAGGGATCCGTCGTCGAATATCCGTACTCGAATCCGAGCACGGCCTCTTCCGACAGCACCGAGTCCGTGACCTGGAACGACGGCTGCCGCTCCGCGAGATGCTGCAGCGGGATGTAACGCTCGCCCGAGGTCTGGTCGTGCAGCACCGCGTGCCGATGGAAGAACGTGCCGCGCCCGGAGTCCTGGCCCGTCAGGCGGATCGCATTGCCTTCCTCGAGGATGGTCGCGTACGCCAGCGTTTCCGCGCAGCCCCAGTCGAGCGGCATGTCGCCATTCAGCATCTTCACGCGATTCGCCATGACCTGCGCCACGCGCGCATGCAGCGAAATGCTCGACGGGTAACGCGTGATGGCCGCGCCGAGCCGCTTGAGCCGCGCCATGTCGCCGAGGCCGCGCACACGTTCGGTCCAGTCGTTGCCCGCGTACTTGGTCCAGTCGACCGTGTACTTGTTGCCGATCATGCCGAGCGACGCACGCGCCTGCGGCCGGCCCTCGTCGAGGCCCTGCCGGTAGGTCTCCACGAAACCCGACGCATCCGCTTCGCTCAGCACGCCCGCGGCCACGAGCCGGTCGGCGTAGATCTTGCGGGTGGTCGGATGCTTGCGGATGACCTGGTACATCACCGGCTGCGTGGCGGACGGCTCGTCCGCCTCGTTGTGACCGTGCCGGCGATAACACACGAGATCGATCACGACGTCCTTGTGGAACTGCTGGCGGTACTTGAGCGCCAGGCGCGTCACGAACACGACCGCATCCGGATCATCGGCGTTCACGTGGAAGATCGGCGTCTCGAGCATCTTCGCGACGTCCGAGCAGTACATCGTCGAGCGCGTGTCGCGCGGATCCGAGGTCGTGAAACCGACCTGGTTGTTCACGATGATGTGCACGGTGCCGCCCGTGTAGAACGCGCGCGCCTGCGAAAGCTGCAGCGTTTCCATCACGACACCCTGGCCCGCGAAGGCCGCGTCGCCGTGGATCTGGATCGGCAGAACCTGCGAACCGGTGGTGTCGCCACGGCGTTCCTGGCGCGCGCGCACCGAACCTTCGACCACGGGGTTGACCACTTCGAGGTGCGAGGGGTTGAACGCGAGGGCCACGTGTACGTTGCCGCCCGGCGTGCGCAGGTCGGCCGAGAAGCCCTTGTGGTACTTCACGTCGCCGGAGCCCTGCATGTGGGCGGTGTCGTAGTTGCCTTCGAATTCGCTGAACAGCACCGACGGCGATTTGCCGAGCACGTTCACGAGCACGTTGAGCCGGCCGCGATGCGCCATGCCGATCACGCACTCTTCGACGCCCTGCTCACCCCCGCGCTGGATCAGGCAATCGAGCAGCGGGATCAGCGAGTCGCCGCCTTCGAGCGAGAAGCGCTTCTGGCCGACGTACTTGGTATGCAGGTAACGCTCGAGGCCTTCCGCGGCCGTGAGCTGCCAGAGGATGTTCTTCTGTTCCTCGGCATTCAGCTTGCCCGTGAGGCGGCCGACCAGGTACTGGTCCTGCAGCCACAGGCGCTCCTCGGTGTTCGATACGTGCGCGAACTCCGCGCCGATCGTGCCGCAGTACGCGTACTCGAGCTGCGAGATGATGTCGCGCAGTTTCTGGCGCGGCGCGATCTCGGTCGGGCGCGCGCCGGTGAAGAATTCGGTGTCGAGATCGGACTCGCTGAGTCCGAAGTAGCCGAGCTCGAGGACCCGGGGACGTTCGCGCCTGGTGAGACCCAGCGGATCGAGATTCGCGATGAGGTGACCGCGGTTCGCGTAGATCTGCACGAGTCGCGAGACGGCGCCCTGCTTTGCGGCGGCATCGGAAGCCGGAGCCGCGCCCGACGCTGCGGCGGCGGCTATGCGCGGGCGTGTTGCGCGCTGCGCGATTCCTGCCTGGATGGCTGAATGGATCTGCTCGCGCCCACCATCGGGGCGGATTTTCGAGAAGAAGTCACGCCAGCGTGGCTCTACGCTCTGGGGGTCGGCTAGAAACTGTTCGTACAGGGCTTCGACATAGGGAGCGTTACCGCCGGACAGCGGCGTAGATGCCAACAGCTCGCGAAGGCTTGTGGCCATACGAGAAAAAATCCTTGTGGACTCAAGGTCCTGGATCAATGAGGGGGCGGTATGTTAGCCGAACCGGCCCGCTGCCGGAAGGCGAACAGGCCCTATAACTGGGGCGTGTTACGTAAAAGCCAAACCTCGTATCCCACGAGGACGGCGTAGCCAGCCAGGACGACATACAGGACGACGCCTACACCCACGGAACCGAAGACCCTCAGGCGGGCGAACGCGGTCAGAACCACCACTCCCAGGATGGTGAGCCCGAGCTTCACGATGGCGAAACCATGGCCCGAACCGGTCACCAGCAGGGCCATGACGGGATTGATCTCGGTCGCGCCTCGCCCCAGCAGCGTCAATGTCAGGATGGCGTCCGTTACGCACAGCAGGAGGATCAGGATGGTCGTTACCAGCCACTGCGGGTGAAACCAGTCCGTCACGACCATGTGCCGTTCGTTGCCTCGTCGTGGTGCAATCCGGCGACGTTCGAAGTTTCCACGCCAGAGGGCGCGCGAAATGGACTTGCGCCGTTCCGTGGCGACGCGTCGTTCTTGTTGTTGTGCGTTCATCCTCTCCGCATTCTATGAATGACGCCGAGCGATGCGCCCCTATCTGGCGCAATCGCGTGTGAGCCAGGTCGCATTTCAGGAGGCACGTGAAAGACGAGATGCGTTTCGTTAAACAGTCCGACGCCGATGTCGCCGTCACCGCCATTCGCGGACCCGCGCTCACGTTCACGGGCGATGTGTTCGTCGAAGGCGCGGGCGCGATGCGTTACGAGAGTGATGCATTGATCGGTATCTCGGGCGGAAAGATCACGCACTTCGGACCCGCGTCCTCGGTCCGGGACGAACTACCGGCGGGCACGCCGGTGAAGGAATACGGCAAGGACAACTTGATCCTGCCCGGCTTCATCGATTGCCACGTCCACTATCCGCAGACGCAGATCATCGGCGCGTATGGCGAGCAATTGCTCGACTGGCTCGAGAAATACACGTTCGTGGCCGAGCAGGAGTTCGCGGACGAGGCGCACGCGCGCTCCGTCGCCGACGTGTTTCTCGATGAATGCCTGCGCAACGGCACGACCACGGTTGCGACGTTCTGCACCGTGCATGCCCACAGCGTCGACGCGTTATTCGAAGCCGCGGCGAGTCGCGGCATGCGCACGATCGCCGGCAAGTGCCTCATGGATCGCAACTGTCCTCCCGCGCTCAGCGATACTGCGCAGCGCGGGTATGACGAGTCTAAGGCCCTCATCGATCGCTGGCATGGCACGGGGCGGGCGTCGTATGCGATCACACCGCGGTTCGCGCCCTCTTCCACGCCCGAGCAGATGGAGATGGCCGGCGCATTGTGGAAGGAGCGGCCTGGTACTTATCTGCAGTCGCACGTGTCCGAGAACCGTGCGGAGGTGGAGTTCGCTCGCAAGGTTTATCCGGAGCGTTCGGGTTACCTCGACATCTACGATCACTACGGTCAACTCGGGCCGCGTGCGATCTACGGGCATGGCATCTATCTGGATGAGAGCGAACTCGCGCGCATGCACGAAAGCGGCACGGCCATCGCGCACTGCCCTACCTCGAACATGTTCCTGGGTAGCGGGTTGTTCGACTTGAAGAATGCGCTGAAGTCACCTCGCCCGGTGCGCGTGGGCCTCGCGACGGACGTCGGCGCGGGGACATCGCTCTCGATGCTCGAGACCATGAGCGCGGCGTACAAGACCGCGCAGCTCAACGGGAATTCGTTGAGCGCGATCGAGGCGTTTTACCTTGCGACCCGCGGCGCGGCGCGCGCGCTGTACCTGGAAGACAGGATCGGCAGCATTACGGCCGGCATGGAAGCGGACCTGATCGTGCTGAATCTGAAGAGCACGCCGATGATCGATTTCCGCATGCGCAGATGCGAGTCGTTCGAAGAAGCCTTGTTCGTGCAGATGACGATGGCGGATTCCCGAGCGATCGCCGACACGATTGTCGGAGGTAGCTAGCCGAATGGTCCCCCGGTGGGAAGCGAACCCACAAAACACACTTACGAAGCCTCAAAGCGTCTGCACCACCTCGTCGTTTACCCGCACATTCTCGAGCTTCACCGAACGCGTGTGCTTCACGACGCTCGGCTGCGTGACGCCGTGGAACTCGCAATCGCGCAGCGTGATGTCGTTCACGGGACCCTGGGGGATGCCCTGTGAGTCCAGCACGCGCACCGCGTTCTTCACGCGCAGTCTTTCGACCACCACGTTGCGCAGCCGCGGAATGAACGGCCCGTTCGGACCTTCCTCGTAATTGAAGTCGGCGGTGATCGCCGCGCGGCCCACCTGCCCCACGTCGATGTCGCGGTAATGGAAGTTCTCGAGCAACCCGCCGCGCAGCGCGTTGTTCTTGAAGCGGATCGCGTACCAGAGTTCGGGGCTGTCCATCTGGCAATTCTCCGCGAACACCCAGCGCGCGCCGCCGGAGATCTGGCTCCCGACGACCACGCCGCCGTGTCCTTCCTTCATTCGGCAGTTGCGCACCAGGATGTTCTGCGACGGCGTGTTCAGCCTGCGCCCGTCGGCATTGCGACCGGAATTGACCGCGATGCAGTCGTCGCCCGTGTCGAACGAGCAGTTCTCGATCAACACGTGATCGACCGATTCGGGATCGATGCCATCGTTGTTTGGTCCGTGACCGTAGACGTCGATGCCGCGGATGATCACGTTGCGGCTCAGCACCGGGTGGATGTTCCAGAACGGCGAGTTGCGCACGCGCACGTCCTCGATCAGCACGTTTTCGCATTCGTACGGCTGGATGAACGGCGGGCGCAGCATAGAGCCCTCGCCGAACACGCGCTTCTCGACCGGCACCGCGTCCTCGGCCATCTGGAACAGGCGCGCTCTCGCGGGGCGTTGATCCGGCATGCCCTCTTTCCAGCCGTACGGAACCGTGCCGCCCCAGCGGCCCTTCCATTTCCACCAGTGGTGTTCGCTGCCCTGTCCGTCGAGCGTGCCCTTGCCCGTGATCGCGATGTTCTTCTCGCGCCGCGCGTAGATGAGCGGCGAATAGTTCATGAGCTCGATGCCTTCCCAGCGCGTGAATACCATCGGATAGCTAGTCGGGTTGGTGTCGAACTTCAGCGTCGCGCCCTGATCGACGTGCAGGTTCACGTTGCTCTTGAGGTGAATCGCGCCCGTGAGGAACGTGCCCGCGGGTACGATCACGCGGCCGCCGCCCGCGTTCGCGCAGGCGTCGATAGCCTTCGCGATCGCGGATGTGTTGAGCGTCGCGCCGTCCGGCACCGCGCCGAACTTCGTGATGTCGAAGTTGCGATCCGGGAAGACAGGCGCCTTGACGTTGCGCGCGATGTCCGCCGCGCGCTGCCAGGCTTCCGCCGAGCTTGCATTCGCGCTCGCCGTTCTCCACAGGAATGTCGCCGCCGCCGCGCTGCTCGCGCGGACCATGAACGCTCGCCGGTCAACCATCGGATGCTCCCTCGGACTCGACCCGCGCTCATTCCCCCACGAGATGCAGCACGATCTCGCGCGTCGACGGCGCGGACCGGTGCTCGAAAAGATAGATGCCCTGCCACGTGCCGAGCATCATTTGCCCCTTCATGATCGGCACGTTCAGTTGCACCTGCGTCAACGCGGTTTTCAGGTGGGCCGGCATGTCGTCCGGACCTTCGTCGTCGTGTTCGTAGAGCCCTTCGCCTTCGGGCGCGAGTTCGTCGAAGAATTTCTCGAGATCGCGGCGCACGGCGGAAGCGGCGTTTTCCTGGATCAGCAGCGATGCGGACGTGTGCCGGCAGAACAGCGTCAGGAGACCGTTGCCGATCCCCTGCTTCGAAACCCACCCGCGCACGGCATCCGTGAACTCGGTGAGCCCGCGGCGCGGCGAACGCACCTGCAGGACGTGCATGGACTGACGCATGGGCATCGACCGTACCGGCAGGGCTTCGGTCCCGCAAGTTTTCCTTGATGCAGGTTCATCCCTTCTGATGGACGCGATGAGCGTCCTCGTGAAAAGTACGCGCATGCCAAAGATCGACATCGCAAACGTCCCGCGGATCCAGGGCTCGGGCTACCCACCGCCGTTCAACGTGCCCTGTGCTCTTCGCGTGCGACGCAAACTCGGTGATGCGGGAGGCCTGCAGGACTTCGGCGTCAATCTCACGACTCTGCCGCCAGGCGGCTGGTCGAGCCAGCGCCACTGGCACACGCTGGAAGACGAGTTCGTGATCGTGCTCGAGGGAGAACTGGCGCTGATCGAAGACGGAGGCGAGACCATCCTGCGCGCGGGCGATTGCGCGGCGTTTCCGAGGAACGTCGGCAACGGGCATCACCTGGTCAACCGTTCCTCCGCGCCGGCCGTGTTCCTCGAAGTGGGGTCGAGGCGCATCGACGATCTGACCACCTACCCGGACATCGACATGAAGGTGTCGAATACCGACGACGTCTACGTGCACAGGGACGGCACTCCTTACTGAGTGCTGCCGCCCTCCGCCGGCAACGTATAACTTTCCTCGATCACGTCGCGCACGCGCTTGCGCGACACGGCGGGATCGTCCGGCACGTGATGTGCGAGCGCGGCGACCTTCGCCGTCAGCTCCTCGTCCTTGATGCAGGTGCGCAGCCAGTGCGTCACGTCGCCGCGTTTCCAGTGGTGCAGCCAGGTTTCCTCGTCCACGCCGTCGGCGAGATCCAGGAAGACCATGAGGTTCTGCGCCCGCAGGTTGAGCTTGCCTTCCGGGCCGCGGAAGTAGAACGAACGGTCCTCGCCAAGCGAGCCTTCCGAATATTTGCGCAGATGCCGCCGCCGCTCGCTCTTCGTGGGCTCGATCGAAAGCACCTCGGGCTGGCCGCCCGACTTGTGCCAGAGCAACGCCTGGCCGCGCGGAATCTTGTCGAGCGGCACGTCCGGCGCGGACAGCGAGTTCGCGTCGGCGAACTCGAGCACCATCTCGCGCGGTCGCTCGCCGATGACGATCAGCGTCTCGATGAGCTCGAGCGCCGCACGCGCGATCACACTTGGCGTCACGCTGATCAGCAGCGTCCCGTCGAAGCTCTTCGGCAGAACGAGCTCGGCGGGCTTCCAGTCCGCAGGCAAGACGTGGTGCGCCTCGTCGACGATGAGCCAGTGCGGGCGGCCGGTTTTCGCGCGCAGCTCGCGGATGCGCGCGAGTAGCGACATGAAGAACGCGGGACGGTCGGAGAGCTTGATGCCGAGCAGATTGATGACTGCATTCTCGTTCGGCTTCGACAGCAGCTGCATGCACTCGTCGATCGACGGCGCGCGCTCCGGGTTGCCGAGCGCCGCCGCGCCATCGACGGCGTCGTAGTCACCCTCTGGGTCGATGATGCAGAAGCTGTAGTCCTTGCTCCGAAGTCGTTCGATCAGTCCCGAGGCGACGGTGGACTTGCCGCCACCCGAAGTGCCGACCACGAGCGCGCTGACTCCGAATGGTGACAACGTCACCGCGCTGCCCTGCCCGTCCTTGCCTAGCAGGATCGCATGGCGGTCGAGGACCGCGGTGCGATTCGCGAGATCGTCGGCCAGTATCTCCTCGATGAGCTGCACGACGCCCGCGCCGTGATCGAGCGGCAGGACGATGTCGACTTTCTGCTTGACCGCCGGCAACGCGTTGTCCACCGCGGCCGAACATTCGCAGGCATTCAAGAGCGCGTGATCGTTTTCGGCATCTCCGACGGCCACCGTGTTGTGGATGGATACGTTCAGCTCGTCGAGCGCCGCTCTGAGCCCGGTGGCCTTGTTGATGCCGCCCGGCAGGATCATGACCGCGCCCTTGTTGAAGATGACTTGCAACTCGAGACCGAGGTCGCGGATCGTCTCGAGCACGGCGCCTTCGTTCGGGCGCCAGGTCGCCACGATGCATCGCCCCAGCGACGGATGCACGCCGCGCCTGCGCAGCGCCTCGATGAAGTCCGCGGGCGGAGGATCCGCGAGCAGCCGCTCCTCGCGCGACGCCGGCCGGTAGATGAGCGCGCCGTTCTCCGCGACGATGCGATCGAACAGATCCAGCCGCTCGAAGACGCGCTGCAGGTCGGGCAGCTCGCGCCCGGTGACGAGCACGAGCTTGCGTCCGGAGGCGCGAAACTTCTCGAGCGCCGCGATGGTCGGGGCATCGACTTTGCCGTGGTGCGCGAGAGTGCCGTCGTAGTCGGTGCAAAGTGCGAGATAACGCATGGTGCCCAATGTATGGGTCGCGTCGGGAGGGGCGCGTAGGCGAATGCCGATGGATCGCGGCCGTGTGCGGAAACTAGGCGCTGGACAATGCCTTCATCGCGCGTTGCAGGTTCGATCGCGCGGTCGTCTCGTATCGATCGCGGAACTCGGGCCAGTTATAGATGAATGGACGTTCGAGGAACGAGCCCAGGATCCTGCCGCGGGCATGCGCGAAGCGGCGACGTGGCACCCACCAGTATTCGCGGCGCACGTTCCGTTCGAACTCGTCGTATTCCGGCGCCGGCTTGCCGAGGATGGAAAGATCGATGTCGACGACGAGCGCGGCATCCTCGACCGGACTGTGAGCCTGGTGCGCGGTCGCCAGCACCAGGTCGCGAACGCGGTCCGCGGCTCCTTCCCCGGCGACTGCGTGCACGAAACGTTGCGCCCATTCGGCGCTGAGCGATTCGTTGTCGACGCGCCAGGTGCGGTACACCGCGTCGTGATACCAGAGCGCCAGCTCCACCTCCGCGGGCGATTGCGCGAGATGGCGCGCGGCGTCGAATTCATCCAGGCAGGATGCAAGGTGCGCGAGCGTGTGATAGCGGCGTCCCCAGCTGCGCCAGGCGCGCAGAAGTCGTGTGTATTCGGCATCCGTATCGCGGGCGCCGAGCGACGCGCAGAGCATGCGCCATCGATCGACGGTGACGATACGTTGCCACTCGATCTTCGGGCTCATGATGTCGGAAGGACCCCGAGGTGAATGGCGCCCCCGGCCGGAGTTGAACCGACGACCTACCGCTTAGGAGGCGGTCGCTCTATCCACTGAGCTACGGGGGCGCGCTGGCGGGGATTCTACCGGCCGATGGCCTCGAATCGAATCTGCAGGTGAGGAAGATCGTCGTCGCCCCATGACCGAAACGGTCATCCGCAGCACAAACACACTTACGGACGGGACGAGCCAGGGTATTTGCCAGCCATCTGGCGCCGACCTCCCCAGCGAGTCCCGCTGAAGAGTGGCGCGCAAGCGCCTGAGAATGGTGGAGCGGAAGGGGATCGAACCCTCGACCTTCGCATTGCGAACGCGACGCTCTCCCAGCTGAGCTACCGCCCCACACCGAAAACCTGCCCGGACAGGCGGTCCGGAGAGGCGCGGGATTCTAAAGATCGAGGCTGGCCTCGGCAAGCGACACGCGTCGATTCCGGCCGATTGTCGTTCTATGATCGGGCGACATGCTGAATACGGACGAAAAGGCTCCCGAATTCACGCTGCCGGACCAGGACGCGCACGACATCTCGCTGTCGAGCCTGATCAAGGACGGTCCGGCCATCCTTTACTTCTATCCCGCAGATTTCACGCCCGGGTGCACGCGCGAGGCCTGTTCCATCCGGGATCTGCACCGGGAATTGACGCGCGCGGGGCTCACGGTGGCCGGCATCAGCCCTCAGAGTCCGGAAAGTCACAGGCGGTTTCGCGAGAAACACAACCTCCCTTTCACGCTGCTCTCGGATGAGTCCAAGGAAGTCATCAAGATGTTCGGCGTGAATGGCCCGCTCGGCTTCTGGGTGCAGCGCGTGACGTTCCTGGTCGACCAGGACCGCACGATCCGTGGGCGCGTGAAGGCGCATTTCTCGATCGGCGAACACGAGGCTTTCATCCGCAAGGCCATCGACCTGCGCAAGGCACAGATGGTCGTCGGTTAATTCGGGGACAGATTTATTTATCGACGATATCGGACCGTTATCGTCAATAAATAAATCTGTCCCCGATCACCCGATCAGCAAATCAGTACTTGAGGCGCAGGACGGAGGCGCGGCCGATCGTCGGCACGGTGACGATGTACATCGTGTCGAACTCTTCATCGTCCATCGGCGGCACGTTCTCGACGCCCGCCATGGTCGCGACGATCTCGGGAACGGTGTTGCTGTGACCGACGACGAGCGCGAGGCCGCCGCGATTCTCGCGCAGCACGCGCCGCGCGAGCTGTGACGAGCTCGCCTTCGAATCCACCACTTCGGGCTTCACGCCGAGGCGTTGCGCGAGCTCCGCGACCGTCTGCTGCGCGCGCCGGGTTTCGGTCACGTACAACTTCTTCACGCGACCGAACTTCTCGCCGTCGCCGAACATCTGCGCGAGCCGCACCGCACGTTGCTCGCCGGGCGGCGACAAAGGCGCGTCCGCGATCGCGTTCGGTCCCTTGTCGGCATGGCGGATCACGACGACGGTGGTCGTCGTCGCCGAATTCCAGTACGTGAACGCGACCGCGAGCACGATGATGCCGGCCAGGGCTAACAACCAGATCGGCGCGAGAAACGCGCTGCGGCGACGGAACAGGGTCGCGGAGCCTGGCGTTTCGGGTGTATCGCTCATTGGGGTCGGATGATAAGGGGGTCAGGCCCCATTTGCTGGCAAAAGGTGCCAGGCCCCACCCCGCCACGCTCCAAACCAAACGGCCCGCTTCCTTTCGAAAGCGGGCCGTCTCGCTCAACTACTCCTGGGTCGACCCCATTACTGCGCCGCGGCGGCCGGAGCGTCATCGCCCTTGTACGGGTCGACGTACTGGATGGTGCCATCCGGGTTGTACGTGAGCTCGATCGGTTCCTTCACGTTGCGCAGGTGGCTCACGCCATTCGAACGCTGCGAGTCGTGATAGAACAGGTACGTCTTGCCATCCACCTCGACGATCGAGTGGTGATTCGTCCAGCCGAGCACGGGGCCCAGGATGTTGCCCTTGTACGTGAACGGGCCGTACGGCGAATCGCCGATCGCGTACGCGATGAAGTGCGTGTCGCCAGTCGAGTACGAGAAGTAGTACTTGCCGTCGTGCTTGTGCATCCACGCAGCTTCGAAGAAGCGGCGCGCGTGATCGCCCGACAGCACCGGCTTGCCGTTCTCATCGACGATCAGGGCGTCCTTCGGCTTTTCGGCGAACTCGAGCATGTTGTCGGCCATGCGGGCAACCTTCGGGGACAGCGCGGGCTGGTCATCCGGTGGCTGCGAGAGGTCATTCGGCTCGTGTTTGCCCGTCTTCCACTGCTGGAGCTGGCCGCCCCAGAGGCCGCCGAAATACATGTAGTACTTGCCGTCGTCGTCCTTGAACACGGCCGGGTCCATGCTGAAGCTGTCCTTGATCGGCTCGGGCTGTGCCGTGTACGGGCCTTCGGGTTTGTCCGAGACGGCTGCGCCGATCCGGAAGACACCCTGCTTGTCGTACGCCGGGAAGTACAGGTAGTACTTGCCGTCCTTTTCGTTCATGTCCGGGGCCCACATTCTTTCCGAGGCCCAGGGAACATCCTTCACGTGGAGTGCCACGTCGTGCGTGGTGACCGGCCCGCCGATCTTGTCCATGGACAAGACGTGGTAGTCGACCATCGCGTACTGCGCGCCGGTCGGGTCGTTCGGGACACCCGCATCGATGTCGTGCGACGGCATGATGTAGATGCGGCCGTTGAACACGTGCGCGGACGGATCGGCCGTGTAGATGTCGACGTCGAGCGGTTGGGTCAGGAACAGCGCGGGATCCGCGCCCTCGGGTTTCGCGGCTTCGGCCACCGGCGGCGCTGCCGCCTCTTCTTTCTTGCCGCAAGCGGCGAGGAAAATCGCGGACGCGGCAAGGGTCGCCACGTAGAAGTGTCGTTGCATGGTTCGCGGTCTCTTTATTGGAAGGGTACGCGACGCCGAAAATACCAGAAGTGGGATGGAGGATGGGGGCAGCCCCCGATCTTAATTGGGCATCAACGCGAGTATGACCCTGCCCGGCCAGGGCGCCATCGTGAACTCCCCGCTTCCCTCGGGCTGGCGGATCCAGACATAACCGGACTCCGTCGTTTCGATGTCGAAACGCAGACTGCGTCCCTCGTAGACGATTTCGCCGCGAATCCGCGCGGGCCGGTCGAAGTACACCAGCATGAGCCGGTCGCCGGTGTCGGCGTCTAACCACTCGGCGGTGCCGACGGGCTGGATGTTGTCGAGCGGCAGCACGAACGGCGACAGCCGCGCGACGCGCGCGTCCGCCGGCTCGATCTGCATCCACTTCTGGGAGAACTTCGTCGGCACCAGCGCCTTCTCGAGCTTCGAGTGACTGGCGTTGAGGTCGAGCGTGAAGCTCAGGTCGGGATTGAGCGAAGTCGGCGAGATCTCGCCGGCGTTCGGCGAGCCGTACAGATCGCCCACCACGTAAGGCACCCACAATCGCAGGGCTTCTTTCGGCGCGGGGCGCGGAGTCTTGCCGTCGCCTTCGAGGAAGGCCACGTGCGAACGGATGAACCAGTCGTGCCGCGGCGGCGGCGACTCTTCCTCGCGGGATCCGCAACCGGCCAACAGGGCTAACAGGGTGAGTCCAACTACCGCGCGCGCGTTCATGGCGGCAATTCTAAGGGCAAGGGGTCGGCGGTAGTCGTTTCCATGTGGTTTTGAGACATGGATCGTCATTAAATACGCCTGCCCGCCTCCATCCCACATTCTGGAGCCGTTCCATGGTCACCGTCGTATTACTCGTGCTCGCCTTGTTCGTGCTGCAAACATTCCTGCCGGGCCGGTTCCGCGAAGCGCCCGCGCCGGGGTCACCGGGCAAGATATCGCTGGATCTCGGTCCACGGGATCGCATGCCTCAACTGACCGTCATCGGCGGCCGCGCGCAACGGGCCCTGGCCAACATGCAGGAAGCCCTGCCCGTCTTCCTCGCGCTCGCGCTGATGAACATGATCGTCGCACCGAACGCGGCGACAGCCATCAATGGCGCCTGGATTTTCCTGGCGGCCCGTGCGGTGTACCTGGTGCTGTATGTGACCGGCGTTCCCGTGGCGCGCACGATCGTGTGGCTGATCGGCTGGGTGGGTCTCGCGATGATGATCGCGCCGCTGCTGTGAAGATGGTGCCTGGCACGGAAAACCCGGGAGAAGCAGCGGGAAGCTATCGACCCGCGTTCAAGTGAGGACTGCTTCTCCCGGATTTTCCGTGCCAGGCACCGTCTTCGTCAGCTCTCGCTCGCGTTCTTCTGTTGCTCGCGGATCAGCTTGCGGTCTTCACGCATCTGCTTCACGTCGACCGGGCGAATGGTCTTGATGAGGCAGCGGTCGCGGCCGACGATGACCTTCTCGAACTTGTCGACGGTGCTGCCCGTCGAGGTCACGGCGATGGTGTTCGCGAACTGCAGGTCCGGGCAGTAACCGCTGACTTCGAGCAGGTACGCCTTGTTGGCGCCCGCCCAGACGACGAGCTGGTTCTTGGACACCGCCGCCCAGCCGTCGAGCTGCGGCATGTAGAACGACTTCACGGGCTCGCCGGCGTATTCGCGGAAATCGAGATTGGGCTGGTTGGCGCATCCCGCGCCCAAGGCCGCAATGGCCAGGGCAGCGGCTGTCAGTAATCCTTTCATACCTTCCTCTGGAATCTATCCGTTGCGAATATCGACTCTCGCATATTGAGTCGAGTTCCCACGCAAACCGGTTCCCGAAGTCGCGCAAACCCCTATTTTTTCAGCCGTTCATGCATCGTTCAGCTTGAACTTGTCTCCCACGAGCCGGCGCACGGTGACGTAGAAAACCGGCGCCAGCAACACACCCAGGATCGCGGCCGACAACATGCCGCCCGCTACGCCGATACCGATCGCCCTGCGGGCATTCGCGCCGGCGCCGCTCGAGAACACCAGCGGCAACACGCCGAGGATGAACGCGAAGGACGTCATGAGGATCGGGCGCAGTCGCAGGCGCGCGGCTTCCATCACCGCCTCGTAGAGCGCCACGCCGCGCTGTTGCGCGAGCAGCGCGAACTCGACGATGAGGATCGCGTTCTTGGCCGCGAGACCGATGATGGTGATGAGGCCGATCTTGAAGAACACGTCGTTGGACTGGCCCGTCGACCCGGCCGCGATGATCGCGCCGATGATGCCCACCGGCACCACGAGCAGCACCGCGATCGGCGTCGCCCAGCTCTCGTAGAGCGCGGCGAGGCACAGGAACACGACGAAAATGGACAACCCGAACAGCAGCGGCGCCTCGGCGCCGGCGCGAATCTCCTGCAGCGACTGGCCCGCCCAGTCCACGCCGAAGCCCGGCGGCAGCTCCTCGGACACGATCCGCGTCATCTCGTCCATCGCCTCGCCCGAGCTGCTACCCGGCGCGTTCGCGCCGACGATCTGCATCGCACTGAAGCCATTGAAGCGCTGCAACGTGGGCGGCGCGACGACCCAGTTCGATCTCACGACCGACGAGAGCGGCACCATGCCGTCGCTCGTGGTCTCGCCCTGCAACGCGAAAGCGTTGCCGTTCGCCACCGTCGTCGGTAGATAGAAACGGCTGAGCGCGTCCTCGTTCATGCGGAACGGCGCGTCGGCCTGCATCTGCACGCGCAGCACGCGGCCCTGGTAATAGAAGTCGTTCACGTACACCGGCGCGAGCATGAGCTGGATCGCGTTGTAGACGTCGTCGATCGCGAGACCCATCGACTTCGCCTGCGCGCGGTCGAGCTTCAGTTCGAGGCGCGGCGATGGCGCGAGTCCGTTGTAGCGCACGCCCTGCACGATCGAGCTCTGCGCGGCCTTCTGCACCAGCGTGTTCTGCGCCGCGATCAACGCGTCCGACCCCTTGTTGGCGCGGTCCTCGAGCCACAGGTCGAAGCCGCCGAAGTCGGAAAGGCCCTGGATCACGGGTAGATTGACGAAGAACACGAAGCCGTCGCGCTCCGTGCCCGAGATGTTCTGGAATGCCCAGCCGATGAACTCGTCGGCGGTTTCCTTGCGTTCCCCGAGTTCCTTCAAACGAATGAAGAAGATGCCCTGGCTCTCGTCGCTGCCGCTGAAACTGAATCCCGCGACTTCGAATACCTGGTTGACCGAGTCCGAGGCCCTGAGCTTCTCGCCGACGCGCCGCATGACCTCGCGCGTGCGTTGAATGGTCGAGCCGGGCGGCATCTGCACGATGCCGATGGCGTAGCCCTGGTCCTCGGTCGGCACGAAGCTTCCCGGCACGCGCCAGAACAGCAAGGCACCGACCAGCAGCAGCACGCCGTAGCCGGCGAGCCACCAGGTCTTGTGACGCAGGCTGAAGCGCACGCCGGTCAGATAGTGGCCCTGCGCGTACTCGTAACTCTTGTTGAACGCGTGGAAAAACTTGTTTTCCTTGAGGTGCTCCGGACGCAGCAACGTGGCGCACAGCGCCGGCGTCAGCGACAACGCGAGGAACGCGGAGAACAACATCGAGATCGCGATGGTCAGCGCGAACTGCTTGTAGATCACGCCGACCGATCCGGTCTGCATCGCCGCCGGGATGAATACCGCCGCGAGCACCAGCGAGATCGCGATGATCGGACTCGTGATCTGGTCCATCGCCTTGCGCGTCGCGTCGCGCGGCGAGAGATGTTCCTCGCGCATCAGGCGTTCGACGGATTCGATGACGACGATCGCGTCGTCGACGACGATGCCGATGGCCAGCACCATGCCGAACAGCGTGAGCTGGTTGATCGAGAAATCGAAGATGTACATGCCGATGAAGGCGCCCATGAGGGCGACCGGCACGACCAGTGTCGGGATCAACGTCGCGCGGAAGCTCTGCAGGAACACCAGCATGACGATGAACACGAGCGCAACGGCGGCGATCAGCGTGATGATCACCTCTTCGATCGCGTGCGTGATGAACGTGGTGGCGTCGAACGCGACGAACCACTCGACGCCCGGCGGGAAGTTCTGCTGCAGCTCGTCCATGCGCGCCTTCACGGCATCCGCCACGTCGAGCGCGTTGGCGCCCGGCAGCAGCAACACACCGAAGCCGCTCACGGGCTTGTCGTCGAGCCGCACGTCGAACGCGTAGTCCTGCAGGCCGAGCTCGACGCGCGCGACGTCCTTGAGCCGCACGCTGGTGCCGTTCGGCTCGGTGCGCAGGATGACGTTCTCGAACTCCTCGACCGAGCTGAAACGTCCTTCCGCGCTCACCGGCGCGGTGATCTGCTGCTCGGGCGCCGACGGCGCGGCGCCGATCGCACCCGTGGCGAACTGGACGTTCTGCTGGCGCACGGTCGCCAGCACTTCGGCCGCGCTCAGGCGGAAGGAGCGCAGCTTGTCCGGGTTCAGCCAGATGCGCATCGAATACGAGGAACCGAACTGGTTCGCCGAGCTGACGCCCGGAATGCGCTGGATCGGATCCAGGATCTGCGAGGAAACGATGTTGTTGAGTTCGGACGACGACACGCCGCCGTTCGGCGCGCGCACGCCGAGCGCGATGATGAAGCCCTGGTTGACCTTCGAGACAGAAAGGCCCTGCACGACGACTTCGCTCGGCAGGCGCGCTTCGGCGAGTTTCACGCGGTTCTGCGTCTGCAGCACCGCGACGTCCGGATCCGTGCCGTTCTCGAACACGAGCGTGATGCTCGCCGTGCCGTTCGAGTTCGACGAGGACGTGAAATACATGAGCCGGTCGAGACCGGTGAGCTGCTGCTCGATGATCTGCGTGACCGTGCGCTCAATGGTGTCGGCGTTCGCGCCCGGATAGAACGCGCTGATCGCGACCTGCGGCGGAGCGATGTCCGGATAGGCCGCGGTCGGCAGGCGCGTGATGGCCAGGCCACCGCCGATCATGATCAGGATCGCGATGACCCAGGCCAGGACCGGCCGGTCGATGAAATAATGCGGCAGCACGCCTAGCTACCCGCGGGAGCTTCGGCCGGCGTGGGAGCGGCGGCCGCCTCTGCAGCCGGGGCCTTCTCGTCGACGCGCTTCGCGACGACCTTCGTGCCCGGCGGTGCGAGCTGCAGTCCCGAGACGATGACCTGGTCGCCGTCCGCGAGTCCGCCGCCGATGACCCACCGGGCGCCCGAGGAACCGACTACATCAACACGCTTGGCGACGACGACGCCGTCGCCGCCGACGGCCAGCACGTACGCGCCCTGGGAATCGCGCTGCACCGCGAGCTGCGGAACCTCGAAACCGTTCTTGAGCGAACCCGCCGTCAGGCGCACGTTGACGAACATGCCGGGCAACAAACTGCGATCCGGATTCGGGATCACGCCGCGGAACGCGACCGCGCCCGTGGTCGGATTCACGCTGAAGTCGGAGAACACCAGCTTGCCCACCTGCGGATGCTCGGTGCCGTCGCTGCGAACGATGCGGATCTCGGCCTCGTTGCCTTTCGCGAGTTCGATCGCGCCGGCGGCCTGCGCGCGCATGAAGCGCTCGAAGTCCGTGCCCGGTTGATCGAAGAACACGTACAGCGGGTCGATCTGCTCGACCGTGGTGATCAGCGTGGCCTCGCCCTGCCCGACGAGTGCGCCTTCCAGCACGCGCATCTGCCCGGCCCGGCCGGCGATGGGCGACGTGACGTTGGCGTAACCCAGGTTGATGCGCGCCGTCTGCACCGCGGCGCGCGCCGCGGACGCGGCGGCCGCGGTCGAACGCTCGAGCGCCTCGGAGTCGTCGAGCTGCATGCGCGAGATGAGCTGGCGTTGCGCGAGCTCGCGATTGCGCTCGGCGGTCACCCGCGCGTTGGTCGCCGATGCTTCGGCCTGCTCGAGCTGCGCAGTGGCCTGCGCGAGCTGCGCGCGGTACGGCGCGGGATCGATCTGCGCGAGCAGCTGGCCTTCCTTGACCATGCTGCCTTCCTGGTACAAGCGCTTCTGCAACACCCCGGGCACACGCGCGCGCACGTCGGAAGCGCGTGTCGGCGCGAGCCGACCCGAAGCTTCACGCACGATAGGCACCGGTCCCGCGTGCACGACGATCACCCCCACTTCGGGCGGTGGCATCTCGGGCGGAGGACCATTGCTGCCGCACGCGGCGACGAACAGGGCGGACGCAGCCGCGCAAACCAGCCGTAATCTTGATTGCATTAGTTGTTTGAGGCAGGCGGGGTTTGACAGGGAACCGCCCGCGAAAGTGGCGTTAGTCTAACGCAGCATTCCGAAGTTCACGACCGGAAGAGTCTTGTGTACTGCACTTCGTGTCGCCCGCTCGCGACCGCGGACATTGCGCTGGAAACCCCGATGTCAGAATCCATGAGGTCGAGAGCCC
>JAEYUC010000061.1 GCA_023433705.1 Pseudomonadota bacterium
GAGCGTCGCAACCGCGCTCACCGGGGCCGCGTGGCTCGTGAGGAAATACTCGACCTGATCGATGGCGATACCGGATGGCGCGTGAGTGATTCGAACGTAAGAGATGGCGATCCGCCGTTGCCCCCCATCGTGGTGCCGCACACGGAACTTTCCGCCGACGCGTTGACCGGCGTCATCGAATCCTTCGTGCTGCGAGAAGGCACCGACTACGGCGCACGCGAAGTACCGTTCGAGACGAAGGTGATGCAGGTCCGCCGCCAGCTCGAGCGTCGCGAGGCCGAGATCGTGTTCGATCCGAACACCGAGTCCATCGACATCGTGGTGAGGAAACCTGCGCGGCGCGACGACGCAGGGTGATCCGCTCAGTCCCGTATCGCGGTGACGTGACTGACTACCAGCCGCCACGCACCTTCCTCGCGGATCAACGTGTCCGTGAAGCGCACGTTCACTTCGAACGCATGTTCGCCCGATTTCCCCTTCACGGTCGTGATGCCCTGCACGACGGCCGCATCGCCGAACACCCGCGCGCTCATCGAGTGATTCCGGAACACCTCGTACACCGGATCGCGATCGCGGATCTCGGCGAGCACCTCCTCGCGCGATTGCACGACCGCCTGCGAGTTCACGAGCGTGAATCCCGGCGCGAGCAGCCGCTCGGCCGTGGCGAGATCCGCGTTCAGGAACGCCACGCAGGCGTCCTGCGTGACCTGCATGACGACCTGCTCTTCGCGGGTCGGCGATGCAGTATCGGCGACGCAGGCGGCGCCCGCCAGGAGTAGTGAGCCGAGCCCGGCCAGCGTGCGAACGATTCTGGATGTCATGCGGGAAGGGTAGGCGTCGCGCGCGGCGTAGTCCATGAACACCCGGATGTGATCAAATCCGGAATCACGTCAAACGCCTTGGGAGGGGCCGCGACGCATGCCTCAGACACCGGTGACCTGGCGCGATCGGCTGCGCTATCGATTCGAAAACACCCTGTCGAAAGGCACCATCGCCATCATCGGCTGGCTGGCGCTGCTGTCCACCGCCATCGTCGTGCTCGCGGCGTTGATCCTCGCCGCGATGCGCATCGGGCAGGACCCTTCCGATCACGAGCATCCCTACGGCTTCTTCGAGGGCGCCTGGCAGGCCATGCTGCGCACGCTCGATCCGGGCGTCATCGCCGACGATTCGGGCTGGCAGCTGCGCCTGCTCATGATGCTCGTGACGATCGGCGGCATCTTCATCGTCAGCATCCTGATCGGCACGATCACCTCGGGCCTCGAGTCGCGGCTCGCGGAGCTGCGCAAGGGCCGCTCGCGGGTCATCGAGCAGGGCTTCACGCTGATCCTCGGCTGGTCGAGCAAGGTGTTCTCGATCGTCGGTGAGTTGCTGATCGCGAACGAGAACCAGAAGGACCCGTGCATCGTGATCCTGTCGGACCGCGACAAGATCGAGATGGAGGATGAGATCCGCGCCAAGTTTCCGTCGACGAAGAACACGCGAATTATCTGCCGCAGCGGCAATCCGCTCGACCTCGACGATCTCGCGGTGGTCGATCCGCATTCGGCGCGTTCGATCATCGTGCTCGCGCCCGAGACCGATAACCCGGACATCCACGTTATAAAGTCCGTGCTCGCGATCACGAACAACCCGCACCGCAAGCAGGAGCCTTACCACATCGTCGCGGAGATCCGCGAACCGCGGAATCTCGAGGCGGCCGCGCTGGTCGGCGGCAAGGAAGCCATCTACATCCAGGGCGAGGACCTGATCGCGCGCGTGACGGCGCAGACCTGCCGCCAGTCTGGCCTGTCCGTCGTGTACACCGAACTACTCGATTTCGACGGCGCGGAAATCTACTTCAAGAACGAGCCCGCCCTCGCGGGTGGCACGTACCGCGAGATCATCGCCGCGTACGAGGACTCGACCGTCATGGGCATCATGCGCGGCAACGGCGACGTGCTCATCAACCCGCCGATGGATACGACATTCAACCGCGACGACAGCGTCATCGCGATCACCGAGGACGACGATACGCTCGTCCTGCGCCCGGATGCGGGCGGCGGTCTGCCGGACACGAGCGCGCTGTCGCATCGCGAGCGTCTGCCGCCAGCGCCCGAGCGCATCCTCATCCTCGGCTGGAACCGCAAGGCGCAGGCCATCATCGAGGAGCTCGACAACTACGTCGCGCCCGGCTCCGAGACCATCGTGATCTGCCGCCAGGACGGCGTGCGCGACACGCTGCTCAATGTGGCCCGGCGCATGAAGCGCCAGAAGGTGCGCTTCGCCGACGGCGACATCACGCATGCGGCGACCCTCGCGGCGGTCAAGGCCGCGAGCTTCGAGCACGTCATCCTGCTGAGTTACAGCGACCTGCCGATCCAGGAGGCCGATGCGAAGACGCTCATCACGTTGCTGCACCTGCGCAATCTGGCCGATTCCGCGGGCACGCGGCTGTCCATCGTGAGCGAGATGATGGACATCCGGAACCGCGCGCTCGCGCAGATCGCGCGCGCCGACGATTTCATCGTGAGCGACAAGCTCGTGAGCCTCATGATGTCGCAGCTGTCGGAGAACAAGCACCTCGAAAAAGTGTTCAAGGTGCTGTTCAGCTCCGAGGGAAGCGAGATATACATTCGTCCCATGACCGACTACGTGAAACTCGGCTCGACGGTTGATTTCTACACCGTGCTCGAGGCCGCCGCGCAGCGTGGCGAAACCGCGATCGGTTACCGCATCATGGAATACGCCGACGACAAGTCACGCGGGTACGGAGTGAACGTGAATCCGAAGAAATCCGAGAAACACACCTTCACCGAGCACGACAAGATCGTCGTGCTGGCGGAGGACTGATGATCACGCGGCGCCAGCTCGTGACGCTGGCCGCGGCCGCCGCGCTCGCGGGGCCGGCCGCGGCGGCGCAGGCGGAACGCAAGCTCAAGGCCATCCACAAGCGGATCGGCGGCCGGCTCGGCGTACACGTGCTCGATTCGCAGAGCGGCAAGCGCATCGGCTACGACGAACATTCGCGCTACGCGATGGCGTCGACGTTCAAGATGCTGCTCGCGGCCGGGATCCTCTGGCAGGTGGACCGGGGCGCATTTCCGCTTTCATACCCGCTGCCGATCGCGCGCAAGGACCTGCTGCCGACTTCACCCATGGTCGAGGCGGCGCTCGCCGCGGGCGAGCAGGCGATGACCGTGAAGGACCTGTGCGCGGCCATCGTCACCCGCAGCGACAACGCGGCCGCCAACATCCTGCTCAACTCCATGGGCGGGCCGGAAACACTGACGCAGTTCATGCGCAGCATCGGCGACGAGGTCACGCGCCTCGATCGGCTCGAGCTCGATCTGAACAGCAATGTACCCGGCGACCCGCGCGACACCACGACGCCGCGCGCGATGGTCGATTCGATGCTCCGGATCTTCACGCAGGACGTCATCTCGCTGCCTTCGCGCGCGATCCTCATCGACTGGATGAACGCCGCCAACACCGGCCGGGATCGACTGCGCGGCGGCCTGCCGCGCGGCTGGCAGGTGGGCGACAAGACCGGCACCGGGCCGAACGGCGCGGTGAACGACGTCGCGATCGCCTATCCACTCGAGCGCCGGCCGATCCTCATCGCCGTCTTCATGAGCGAATCGAAGTTGCCGCTCAAGGACCTGGTCGCCGCGCACGCTGAAATCGGCAGGATCGTGGCGGAGGAGAAGTGGCCTTGAGGAATCGCACCTGAATTCTCGGGCCTTGTTCTCCCCGGAACCCGCCCGGGGATGGATCCCCTGGGGCGCACTCGCGCCGTTCCTCGCATTGATTTTCGTGCTGGTGCCGGCGATCGGCGCCATGCTCGGATTCCAGCCACTGCAATGGGTGGATGCGAACGGCGATCCGATCGGCACCGTCGGCTTGGCCGCGTTCCTGCTGATTCCCTTCGGCGTCACAGGATTGCTGGTGCTCGCGTGGGTGAAGTTCGTCGAGCGCCGCCCGTTCGCGACGATCGGCCTGACCCGACCGGGGGCGACGGGCCTCTTCCTGCGCGGGGTTGCCATCGGATGCGCGACGATCCTCTTCGTGGTCTTCGCGAGCTGGATGGCGGGAGGTTACGAAGCGGTCTCGTACGTGAAAGGACTGCGGTCACCCGCCGCGTTGCTGAACATCGTCATCCTGCTGGCGTGTTTCGCGGTGCAAGCCAGCGTGGAAGAACTCGTTTTCAGGGGTTGGCAGCTGTCGGTCATCGCCCGCAAGTTCAACGTGGCGCTGGCGGTGATCCTCACATCGGTGGTGTTCTGCCTGCTGCACTTCAGTCCCGGACAGCCGTGGCTGGTGACGCTGAATCTCGTGCTGTTCGCCGCGTTCGCCTGCGCCTGGACGCTGCGCGCCGGCAACATCTGGGGCGTGATGGGCTGGCACACCGGCTGGAACTGGTTGCTGGCCACGGGCTTCGAGCTTCCCGTAACCGGTCTCGTGACCGATACGCCTGCGTTGCTCGTGCAGCTCTCGCCCGTCGGACCTGACTACCTGACCGGCGGAGCGCAGGGTCCCGAGGGCAGCATCTTCTGCACGCTGTTCTTCGTCGCGTCGATCGCCGCGATGCTCTGGCGCCGTCCGCACTCCAAGGTTTCGCCCGCCTGATCCGTCCCAAGTTCAGGTCAACCGGGGAGCAGGGTCATGAAGAAGACGAGAGGATTGCTGGCGCTGCTGGCGGCGCTGGGCGTGTGCGCCGCGCACGCGCAGGACATCGAAGAAGTCGTGGTCACCGGCGTACGCGCGGATGCGCCGATTCCCGGCGCGCATCTCAAGCGGTCCGGCGACTACATCCTGCTCAACGTCGGCGTGAGCAACGATTCGCGCGACGAGAAAACGCGCACGAACGAAATCAAGGAAACCCTGCGAGCGATGCTGGCCGCGGCCGCGCGCGACAAGTCGATCGAACTATCCGTGATCGGCGACAACGATCTCGTACTGCCGCTGCGGCTCGATTCGGCCACGCTCGAACTGGTCGGCGGCCAGCGGCCCGACACCTCGGAGGCCACGATCTCGGTGAAGACGCGTATTCCCGCGCAGGTTTCGAACACCACCGCGCTGGTCGCGAAGCTTCGGGATTTCGCCAGGGGAATCAAGCCTGTGGGGCGCACCGAGATCGACGAGGACGACGACTTCGTCATCAGCATCGTCAATCCGGAGCAGTACCGCGACGAAGTCATCGAGCTCTTCGCCGCCGACGTGAAGAAAGTGACCTCCGCGCTCGGCTCCGACTACAAGGTGGTCGCACGCGGCATCGATCAGCCGATCCAGTGGGTGCGCGACGGCATGCTCGGCGTGACCATCTACGTGCCGTATCGCTACGACGTGCTGCCGTCGACGGTGACCTCGTTCCTGCAGTTCAACGAGTGAGCTTTGGGGACAGATTTATTTATTGACGATAACGACGACTTATCGTCATTAAATAAATCTGTCCCCAATCAGCGCGCGGCGTTTTCGCGCGCGATGGCGCGATAGCCGATATCGCGCCGGCACTGCATCTCCGGCCACGAAATCGCGTCCACGAGCGCATATGCCTGCGCTTGCGCCGCCGATACCGTGTCGCCCAGGCCCACGGCGCACAGCACCCGTCCGCCGTTGGTGAGCACTCTGCCGTCCACGGCCTTCGTGCCCGCGTGGAAAACCTTTCCGGGTAGTTTGGCCGCGGCCTCGAGTCCGGCGATCGCATCGCCCTTGCGCACGGTCTCGGGATAACCGCCGGCCGCGAGCACGACGCCGAGCGCGGCGCGCGGGTCCCAGTCGGCGCGCACCTGGTCGAGTCGTTGATCCAGCGCCGCCTCGCACAATTCCACGAGGTCGCTCTGCAGCCGCATCATGATGGGCTGGGTCTCCGGATCGCCGAAACGGCAGTTGTACTCGAGCACGTTCGGCGTGCCGTCCGGATGCACCATGATCCCGGCGTACAGGAATCCGGTGTACGGCGTGCCGTCCCTGGCGAGCCCGCGAATGGTGGGCTCGATGACCTCGCGCATGATGCGCTCGTGCATGGCCTGGTCGACCACGGGGGCGGGCGAATAGGCGCCCATGCCGCCCGTATTGGGGCCTTCATCCGCATCGCGCAGGCGCTTGTGGTCCTGCGACGTCGCCATGGTCACGATGTTCTTGCCGTCCGCCATGACGATGAAGCTCGCTTCCTCGCCCGGCAGGAATTCCTCGATGACGACCTGGTCGCCGGAGGCGCCGAACTGCCCACCGAACATGGCCTGCGCGGTCTCGATGGCCTCGTCCGCCGTGTTCACGATGATCACGCCCTTTCCGGCCGCCAGGCCCGAAGCCTTTACGACGATCGGCATGCGTTGGGCGCGCACCCAGGCGGGGTCGAAGGTCTCGCGCGTAAACGTCGCATACGCCGCCGTGGGAATGCCGTGGCGCTTCAGGAACTCCTTGGTGAAGGCCTTGGAGCCCTCGAGCTGCGCGGCGGCCTGGCGCGGTCCAAAACAACGCAGGCCGGCGGCCTGGAATGCGTCTACGACGCCGAGCACCAGCGGGGCTTCGGGCCCGATGATCGTGAGGCCGACCTTTTCGGTTTTCGCGAGCTCCACGAGCCCGGCCACGTCTTCGGCGGCGACGTTCACGTTGCGCACGCGCGGCTCGGTGGCGGTGCCGCCATTGCCGGGCGCTACCAGGACTTCGGAAACCTTCGGCGATTGCGCGCATTTCCACGCCAGCGCGTGTTCGCGCCCGCCGGACCCGACGATCAGGACTTTCATCAGTGCCGGAAGTGGCGCATGCCCGTGAACACCATGGTCATGCCGTGTTCATTGGCCGCCGCGATGACTTCGTCGTCGCGTTTGCTGCCGCCGGGTTGCACGATCGCCTTGATGCCGTATTCCGCCGCGACGTCGATACCGTCGCGGAACGGAAAGAACGCATCGGACGCCATCGAGCTGCCCGCGACTTCGAGATTCTCGTCCTTCGCCTTGAGCGCGGCGACGCGCGTGGAATACACGCGCGACATCTGCCCCGCGCCCACACCGATCGTCATGCCATCGCGCGCGAACACGATCGCGTTCGACTTCACGTACTTGCACACGCGCCAGGCGAACCACAGGTCCGCGTACTGCGTCGGCGTGGGCTGCTTCTCGGTGACGACCTTGAACGTCTCGGGCAACGCCAGCGCGGTATCGCGGCTCTGCACGAGCAGTCCGCCCACGACGCTGCGGTACTCGAGTTCGGAGGGGCAGGACTTCGACAGCGGCCCCGTGATCAGCACCCGCACGTTCTGCTTGCCCGCGAGCACCGCACCCGCGGCGACGGACACGGACGGCGCGGCGATGACCTCGACGAACTGCCGCTCGGTGATCGCCTTCGCGGTGTCCTCGTCGAGCTCGCGGTTGAACGCGATGATGCCGCCGAACGCGGAAGTCGGATCCGTGCGATACGCCCGGTCATACGCGTCCACCAGCGACACCGAGGTGGCCACCCCGCACGGGTTCGCGTGCTTGACGATCACACACGCGGGTTCCGCGAACACGCGCACGCATTCGACCGCGGTGTCCGTGTCGGCGATGTTGTTGAACGAGAGCTCCTTGCCCTGGAGCATGCGTGCGTTCGCGACGCAGGAGCCCTGCAGCTGCGGCTCGCGATAGAACGCGGCCTTCTGGTGCGGGTTCTCGCCGTAACGCAAGTCCTGGATCTTTTCGTAAACCAGCGGCAGCGTCTGCGGAAACGTTTCCGCCGCATTGCCTTCGCGGTTCAGCAGGTAATTCGACACCATCGTGTCGTACTTCGCGGTGTGCGCGAACGCCTTGGCCGCGAGCCGCGAACGCGTGTCGATGCTGGTCGCGCCCGCATTCGCCTCGAGCTCCTCGATGACCGCCTTGTAATCGGCCGGATCGACGATGACCGTCACGGACTCATGATTCTTGGACGCGGCGCGCACCATGGCCGGCCCGCCGATGTCGATGTTCTCGATCGCGTCGGCGTACGTGCAGTCGGGCTTCGCGACCGTCTGCGCGAACGGGTAGAGGTTCACGACCAGCAGGTCGATGGGCGGGATGTCGTGCTTGGCCATGACGGCGTCGTCGACGCCCCGGCGCCCCAGCAGACCCCCGTGCACGCGCGGATGCAGCGTCTTGACGCGGCCGTCCATGATCTCCGGGAAGCCCGTATAGGCCGAGACCTCGGTGACGGGGATGCCCGCGTCGATGAGCAGGCGGGCCGTACCGCCCGTGCTCAGCAATTCGACTTTCCGCGCAACCAGGGTGCGAGCGAAATCAACCAGCCCCGTCTTGTCGGAGACCGACAGCAGGGCTCTGCGAATCGTGACCAGCATGTTTACCGAAGGAAGTGACTCAGCCAGAAAGGCCGAATTGTCGCAGCTTCTTGCGCAGAGTGCCCCGGTTGATGCCGAGAATCGCCGCGGCGCGGCACTGATTGCCGGCCGAATAGTCCAGCACGGCGCGGAACAGGGGTTCCTCCACCTCGCGCAGCACGAGGTCGTACAGGTGCGCCGGCTTGTGGCCGTTCAGGTTCGAGAAGTAGTCGGAGAGGGCGCGTTCCGCGTGATTTCTGAGTGGCACTTCGAACGTGCCGTTACGACCGGAGTCCTTGCGAGTCCGAGAAGTTTTCGCCGTCATTAGCTTCGCCCCATCGTCTGTGCCCGAGCCTGAACACTTTTATGCCGTCGCTGCAGCACCTCCCCAGGTAGCAACGCGGTTCTCGTCACGGGTCGCCCAGTGATCGAGAATTTTTTTCGACAACGCAAACTGCGACGCCGACGTTGCAGCTGCCATCAACTCCCGACGAGCGTCAGGTGCATCCTGCAACTTTTCCAAATACCAAACGAGGTGTTTGCGTGCGACTCGAACTCCTGTCTCTTCACCGTAAAAAGCGTAGAGGGATTCGAGGTGCGCGAGGATGGTATCGCAAATTTTCCGGAGTGGAAGTGCGGGCGCATTTTTTCCGTGAGATAAAAAATAATTGACATCACGGAAGATCCACGGCGAGCCATGCGCGGCGCGGCCGAGCATTACTCCTTCTGCGCTTGTGAAATCAAGCACCGCGCGCGCTTTTTGCGGCGAATCAATATCACCGTTCGCAATGAGCGGAATTTTTGTTCGCGATCTGATTTCGCGAATGGTTTCGTACTCCGCTGTGCCGTCGTAGAAATCCTCGCGCGTGCGTCCGTGCACCGCGAGCGCTGCGATGCCACACGATTCGGCTAGCTGGGCGATGCGCACTCCATTCTTCTGATCGCGGCTCCAACCGGTGCGAGTCTTGAGAGTTACCGGCACGTTCACGGCGGACACGACCGCTTCGAGAATTTTTCCGACCAGCGCCTCATCGGTGAGCAACGCGGAACCACACAACCGGTTGCACACTTTTTTCGCGGGGCAACCCATGTTGATGTCGATGATCTGCGCGCCGAGATCGACATTACGCCGCGCGGCCTCCGCCAGCGGCTCGGGATCCGCGCCCGCGAGCTGCACCACGCGCGGCTCGGGCTCACCGATGTGATCCATGCGTCTCTGCGTCTTTTTCGTACTCCAAAGACGCACGTCGCTCGTGATCATTTCCGATGCGGCGAGGCCCGCACCGAACGAGCGCGCGAGTTGACGGAACGGGCGATCCGTGACGCCCGCCATCGGGGCGAGCAGCACCGCCGAGCTCAGCTCATAGGGTCCGATACGCATGGAAATCGTCGCCGGTTCAGCCCGCGGGCCGGGCGCGCAGGTCGCTCTTGCAGCCGATGGCGCCGTTCTCGGCGCGCAGGCAGGCGTCGATTTCGAAGCCGATCGCGGCCCGACCCGGATCGATCACGTGCAACTCGGCGTCGATGCGCTGATCCGGCTCGAGCAGCCGCTGGTCCGCAACGCGCGCGGGCAGGTATTCGGCGGGCTCGAGGTCGCGCGTCGCGACGGCGTTGTCGTAGCGATCCTTCAGGGTGAGGCGCACGAGCGGCAGCGGCTGCACGCGTTCGCTGGAGTTCTGCACCGACAGCCGCACGCGCAACCGCGTGCCTTCGCCGCCTTCGGCTTCGGCGCCGAGTTGTTTGACCGTGTACGCGTTCAGATCCCAGCGCGGCGCCAGCGTGGCGCCGAACCAGCCGTAAACAGTGGATACGGTCTTGCCGAAAGTGGGATTCAGGACGATCGCCTGGCGATGGTGATGAATGATCTGGCCGATCAGCACGAGTACGAGAGCGGCGACACCCGTCACGTACTGCCACGACGGGCGCGGCTTGGCCGGCGCGCCGAGCAGTTCGAGATTGGGCTCGGTGGGCACGTCGGACTCGGCCGGGCCCGAATCCCCGGCAACGGGCTCGGCGACGTCCGCCGCCGTCTCGGCCACGGCATCCTCGGCTGGCGTGTCGTCGACCTGGACGAGGTGTTCGCCGGTGCGCTGACGAACGACTTCGGCTTCGGCCTCAGCGAACATTTCCTCGACCCAGGCCGGGTCGGATTCGGGCGCGGATTCCGCGGAGACTTCATCCGCGAGGGCGGGCAGCTCGGTGCTCGCGGAGTCCTCGTCGTAACGGGGTTCGGGTAGATCGTCGTCGAGCGACCATTCGCCACCGGGCGTGTGCGTCTGGATGTGCGATTCGTCGTCGACTGGCTCTTCGACGGGATCGCCGAGCGCCTCAGGTTCCTCGACCGCCTCGGGCTCGCCGATCGACTCAGGTTCGCCGATGGGTTCGTCGGTCGCCTCGGGCGCGGCCTCTTCTTCAGCCATCAGCTCGAAGGGCGCCGCGGGCTCGACCGGAGTTTCCTCCGCCAGCACGACCGTCTCGAAATTGCCGGAGGTTTCCTCGACCGGCGGCTCGATGAAGATTTCGGAAACATCCGTCGAAGCCGCGTCGAACTCGAGCGATTCCTCGCTGAGGACGATGTCTTCCGGCTCGGGCTGGGATTCCGGCTCGGGCTCCGGCTCCGGATCCATCGCAACGCCCGACCCCAGCGCGGGATTCGGCGGTGGCGTGGATCCGGTTTCCGCGATCCGTCGCTTCGCCGTGTCCGCGGCGCTGTCCGGGTCGCCTTCACGCAATGCGATCAGCGCATTGAATACGTTCGCGCAGCGGCCGCAGCGCACGTAACCCTGGCCCGCGCGCAGGTCCACGGTCGTGACGACCAGGGTGAGCGTGCATTTGGGGCAGACGGTGAACATGCGGATTCTCGAGCGCGGTTACCCGGCGCGAATGCCGGTGAGGGCCGTCCAGCCATCGCGCGTCGCGAATGGCTGAATATCAAACCACGGCGCGTGAGCCTGTGTCACTTCTTCGGCCTGCGTCGCGAGCAGGCCCGCGAGCACGATGCGGCCGCCCGGCCGCGTCAGCGCGGCGAAGCGCGGCGCGAGCTCACACAGCGGGCCGCACAGGATGTTAGCCAGCAGGATGTCCGCGCCCGTGGGCAGCGCGTCGTCGGTCTCGATGACGTGTACGCGGTCGGCCACGCCGTTCGCCGCGGCGTTGTCCCGCGTGGCCGTGAGGGCCTGCGGATCGATGTCGTAGGCGTACGCCGCGCGCGCACCGAGCTTTACCGCCGCCACCGCGAGCACGCCGGATCCACAGCCATAGTCGATGGCGAGCTGGCCTTCCTTCGCGTTCTGGTCGAGCCAGGCGAGGCACATGGCCGTCGTCGCGTGCGTGCCCGTGCCGAACGCGAGGCCCGGATCGAGCCGCACGATCACCGCGTTCGGCGTGTGCACGTGCGAGTGGTGAGGCGCGACCCACAGCCGCTCGCCGAAACACATCGGGTGGAAATCGCGCAGCCACTCGCGCTCCCAGACGCGGTCCGCGAGCGTCTCGAGCGAGAAGCGCTCTTCGGGCAGCCGCAACACGTGCGACAGGCCCGATACGATCTCCTGCGGCGAGGTTTCGAAAGGAAACAATGCCTGCAGCCGCGCATGCGGCCACAGCCGGAACTCACCCGGCGCCGGCTCGAGGATGGGATCGTCGCGCTGATCGGTGTACGACACCGCGAGGGCGCCGAATTCGAAGCAGGCTTCCTCGACGGCCTCGGCATCGAGTCCGTCGAGGTTGAGTGTGAGAGCCAGTTGCGGCAAGGCGACGCCTCGAACTACCTACTTCAGCCCCAGGCGGCGCTCCAGGTAGTGAATGTCCTGGCCACCGCTGCGGAACGCCTGGTGCGTGAAGATCTCCTGGTGCAGCGCCGTGTTCGTCTTGATGCCCTCGACGACCATCTCCGCGAGCGCGTTGCGCATGCGGGCGATGGCGGTCTCGCGCGTGTCGCCGTACGAAATGACCTTGGCGATCAGCGAGTCGTAGTGCGGCGGCACGTTGTAGCCCGAGTAGATGTGGCTATCCACCCGGATGCCGGGACCACCGGGCGCGTGCCACAGCTTGATCGGCCCGGGCGAGGGCATGAAGGTCTTCGCGTCCTCGGCGTTGATGCGGCACTCGATCGCATGGCCCGTGAGCTTGATGTCCTTCTGCGTGTACTGCAGCTTTTCGCCCGACGCGATCATGAGCTGGGCCTTCACCAGGTCGATGCCCGTGATGAGCTCGGTCACCGGGTGCTCGACCTGGATGCGCGTGTTCATCTCGATGAAGTAGAACTCGCCGTCCTGGTACAGGAACTCGAGCGTGCCGGCGCTGCGGTATCCCACGGCCTTGCAGGCCGCGACCACGCGTTCGCCCATCATCTCGCGCTGCTTCTCGGTGATGCCGGGAGCCGGGGCTTCCTCGACCACCTTCTGGTGGCGGCGCTGCATGGAGCAGTCGCGCTCGCCGAGATGGATCACGTTGCCGTGATGATCCGCGAGCACCTGGAATTCGATATGACGCGGGCGCTCCAGGAATTTCTCCATGTACACCTGGTCGTTGTTGAACGCCGCGAGGGCTTCGCCCTTGGTCACGGAGATCGCGTTGAGCAGCGCGGCTTCGCTGTGCACGACGCGCATGCCGCGTCCGCCGCCGCCGCCCGAGGCCTTGATGATGACCGGGTAGCCGATGTCCTTGGCGATCTTGAAATTCTCTTCCGGCACGTCGCCCAACGGGCCGCCGGAGCCGGGCACGCAGGGCACGCCGGCCTTCTTCATCACGTTGATGGCCGAAACCTTGTCGCCCATCATGCGGATCACGTCGGCGCGCGGGCCGATGAACGTGAAGCCGCTCTTCTCCACGCGCTCCGCGAAATCCGCGTTCTCCGACAGGAAGCCGTAGCCCGGGTGGATGGCCACCGCGTCGGTCACCTCGGCCGCGCTGATGATCGCGGGCATGTTGAGGTAGCTCTTCTGCGACTGCGGCGGGCCGATGCACACCGATTCGTCGGCGAGCAGCACGTGCTTGAGGTTGTAATCGGCCGTGGAATGCACGGCGACGGTCTTGATGCCGAGCTCGCGGCAGGCGCGCAATATCCGGAGCGCGATCTCGCCGCGATTCGCAATGACGATCTTGTCGAGCATGGCGCCGGCTTACTCGATCACGAACAAGGGCTGTCCGAATTCCACCGGATCGCCGTTGGTCGCCATGATGGCGGTGATCTTGCCGGCCTTGTCGCTTTCGATCTGGTTCATCATCTTCATCGCTTCGATGATGCAGAGGACCTGGCCTTCCTTGACCTCGGTGCCGATCTCCACGAAGGGCTTCGAGCCGGGCGAGGCCGCGGCATAGAAAGTGCCCACCATGGGCGCGGCGACCACGTGTTCATTCGCGCGGCGCGCCGGCGCTTCGGCGGCGACCGGCAGCGCGGCCACCGGCGCGGCGGCGGGCGCGGCC
>JAEYUC010000024.1 GCA_023433705.1 Pseudomonadota bacterium
GCTTGAGATCGCGATGGATGATGCCGGCCTCGTGCACGGACGTCAGCGCCGCGAGAATCGAACCGATGATGAGGAACGTTTCCTCCACGCCAGGCCGCTCGCGCTGGAGGCGCGCGCGCAGGTCACCGGCGGGAAAGTACTCCATGACTATGTAGGCGTGCGTCTCGCTGAAGCCGTGCTCGTACACTTTCGCCACGTACGGGCTATCTATGCTCGACGCCGCGAAATATTCCTGGACGAACCGGGCCAGCAGATCCGAATCGCCGCTGCCTTCGCCCTTGAGGATCTTGAGCACGACCTGCTGCTTCTCCGGTCCGCGCTCGCATAGACAGACGTTCGCCGTCGCGCCGCTGCCCAGCGCCTTCACGGGCGTGAAGCCCTGGATTCCGGCGGACTTGAGCACCGCCTCCGCGTCGGCGAGGCGCTTGGCCTCGGCGCGCAGGATCATGCTCGGGCTGTCGGGAGCCGCCGCCGGCCGGCTCGTCGATTTGCTCACGTTCTGCGGAATCGGCTTGATCTCGGCCGCGGCCGGACGCGACTCGGACTTGCGCGGCGGCGGGACCGGGGGCGCTTTGACCTCGATCTCGGCAGGCGGCCTGTGCCGCGGCACTTCGGACGGCACGCGCACGATCTTCGGGAAGTTAGGCCGGCTGCGCAGGTCCGACAACCACAACAGGCCTTCCTTGCGCAGGTACTCGTCGTCGATGAGCAGTTGCGCGTAGCGGTCCCAGCGGAAGTCCGCGGGCGGCTTGCCGTAGGCGGCGAGATCGTGAACCTCGAGCCTCGCCTGCGGCCATTTCTCGATGGCCATGCGGCGCGCCCGGTTCACCAGGCCCGACGCGTGCCGGATGATGAGGACCCGTTCCGTCATGTCAGCGCGATACCGAGTGGCGTTCGATGATGGCGCGGAGCTTCAGCTCGTCGACCGGCTTCGTCAGGTACCCATCGCAGCCGGCCATCGTGCCGCGGATCTTGTCGAAGGTCTTGTCCTTGCTCGTGAGCATGACGACCTTCATGAGCGCATTGTCCTTGTTCTTCTTGATCATCTTGCAGACGTCGTAGCCGTCCATGCCCGGCAGCAACACGTCGAGGAAGACGAGGTCGTACGGCTGCTTCGCGTTGTGCTGCTTCGAGATCTTGAACAACGCCTCTTCGCCCGACGCGGCGAACTCCGGCTGGATGCCGTAGGGCTGCAGCTTGTTCTGGAGGAACGTGCGCATGAGCGGGCTGTCGTCCACGCACAGCACGCGGAACGCCTGTTCTTCCTGGCGCGTGGTGGAAACGGCCGGGCTCGCTGGCGTGGCGGGCGCCGGCGGCGAGGTCGCGGCGGCCGGCGGCGTGACCTGGACCGTCGGCGGCGGCTGCATCGGCGCCTCGGCGATGCGCGCGGTGCTGGCCGCGGTCGGCAGCGAAGCCGCGAGCGGCGAGGGCGGCGGAACGACACGCAGGTTCGTGCGCGACGTCGAATTCACGACCGCGGACAACGCCGCGGGCGACAGCGGCGTCACGCCGCTCGACATGTTGGTCAGGCCACTCGGCGCGGGCGTCACGCCGGTGTTCCCGGTCTTGTCGGTTCCGGTGGCGGTCCCGTCAGTCAGGATCCTGTCGACGGTCTTTTCGGTGACCGGCTTTTCGTTGAGCGACTTGTCGTTCGCGTCGAGCTGCGGAACCACGTTCGGCGCGAGCGTGACGCTCGGCAACACGGTGGCGGCGGGCGCGTTTGCCGTCATCGACGTGGGCAGCGTTCCGGAAAGTTTCGCGGTCGCGGCCTGCTTGATCATGGACGCGCTGGTCGAGGCGGTAGTCGACAGGGTGGCGCTGGCCGACGCGCCGGCGCCGGCCGCGGCACTGGCCCCCTGGCCGGCTGCCGTGAGACTCGCGGCGGAGGCGGGAACCGCCGCGTTGATGCTGGCGGACAGCGCAGGCTGTTTCGCGGTCGCCGCGGTATTCACGCGCGACGAAATACTCGCATCGAATTTCGGCGAGGACGTGGGCGAGGACGTCGAGCTGTCGAGCGTCGTGCTCGCGGTGGACAACGTGCCGCCCGCGCGCGGCGCGGAGATGTCCAGCGCCGCCGCCGATTCGCGCTCGACGTTGTTGAGTGCGATGGCGAGTCGGTCCATCGCGCCGACCACCTTGAGACCCAGCGGGCGCGCGGCGGAGGCGACACCGAGATCGGTGTTCTTCGCGCCGACGACGAGCGTCCGGTCCGACGTGCTGGAGAACGTGGCCTGCCAGCTCGCGACCGCGCTGTCACTGTCGCCATCGAGCAGGTACATGTCCGGAGCGACACCGCTTTCGGCCACCCACAGCTTGTAGCCGATCTGCCGCGCGGGCGCGACCGACAACAGGAAGATGGAGTTGAGCATCTGGCGTTCCGGCGCGGAGAAACCGACGACTCGGACGTTGAGGATGCGGGTCTTGTTTGTCATGGCGGCGTCCCTTGCTTGGCTTAGCCGGCTGCGACGCGTCTTTCGACGCGCCCGGTAACGGCATCGGCCACGTGTTGCAGTAGCTCGTTGTCGGCGAATGGTTTGGTCAGGTAAACGTCCACGCCCGCGGACAGGCCCTGGCGGCGATGTTTGTCCATCGAGCGTGAGGTGATCATGATCACGGTGAGGCCTTCGAGCTCGGGGCGCGAACGCACGTGCTGCGCGAGCTCCAGGCCGTTCATGTTCGGCATTTCGAGGTCCGTCAGCAGCACGTCGGGCGGCGCGGTCTCGAGCGATTTGACGGCTTCGAGGCCGTCGCGGGCGAGCGTGACGTCGTAGCCGTGATCCTCGAGCAGGTTCGCGATCGCGCGCCGCACGGAGAGCGAGTCGTCGACGACCAGCGCGCGCTTGCGTCGCTGCGCCTGGGCGCGCGCGGCAGCCGCGGCACGCAGGCCTTCCTCGCGCGGACTGCGCGCGAGCTCGGCGATGTCCAGCAGCGGGATCACCGCGCCGCTGCCTGTGAGACCGACGCCCGTCACGCCCGGAATGCGCTTGAGATAGCGGCCCGTGGGGCGCGTGACGAGTTCGCCCGCGTCGAGCACGGCATCGACGAGCACGCCGACGGGGCCCGTATCGGTGTCGACCACGACGAGATTGCGCCGCTCGGGAAACGCAGCGGGTGCGAGACCCGTCAATGCGCCGAGTTCGTGCGCGGGATATTTCTGCTCTTCCGCGCCGTCGTCGACCACGCCGACGAGCGCGCCGTTCTCGCGGCGTAGTTTGACCGCGACCGCCGGGAAGGCGCGGCGCACCGCGTGCGAGGCGAGGCCGAACACCTGGCCGCCGTCGCGCACGAACAGCGCGTGCGTCGCGACCAGGGAAGCCTGGAAGCGCAGCTCTATGGTCAGGCCCTGGCCGGCCTGAGAGCGGATGTCGATGGAGCCGGACAATGCGCGCAGGCGCGTGGCGACCACGTCGAGGCCGACGCCGCGACCGGAGATTTCCGTGACCGCGTCGCGCGTCGAGAAGCCCGGCAGCAACGTGAGGCGCGCGATTTCCGCGTCGCCCGGTTCGGCGTCCGCCGCCAGCAAACCTCTTTCCACGGCTTTTTGCCGGACCGCGACGAGGTCGAGACCGCGGCCGTCGTCCGCCACCTGCACGGTGACGACCTGCCCGCGGCGCGTGACGGTGAGCGTGATGCGACCCGTGCGCGGCTTGCCCACCGCGGCGCGTTCGTCGGGTGACTCGAGTCCGTGGTCGACGGCGTTGCGCAGGATGTGCAGCAACGGATCGATCAGCTGGTTGAGCACGTCGGCGTCGACCAGGATGTCCTGGCCCACCACCACGAGCTCGGCTTGTTTGTGGGTCGCGGCCGCCGTCTGGCGCACGTTGCGCTGCAGGCGCGGCATGATGGTTTCAACCGGCGCCATGCGCGTCTGCGACGTCAGGTGCGCGAGCTCGCGCACGAGGCGCTGCTGCTGATGCAGGATGCCCGCGAGGCCGGCGAGCTCGTCCTTGATGCCGAGCCCGAGGTCGCGCGCGTCGGTGGTTTCCTCGATCAACGCGCGAGTGATGCTCTGCACTTCGTTGTACTGGTCCATCTCGAGCGAATCGAACTCGCTCGGCTGCGATCCGACGGCGTGCAGCTTGTGGCGCGCGGCGAGACCGCGGATGTCCACCGAGTTCTCGAGCTCGAACAGCCGCTTCTGGATCGCGCGGTCCTGTTCGACGAGCTGGTTCGAATTCGTCGCGGTCGCCTTCAGTTCCTGCTCGAGCTCGCCGACCTTGATGGTCAGCTCGCCGACCATGCGCACGAGATCGTCGAGCAGCTGCGTCGGCACGCGCGTCATGGCCTTGGTTTCGGCGCGCGCCGGCTGCGGAGTCGCGGGCGAGGGCGCGGTGGCGACCGCGGGCGTGGCCTGTTCGACGTCCGCGGAATTGTCGCGCGCGGCGTCGAGCATGCCGATCACGGCGAGCACGTTGTCGGGGGCGGAATCTTCGCCCGCGACCGCCGCCACCATCTGCTCGAGGCAGTCGGCCGCGGCCATCAGCGCGGCGGCGCGCTGCGCCGAGGGCGGAGCGGATTCGCTTTCGCAGATCTCGAGCAGATCCTCGAGGCGATGCGCGAGCTTCGCGACGCCGCGAATGCCGAGAATGTTGGCCGAGCCTTTCAAGGTGTGTGCGCTGCGTTTTGCAGCCCGCAGCAGCTCGCTCTGCGAGGCGTCGGCGATCCAGCCCTGCAGCGAACGGGTGACTTCGGACGCCTGCGGCGGGGAGTCGTTCAGGAATGCATCGACGAGCGCGGCATCGACGTCGTTCGAGACGTCGAGCGTGAGATCGGTGGCGGTGAGCGTTTCGGGCGCGGCGTCCTCGGACTGGTCGAGCGCGGCGCCGATGTCGTGCGCGGCGGACAGTTCCGCACGCAGTTCCTTCAGCGCGGCGTCGTCGAGCGGGACGGGCACCCAGGCGCCGCCGAAGTGCGCGCACAGCGCCTCGACGTGGGAGACATTCGTGGCGTCGCGCAGGTGCGTTTCGAGCAGCGGCGCCCACTCGGTGAAGAAACCGCGCACCAGCAGGCGAGCATCCGCGTCGTCGCCGGACAGGTGTTCGAGGTTGGTCCGCACCGACCCGCAGATGCGCTGCACGCCGGCCAGGCCCATGTAGCCCGCGGCTTCAGAAAGCCGCGAGACTGACGTTACATAGGATGCATCACTCGACGCGCGCGCGGACGATCCGGCATCGGTGCCGGAGTCGTACGCCTGCGCGAGCTCGGGCGCGAGGCCCTTGAGCTCGTCGGCGAGCGCGTTGAGGAGATCCTGTCCTCGCATCTTTCCTTCTTCAGGCCGCCCGGTTGCTGGGTAGTTTGAACACGCGCACCGACTCGACGAGCCGGTCTGCGGACTTCGACAGATCCGCGGTCGCTTCCGACTGCAGCAGGATCTCGGCCGCGGTCTTCTCCGTGCTGGCGCCGATCTGGTGCACGCGGTTGCGTAGCTCCGTGGTGATCTTCATCTGCACCTGCGCGGAGGAGGTGATGCGCTTGACGAGCTCCACGAGCGAGGCGGTCGACTGCTGCGTCTCGCGCATCTGCTGACCGGACTTGGCGGCGAGCTCCGAACCCGCGACCACCTGCGAAATCGTCTTGTTGACCGTGTTGATCGTGTCGGCCGTTTCGATCTGGATGTTGTTCACGAGCTGCGCGATCTGCTGCGTCGCCTGGCGCGAGCTCTCGGCGAGGCGCTGCACTTCTTCCGCGACGACCGCGAAGCCGCGGCCCGCGTCACCGGCGGCGGCCGCCTGCATGGACGCGTTCAACGCCAGCACGTGCGTGCGCTCGGCGATCGTGTTGATGAGGTTCACGATGCCGGTGATTTCCTGCGAACGTTCGCCCAGGCGCTTGATGCGCTTTTCCGCTTCGGCGATCGACTCGCGGATGCCTTCCATGCCGCGCACGGTTTCGTTCACCGCGCCGAGCGCGGTGACGGTGGACGTGGTCGCCTGCTCCGCGGCGCGGTTGGACGCGGCGGCGAGTTCGGCCACCTGCGTCATGACCTTGTTCGCGTTCGCGAGGTTTTCACTCGCGCGCTCGACGTCCGAACGTTCGGCCGCGGCGGTGGCGTTCACCGAGTCCGCCTGGCGCTTCACACGCTCGGTGGCGAGCTTCACCTGCGCGGCGATGCTGGTCACCTCGGAGAGCACCCGGCCGGTCTCGTGCGCGAGCAGATTGATCGAGTCGGACACGGTGCCGATGACGTTCGCCGACACGGGCGCCTTGGCCGTCAGGTCCTTGTTCGAAAGCTGCGCGACCGCCTGCAGCAGCTGCACGACCGAGTTGTTGAGGTCTTCGTTTTCCCGCTCGGCTTCGGCGAGACGCGCGACGCGGTCATCGAGCAGGTTGTCGAAGGCGCGCGAGAGCTGCCCGAATTCGTCGTCGCCGCCGAGCTGCGAACGCGCGGCGAAGTCGCCCTCGGCGATCGCGTTCACGGTGTTCTGCATCTTCGTGATCGGCTTCGTGACCGAGCGCAGCAGCGAGAACGCGATCAGCAGGCCGAGGCCGAGCAGGGTGACCGCGATGCCGGTCGACCACACGACCACCTTCTCGCGCACCGCCATCACGGGGGCGAACGCCTCGTCTTCCTTGATCTCGGCGATGATCGCCCATCTCAATCCGAGCACGGACAGCGGCGCGTAGGCGCCCAGCACGGACTGCTTCGCGTAGTTCGGGTACACGCCGTAGCCGGCGATACCCTTCTCGAACACGTCGGTGGTCGCCTGGGTCTTGATCGGCACGAGGCCGATGCCCGTGCCCTTGGCCTGCACGGCGTTCGCGACGCCCTGCGCGAAGCCCGCATCCGTCACGCTCCTGGCGTACGCATCGATGTTCTCGACCGCGAGACGCGCGATCGAGCGCGGCGTGCCGTCGGCCGCGGAAACCAGGTAGGTCTCGCCAGTATCGCCGAGACCGCGCTCCTTCCACTTGCCTTCGTGCGTCATCACCGAGTTGATCTTGTCGATCGGCACCTGCACGACGAGTACGCCGACCTTGCGATTGCCGTCGAAGATGGGCGCGCCGAGGAACGCGGCCTGGTCGTTGTACGAGGGCAGGTATTCGCCGAACTCGGACAGCGCCACCTGGTCGGCCCGCTCCAGGTTCCACGACTGCCGGAACGCATCGCCGAGCCTGGTCTTGGCGTAAGGCCCGTTCACGAGCGAGGTCGCGAAGTCGACCTGCTTGAACACGGAGTAGACGATCGTGCCGTTCTTCGGCTCGATCAGGTAGATGTCGTACAGGCCGAACTGGCCCAGCGCGTTGCGCAGGTGCGCATGGATCGCGCCATGCAGCTCGGAGTAACGCGAGCCGTCGTTCGCGCGGTCGAGGTTGTACTTCGCGCCCGGAGGATTCGGGTTCGCGGCAATGTACTGGTACTGCAGATTCATCGCGAGATCCGGCAGCGTCGTCACCTGGTGCGTCATGTCGACCGGCTTGCCGGTGTTGCGCTTCTGGAATTCCTGGATGAAGTCGCCGGAGTAGTACTTCGCCAGGCGCGAACGCTGGGCGGGGAGGTCCGCGATGTTGAGCACCGAGTTGTCGTATGCACCGGGCAGCTCACGCATCGCGTTGACGACGTCCGGCGAGGAGGCGAGCACCTGCACCTGGTTGGACAGCGACTGGAAGTAGTCGGTGATCTGCGCGGCCTTCGAGGCGCGCTGTGCGATCAGCGATTCGCGCGCCTGCGCTTCGAGCGCCTCGCGGCCCGAGTCGAGCGATTCGCGACCGACGATCACCGAGGTGACGGCGACGGGGATGATGGCGAGGAACAGCGTACCGAGCAGCAGTTTCTGCCGGATGGACTGGGCGCCGAATGCATTGCGAATGGCCATGGATTAACTCACGAGTTGGTCGAGCAGTTGCTCGTAGTCGAATTCGAACCAGGGGTCCTGCGCCTTGGGATCGGCGAAGGCGGCCGTGACGGCCAGCGCGGCCCTGGCGGGCAGCGCGGGCGGAATGATCTGGGCCTCGGGGCGGAACACCATGCGGCGGGGCAGGCCGTCGATGACGATGCCCGCGGCATCGCTGCCATGGCCGATGACCAGCAACATGCGCTTCTCGCGCGGCGGGTGCTGCGTCTCGAACAGCGCCGCGAGATCGAACAGCGGCACGATGCGGCCGTGCAGGTTCACGAGCCCGAGCAGGTTGGCGGGCTGGCGCGGCAGTGGATAGACCGCCGGCATCTCGGTGAGCTCGCTCGCGGTGGCGAACGGCGCGAGCATGCGCACCTGCCCGATGCGAAACGCCTGGCGGACGATGTCGTCGGGATGTTCCTCGCCGGTCGCGCCGGGATGCGCCAGCGCCGCGAGCTCGGCGGGCAACGGAGGCAGACCTAACGGCAGTGGGAACATGGGGTTCATGGGATCGATCAGCCGCAGGCGGCGATCGCGCCGAGGATCTGGTCGGGTGTGTACGGCTTGGTCACGTAGCCTTTCACGCCGAGCATCTGGGCCCAGACGCGATCGGCCTTCTGGTTCTTGCTGGTGACCAGCACGACGGGAATGGATTTGGTCGCGGCATCGCCGCCGATGGCGCGCGTGGCGGCGAAGCCGTCCATCTGGTCCATGTTGACGTCCATCAGGATGACGTCGGGCAGGGCGGTCTTCGACATCTCGACGGCCTGCAGGCCGTTCGTGGCGGTGAGGGTCGTGTAGCCCGCCGCGCTCACGATCCTTTCCAGGTTCATGAGATCAGGGCGCGCGTCGTCGACGATCAGCACTTTGTGAATGGCCACGATTTCCCTCCCACGGACGCACAACGGGGCCGCGCCGACCCTCTCGGGCGGTTTCTCCCATTGGCACGAAGGGAATCTTGGCCGTTATGTGACAAAACCACGGTGACGCGAGTCACACCGGGTTTCCCTAGGAAAGGCTCCAGTTCGCGGTTTCCCGGGTTCTGGAGCCCCGGCTGGGCTCAAGGATGTTTTATTTGCCGTTCGGCCCCGACGAGCGGCGCCAGTAGAGGTTGTACCGCTCGTTCGTGGTCCGGAACCACGGAATCAGCTCGACCTGGGCATTGCCCTCAAAACCCCGCGCGACGAAACGCAGGGCTGGTCCATCCACTCGCGTGGTCGCGGCGAGCAGCTCGTTCAGCGGCCGGGTCCAGGTCGGGATGGCGACGGGGTCGTTGAGCATCTCGCCCGACTTGCGCTCATTGATGATGATTTGCGAGCCGGGGGTGAGCCCCGCCGTGCCTATGCGGCCGGCGAGCACGATTGGGCCGTAGACGAGTGCCACGGCTTCGGGAGAAGAACTGCCCACGACCGGTGCCGGCGGCAGCGGCTCGAGCGCGAGACTCATCGGCAGGCGCACCTCGACCACGTCCCCGGTGCGGAACACCCGAGTCAGCTTGAAGTAGTTGCCCGCGCGCCGCCGTACGCGACGCTCGCGGCCGTTGACCGTCACGGTCATGACGGGGCACCAGGACGGTTGCCGGATCGCGAGCGTGATGGGTCGCGACGCGCCTTGCGTGACCTCGAGGCGCGTGGTGTCCTCGTCCGGGAAGCGCGTGCTCTGCCGCAGTTTGATTCCGCGCGCGCTCCAGTCGAGCGTCGAGGCGAGGAACAGGTTGACGAAGAGCGTGTCGCCGTCGTGCGCGTAGATCGATTCTCCGTAACGCGCGTGGTTTTCGATGCCGGAGCCCGTGCAGCACCAGAACGAATCGAACGGCGTGTGATAGAGCCGCACGTATCCGGGCCGTGTCGCCTGGAAATACGAGTTCATGCCGGTCTCCGGGTCCTGCGACGCGAGGATACCGTTGAACAGCGCGCGTTCGAAGTAGTCCATCAACTCGATTTCGGGATCGCGCGCGTACAGCGAACGCGTGAGCCGCAGCATGTTGTGGGTGCAGCAGGTCTCCATCGTCTTGGCCGACGACAGGTGCTGCACGAAGTCGCTCACGGGAAAGAAGTGCTCGTTGTCGCCGTGGCCGCCCGTGGCGAACGAACGTCGTTCGACCACCGTGTGCCAGAAGAACCGCGACGCGTTATCGAAGCTCCGGAACGAATCGCCGCCCACTTCGTAGAGTCGGCTGAAGCCGATGACCTTCGGGATCTGCGTGTTGGCATGTAATCCGTCCAGCTGGTCGACGCCGCGCACGAGCGGATCGAGAACACTCTCGTGGCAGAAGCGCAGGGCGAGATCCAGATATCGCTTGTCGCCTTCGATCGCGTAGACGTCCGCGAGCACCTCGTTCATGCCGCCATGCTCGCGGTCGAGCATCTTCTTCATGCGTTCTTCGGGCACGTCCGCGCAGGCGCGGTCTATCCAGTCGGTGAATGCGACCAGTACCTTGCGCGCTTCCCCGCTGCCGCGATGCAGGTACGCATCGCGCAGACCCGCGAGCACCTTGTGCGTCGTGTACCACGGCACACCGTCGAATTTTTCCCCGGCGAGGCTGTCGACGAGCGGCGCGACGCCGTCGGGAAACGCCGTGAGCCAGCCGCCGGTCTTTGCCTGGCACGCCGCGAGCTCGGCCACGATGTAATCGATGCGCTCGGCGAAGCGCGCGTCGCCGGTGGATTCGAACATGCACGCGGCGGCGGTCAGGTAGTGGCCGAGCGTGTGGCCGTGGCAGCGGATCCAGATCCACGGTTCGACCGATTCCCAGCCGCCGTACACCGGGGCCTTGGGTTCGAGGCCGGCGTTCTTCCGGAAGTTGTGCAACATCCGGTCGGCCTCGAGCTCGAGCAGGTAGTCGGCGTCCAGCCGCTGCGCGGCGAGGAACGGCCCTTCCTCGAGCCGCACGGCCGCGAGACCGAAGTAGTTAGCCCGCGGCCGGACGGCGGAGGTCGTCGTCAAAGCCCGAGCGGCTGCGGGCACGGCCACGCATGCCGCGCCCAGCAGCTTCAGCGCATCGCGCCGGGAGTGCCCGTCCATCGTCAGTACTGCCGCGTAGGCAGGACCTCGGCCGCCGTCTCGCGCGGGAACACGCCTTCTTCCGTGACGATGCGTCTCGGGATCGGTCGGCCTGCCGCGACTTCCTTCACGGCGTCCATGAGCTGCGGGCCGAGCAGCGGATTGCACTCGACGGTGACGTTGAGCTTGCCCGCGATCATCGCCTCGAACGCACCCTTCACGCCGTCGATCGAAACGATGGTGATGTCCGTGCCCGGCTTGAAGCCGGCTTCCTCGATGGCCTGGATCGCGCCGATGGCCATGTCGTCGTTGTGCGCGAACAGCACGTTGATGCGGCGGCCCTCGGCCTTGAGGATGGCTTCCATGACTTCCTTGCCCTTCGCGCGCGTGAAGTCCCCGGTCTGCGAGCGAATGATCTTGAAGCGACGGTCCGTGCCGATGACTTCCGCGAAGCCTCTCTTGCGATCGTTGGCCGGCGCCGAGCCGACGGTGCCCTGCAGCTCGACGATGTTGATCTCGTCCATGGCGGCTTTCGTCGGGTCGTTGGCGAAATGCTCGAGCAGCCAGCGTCCCGCCTTGCGGCCTTCCTCGACGAAGTCCGAGCCGATCAGCGAGAGATACAGGGACTCATCGCTGACCTCCACCGCGCGGTCCGTGAGGATTACCGGGATGTTCGCGGCCTTGGCCTCACGCAACACGGTTTCCCAGCCGGTTTCGACGACCGGCGAAAACGCGATGACGTCCACGCGCTGCGCGATGAACGAGCGCAGCGCCTTGATCTGGTTTTCCTGTTTCTGCTGCGCGTCCGAGAAGCGCAGATCGATGCCGGCCTCCTTGGCCGCGGACTGGATCGAGCGGGTATTCGCCGTGCGCCATTCGCTTTCGGCGCCGATCTGGCTGAAGCCGAGGACGATTTGTTTTTCCCCGTTGGCGCTGGCAGGACTGTCGCTGCGGCCGCAGCCGACGAGCACGGTCAGGGCGAGTACGAGGGCGAGGAGTAGGGCTGTGGCGCCCGATTTGTTCATTTGAGTGTGCATAAGGGTCCGCATCATGGGATTCATATCGATAGCCAACAAGCCAGAGATTGCCGCACCGCTATATCCATTGTTATATGTATGTTTCGGCATCGGGGGGACAAAATGCCTGCGGCTACACCATGGTTCATCAGAGCGCGCCTCAAGACGCGCCAGCTCATGCTTCTCACGGCCATTTGCGACGAAGGTAACATCCATCGCGCGGCCGCGGTTCTTCACATGTCGCAACCGGCGGCCTCGAAGCTGCTCAAGGATCTCGAGGACATGCTCGGGGTCACGCTGTTCGAGCGGCAGCCGCGCGGCATGCGACCCAACTGGTACGGCGAGACGCTGATCCGTCATGCGCGCATCGCGCTGTCGAGCCTGCGCGAGGCCGGCCAGGAAGTCGACGCGCTCAAGTCCGGCCTTGCCGGACACGTGAGCCTCGGTGCGATCACGGGACCCGCGCTCAGCCTCGTTCCGCAGGCGCTCGCGCTGGTCGCGCGCGAGAATCCCAAGCTGCGCGTCGAGCTGCACGTCGATTCGAGCGACGTGCTCATCGAACAGCTTGGCCAGGGCAAGGTCGACATCATGGTCGGGCGCATCCTCGAGCGGCAGGAGAAAGCGGGCCTGCGATACGAGCGACTCGCCGAAGAGCCCATCTGCGCGGTCGTGCGTCCGGGGCATCCGCTGCTCAGCGTCCCGGGACTGTCGCTGCGCGCCCTCGAGAAGAAATCCTGGATCGTGCCGCCCTCGGGAAGCGTGTTGCGGCATCGGTTCGACCTCATGTTCAGCGAGGCCGGCCTCGCGCCGCCGACGCACCTGATCGAGACTTCCGCGCTGCTGTTCATCACGAAGATGCTGCAGCAGACGGACTTCATCGCGGTCGTGGCGCAGGACGTCGCGCGTTATTACGCAACCCACGGGATGGTCGCGATCCTGCCGTTGCAGCTGTCGTGCACGATGGATGCGTTCGGCATCATCACCCGCACCGACTGGTTGCTGTCGCCGGCGGCCAACGTGTTGCTGCGCGCGCTCAAGACGACGGCGGTCAGCAGCTACGGGTGCACCTTTCCGACGAACTAGGCCGACTAACTGGTTCGGGACGCCGCGAGACGGCGCGCGATCGCCGCGCGCAACTCGGCGAGGCGGGGTGGCTTGCTCAGCACTTCGTCCACGCCGGCCGGCACGTCGTTGTCGGCCACCAGGCGTCGGCCCCAGCCCGTGAGCAGCAGCACGACCGTGGACGGCACGCTCGCCTTGATCGTGGCCGCCACCTTGCGGCCATCGACGTGGGGCATTCCGAGGTCCGTGATGACGACGGGGAACGGATCCCCGCTCGCATGCGATTCGACGAAGGCATGAATGCCTTCCTGCCCGCTGCTCGCGGTCGTCACCGCATGACCTTCGGCTTCGAGCGAGTCGCGCAGCGACTTGAGCAACATCGGATCGTCGTCGATCACGAGTATCCGTTGCGGCGGGAGATGGACGCCGTTCGGCTCCGCGCCGACGACCGGCGTCCCGTGCGACACGTGAAACGTCAGGCGGATGATGGTGCCCTTGCCGCGCTCGCTTTTGATTTCGAGGCTCGCGCCGTGCCGCTGCGCGATGCCATACACCATCGCGAGCCCCAGGCCCGTGCCGCGCTCGCCCTTGGTCGTGAAGAACGGATCGAGACAGCGGCGACGAGTTTCCTCGTCCATGCCGACCCCGGTGTCGATCACTTCGAGAACCACCTGGGGTCCCGCGTCTCCGGAGTGCAATGACGTGCGGAACGTGAGCGTGCCGCCGTCCGGCATCGCGTCCACGGCATTGAAGATGAGGTTCACGAGCGCATCGCGGATCTGGCTCTCGACCGCGGCGATGGGCGGAAGGTCCGCGCCGAACGCGAATTGCACGTCGACGGCCGCGCCGCGCCGCTGCGCGATGTCGCTCCAGCGCGCGCGCGTGAGGTCGACCGCCTGGCGGACGAGCTTGTTGATGTCGGCCGGCACGAGCAAGTACTGCGCTTCGCGCGCGCGGTAGAACTCGCCCATGCGGGCCACGGTCTGCGCGATGTCGTCGACCGCGCGCTGGATGATCTCGAGTTGTCCGCGCCCGCGCTCGGAGAGATTCGACTCGCGTTCGAGCAGCGCCTGCGTGTACAGCGCGACGGGTGAGATCGCGTTGTTGATGTCGTGCGCGATGCCGCTCGCCATCTGGCCGAGCGCGCGCAGGCGCTCCTGCTGCATCACCTGCTGTTGCGTGTGGCGCAGGTCGTCGTAGGCGCGCTGCAGCGCTTCGTACAGCTGCGCCTGGTGCGCGGCGAGCGCGGTGTGCTCGCTGAGCTGGCGCAGGAACTCGCACTCCGCGCTGCTGAAACTGTCGGCGGCCTGGCGCGCGCAGACGAGCACGCCGAATACCTGGCTCTCGACCAGGAGAGGCGCGATCACGATCGCGCCGAATCCCGCGGACGCGAGGCGTCGCGGGAACGGGAACTCGAGCCGCGAGATGTCCGGTTCGCAGACCAGCTCGCCGCGCATGCAACGCGACAGCCCGTTTTCGTCGACCGGCACGACGGCATCCTGTGCGAGCCCGGCGGCCGCGGCGATCGGCTCGCTGCGGTTGCCGACGCTGGCGATGACGAGCTGGTTCTTCTCCACGTCGTGCAGGCCGATGCTGCAATAGTCGACCGGCAACTCCTCCTCGAGCCGTTCGACGACGACCTGGAAGATGCTGCGCAGCTGCTGACGTTCGCCGATCGCGTGCGTGATGCGCGACAGCAGCGCGAGCCGCTGCAGCTGCTCGGCGAGCCGCGCCTCGTGCGCGATGCGTTCGGTGATGTCGCGGTAGTTCGTGACGATCGCTCGCACGGACGGATTGTCGAGCTGGTTGGTGGCAACGCCCTCGAGCCACAGCCAGTGGCCGTTCTTGTGGCGGCGGCGCCAGACGGCCGCCATGGGTTTGCCCGGATTCGCGAGCAGCTGGGACACGCGCCGCTCCAGCACGGGTATGTCGTCCGGGTGTGTCGTCAGCGCCGCGTCGGTGCCGATGAGTTCCTCGGGCAGATAACCTTCGAGAAGCGTGACCGCCGGGCTCATGTAGAGAAACTTCCGGTCGAGACTCGTGAGCGCGATGCAGTCCGCGCTGTTTTCGATGAGTGCGCGAAAACGCGCCTCGCTCTGGCGCATCGCCTCGTATGCCGCTTCGAGCGCCCGCGTACGCTCGACGACGCGGCTTTCGAGCTGCTCCTTCGCTTCGCGCAATTCGTTCGCGGCGCGCACCTGGTCCGTGACGTCGCGCGCGGTCGCATACATGAGATCGTGTCGTGGAAAAGAACGCCACGAAAGCGTGCGCCAGCTGCCGTTCTTGTGGCGGAAACGTCCGACGAATTCGTCGACACGTTCTCCCCGTTCGAGCTGCCTGCGCATCGCTTCTTCCGCGCGCGGGCGATCCTCGGGATGCATGAGCTCGAAGTAGGGGATCCGAACCGCTTCCTCGACCGTGTATCCGAGCATCTCGGTCACGGCCGGACTGACGCGCCTGAAGTATCCGTCGCGGCTCGCGATCACGAACAGGTCGATCGAGAGGTCGAAGAACCGGTTGAGCTCCGATTCGGCGCGCTCGCGCCCCGCGAAATCTCGGCGGATCGCGAACAGCGCGAGCGCGACGAACATGAGCGCGAGCCCGCTGCCCACGATGATCACGGCCTGCATGAGATGCGCGCTGCGTTGCGCATCGCGCTCGCGCGCGCCCAGGATCTCGAATTCGCGCGCCTTCATGTCCTGCGCGAGTTCGCGTATGCGGGCCTGCGCGTCGGCTCCGGGCCTGCCGGAACTGCGCGAAAGCCATTGCCGGACGGCGTCGAGTCCGCCGCTGCGGCGCAGCTCGATGATGTTCGCGCTCTGGCGCAAACGCTCGCGCACGGCGTTCGCCAGCTCGTCCGTTCGGGCGAGCAGCGCCGGATCGCCGCTCACCGCGTCGCGCAGCAGCTGCACGAGGCCTTCGACCCGCCCCGTTGCGCGCGTGTAGTCGGCGGCGAACTGCTCCTCGCCCGAGATCACGTATGCGCGATGCGCGGATTCGGCTTCCCAGGTCGTGCCCACCAGCGAATCGATGTTGGAGATCACCGTGTGCGCGCGCGAAACGAGCCGGGAGGTTTCCTCGAGACGTACGGCGGACAGGAACGAAACGACGCCGATGGTGCCGAGAAAGGCGATCGCGACCGCGAAGCCGATGTGCACCTTGCGCTCGGTCGCGACGATGCGCTGCCCGAGGATTTCCGGCGAAGCGCGCTGCCGCCAGCGGGTGAGCTCGGCGAACAGGACGCTGACCAGGACGCCTTGCAGCACCAGGAACAGCCATTGCGCGATCGCGATCGATTCGGCGATCCACGCCGGGCGCGGCGCGGTGAGTCCCATGAACGCCGTGATCGCCGCGACTACGGCGGTCGCGAACAATCCCGGTCGCAGACCACCTAGATAGGCCGACAGCACGATCGGGAAGAAGAAGATGATGAAGATCGGCTGGTTGCCGACCCAGGGCGCGAGCACGAGCCGCAGCAGCCCGGCAGCGATGCACAGCGCCAGCACTATCGCGTACATGCGCCAGCGAGGCACGGCACTGACTTTTTCGTCGACCGACTCTGCTCGCACCGCGGGAGAGTAATCCCCCGCGGAGTCGCGGGGAAGCGGATCGCGCAGCGGCGATCAGTCGCTGTCGGCCACCAGCGCTTCGACGTCGTCGAAATCGAGCAGTCCGCCTTCCATCAGTTCGTCGGCGATTCGCTCGATCAGGGGCCAGTCGCGTTCTATGAGTTCCATCGTTTCGCGGCTCGCGGTCACGAACTGCTCGTCGGTCAGGCCGAGCTGCGCGACTGCTTCCCGGTCGTCGGAGGCCTCGAAACCCGCGAATACCCGGTCCAGCCTGTGCCCTACTACCTTCGCTTCGGCGAACGGCCCCGCGAGCGAGACGATGGCGAGCAGCCGCGGCGACAATTCCAGCTCGCCGGAGGCCTGGAGGTCGGTCCAGTGCAGCGCGCCGTCCGTTTCCGCGTCGTCGTCCGGCAGGGCGGTGACGTGATCGAACACCAGGCCGGCGCGGATCGCTGCGACCGCGTGCGCGGCTTCGTGGATGGCGGTGATGCGGGAGATGTTCATTACGTGGAAGTTTCGATGATTTGGCGGCCGCGCGGTAGGCCGCGCGTGTCGGAATTCTTTACTTCAGCCCACCGAGCGAGCGGTCCGACCGGGCCAAGCGATTGAGCCGGCGCGCCCCTGGCATGGCGATGGCGGAGCGATGCGACTAACTAAACACCCGACAGTTCGTAGCGCGCGCCGCGGCCCGCGCCGACGAGCACGAGACAACCCGACTCGACGAGCTGCGCGAGGTCGCGTTGCGCGGTCGCGGGACTGGTGTGCGTGAGGCCCGCGTATTTCTTGTTCGTCAGGCCGCCGACGAATCCGCCGGGCCCGGCGTCCAACAATGCGTTCAGCGCCTTCTTCTGCCGCTCGTTGAGCGGCTTCGAGGCGTGTTTCACCCAGTAACGCGCCTTGAAGAGGACTTTCTGCACGGTGAGCTCGCTCGATTTCGCCGCCGCCTCGAGCTGCGCGAGGAACCACGCGAGCCACTCAGTCGCATCGAGGCTGCCGCGCGACAGTTTGCCGAGCGCGTCGTAATACTCGTCTCGCACGGCCGCGAATCGCGCGGACATGCTGTACAGGCGCGCGGCCCGGCTCTCGTCCTGCGCGAGCGCGCGGTCGAGCAGCGCGCGGCCGACGCGGCCGTTGCCGTCTTCGAAAGGATGGACGAGTTCGAACCACGCGTGCGCGAGTCCCGCGCGCAACACGCCATCGAGACCCGCGGGCGGTGCGTTGAACCACGCGAGAAAGTTTTCCATCTCCGCGTCGAGCCGTTCGCGCGGCGGCGCCTCGTAGTGCACGCGCTCGCGGCCGATCGGGCCCGACACGATGCGCATCGGATCCGCGCCGCGCAGTTCTCCGGTACGGATCTCGTGCAGCCCGGAGCGACCGGTCGGAAACAGCGCGGCCTGCCAGTCGCAGAGTAGTTTGAGCGTGAGCGGCCGAGCGTAGTCGCGGGTCGCGTCGAGCAGCACGTCGCCGAGTCCCTCCGCGGAGCGTGTCGCCGGGGGAAGCCCGGCCGTGGGCAGGCCCAGCCGGCGCGCGAGCGAGCTGCGCAGTGTGTCGGGATCGAGGCTTTCACCTTCGATCGCGCTGGTGGCGACGCCCTCGCGCGTCATCACTTCGAGTTGCGCGGCGAGATCGGCGTCGGCATCCAGCAGTTTCGCCATCCCGGCGACTTCACCCTGCGCGCGCCGCGCGGCCGCCAGCGGTGCGCTCAGTCGCGCGGCGTCCCAGGTGAAGTTCGGCCAGGCAGCGTTTTGCCAGATCCACTTGTCGAGGTGTTTCGTCGCCATGATCGCCTCAGAAGGTGAGGTGATTATAGGGGTGAATCGCCTCATGGCGTGAGGCGATTGAGCCGTAAAATCGCCTCACCGTACCCCGTGCAGCGCACAAGTATTTGATTTTAGTGAGGATTGAGTGGTGGGCGGTACAGGGCTTGAACCTGTGACCCCTGCCGTGTGAAAGCAGTGCTCTACCGCTGAGCTAACCGCCCGCCTGGACTGACGTCCCTTCGAGAGGGGCGAGAGTCTAAAGACCCCCCGAAGTCGAATCAAATGTTCGCGGTCCGGAATGCCGGGCGAAACCATTTGCTACGATTCGCGCCCCTCGAAAAGGCCGGTTCCCAGCATGTCCACGCCCGTCGTCACCCGTTTCGCTCCGTCGCCTACCGGCCTGTTGCACATCGGCGGAGTGCGAACGGCGCTGTTCAGCTGGTTGTACGCGCGGCGCATGCAGGGGCAGTTCATCCTGCGGGTCGAGGACACCGATATCGAGCGCTCCACGCCCGAGGCGGTCCGGGTCATCCTGGAAGGCATGGCGTGGCTCGGCCTCGACCACGACCAGGGGCCGTATTACCAGACCCAGCGTTTCGATCGCTATAAAGAGGTGATCGCGAAGATGCTCGAGGCGGGCACCGCCTACCACTGCCACTGCAGCAAGGAAGAGCTCGACGCGATGCGCGCGGAGCAGCAGGCGCGCAAGGAAAAGCCGCGTTACGACGGCCGGTGCCGCCACGGCAAGGGGCCTGGCCCGGCGAGCGGCCGGCAACCGGTGGTGCGCTTCAAGAATCCGGAAGAGGGCGCGACCGTCGTCGAAGACGTCGTGCACGGCCCCGTGGTCTTCCAGAACAAGGAGCTCGACGACCTCATCATCGCGCGCTCGGACGGCACGCCGACGTACAACTTCTGCGTCGTGGTCGACGACGCCGACATGGGCGTGACACACGTGATCCGCGGCGACGATCACCTCAACAACACGCCGCGGCAGATGAACATGTTGCTCGCGCTCGGCAAGACCCCGCCGGTGTACGCGCACGTGCCGATGATCCTCGGCCCCGACGGCGCGAAGCTTTCCAAGCGCCACGGCGCGGTGAGCGTGCTCGAATACCAGGACCAGGGCTTCCTGCCCGAGGCATTGCTCAACTACCTCGTGCGTCTCGGCTGGTCGCACGGCGACCAGGAATATTTCACGCGCGACGAGATGATCGCGGCCTTCGACGTGCGCGACATCAACAAGTCGGCGTCGGCGCTCAATCCCGAGAAGATGTTGTGGCTGAACCAGCAGCACATGGTCCGCGCGCAGCCCAAGGACATCGTGCCGCACCTGCGCTGGCACTTCGGACGCCTCGGGATCTACACGCAGGACGACGAACTGCTCGAGGGCATCGTCCTCGCGCAGCGCGAGCGCGTGAAGACGCTCAAGGAGATGGCGGAGAACAGCCGCTTCTTTTTCGGCGACGAAGTGACGCTCGATGCGAAGGCCGCGGACAAACACCTGACCGCGGATGCGAAAGCGATGCTGAAGGAGCTGCGCGCCCGGCTCGCGGCGCTCGAAGAATGGAGCGCGCCGGCGGTGCACGGCGCGCTCGAAAGCCTTGCGGCGGAGAAGTCGGTCGGGCTGGGCAAGATCGCCCAGCCGCTGCGCGTCGCGGTCTCGGGCGGCACGGTGTCGCCGCCCATCGATCTGACGCTCACGTTGCTCGGCCAGCCGCGCACGCTGGCGCGGCTGGACCGAGTGCTGTCGTAAACCTCAGTTGAGGGTGCGCGTCGCGACGTTCGAGTTGCCGCTCTCGACGCCCGAAGTCGTCACTGCCCGAACCACGAAGTACCAGGTGCCCGCCGCGAGATTCTCCACGCGGTAGGTAGTCACGCCCGGATTATTCACGGTGGCGACCTGGTTGAGCTGGTCTTCGTCGAGACCGTACTCGATCCGGTAACCGCCGAGGTTCGTGAGCGGCGAGTCGTCGGTGTTCGCCGTCGGCGCAGTCCAGCTGAGCGTCACCGCGCCGTTCGCGGTCGAGACGACCGCGATGGCGAAGGCCGCCAGGCTGGCAGTCGCGCGTCCGTCATTGGCCGTGATCGTGACGCCCGACGTGCTGCCCACGTGCGCCGCCGTCGGCGTGCCGGAGAGGCGTCCGGTGGACGTGTCGAACGTCGCCCAGGCCGGCGCGTTGGCGATCGAGAAGGTCAGCGTGTTGCCGTCCGGATCCGAAGCAGTCGGAGTGAAGCTGTACGCCTGGCCCACGGTGGCCGACGTCGGCGGCGTGCCACCGATGACCGGCGGGCGGTTGGTCGCACCCTGCGTCACGGTGATCGTGAAAGGCGCCAGCGCGACCGCGGCCACACCGTCGGAAACGCTGATCGCGATGTTCGCGAACGCACCGAGCTGCGAGTCGCTCGGCGTGCCCGTCAGTCGACCCGTCGCCGTATCGAACGAAGCCCAGCTCGGCCGGTTCTGGATCGTGAACGTCAGCCTGTCACCGTCCGGATCGGACGCGACCGGGGTGAATGAATAGGCCGATCCGGCCGTGATGCTGGCGGGCGGCGTGCCGGAGATCACCGGCGGGCGATTCGCGATCGGCGCCGCGGTGACCTGCAGCGCGAACGCCGGCAGCGCGGCGCTCAGGCTCCCGTCGGAGACGCGGATCACGATGCCGTCGTACGCGCCCACGTTGCCCATCGCCGGCGTGCCGGAAAGCCGGCCCGTCGCGGTGTTGAACGTGGCCCAGGCCGGCAGTCCTTCGATGCTGTAAGTGAGGCTGTCGCCGTCCGGGTCGGTCGCGGAGGCCTGGAATGCATAGGCGCTGCCGGCGACGACGCTCGTTGCCGGCGTGCCGGAAATGGTCGGAGCCCGGTTGACGGTGGAAGGCGGGGGAGGCGTGGTGCCCGAGGTGCGCGCGCGCACCTGGATCTGGAAGGGCTCGAGCTGCGCGGCGGCCACGTTGTCGGTCACTTCGATCGTGATCATCCCGGACATGCCGACATCGGCATCGCCGGGCGTGCCGGTGATCGCGCCCGTGCTGGTGTTCAGCGTCGCCCAGCCGGGCAGGTTCTCGGCGCGGAAGGAGAGCGTATCGCCGTCCGGATCCGCCGCGCGCGGAGTGAATGAATACGCCGCGCCGGCATCCACCTGGAGGTTCGGCACACCCCCGATGGTCGGCGGGCGGTTGGGCAGGTCCGAGCTGTCGTCCGATCCACATCCTGCGATCGCGACGAACGCGCCGAGAACCAGTGCCAGGCGCGGCGCCGGGCGCGAAAAGAGATTCATCATGATTCTAACTACTCCATTTGGCGGCGTACTGCGCAGGCGACGCGCGGCCGGAGGGTGAGTAGTTAGTGAACGGACAGCGGAAATGACGACGAAGAACGCGTCACGACGCGCTCGCCGGCAACTCCGCTATCTCGTGTCGCCGACGACTTACGAGACCGGAAGCTTTGCGTCCCCATCTCGCGATGGGTTTGCCCTTGCTTTCGCGCCCAGTTAATCGTCAGACGAAGACGACGGCAATCTGTTACCCAGCGGAGACACGCTGGGTTTTTCACTGGGGAAATGGCGGAGTGGAATGCCGGGGTCGTTCGCGAATAAGTGCAATCGCGATTCGCCGGTCCGGCAGGCATGTTTGGCGACGAGAAGCGTCGCCTTGACATACTACCGGCGGGTGAGTAGTTTCCCGCGCCTCGCGTGGGGCTATAGCTCAGCTGGGAGAGCGCTTGCATGGCATGCAAGAGGTCGCCGGTTCGATCCCGGCTAGCTCCACCACGTCGTCTTGAAGATCTGCTGCGTCCCCATCGTCTAGAGGCCCAGGACATCGCCCTTTCACGGCGGTAACGGGGGTTCGAATCCCCCTGGGGACGCCACTCGCGGATCGGCCAGCCCTAACTCAGAACAAACGGCTGGCCCGATCCATCAACTCCGGTTCATCGACTCCGGGCTATCAACCAATCGTCTTCGAAGCGCTGTTCGACAGCCCGCTCTCCGTGCCGGCGGAATCCACCGCGGCCACCGCGAAATACCAGGTGCCTTCGGAGAGGTTCTCGATGACGTAGGTCGTCAGGCCCGCGTTGTTCACCGACACGACCTGCGAGAAGTTGTCAGGCGAATTGCCGTAGTAGATGCGATAGCCCGCGAGATCGGGGAGCGGGGAGTCGTCCGTGCGCTGCGTCGGTGCAGTCCAGGACAACGTCGCCTGGCCGCCGCTTTGCGCGACCGCCTGCACGGTGATCGAAAAGGCGGGCAGCGACGCCCGGGTCCGTCCGTCCGTGACACTGATGGTGACGTTGGAATATGTCCCGGGTGCGGTCGGCGAGCCGGACAGAGCTCCGGTCGCGGTATTGAAGGTCGCCCAGTCAGGTCGGTTCTGGATCTCGAAAGTCAGCGCATCGCCGTTCGGATCGGTGGCTCCCGGCGTGAAGGTGTAGGTCTGGCCAACCACGACGGACGTCGGGGGGCTGCCGGAAATCGTCGGCGTCGAGGGGGAATCGGTGACCTCGGAAGGCGCAGCCGGAGGGCCGCCACCGTCGCCGCCACACCCGGCCAGGGCCAAAAGTGTGAAGGCGCTCAGAATCGCAGCAATGTGCGTGCGGGTACGAACAACAAGCGAATGACTCGTAGGCATGATTTGGCAACTCCGCTGTCTCGGCAATCCGGCCGAGATCGGTAGCTTTGCGTCCCCACCTCGCGGTGGGTTTGCCCTTATCGGGAATCAGCTGGCGATGAGAATAGGTAACGGAATGTCGTACAGCAATACGGCTAAGCGTCTGTATTCGGAGACATTTTTCAGGACCGTGAACGGTGCACGAGCAAGACTTGTTGAGGCAGGGCAGTAGTTTGCGCGCGTTGATTAACATATGTCCGCAAGGAGCGACGAGGCTTCCCATTAGCGTGAGTAGTAGTCGGATCGCGCAGACTTCGGCACGAGAGCGGACGAGATGAGAGTCCGGATCTTCAATCTGTACCAGAACCTCCCGATCGCGATGCTCGCGGTCGTCGAGACCGTGCTCATCCTCATCGCGCCGTTGATCGTCGAGACATTGTTCTACGGCGCGACGTTCCAGCAGTTGTTTGCGCACTGGCCGCAGACGCTGCCGAAGATGCTGATCTACGTCCTGAGCTGCGGACTCGCGCTGACGGCGATGGGCCTGTACAGCGCGCGTCAGCGCGCGCGCACGCTCGGTCTGCTGTTGCGCGCGATGGTCGCGCACGTTCTGGCGGTGGCCATCTTCGCGTTCGTCTCCTTCTTCTTCATCGCGTTGCGCCCCGAACCCGGTCGCGTGCTCGCCTGGGCCGCCGTCTCGTTCACGCTGGTCGTGCTCGCCCGCATCATCGAGGGCGTGTTCATCGGCGAGGACGCGTTCAAGCGCCGCGTGCTTGTTTACGGCGCCGGCCAGCGTGCGCAGAGCCTGCTGCAATTGCGGCGGCGCTCGGACCAGCGCGGCTTCCTGATCGTCGGGTACATGCCCGCGCCGGGTGAGGAAGTCCTGGTCGATCCCAAGAAGGTGCTGCCGAACTCCGCCCAGGAACTGCGCCGACTGTCGCGCGAGCTCGAGGTGCACGAGATCGTGGTCGCCATGGACGATCGCCGTCGCGCATTCCCGGTCCGGGAGCTGCTCGACTGCCGCCTGAATGGTGTCGAGGTCATCGACCTCGTGAACTTCCTCGAGCGCGAAACCGGCCGCGTGCACCTCGACGTGCTCAATCCGAGCTGGATCATCTTCTCGGAAGGATTCCGCCGCGATGCGCTGCGCCAGACCAACAAGCGCGCCTTCGATGTCCTGGCCTCGGTGGGCCTGGTGCTCATCACCTGGCCGGTGATGTTGCTGACGATGCTCGGAATCATGCTCGAAGACGGTCTGCGCGCGCCGATCTTCTATCGCCAGCGGCGCGTCGGCCTCGACGGCCACGAATTCGACGTGCTCAAGTTCCGCAGCATGCGGGTCGACGCCGAGCGGGACGGCAAACCCCGCTGGGCCAGCGGTTCGGACGACCGCGTCACCCGGATGGGCCGGATCATCCGCAAGGTGCGTATCGACGAATTGCCGCAGATTTTCAACGTCCTGCGGGGCGACATGAGCTTCGTGGGCCCGCGGCCGGAACGGCCGATGTTCGTGGCCCAGCTCGCCGAATCCATTCCTTACTACGATGAGCGCCATTGCGCGAAGCCCGGGATCACCGGCTGGGCGCAGGTTTGTTATCCGTACGGCTCATCCGAGAAGGACGCCATCGAAAAGCTCCAGTACGATCTTTATTACGTAAAGAATCACAGTCTGTTCTTCGACATGATGATTCTCCTGCAGACCGTAGAGGTGGTCCTGCTGGGGAAAGGGGGACGCTGAATGGACGCCGGTCTCTAGGTGAATACGTTCGGGCTCATCAGTTTTGGCGCGGCTTCCGTCGGCTTCGCCGGCCTGACCGTGCTCCTGTCCGTCGCGCGCGGCCGCAAGGACCCGGCGGTCCGCCGGCTGCGGTACGCGATCGCGGTCTCGGCGCTCTGGGCGCTGACGCTCGCGCTGAACCAGGCGAAGGTGCCGATCCCGCCGGAGATCATCCTCGCGGCCGAGATCCTGCGAGATTTCGCCTGGCTCATGGCATTGCTCGGGCTCGCGCCCGCGTCGTTGCCGCGCGCCTTCGCTCCCGTGAGCTACACGGTGATCGGCGTGTGGGCCGCTTCGGCGTTCTTCGCGCCGAGTATCGAGTCTGTCATGGCGGGGGGTGGCTTCAGCGTGGCGCTGCTGATCCTGCTGCTGCTCGAGCAGGTGTATCGCAACGCGCCGGAGTCGGCGCGCGCGAACCTCAAATTCCTCGCGATCGGCGTCGGCGGGTTGTTCACCTACGACCTGTTCCTCTACGCGCAGGCCGTGATGCTCTCCGGGGATGGATTCGATGCGGTGAGCTGGTACGCGCGCGGCTTCGCGAACGTCTTGATGATGCCGCTGTTGCTGCTCGGCGCACGCCGCCTGCCGAACGCCGATCTGAAAGTATTCGTGTCGCGCCAGGTCACGTTCTACACGACCACGTTCCTCGCGACGGGATGCTACCTGCTGCTCATGTCGTTCGCGGGATACGCGATCCGCCAGGTGGGCGGCGCGTGGGGTGAGACCGCGCGCGGTGTGTTCCTGGTCGGCGCGTTCGCGGTGCTCGTCATCCTGGTGACCTCCGCCGCGATGCGCCGCCACCTGCGCGTGTTCGTGAGCAAACACTTCTATCACAACAAGTACGACTACCGCGTCGAGTGGCTGCGATTCAGCAAGACGCTCTCCGAGCGCGAGGCGACCGATGTGCCGCGGACGAGCGTGCAGGCGGTGGCGCAGACGCTCGGCTCGCCGGGCGGCGTGTTGTTCACGCTCGACGAGGCCGGCAAGCGCTTCGTGCCGAATGCCGGCTGGCCGCTCGCGATCACGGACCTGCCGCAGATCGCGCCGATCGCTTCCGACGACCCGCTCATCGACCTGATGCGGTCCCGCCGCTGGATAGTCGACCTGCACGAGCGCCGCGCGAAGCCGGCGCGTTATGAGGGAGTCTCCGTGCCGGCCTGGCTCGCCGAGCCACGCTGGCGCATCGTCGCGCCCATCTTCCGGCTCGACGTGCTGATCGGCTTCTTCGCGCTGTTCGATCCGCCGCCGCCGTTCCAGCTGGAATTCGAGGATCGCGACCTGCTGCACACCATGGGGCAGCACGTTGCGACCATGCTTGCGCAACATGAAGCCGATCGCCGCGTGGCGGAAATGAGCCAGTTCGAAACCTACAACCGGCTCACGGCCTTCGTGATGCACGACCTGAAGAACTGCGCCGCGCAGCTTTCTCTCGTGGTCGGCAATGCCGTGAAGCACCGGCACAACCCGGAGTTCATCGACGACGCGATCGCGACGATCGCGAACACGTCCGAGCGCGTGACCCGGCTCATCGAGCAGCTCAGCCGGCGCAATGCGCAGCCGGCGACGGCGCCGCCCGTGCGGCTCGTCGAGCTCGTGAATCTCGCGATCGAACGATGCCAGACGCGGGTGCCGAAGCCGGTGCTCGCGAGCGGGGCAGGCTGCGCGTGCATGGTGAACGCCGAGCGCGAGCAGTTGATCGCCGCGATCGAACACGTGCTGCGCAATGCGCAGGATGCGACCCCGGAGTCTGGCAAGGTCACCGTCGACATTTCGGACAGCGAGGGAACGGCGCGTGTCACCGTCACCGACGACGGTGACGGCATGGATCCCGAGTTCGTCCAGCACCGGCTGTTCCGCCCGTTCCACAGCACCAAGGGATCCAAGGGCATGGGCATCGGCGCCTACCAGGCCCGCGAGCTCGCAATGAGCCTGGGCGGCAACGTCGAAGTAGATAGCCGGCCCGGCGCCGGAACGCGCTTCTCCTTCATTCTCCCGGTGGCCGCATGAGCGCGACGTCCGAATCCATCGTGAAACCGAAGTTGCTGGTGGTCGAGGACGACCTCGGGTTGCAGAAGCAGTTGCGCTGGAGCTTCGACGAATACGAGGTGGTCGTCGCCGGCGACCGCGAAGAGGCACTCGCGCAGATTCGCCGGCACGAACCGGCGGTGGTGCTGCAGGATCTCGGTCTTCCGCCCGATGCCGAAGGCACGAGCGAGGGCATGCGCACGCTCAAGGAGATCCTGAGCCTCGCGCCGCACACGCGCATCATCGTGATCACCGGCAACGCGGACCGCGACAATGCGATGCGCGCGGTGGCGCACGGCGCCTACGATTTCTACCAGAAGCCGCTCGACGCGGACGTGTTGCGCCTGATCGTGGGTCGTGCGTTCCGGTTGCACGAGCTCGAGCGGCAGAACCGCCAGCTCCAGGAAGCGCAGCTGCGCGCGCCGTTCGAAGGGCTCATCGCGACCGACGACGCGATGGTGCGCGTCTGCCGCATGATCGAGAAGGTCGCGCCGGCCGACGTGTCGGTGCTGATCCTCGGCGAAAGCGGCACGGGCAAGGAGCTCATCGCCCGCGCGGTGCATTCGCAGAGCGGACGCAAGGACGCTCGTTTCGTCGCGATCAACTGCGCGGCCATCCCGGAGGCCCTGCTCGAGAGCGAGTTGTTCGGCCACGAGAAGGGCGCGTTCACGGGCGCCGTGAAGCAGACGCCCGGCAAGATCGAGGTGGCGAGCGGCGGCACGTTGTTCCTCGACGAGATCGGCGACATGCCGCTGCAGCTGCAGGCCAAACTACTGCGTTTTCTGCAGGACCGCGTCATCGAGCGCATCGGCGGCCGCCAGGAGATCGCGGTGAACGTGCGCGTCGTGTGCGCCACCAACAAGGACCTGCAGCAGCTCATCGCCGAGCAGAAATTCCGCGAAGACCTCTTCTTCCGCATCAGCGAAGTCACGATCAACGTGCCCCCGCTGCGGGAGCGGCGCGGCGGACCCACCGTGCTCGCGCACGCGATGCTGCGCAAGTACAACGGCGCGCAGGGCCGCCCGAAGCGTGGCTTCACCGACGATGCGATCGCAGCCCTCGAGGCCTACCGCTGGCCCGGCAACGTGCGCGAGCTCGAGAACAAGGTGAAGTCGGCGGTCATCATGGCCGACGGCGCGATGCTCACGGCCGAAGACCTCGGCCTCAAGAATGCGGGCGAGGGGACGTTGCTGTTCAACCTCAAGGAAGTCCGCACGCGCGCCGAACGCCAGGCGGTCCAGCAGGCGCTGGCGATCTGCGACAACAACGTTTCGCATGCGGCCGAACTGCTCGGCGTGAGCCGTCCGACGTTGTACGACCTCATGGCCAAATACGGCGCGGGACCCGGTTCATGAACACTCCCTCGGGCCTGCAGGTCGCGACCGCGATCCCGGCGGACAACACCACGCAACGCCGCGCCATCGCGGCCATCGTCACGGTGCTGCTGACGTTCGTGGCGTTCTGGCCCAGCACGCTTTCGCTGATGCAGGAGTGGGAGGACACGGTCGGCCGCACGTACACGCACGGCTACGTCGTGGTCGCGCTCGGCCTGTGGATGATCTGGCGCGATCGCGCGCGCTGGGCGGCCGGCGCCGCCCGACCGTTCCTGCCGGCGTTCGCGTTGCTCGCGGCGGGAGCATTGTGCTGGATGATCGCCTATCGCGCGGGTCTGCAGATCGTGCACCAGGCGGCGTTGCCGGCGCTGGCCGCGAGCGCGCTGCTCGCGATGTTCGGCTGGCGCATGTTGCGCGGCCTCGCGTTTCCGCTTGCGTGGCTGTATCTCGCGATTCCCATCTGGGACGCCGTGCTGCCGCTGCTCAACGCGATCTCCGTCGGCGCCGTGCGGCTCATGCTGCGCATCGCGGACATACCGGCGCACTTCGTCAACAACATGTTCGAGCTGCCGCTCGGAACGTTCGCGATCGCCGATGGTTGCAGCGGCCTGCACTTCTTCGTCGTGGCGCTCACGATCTCGCTGCTGTACGGCGAGATCAATCGCGACGGCATGCGCACGCGCATCAAGCTCGTGGCCTTCGCGCTGCTGCTCGCGATGGCCACGAACTGGCTGCGCATCTTCATCATCGTGCTCGCCGGTCACCTGACCGACATGCAGCACTCGCTCGTGGTCAATGAGCACTACAGTTTCGGCTGGTACATGTTCGCCGGAATGATGGTGCTGTACTTCCTCGTGGTGCGCCGCTGGCCGGCCGAAGACGCGGCGCCACCCGAACTGCCCGCGCCCACGGGCCCGGCCATCGCGAGCGGCGGAGCGATCGCCGCGGCGCTCGGGCTCGCCATCGTGCCGGCCTGGATATTGCTCGACGGCAATCGCGCGAGCGAGGCGCAGCTCGAACTCGCGATGCGCACGGATGCTGGATTCGTCGAATCGACCGCGCCTGAGGACTGGCAGCCGAAGTTCAACGGCGCGACGCGCGAACTGCACGGTTCGATCCGCGGCGCCGACCGCCCCGTGGAGGCGTATCTCGTGGGTTACGCCACGCAGCGCCAGGGCGAGGAAATCGTCGGCTTCGGTAATTCGTTGCTGGGCGAAGGACTGCGCGCAGTGCGCGGTAGTCAGGCCGCGCCCGCGCCGTGGACGGAAGTGCGCGCCACGGGCCCGACCGACGAATGGGTCGTCTGGTACAGCTACCGGCTCGACGAACGCGGCTATCGAAGCGCGCTCAAGTTGCAGCTCGATTACGGCTTGCGTTCCCTGTCCGGCGCCCCCGCGGCCGCCCTGATCGCGCTGCGCGCCCGCTGCGACGCCGCGGATTGCGCGGCGGCGCGCGAAACCCTCAAACACATCGTCGAGACCCGAAATCCATGAACCGATCCATCTACCTGGCCAGTGTGTTGCTCGCCGCGTTGTCCGTCACCGGGTGCGATTACTTCCGCAGCCCGGAGCAGCGCGTGGAACGCGCCGAGGCGCTCATCGCGAAGGGCGAGCAGCGCGGCGCGCTGATCGAACTGCGCAACGCGCTCCAGGACGGGACCGATCTGCCCAAGGCGCGCCTGCTGCTCTCGGAAGTCGCGTTGTGGCTCGGCGACCAGGGCGCGGCGGAACGAGAGCTGCGCGCCGTGCCGGAGAATTTCGAACCGGCGCGCCGCGCCGACCTCGCGTATCGCGTGGATCTCGCCGCGGGGCGCAACGCCGAAGTGCTCGCGAGACTCGGCGAGCCGGACGACAAACAACCCGCGACCGACTGGTTGTATCGCGGATTCGCCCACCAGGCTCTCGGTCAGCCCGCTGAAGCCGAGCGCGCCTTCGCCGCGGCGCTCGAACGCGACGCGCGGCTCGTGAGCGCCGCCGCCGGCCTCATGGAGATGCGGGCCGCGCAGGGCGACATGGACGGCGCGCTCGACAAATCGCGCGCGTTGACCCGGGACTATCCGGACTCGGCGCTCGCATGGTTCGTGCGCGGAGCGCTGCTCGCGCGCGCATCGTCGACACAGGAGGCGCAGGACGCGCTCGAACGGGCTTCGGGCCTCGCGCCGCGGCAGCTCGACGTGCTCAAGCAGGTCGCGCTGCTCGTCACCCTGACCGAGGTGCAGATCACCAACCGCGACCTGGAGAAGGCGCGCGCGACCGCGGGCGTGTTGTCGCGTGTCGTTCCGGGCTCGCCGATCGCCGCGCTGAATTCCGCGCGCGTGCAGATGGCGTCCAACGATTTCGAGGGCGCGGCCGTCGAGCTGCGCAAGGTGGTCAACCAGGCGCCGCAGTTCACGCGTGCGCGCTTCCTGCTCGGCGTGGCGCTCGCCGCGCAGGGAAATCTTTCGCAGGCGAGCCAGGAGCTCACGAAAGTCATCGAGCAGATGCCTAACAACATGGAAGCGCGGCAGCTGCTGGCGCAGGTGCGCCTGCGACTCGAGGATCCCGACAGCGCGTTGCGCGTGCTGGTGCCGGTGCTCGACGTACCCGGCGCCGAGCGCGCGGTGTCGCAGCTCTTCGAAGCGGCCCGCCTGCAGGCCGGAGACAACCCCAGGTCGCTCGCGCTGATCGAGCGCGAATACGAAAAATCGCCCGACAACCACGGCCTGAAGTTGCAGCTCGCCGCGGCCTACATCCGTTCGGAGCAGGGCGCGAAGGCGCTCGCGCTGCTGCGCGAACCGGGCACCCCGCGCGATCCGATGGCCGACCGGCTCATGCTCGCGGCGACTGCCCAGGTCGAAGGTGAGGCGGCCGCGCGCCGCAAGCTCGATGCCATGCTGGCCGAACGGCCAGGCGATCCCGAACTCGTGTTGTTGGCCGCGCAGCTGCACATGTCCGCGCGCGAAGTGCCGCGCGCGCGCCAGCTGCTCGAAGGCGCGCTCGCGCGCAATGCGAAGCACGCGGGATTACGTCTCGCGCTCGCGCGCGTCCAGTTGATCGCCGGCGAGCGCGGCGCCGCGGTGGAGAATCTCGAGAAACTGCGGCGCGAGGACGTGCACGCGACCGAGGCGCGGCTGCTGCTCGCGCAGCTCGCGCTGCAGCGCGACGACGCCAAGGAGGCGGCGGCCGTCCTCGAGGAGGCCGTGAAGGGATCGAATCTCGTGGCCGAGACCCAGAATGCCGCGGGACTCATCTATCTAGGTACCGCGCGTTATGACCCCGCGATCGAACACTTCCGGGCGGGCACCGAGGCGGATCCCACCAACGCGACCCTCTGGCTGAATCTCGGCCGCGCGCAGGTCGCGCTCGAGCAGATGGATGCCGCGCGCGAATCGTTGCAGCGGGCGCTGAAGCTGCGCCCCAACTGGCTGCCGGCCGAGGGCGTGTTCGCGTACCTCGAATTGCAGAGCGGCAATACCCAGGCCGCCCTCAAGCGCGTGGATGCGCTGCGCGGCGCGCGGCCCCAGGACCCGGAAGTCCTCGTTCTCGAGGCCGAGGTTCGCACGGCACTGCAGCAATATCCGGAAGCGGAGCGTGCGCTGGCCCAGGCCGCGCAACGCCAGCCCTCGGGCGAACTCGCGATCAAGAGCTACCAGCTGCGGACCGCCGGCAAACTGCCCAAGCCGACCGAGCCGCTGGAAAAGTGGCTGGATTCGAACCCGGAAGACCTGCGCGTCCGCGCGGTGCTGGGTGAGGCTTACGCACGGGCGTCGGACTGGAAGGCGGCCGCCCGCCAATACGAGGCGATGCTCGCCCGCCAACCGAGCGATCCCGTGGCGCTCAACAACCTGGCCTGGCTGTACCTGGAGCTGGGCGACGGCCGCGCACTGGAAACGGCACGGCGCGCGCAAGCCCTGGCGCCCAATTCTCCGGAAGTGGCCGATACGCTCGGCTGGATCCTGGTCCGGACGGGGTCGGTCGCGGAGGGTCTGCCTATCCTCAAGCGGGCGGCGGAGTTCAGCGCCGAGAACCGCGACATCCAGTATCACTACGCGGCCGCGCTGGCCCAGACCGGCAAGGCGGGCGACGCCCTGACCAGGCTCAAGACGATCCTGGATGGGAGCGCCAGCTTCGAGAGCCGGACCGAAGCCGAGAAGCTGCTCGAGCAACTCAACAAGGCTCAGCTTTGAGGGCTGGCGCCGAAAACGGATTCGCGTCACGCTTTGCCCAGCCATTTCCATGAAATTCAATAATTTGTCGGGGCGATTGCGGCAGAATTCCAAGCCCGGGTGCCAACCCGAGTGTGACAGCGGACCCAGCAAGGCCTTCCCATGAAAGTTTTCGGTCTCATCGGTGCCATCGCCCTGTCGTGCCTCGCGATCGCGGCGCGCGCACAGACACCGCCGGCAACTCCCGCTGCCCAGGCGACTCCGCCCGCGGCCGCCGCCGAAACCGCGCCGGTCGCCCAGCATCCGTCGGTCGGGGCTAACTACTTGATCGGACCGGGCGACACGTTGCAGATTTTCGTGTGGCGCAACCCGGAGCTCACCTCCACCGTGCCGGTGCGGCCGGACGGCAAGATTTCGACGCCGCTCGTGGAAGACATGGTGGCCGTGGGCAAGATGCCGTCGCAGCTCGCCCGCGACATCGAGAAGGTCCTCTCGGAGTTCATCCGCTCGCCGCAGGTCAACGTGATCGTGAGCGTGCCGGTGAGCGCGTTCAGCCAGGTCAAGGTGATCGGCCAGGTCGCGACGCCGCAGTCGCTCGCCTATCGCGAAGGCATGCGCGTGCTCGACGTCGTCCTCGCGACGGGCGGACTTGCGCCGTTCGCGGCCGGCAATCGCGCGAAGATCGTGCGCACCGTCGACGGCAAGGAAACGACGCTGCGCGTGAAGCTCTCGAACCTCATCAACAAGGGCGACATGTCGCAGAACCTGGAACTGCGTCCGGGCGACGTGCTGGTCGTTCCCGAGTCGCGGCTGTAAGCGCATGCATCAACTCATCGAAAAGATACGCTCCGAACTACGCGGCGCCTGGCGTTTCCGCCGCTTCGCGCTCGTGACGGCCTGGGCCGTGTGCGCGATCGGCTGGTTCATCGTGTACATGATGCCGGACCGCTACGAATCGTATGCGCGCGTCAACGTCGATACCCGTACCGCGCTCAGCCAGCAGCTGGAAGGCATCGCCGTCACGCAGAACGTCGAGATGCAGCTGAACCTCGTGCGCCAGCAGCTGCTCGGCCGCGCGCATCTCGACAAGGTCGTCACGCAGGTCGGGCTCGATCGGGGCGTCGTCACGCCGCAGCAGCGCGACGCGCTGCTCACCGATCTCTCCTCGCGCATCGCGATCTCGCTCGAGGCGCCGACGGTGCGCGATCCGCGCATCCCGAACACGTTGTACCGCATCGCGTATTCGGACAAGGACCGGCGGATCGCGCTGCGCGTGGTCGACGTCCTGTTGAATTCGTTCGTCGAGGACACGATGGGTTCCGAGCACTCGGGCAATGCTTCCGCCGAGCGCTTCCTGCGCGAACAGATCGCCGACTACGACCGCCGCCTCGGGGAAGCCGAAGCGCGGCTCGCCGAATTCAAGAAGCGCAACTTCGGCCTCGTGCCGGGCGCCGAAGGCGATCATTTCTCGCGCCTGACTACCGAGACGCAGGAAGTCAAACGGCTCGAATCCGCGATCAACATCGCCGTCAGCCGACGCAACGAGTTGCAACGCCAGTTGCGGGGCGAGACACCCTTCGTCGTGTCGACCGGCGGCTCCACCGCCAGCGCATCGAATCAGCCCGGCCAGCAAGACACGGCGTCGCGCATCCAGGAAACCCAGTCGCGGCTCGACGACATGTTGCTGCGGTTCACCGAGAAACATCCGGACGTCATCGCGACGCGCGAGGTCCTGACGCAGCTGCAGGCCCGGCAAAAAGAGGAGATCGCAGCGTTGCGACGCGGCGATCCCGGCGCCGCGGCCGTCGCGGGCGCCCATTCGAATCCGCTCTACCAGGGCATTCAGACGTCGATCAACCAGGTGGACGTCGAACTCGCCGCGCTGCGCGTGGAGCTGGCCAGTCATCAGCGCAGTGCCGCGCAGCTGCGCCAGCTCGTCGACACCGCGCCGGAAGTCGAGGCCGAATACGCGCGTCTCACGCGCGACTACGACGTGACCAAGGCGCAGTACAACGAGTTGCTCGCGCGCCTCGAGCGTACGCGCGTCTCGAGCGATGCCGAGGCGACCGGCGTGGTCGCCTTCAACGTGGTCGATCCGCCGACCGTCGGCTTCAAGCCGAACTTCCCGAATCGCCCGTTGCTCCTCACCGCGGTGCTCATGATGGGCCTCGGGCTCGGCGCGGCCGTTGCCTATCTACTGCACCTGCTGCGCCCCGTGTTCTCTTCCGAGCGCTCGCTCGCCGAGATGACCGGGCTGCCGGTGCTCGGCGCGGTGACGCGCACCTGGATCGACAAGTACCGTGGACAGTTGCGCCAGGGCCTGCTGCGTTATTCGATCGCCTCTGGGATGCTGGTCCTGGCGTTCATCGTGGTCCTTGCCATGCAGGGTCCCGCGTCGAAATTGTTGCGCGAGCAGCTGGGTTAACTGCGGGGTTGCGCCATGAGTCTCGTCGAAAGAGCGCTGAAGAAAATGCAGGAGGCGGGCGCGGCCCCGCCCGCGACCGGCGCGGCCCCGGCCGCACCCGTTACGCCCGCCGCCACCGCGCCGGGTACCGCGCAGGCCGGGCCGTCGGCGCCTGCCGCACCGCTGGCGCGTTCGTCGAAGGTCGCGATCATCGATCGCGACGCATTGCGCGCGGCGGAGCTGCTGCCGGCGCCGACCGAAGAGCGGCGGCTCGCGCACCAGTACCGGCAGATCAAGCGGCCCCTGATCGCCAATGCGTTCGGTCGCGGTGTGAAGCAACTGCCGAATGGCCGCGCGATCCTGGTCGCGAGCGCGCTGCCGGGCGACGGCAAGACCTTCACGGCCATCAATCTCTCGCTGTCGATGGCGCTCGAGAAAGACATCTCGGTGCTGCTGGTCGATGCGGACGTCGCCAAGGTGCACTTGAGCCGCATGTTGGGCGTGGGCGGCGAGCCGGGCCTGCTCGACGTGCTGCGCAACGACCAGCTCGACGTGGAATCCGTGGTCCTGCGCACGGACGTGCCGGGCCTGGAAGTCCTGCCGGCCGGGCACGGCTCGGACAACGCGACCGAGCTGCTCGCGAGCTCGCGAATGGAAGCCATCGTCGCGCAGCTCACGGCGCGCGACCCGAACCGCATCGTCCTGTTCGATTCGCCGCCACTGCTCCTGACCAGCGAGTCGCGCGTGTTGTGCTCGATATCGGGCCAGGTCGTGCTCGTCGTGAACGCGAGCAGCACGCCGCAGCATGCGGTGTTCGACGCGATTCAGCACATCGGAACGAACCCGTACATCGGACTCGTGCTCAATGGTTGCGCCGAGCAGGGTTCCGACACTTACTACCAGTATTACGGTCAGCGCGAGGATGCAGCTGCGCCTCAGTGAGGCATCTTCGGAAGAGGCAAGGGATGGTTAGGGAGAAGAAGAACGTAATCGTCGCCGCACTCGCGCTGATGGGTGCTTCCGCGACACACGCGCAGGTGACTTTCGAAGTCGCCGCGGGTCTCGGCCATTCCGACAACATTTCGCGCGTCGAAGAAGGCGAGATCGACGAGACGCTCGCGAGTCTCGGCGTCGACCTCCGGTGGGAGGAGAAGACGCGGCGCCTCGAGGGCGATGCCCTCGTCGACCTGAGTTACGTCGAGTATCTCGACAACACCTACGACGGCGAGGTCGTGGGCATCGCCGAGGCCAACTTCGACTTTGGAATCATCCCCGAGCGATTCCACTGGGTGCTCGAGGACAGTTTCGGACAGTCGCAGTCCGATCCGTTCACGCCCGTGACGCCCGAAACCCGCGAGAACGTCAACGTTCTGTCGACCGGTCCGGACTTCTACCTGCGATTCGGCCAGGCGATGAACGCGCGGTTCTTCGGACGATACTCGGACACCCGATTCGAGACCTCGCCGCTCGATGCGCAGCGCACCACGCTCGGACTCGCGGTCGGGCGAGAGCTGTCGGCGCGCAGCCGCACGGCCCTCAACTTCGTCGCGGACGATTCGCGGTTCGATGAAGAGGGCCAGACCGACTACAAACGCCGCAGCGCCTTCCTGAGCTACGACCTCGACGGAGGCGGTCGCACGACGATCAGTTCGCGCCTCGGTTACAGCTGGCTCGAGATGGATGGCGGCGACGAGGACGGCGGCCTGTTGATGGACCTGTCCATCTCGCGCGACCTCACGAGTTCCAGCACCGTCGAGCTCGCGTTGAGCCAGGAGTTCAGCGACGCGGGCGAGGCCCTGACGGACGTGACGGGTGGCGGCACCAGCCAGATCACGTCGACCTCGGATCCGTTCGAAAGCAGCGAGGCGTCGCTTGCCTGGAGCTTCAACCGGAACCGCACTTCGCTCGGCGCCCGAGTCGCCTATAACGAGCGCAGCTACGAAACCCAGACGGCCTTCGACAGCAAGCGCCTGCTCTACAGCCTGGACTTCGGGCGCGTATTGCGCCCGACGCTGCGCTTCAATCTCACGGGTTCGTTCACGACGGAAGAATTCGGCAACGTCGGCACCGAGACCGACGACTGGACCGTGGGCATGACGCTCGACTGGCGCTTCGGCCGTCAGCTCGGCGCGCGCCTGCGCGCCGAACGTGCCGGCCGGTCTTCGACCGTCGTCGGCGGCGACTATCTCGAGAACCGCGCCTTCCTGGAGTTCACTTACAGCGGCGATCGCGCCGCGGCCACGAGATGACGCACCTCAACGCCATGACCGTCGACGTGGAGGATTACTTCCACGTCTCCGCCCTCGCGGAAGTGATCTCTCGCAAGGACTGGGCGCGCATGGAATTCCGCGCCGAGCAGAGCACCGACCGGCTGCTCGCGATGTTCGAGGAGAAGAACATCAAGGCGACGTTCTTCGTGCTGGGCTGGGTCACGCAGAAGACGCCGCAGCTCATTCGGCGCATTCACGACGCCGGTCATGAAATCGCCTGTCATGGACTCACGCACGAACTCGTCTACCGCCAGACGCCCGAGGTCTTCCGCGAGGAAACGCGGACTTCGAAGCAGATGCTCGAGGACACCATCGGCGCGCCGGTGATCGGTTACCGCGCGGCGAGTTACTCGATCACGGCCGAATCACTCTGGGCGCTCGACATCCTCTGCGAGCTCGACTTCCGCTACGACTCGAGCATCTTCCCGATTTCCCACGATCGCTACGGCATTGCCGGCGCTTCGACCAAGCCCGGGCCCATCCGCGCGCCAGGCGGCGGCAACATCATCGAGTTTCCGCTGTCGACGCGCCGGGTCATGGGCATGAAGGTTCCGGTCGCGGGCGGCGGATACTTCCGGCTGCTGCCGTACTGGTTCACGCGCTGGGCCCTGTCCGGCGTCAATCGCGCCGACAACCTGCCTTTCGTGTTCTACCTGCATCCGTGGGAAATCGACGCGGAGCAACCGCGCTTCGAAAACGCGAGCTGGCTGTCGCGCTTCAGGCACTACAACAACCTCGAAGTGTGCGAGCAGCGGCTGCGCGCGCTGATCAACGACTTCCGCTTCTCGACGATGCGGGAAGTGCTGCGCCCGCATCTCGAAGCCGCATGAGTCCGGCCGGGATGCGCGTCGAGCTCATCTCCCGGCGTTCAGACATCCCGCTCGACGCCGAGCGCTGGAACGCGCTCGTTGCCGACAACGAGACGAATACCGTGTTCCAGACCTACGAGTGGTTCGACTCGTGGTGGCAGGCGTTCGGCAAGGGGCGCGAGCTGTTCTTCCTCGTGGTTCGTGAAGGAGACGAAATCGTCGGGTTCGCGCCGCTGATGCGCCGACGCAGCGTGTATGGCTGGCGGCTGCTCGAGTTCGTGGGCACCGGCAATTCCGATTACCAGGACTTCATCCTCCCGAAGGACAAGCCGCGCGCGATGGCGGCGATCTGCCGCTTCCTGCATTCGAAGTGGTGGAAGTGGGATCGTTTCGCGCTCGCGAACCTTCCCGGACATTCCTCGAGCGTCGCATTGCTGACCGCCGCGGCGCGCGACATCGGCCTGCGGCTCGTCGACGAGATCCACGTGCCGTGCCCGGCGATCGACTTCGCGGCGGATTCGCAGCGCGCGCGGCACATGATCGACAAGTACAGTCTGCGCCGGCCGCTCAACTGGTTTCGCAAACACGGCAATCTCACGTTCCGGCACGTCACCTCCGTCGAGGAACTCGAACGCCTGTTGCCGGTGTTTTTCGACCAGCACCGGCAGCGCTGGGCCCACGTGGGCAAGCCGAGCCTGTTCGCGAACGCGGGCCAGGTGCGTTTCTACGAATTGCTCGCGCACGGGCTGCACGCGCGCGGCTGGCTGCAATTCTCCGTGGTCGAGCTCGATGGAGCGCCGATCGCGTTCCACTACGGGTTCGATTACGCGGGTTGTGTCACCTGGTACAAGCCGGCGTTCTCCATCCAGTACGCCGAACATTCCCCGGGGTTGCTGCTCACGCGCCAGCTCATCGAAGACTGTCTCGCGCGCTCGCGTCGCGAGCTCGACTTCACGATCGGCGACGAGGCGTTCAAGACGCGCTTCGCGAGCACCTGCCGATTCAACGTGTATCTCGGGATTTATCACGGTCCCGTGAGTTTCGGCGTCGCGATCGGTGTCACCCGGTTGCGCAAGTTCGCGGGGTGGGTGCTGCGCAGGATGCGTTCTGTCGTGCCGCACCCGGTGCCGGCCACGCGAATTTCGGTGCCGCCCGGAAGAGGCGCCGCGTGAATACGTCGACCGGCGCCGCTGTGCCCACCGTCAGCGTCATCATCACGACCTTCAACCGCTCGGCCCTCGTCGTCGAGGCGATCGAGAGCGTGTTCGCGCAGAACTTCCGCGACTTCGAGCTCATCGTCGTGAACGACGGCTCGACGGACGATACGCGGGAAGTGCTCGCGAGGTACGGCGATCGCATCCGTTGCATCCACCAGGCGAACGCGGGGCTCAACGCGGCGCGCAACGCCGCGATCGGGATCGCGCGCGGCGAGTTCTTCGCGCTGCTCGACGACGACGACCTGTGGGAGCCGGGCAAGCTCGAGTTGTGCGTCGCGCTCGCGCGCCGATTCCCGACCGCGGGATTCGTGTTCTCGAACTTCAACATCCTGCGCGGCAAGACCACGATCACGCGCGACGGCCTGCGCACCTGGCATCGCAACCTGCGCGATTTCGCCGAGGTGTTTCCGGTGCGCCATGATTTCGCCGCCGGCGAACTCGGCCTCGAGGCCGCGGCGCGCGAGCGTTACGCGGTGTACGAGGGCGACGTCTACGCGGATTCGCTGCCCGCGCCCTGGGTGCTGCCGGCGGCGGGTCTCGTGCGCATCGGCCGCGTGCCTCCAGGTCTCGAGTTCAACGCGGCCGATCCGACCTGCGGTGACTGGGAATATTTCGCGCGACTGTCGCATCACGCGGGTTGCGTGTTCGTCGACATCGATGCGGCCGTGAACCGCAGTCACGAGGATGCGGTGCGGCTCACGCGTTTGCCGAAGCTCGTGCAGCTCGCGCGACGCGTGGCCATGATCGAACGCATCTGGTGCGCGGATTCCACGTTCATGGCGGCGCACGGCGCCCGGGTGCGCGCGACGCTGCGCGGGGAATTGCTCGCGCTCGCGCGGGCCCAGCTCCTGTCGAACGACCGCGCCGGGGCGCGCCGTTCGCTCTCGCGCGCCATCGAACTCACCGGATCCGGCGATCGCTGGCTCGGACTCGCCGCGGCTATTCCCGGCGCCGGCATCGCCTTCCGGACGCTGTTCCAGTTGCGGAACCGCCTGCTTGATTGAGCCATCCATGGTCGGTCCGGCCACTGTCGTCATCGCCGCACCCTCCGGGTTCGAGGTGCGCTCGCTGCGCGACCTCGAAGAACTCGAAGCGCTCGCGGCGGCGTGGGATCGGCTCGCGGCCATGGCTTCGACCGACCCCATGCAATCGCATGCATGGTCGCTCGTCGCCGCTCGCACGCTGCACGCCGGCGACCGGCTCAATGTCATCACCGTGCATCGCGGATCGCAGCTCGCGGCCGTTGCGCCGCTGGTCGAGGTGCGGCGGCGCGGCGGCCGATGGCTCGAGTTCCTGGGCGGCGATCGCCTCTACGAGCCGATGCGCCTGCTCGCCGAGTCCGACGCCGCGCGCGCGGTGTTGTGCCGGGAGATCGCGCGGCAGCGAAGGCCGATGCTGCTGCAAAGGCTGGATCGCGGGGAATGGACGGCGGAACTGCGGCGACAGGCGCGCGGCCGTGGGGTCGCACTGACCGCGCGCAGCAGCCCATGCCTGCGGGTCGACCTCGCCGATGGCTTCGATGCGCTCGTCGCGCGGCTGTCCACCGAGCGCGCCTCCACGTTGCGCCGCAAGCGCCGGCAGCTCGAGCGGGCCGGGGAAGTGCGCTTCGAAAGCCTGCAACCGACGCCTGCGCAGGTGGACCAGGTTTTGCGCGAAGCCTTCGAAGTCGAATCGCGCGGCTGGAAAGGGGAGGCGGGCAGCGCGGTGCTCTCGCAACCGGACCTGCAGGAATTCTTCCGCGGCATCGCCGCGCATTTCGCCGCGAGCGGCGCGCTGCTGGTACGGCGCCTGCTCGTGGGCGGGGAAGCCGCGGCGGTGAACCTCGGCGTCGTGCACGCAAATCGTTATTACGAGCTCAAGATCGGCTTCGACGAGAAGTGGGCGCGGCACTCGCCCGGCGTGCTCCTGACACTCGAATGCCTGCGGGATGGCTGCGCGCGCGGACTGCAAGCTCACGAATTCCTCGGCTCCGCCGCCGCCTGGCAGGAGCCGTTCGCGACCGGCGAACGGTCGCTCGAGAATCTCGCGCTCTATCCATTGAACGCGGCCGGCCTGACCTGGCTCGGTCTCGACATCGCGCGCTTCGCGTACCGGCGCGCCGCACGCCTGGCCCGCGGCGGCTTCGACTTCGCGATCCGGTTCGTCCGTTCGCTGCTCACGACGGTCGACCAGAAGCTGGCGACCTTGCGCGAGCGCTGGTTCGACTGGCGCCACTCGGTCGAAACCGTCGCGCGCGTGGCGGTGGCCGATCTGCATGACATCGACGCGCGCCTCGCGCGTCACGCCGTGCACTACGAGGCCACGTCGATCCCGAAGTTCGAGCGTGCGCTCGCGGTGGTCGGCGCGCGCGCCCACCGTTTCACCTTCATCGACCTCGGATCGGGCAAGGGTCGAGTGCTCATGTTGGCGGCCCTGCGGCCGTTCAGGCGCGTGATCGGCGTCGAACTCTCGCGTGAGCTGCACGATAACGCGGTCGCCAACGTGGCAAGATTCGCCGCGCGCAACCGGCATGCGGCCCCGATCGAATGCATTTGTGACGACGCCAGCGCCTTTGAACTGCCCGAAGGCAATCTGCTGGTGTTTCTCTACAATCCATTCGACGCGAACCTGCTGGTCAAGGTGCGCGATCGCATGCTGGCCGCGACCGGCGGCCAGCCGCGCCAACTGTGTGTCGTCTACGTCAACCCGCTCCACCATGCGTTGTTCGAGCAGGGAGACTGCTTCGAACGCGTGCATCGCGATGCGAGCTTCGCGGTGTACTGGAGGAAGAGCTGATGTGTGGCATTGCGGGGATCTACTTCAACGACGCGCGTGCGCCGGAAGCCGCGCGCCTCGAGCGCATGGTCGGCGCGATCCCGCATCGCGGACCCGACGGCACTGGTTATCACATCGAGCCCGGCGTGGGACTGGGTCACGCGCGTCTCAGCATCATCGACCTCGGCGGCGGCGCGCAGCCGATCCACAACGGCGACGAGACCACCTGGATCACGTACAACGGCGAGGTCTTCAACTACATCGAGCTGCGCGCGGAGCTGATCGCGCGCGGTCACAAGTTCCGCACGCAGAGCGACACCGAAGTCATCGTCCACGCGTACGACGAATACGGCGACGACTTCGTCGATCACCTGAACGGGCAATTCGCGTTCGCGCTGTGGGACCGCAAGCGTCGCCGGCTGCTGCTGGTGCGCGACCGCGCCGGCATCCTGCCGCTGTATTACGCGCAGATCCCCGGCGGCATCGTGTTCGCCTCCGAGGTCAAGGCGCTGCTCGCGAGCGGCCACGTGAAGGCGGCGCTCGATCCCGACGGCTTCGACGAGCTCATGACATTCTGGGCGCCGGTCGCGCCGCGCACCGTGTTCGCCGGCGTCAACATCGTGCCGCCCGGCGAAATGCTCGTGCTCGATGAGGCCGGGATGCGCCGCAGGCGTTACTGGCACTGGGAATTCCCGAACGTGGCCGATCTGCGGCGCGATCCCGCCGACAAGCTCGAAGCGGAGCTGCACCAGGTCCTCGGCGATGCGACGCAGATCCGCCTGCGCGCCGACGTGCCAGTCGGCGCCTATCTATCGGGCGGTCTCGATTCCTCGACGCTGGTCGCGCTGCTCAAGCAGCGCGTGCCGCAGACCCTGCAGACCTTCTCGATCGGATTCGACGACGCCGGGCTCGACGAGTCCGCGCACCAGCAGGCGATGGTCAAACACCTCGACACCGTGCACAACCACGTGCAGTGTTCGCTGGCGGACATCGCGAAGGCTTTCCCGCGCACGATCCTGCATTCGGAAAGCCCGATCCTGCGCACCGCGCCGGCGCCGATGCAGTTGTTGTCGGGACTGGTGCGCCGCAATGGCGTCAAGGTGGTGCTGACGGGCGAGGGCGCCGACGAAGTCCTCGGCGGCTACGACATCTTCAAGGAGTCGAAGGTGCGCCAGTTCTGGGCGCAGCAGCCGCAGTCGAAATGGCGGCCGGGCCTGTTGAAGCGCCTGTATCCGTACCTCGACCTCACGTCCGAGCAGAGCGCGGCCTATCTCAAGGAATTCTTCGGCATCGGGCTCAACAATCCTTCCGATCCGTGTTTCTCGCACCTGCCGCGCTGGATGACGACGGCCCAGTGCAAGCTGTTCTGGTCCGACGAGTTCCGCGCGCGCACCTCGGGTGACCCGGCCGCGCGGCTGCGCGAGTCGCTGCCGGCCGAGCTCGCCGGCTGGCATCCGTTCAATCGCAGCGAGTACCTGGAGGCGAAGACCCTGCTGCCGAGTTACCTGCTCTCCTCGCAGGGCGACCGCATGCTGATGGCCAATTCGGTCGAGGGCCGGTTCCCGTTCCTCGATCACCGCCTGATCGAATTCGCGACCCGAATGCACCCGCGCTACAAGATGCGAGTGCTTCGCGAGAAGTGGCTGCTCAAGCAAGCCATGCGGTCGGCACTGCCCGAGTCCATCCTCAACCGCCACAAACAGCCCTACCGTGCTCCCGATGCGGCCGCTTTCCTGGGCCCATCCATGCCGGAATATGTGAAAGAACTCACAAGTGAGGCGATGATTACCCGGTACGGGTATTTCGATCCGGTCAAAGTTTCGCGATTAATCACGAAGTTGGGCCGGTCCAAGGTGCCCGCGGCACGGGACAATATGGCCTTCATAGGGGTGTTATCCACGCAGATCTGGCACGCGACGTTCGTGTCCGGCCAGACGGTGGGCTGACATTTTTCAGGGTTTTTCGAAGGCTCAACATAGGGACGCTAGAACATGGCAGACGCGCTGAACGACCAGATCCGCAACTTCATTCTCGAGAATTACCTGTTCACGAACGACACCAAGGCGCTCGGCCTCGACGACTCGCTGCTGGGCCGCGGCATCGTGGACTCGACGGGCATGCTCGAGATCATCTTCTTCATCGAAGAGCAGCTCGGGGTGAAGGTCAAGGACGATGAAATGATCCCGGACAACCTGGACTCGGTGAACAAGATCGCGGCTTTCGTTTCGTCGAAGCGCCAAGCTGCCTGAAGCGTCCGGTTCCTCGCACCGAATGCACCAGTCGATCGTCCAGCACTTCGAAGAAACCGCGGCGCGTTCCGGCGCCGCGGTCGCGCTGCATTGGCGCGGAACGCGCTGGACTTATGACGAGCTTTCGCGCGCCATCGCGGCGGCGGCTTCCGGATTTCGCGAGCGCGCGCCGGAGCGTGGCGGCCGCGTCGCGCTGCTGCTGCGCAATTCGCCGCAGTACGTCGCGCTGTACTACGGCGCGCTGACGGCGGGATTGGTGGCCGTGCCGCTGAACGCGCAGGAACGCGCCAGCGTGCTGATCCGCCAGATCGAACATTGCGAGGCGCGCATCCTCGCCGGCTCGACGGATCACCCGGAGTGGCCCGCGCTGTCGCAGGCGGCCGCTTCCGCCGGCTGCACCGTGATCGCGATCGCGCCGCGCGACGATGACTCCTCGCTGGATCAATTCGTGCGCGACGTGGGCGGGCAGGGCACGCCATTCGCCGACCGGCCGAAGTCCGACGAACTCGCGAGCATCATCTATACCTCCGGGACGACCGGCCGCCCGAAGGGCGTGATGCTGAGCCACGGCAATCTCGCCGCCAACTCGGCGGCCATCATCAACTATCTATCGCTCACGCCGGCCGACCGCGGCCTGTGCGTGCTGCCGTTCCATTTCTCGTACGGCAACTCCGTGTTGCACACGCACCTGCTGGCCGGCGCGGAACTCGTGATCGAGGACAACCTCGCGTTCCCGCACCTGACCGTGCAACGCATGCAGGCCGAGGCGATCACCGGCTTCGCGGGCGTGCCGTCCACGTTCGCGCTGTTGCTCGGTCGCGTGAATTTCAAGGAATACGACCTTTCGAAGCTGCGTTATCTCACGCAGGCCGGCGGCGGCATGGCGAAGCCGCTCATCGAACGCCTGCGCGCCGAGCTGCCGCGCGTGGCGTTGTTCATCATGTACGGACAGACCGAGGCCACCGCGCGCCTGTCCTATCTGCCGGCCGAGGACCTCGCCGAGAAGCTAGGCTCCGTCGGCCTGCCCGTCGACGGCATCGAAATCCAGGTGCAGCTCGACGGGCGTCCCGTGAAGGCCGGCGAGATCGGGGAGATCTGCGCGCGTGGCGCCAGCATCATGCAGGGCTACTGGAAGGATCCCGCCGCGACACGAGAAGTGATGCGCGACGGCTGGCTGCGCACCGGCGATCTCGGCCACCTCGACGAGGACGGCTACCTGTTCATCGACGGCCGCACGGTCGACATGATCAAGGTCGGCGCGTTCCGCGTGAGCCCGCAGGAAGTCGAGGAAGTGATCGCCGCCGTGCCCGGCGTCGAGGAAGTCTGCGCGGCCGCGATGCCCGACGAACTGCTCGGCCAGGCCGTGAAGGCTGTGATCGTCAAGCGCGAAGGCGCCGACGTAGACGAGCGTGCCGTCAAGGCGTACTGCCGCCAGAACCTGGCGGCTTACAAGGTTCCCAAGCTGGTGGAGTTCGTGAGCGTCATGCCGCGCACCGCCTCCGGCAAGATCCAGCGGTTCAAGCTGGCCTGACCCATTCCGCAAGAAGTGCAATAACCAGAGGTTTTCATGGCGTTCGACGCAAACGTTCTCGATATGGACAACGACAAGGTCATCGACCGCATCTGCACGCGGTTGCGCGAGATCCTTGCGAAGGACGTGGGCAAGCGCGGCTACGTGGTCGCGATGTCGGGCGGCATCGACTCCTCGGTGAGCTCGGCGCTGTGCGTGAAGGCGCTCGGCAAGGAACGCGTCTACGGCATCATGCTGCCCGAGAAGGATTCCTCGGGATTCTCGACGGCCCGTGGCAAGCAGCTCGCCGAACATCTCGGCATCCGCTACGAAGTGTTCGACATCGCGCCGGCGCTCGAGGGCATCGGCTGTTATCGTCAGCGCGACGAAGCGATCCGCCGCGTGTTCCCCGAATACGGCGACGGCTGGAAGAACAAGATCGTGATCAAAGGCGGCCTCGAGGGCCGCATCAACCACTTCGAGCTCGTGGTGCAGACGCCCGCGGGTGAGTTGAAGACCGCGCGACTGCCGCTGCCGGAGTACCTGCAGATCGTCGCCGCGACCAATCATAAACAGCGGATCCGCAAGACGGTCGAGTACTACCACGCCGACCGCCTGAACTACGCCGTGATCGGTACACCGAACCGGCTCGAATACGACCAGGGCTTCTTCGTGAAGAACGGCGACGGCAGCGCGGACGTGAAGCCGATCGCGCACCTGTACAAGTCGCAGGTCTATGCCCTCGCGCGCCACATGAAGCTGCCGAAGGAAATCTGCGAGGCCACGCCGACCACGGATACCTACAGCCTCGCGCAGGGCCAGGACGAGTTCTATTTCGCGCTGCCATACGCGCAGATGGATCTGGCGCTGTACGCGCTCAACAACGGTCATGGTGCGAAAGAGCTGGCCGGCGCGCTCAAGATCACCGAGGCGCAGGCGGAGCACGTGTTCAAGGACATCGAGGCCAAGCGCAAGACGACGCGTTACCTGCATCTCAAGCCCGTGCTCGTGGAGCCGGTCACGGAGCTCAAACTCTGAACCGCGCGCCGCGGCGCGAGTGACGAGGCTTCGGTAGAGGCCATGCAAATCCTTTTCTGGGTGTCCCTGTTCCTGATCGCGTATCCGTATGCGATCTATCCGTTCGTGCTCGTGACGCTCAACCGCGTGCTCGGGCGCGGGGCGCACGCGGGCGACGATTCGTACGAGCCGACCGTCACCGTCATCCTGCCGGTGCACAACGAGGCCCGGCGCATCGCGGAGAAGGTGCGCAACCTGCTCGAGCTCGACTATCCACACGAAAAGCTGCAGCTCCTCGTGATCGGCGATGCATGCACCGACGACACGCTCGAACGCGCGCAGGCCGCGGGCGGCGGACTCGTGGAAGTCATCCCGCTCGCGACGCGCGCGGGCAAGGCCGCGGGGCTCAATGCCGGATTGCAGCGGGCCACGGGTGAGATCGTGGTCTTCACCGATGCGGGCATCATGCTGGAGAAGCAGTCGTTGCGCCGGCTCGTCGCGCACTTCGCCGATCCGCGCATCTCCGTCGTCTCGGGCGAGGACTACATCGAAGGGAGCGACAGCGAAGGTTTCTACGGCCGCCTCGAACTGCTGTTTCGGCGCGAGGAAGCGAAGCTGCATTCGATCGCGGGCGCGAGCGGCTGCTTCTACGGACAGCGGCGCACGACCTGCAGGCCCTTCGTGGCCGGCATGGCGCCGGATTTCCTTTCCGTGCTCGTCGCCGTCGACGGCGGCCACCGCGCGCTCGCGGAGCCCGCGGCCCGCGGTTCGATGACGGCGGCGTCCAGCCAGCGCGCCGAATTCACGCGCAAGGTGCGTACCTTCCTGCGTGGCATCACCGCGCTGTTCGGCAATGCGCGCCTGCTCAATCCTCTGCGGTTTCCGGCGTTCAGCTTCATCCTCTGGTCGCACAAGCTCATGCGCTGGCTCGCGCCGTTGCCGATGGCGGGATGCCTCGTCGCGGCCTGGATGTTGCGGGAGCAGCCCTTCTATTTCGCGGCGTTCGTCGCGCAGGTAGTTTGCTACGCGTTCGCGGTGCTCGGCATCCTGTTCCCGGCGATCGCCGCGCGTGTGAGCCTGATCCGCCTGAGCGCGTTCTTCGTGCTCGTCAATGCGGCCGCGTTCAAGGCGTTGCTGCTGTGGCTGGGCGGTTCGCGGCTGGAAGTGTGGGAGCCCACCCGGAGGCCCGGATGACGGATCGCGCGATCCGCGTCCTGCACCTGCGCGATTCGCCGTGGATCGACGGGCCGGGAAGAACGATCTTCGATACGGCGACGCATCTCGATCCACGCCGGATCGAGTACCACGTCGGCGCGTTCATTCCCGCGGGCAGGGTGGACGAGCATCCGCTCGTGAACTCGCTGCGCGCGGCCGGCGCCTCGGTGCACCAGCTCACGGATCGCGGTGGGTTCGACGAGGAACTCGTCGCGCAGATCGTCGCGTTGATCGACGAACTGAAGATAGACGTGCTGCACAGCAGTGAATTTCGCTCGAATTTCATGGCGCTGCTCGCGCGGCGCCGGCGGCCCGTGAAATTGGTGGCCACCGTGCACGGCTGGATCGCCAACGACCTGCGCGGGCGCGTCTACCGCGTGATCGACAAGGTGCTGCTGCGCTCCTTCGATGCCGCGATCTTCGTGTCGGAAGCCACGCGGCGCCTGATTCCGCGCTGGTGGCTGCGCGGGCGACACACGCAGGTCTTGCACAACGGCCTGGTGCTGGAGAAGTACGGACGTGAGACCGTTTCCGCGCCACGCAGACCGCTGAATCTCGACGACGTCACCCTGCTCAACGTCGGCCGCCTCTCACCCGAGAAGGGGCAGGACCTGCTGTTGCAGGCGATCGCGCCACTCGCGAAACGTTATCGTGGACTCAATCTCAAGTTCGCGGGAACGGGGCCCGAAGAAGGGCGCCTGCGTGCGCTCGCACATTCGCTCGGCATCGGCGACCGTGTGCACTTTCTCGGTTACATTCAGGACATGCCGGCGTTGTACGCGGACGTGGACCTGCTCGTGCAGAGCTCGCTGACGGAGGGCCTCCCCAACGTCATCGTCGAGGCGGCGTACCTGCGCGTGCCCATCGTGGCGACTCGCGTGGGAGGCACCGCCGAGGTCATCGAGCATGGTGATAGCGGCTGGCTCATCGAACCCGGCGACATCGGCGCGATCCGCTCCGGCATCGAGACGTTCCTCGGGCGCGCGGACGAATTCGTGGCGATGGCCGAGCGGGCCAGGAGCCGGATCGTCGAAGGGTTTTCGATCTCGGTTCGCACGGAGCGCCTCTCGGAGTTCTACGAGCGGATCTGTCCGGTCGCGCGGCGATGAAACGCCCGGCGCAGGACGGCTCGTTCATCTACGGCTGGTTGCTCCTGGCGCTGTTCCTGGAGTACGCGCGACCGGCGAGTTTCTTCCCGTTCCTCAACATTCCTTTCTTCTACAGCGCTGTTCCGCTGTTGCTGTTCGCCGCGTCGCTGTTCACGCCCGGATTGCGCAGCGCGAAGGAGGCGTTCGCGGACAAGCAGGCGAAATGGATCTTCGCGTTGCTCGGCGTCGTGCTGCTGTCGATGCTCATCTTCCGGTCCTACGCCATCGCCGTATTCACGTCGGTGCTCGGCTACGTGATGTTGTTCGTCGTCATTTCGCGGGTCTGCACGAGCTGGGAACGGATTCGCGGCGTGGTCAAGATGTTGCTGTTCGCGCACGTATTCCTGCTCGCGATGAATCCGCAGGTGCTCCTCGATCCGAGCAAGCGTCAGTACATCACCGGCGCGACCTTCCTCGGAGACGGCAACGATTTCGGACTGTCGATCTGCCTGTTGTTCCCGCTGGGCATCTGGCTGGTCCAGACCAGCCCCTCGAAGTTCGGCAAGTTTCTCAATGGCACGGTGCTGGTGCTGTTGCTGTTCGCGATCATCGCCTCGCAATCGCGCGGCGCGACGCTCGGCATCGGCGCCACTTTCGTCTTCCTCTGGTGGTGGAGTCGATACAAGGCCATCGGCGCGGTGGCGATCGCGGTCGTCGCGGTCGGTGTTCTCGCGCTGGCGCCCTCGGCCTACACGGACCGCATGAGCACCCTGTCGAATCCGACCGACGGTTCGGCGAAGGGCCGCATCGACGCGTGGAAAGCGGGCATCGGCATGGGCGCGCACAGCCCGATCGTCGGCGTGGGCGCGGGGCATTTCGGGCCGCGCTGGGGAAAGACCGCGCATTCGACGTACGTGCTGGCATTCGGCGAGCTCGGGATTCCAGGCTTCATCTGCGTCCTCGCCATCGTGATCGGAAATGTGCGCTCGACGATGGACCTGCGGGCCCGCATTCGCGCGGCGCACCCGCCGCCGGAGGAGCCGCAGGAGAAACCCGCACCGCGTGGCCGGAAGGCCAGGGTAAACGAGCCGCCACGTGTGCTGACAGAGCCGGAGCGAGTCTCCCAGGCGCTGCTGTTTTCGGCGGCCGCGATGATCGGATTCGCCGTGGCCGGGGCATTCCTCTCGGCGACTTACTACCCGCACCTGTACGTGCTGACGGGCCTGATGCTGAGCGCACGCATGCTCGCGTCCGGAGCTACCGGAATTCCGGTTCGCGCCCCCGAGGGTTCGCGATTCGCGATGCGGCGCGCGCCATCGCCGCCGAACTAGTCGGGACGGCGGAAAACCAGCAGGTTGCCGTATGACGGTCCGCCGAAGCGGACGAAGCGATACCAGAAATTGTTGATCGCGTGGACCAGCAGGCGCAGCGGTCTCCACGGCAGGATCATGTAGATCTCCGTGAGCTGCCCGGCGCGGCGCTGCTGCAGCTCGAGGCCGTGTTTCCCGAATTCGCGGATCAGCCAGGGGATGTCGGCCTGGCGTGTCATGAGCCTGCCGGTCGGGTGCGGCTCCCAGAACTCGAGGCCCGCGGGTGTCGCGATCACTTCGCCGAGGTCGCGGCCTAACAACTTCTTGAGCGTGCGCAGGAACCAGGCCTGCGGCGAGCGCACGTTGCCCTCGCTGATGACGGCGATGCCGCCGGGCTTCACGATGCGCGCCAGCTCGGAGACCGCCTTGGTCACATCCGGAACGTGCATGAGCACTCCCCAGCACAGGACACGGTCCGCGCTCGCGGTGGGTAACTCCAGCGCGGTGAGATCGGCCTGGCGGAATTCCATGCGATCGGCGAATCCCGCGGCCTGCGCGTCCCGGCGCGCGTGCTCGAGGATCGCGGCGGAAAAATCGAGGCCGAGCACCCGGTAACCGCGCCTGGCGAGGTGCAGGGACTTGGTCGCCGAGCCGCAGCCGCCGTCGACCACGGCGAGCTCGTCGGGCGGACCGAAGACCTTCGCGATGTCGTCGAACGCGAGGTTGTAGAAGCGGTCGTTTTCGCTGGTGCGGAACTGACGCTGCCAGTCCGCATGGATGTCCATCGCCTGCAGCGTGGTTTTCGGTTCCTTCCTGGCTTCTGCGTCTAGGTTCATGGTCGTTTTCCCTGACTGACCTCGATAGTTTGACAGGAGTGCTCAGCGAATTCCCAGACGGCGGCCCCATTCGAGTCTTGCCGGCGCGAAATCCCCGGGCCGTTCGAGCTCGAAACGGGTGCGTGGGCCGAACGGATTGAGGAACGCGGCGAGGGCCCGCAGGCGGCCCGGGTGCGATGGCGGCAGGTTGAGATGCCCGCGCGACCGAAGCAGTTGCAGGAGCAAGGCATCGAGATCGCCGGCCAGCCAGCGCGAACGCACGCCCACGCGATACGCCGGCGCCGCGGTGAGCGGCTGGCCGGCCGCGATGGCGGCGGCGATGCCCGGGAAGTCCACGCCCGCGTCGACGGCGAGCTGCAGTGATCCCCAGAACCTGCCGTTGATCTCCATGAGGCGCAACGAACCGTCGCGCCGGTCCTGCTTGAATTCGACCATCGCGACGCCGCGCCAGCCGATCGCGCGCAGCAGCTTCGTGGCGTGTTCCGCGGCGACGGGATCCACGGCGGCGCTCTCGCACAACACGCTCACCCCGCCCGAGGGAGGCTTCTCGCGCACGCGCCGGTGCGCGAACGTCGCGACGGGGTTGCCGCGGTCGATCGCCACGAACACGCCGACGCCGGGTCCCTCGATGCGCTCCTGGAGCAGTACTGGATAGACGGCCGTCGGCAGGCCTTCGAGAGACCTGCGCAGGCTCGCCGCGTCGTGCGCATACGCGACGCCGGTCGAGACCCAGCCGCCGGGCGTGCGGACGCGCGAGCGGGCGGGCTTCACGACGATCGGAAACGGCAGCGCAGGCGCGTCGGCGATGCCCTGCGCTGCCGACGACGCGACGACGGTACGGGGAACCGGAATTCCGAGCGTCCGCGCCAGGCCGATCACGTGCGACTTGTCGGCGGCGTTTGCCACGGTCGCGGCATCGGGAAACGGGATGTGGGCGGCGAGCCGCTCCTGGTGCGCGGTGACGAGCAGCGTGGTCACCTCGGTCATCGGCAACACCACGTCGATGCGCTGGCGTTCGACGCTGCGCGCGAGCGCGTCGACGAATCCATCCGAATCGACGGCCGGATCAGGGTACGACTCGAAGGCGCGCGAATGGCGCGACACGGATGCGAGCGAAGGGTGCGCGACGCCCGCCGTCACGACCTCGTGTCCGCGCGTTCCGAGCGCCCGGACCGCGGCGAGCGCCGAGCGCGTGTCGCTATCCGTGACGAGGATGCGCATCGATCTTGGGGACGGACCGCGCGACCGGAGCGCGGCGCAGGCGGTTGAAGATCATGAGGATCGCGCACAGGAAATCCGGCATCGTGCCGGTCGCGCCCTCGTGGACATTGATCCGGGGTAGTTTGAGCGGATCGCGCACGTCGCCGAGGTAACCCTTGTCGGTCGTGAAGCCGAGGCGATACCCGGCCGCGCGCGTTAGCCGGATGACGGCCTCGTCGTAGTTGCCGTTCGGATAACCGATCGACTGCGCAGGCGAGCCCACTGCCAGCGCGATGCGCCGGCCGGCTTCGCCGAGCTCGTGCGCGGCCTGCTCCTCCGCGAGTTTCGTGAGCGGCGTGTGCGAGCAGCCGTGCGAACCGACGTCCACGCGCGTGCCGCGCGTGAGCGCCGCGACCTGGTCCCAGTTCATGAACTGGTCGTCGCCGAGATTCACCGCGTCTTCGCCCAGCGACGCGCGTACGCGCTCTTCGATGGCCGCGATCTCCGATTGCGGGCGAGCCTTGAGAGTATCGACTGCCTCGCGAATGATCCGGCGCTGATCCGCCGCGGCGCGCGCACCGAGATCGGCCACGCCGAGCGTGCGCTCCACGAGCGCGCGGGACTCGTGCCCGCCACGCGTCGCCAGGTACATGAGCCGCGAAAGCCGTTCCTGCCAGAAGCAGTCCTGGCCGCCGATGTAGTCGGTCGCAACGAAGACGACCGCGGGCACCTGCTGCTCGCGCAGGATCGGCAGCGCGTGCTCGAAGTTGTCGCGCCAGCCGTCGTCGAAGGTCACGACGCAGCTACGCGGCGGCAGTTCGCGCCCGGCCTCGAGGCTTTCCGCGAGCTCGCCGATCGACAGGATCCGGAAATGGCGGCGCAGGAATGCCATCTGGCGCGCGAAGGTTTCCGGACGCACGCAGATGCTGTCGGCCGAAAACGTGTCCGCGCCCGCTGGCAGCACGCGGTGGTACATCAGGACGAAGCCCCTGCGGCGAAAACGGAGGGACGCCATCACCCAGAGCAGGCCCGAGTAGTAGAGCGCGTTTGCGATGAAGCGGCGGCCGTGCCTGCGCAGGAAACCGGTCATGTCGCCGCGCCGCTCAACTCGCGTGCCCGCGCGGGCGCATTCGCATGGGCCAGTGCTCGTATCCGTTCGGCGTAGCCGTCGGGACAGAAGCCGTGGGTGGGCAACGTCATTATCTGCGAGGCGACCTGGCGCGCGCCGGGCATTGCGTCCCGCGGCGAGCGCAGCTGCGCCGCGACCTCGGGAACGTCGCACAGCGCGAGTGGATAGGAAGTCGTCGCGCCGATGCCGGCCGCGTCGAGCGCGGCGATGAACGCATCGCGCGCGGATGCATCGGTCACTCGCAACGGGAAGCGCACCCATGCGGGCTCGGCGTCGGCAGCGATGGCGGGCAGCTCGATGCCGGGCGCGCCCTCGAGCGCGGCGCGCAGCGTCGCGGCCTTCGCGGCGCGGTCGGCCGCGATCGCATCGAGGCGCCGCAACAGTTCCACGGCGACACCCATCTGCGGGGCGCTGAGCTTCGCAATCGGATAACGCTCCTCGTACGCCGTGCGACCGAGGCCGAGGAAGGGCAGGGAACGGATGGCTCCATACAGCGCGGGGCGCAGGCACAGCGCGTAGATGGGTAGTTTGATGACGTTGCCGAGCGTCTCCGCGAACGTCGAGTCCGGCAGCGCGTCCATCGACGCGCCGATCGCATCGGCGACCCGATCCTCGCGGCATACGATCGCGCCTCCCTGGATCGTGCAGATGACCTTGCCCTTGTCGAAACTGTACAGGCCCACGTCGCCGAACGTGCCGACCGCGCGACCCGCGATGCGCGCACCGATGCACTGCGCGCCGTCGTCGACCAGGAAGACGCCGCGCTCGAGCGCGATCGCCTCGATTGCCGGCAGATCGTTCGGGATGCCGTAGAGATTCGCGCTCACCACGGCGAGCGCGCGGCTGAAGTCGGCCTTTTCGAGCGCGCGCGGATCCATGCCGAGAGTGCGCGGGTCGACGTCCACGAGACGCGGGCGCAATCCGGCGCGCGCGATGGACGCGGGGACCGAATAACAGGTGTACGCGGGAACCAGGACCTCGTCGCGTCGCGGGTCGTTCGCGACGGAGCGCAGGGCCTGCAGGACCAGCGTCATCGCCGCGCGGCCGGAGGCGATGGGCCAGGCATGTGCTACCCCGGCGCGCGCGCGGATGGTGGCATCGAGCGTCGCGCGCGTGCGTCTCGCGGAGGCGCCGCGCACGAAACCGCGCGCGATCTCCGCGACGCTCATGACGGTTCCGGCGGGGGCGAGGTGGGCCACGACTATCTACCGCTCAGGGAATCAGGCGCGCGATGGGCGGACCGACCAGCCTCGTCGCCCACAGCGGCAGTTTGCGCCACGCCGCGATGGCGAGGCGGTACTTCGGGTTGTCGACGTTGAGCTGCGGCATGGGCCCGCCGTCCGGGCGATGGAAGTACCAGTAGAGCTGGTGCGTATCGGCGTTCCACTTGCTCTTGAATTGTTCGGCGCCGGATTGCGAGGTCGAGCGGCCGAGGTGATACAGCTTGTGCCCGCTCTCGCAGGCATCGCGCAGCATCTCCCAGTACAACACGTAGTTCGCGTTGAGGTGGCGCAATTCCTGGCGCGCGCCGGCCCACATGCCTTCCACCACGCCGTTGAAGTGCCCGTTGAACGCCACGGCGATGGGCGCGCCCTTGTGCATGCACGTGAACACGTCGGTGTTGTGCGGGAAGGTCTCGAGCAGCCGCTGGAAATAGCGGCGCGAATACATCGGAGTGCCGAGGCTGCGCCACGACAGCTCGAGGATGTGGAAGAAATCGTCGAGCAGGTCGAGCCCGCCCTTGCGCACGGTGAGATCGTTCTTCTGCGCGCGGCGGATATTCGTGCGGTGCTTCGAAGCGAAGGCATTGAACAGCACGTTGGGATCGGCCGCGAGCGGCACCGTCATGCTGACCTTGCGCAGCGACACCGGCATCGTCGTGTCGAGCGCCTCGGGACAGCGCAGCTCGAGATAATCGGCGCCGCGCGCTTCGGCGCGCGCCATCGCGTGACGCGCGAGCTCCGCGGCGGCATGCGGAGTCGCGGCCACCGGACCGCCATAGTTCATGAACGGCATCGAGCAGAGGATACGGCCGAACAGCCGGCTCTCGACGAACACCAGCGGCAGCACGCCCTGGATCGCGCCGTCTGCATCGCGCGCCGCGACGTATTCGCACGGATGGCCGAGCTCGCGCTCGTTGAGGTCCTTCCAGTCGAAGAGGTGATAGAAGGAACCGTTGTGGGCCGCGACGAAGGCGTCCCACTCGGCGCGCGATTCCGGACCGACGGGCCCGACCTTCAGTCGATTCAATGGCGGTTGCTCGGGTTGCATTGATTCAGCGGCGCGCATCGTTCGCGAGCTCGGCATAGAGTTTCTCATGCGCGGCGATCATATGGCCGACCGTGAAGGCCCGCTCGTATCTGCGGCGCGCGGCAACCGCAAGGCGCTGGCGCAGATCGCGGTCGCGCAGGAGGCGCCGCAGTCCCTCGGCGAGCGCGGCGGGATTCGCGGGTGGAACGACCAGGCCGGTTTCTTCGTTGAGCACCACGTGCGGATTCTCGCCCACGGACGTGACGACCATCGCCTTCTCGTGGGCCATGGCCTCGAGAACCACGATCGACATCGCTTCCCAGATGGACGACTGCACGAAGATGTCCGCGAGCGGCAGCACGCGATCCGCGGCCTGGGACATCCAGCCGAGGAATTTCACGTGTTCGCCCAGGTTCAGTCTCTCAGCTTGTTCGCGCAGCGGCTTTTCCAGGACACCGCCGCCCACGAGCGCGAGCTGGAACTGTTCGCCGCTGTCGCGCAGGAGCGCGACCGCATCCAGCAGGTGCGCGAGGCCCTTCTGCGCGATCAGCGTGCTGATGCTCGCGATGATCGGAACGTCGGTTCGCAGTTCCGCGAATCTCTCAGGGGAGACCCCGCGCTCGCGCGGATCGTCGACGCCGTTCCACAGTACGCGCATGCGCTTCTCGGGAATCCCGTAGATGGCGCGGATGGACGCCGCCTGTTCACGTCCGACCGGAACGAGCGCATCCGGAATGCGCCACAAGGTTCCTTCGACGATCTGCCACTTGCGCGCGAGATGCGGATAGTTGCCGAAATGAAAGGTGTGCACGTGGCGCAGCCCGGGTGTGATGACCCGGCACATCGAGCCGACGATCAGGCCATGGATGTCGTGCGTGTGAATGACGTCGATGCGCCTTTCCCTGACCAGGCGTCTCAGCCTGAAAAACGAAAGATAGTCCCGCTTGCCGGGCGCGAGGCCGGGGATGGGCATCAGGTCGACACCGGCCTTCCGCATGCGGTCGGCATTCACGCCCGCTTCCTTGAGATAACAGGCCGACACCTCGAAGGCGTTTCGCCCGAGATTTTCCGCCAGGCAGGCGGCGACCTGCTCCGCCCCGCCGATGTGCAGGGTGGAGTTGACGATCATGACGCGGATTCGGTCGGGACTAGCCACGCGCGGGCTCGGCGGGTTCGGGATCAAGCCCCGCCACGGGTGGTTGCTGCATCATGTGAAGGTTACCGGGGGGACCCCGTTTCGTAGTTGGATTAATGAAAACACCGGCGCGAACTGCGAAGTAGATCGCACTGTAAAAACCCGGATGTTTGTCAAGCTCCATGTGAGCAAAATCACATTTCCAGCCAAGTCGCCGATTGTCGACGGTTTGCCGTCTTCTGGCACTGTTTGTTCCAATCGTAACCTTAGGTCAGCTTGCTTTTTCGCTTACGCTGGCGGGGCTCCAGATCGAGCCAGCGGCCATTCCCGCACCGCCCACGAACGCCTCGGACGAGGCTGGAGAAAATTGAGATGTTGAAGATCCACCAGAGACGAGCCTTACAACTCTGCATGGCTTTGCTCGTGTTGTTTGCATCGATGCAGACATTCGCGGCGAACTATCCACTCGAGTTGGTTTCGCCGCGCGCCGCCGGCACGGCCCCTGCCTCGGGCAACGCGGCGATAGATGCGTCGAATCGAATCTTCCGCGCGTACCCCGGCATCGAGTACAACATTCGCGCGATCATCGTCGGCGGAGCGTATCCGTACACCTTCTCGCTCACGAATGCGCCGACGGGGATGACCATCAACCCCAACACCGGTGAAATCCGGTGGCCGAATCCCACCGGCACGAGTGCGAGCCCGACGATCACGGTGCGCGACGCGGAAGGCACGGAGAGGTCCTCGCCGTGGACGATCTCGGTTACCACGAGCGGCTTCCGCTTCGTCGATGCCGCGGCCGGCCAGCGCCACCCGACGGGTAACGGCACGATCGACAATCCCTGGCGCACGATCAGCGACATGGTCGCCGGCGGCAGCGCGAGCGACATCGTGTATTTCCGCAATGGCACGTACAACGCGCTCGACCTGCCGCGCGCGAGCGTCGGTTCTGCGTGGGAGCGAGTGGAAATCAACAACTCAGCCAACAAGTGGATCGCGTTTCCCGGTCACTCTCCGGTGATCGATTTCGGCTACCGCGCGGGCGGTGATCCCGGCGTGATCATCCGCCTGAACTCGCGCAACCTGTACATCGACGGTTTCGAAACGCGCGCCACCCGGATCATCGGCTTCCAGATCGGCGGCGGTAACCACAGCGTGTTCCGCCGGATGCGCATGCATCAGCTGAACCAGGCGGGAGCGAATCTCGACGGCTCCAACGCGTCGTTCATCATGACCTTGTCCGTCTACTCGGACTCGAACGCGGGCGGCAACGCCTCGGTCTGGGGCCAGTACCTGACCATCCAGGACAGCGAGTTCTATGACGCGCCTCATGACGTCATGCTCAAGACCTACTCGCAGTGGAAGATGGTCATCGAGGACAACTACTTCCACGATGCGCGGCTGGCGGTCGAACTCAAGGCCGACATGCCGCAATTCCAGTATCGCCACAATCGCCACACGAACATCAGCCGCGTGGCGATCGGCGGCAACATGCATTCGTACTCCACGAGCGGCGAGATCAACTTCAACCTCGTGAATGCACCGAGTGGCGAATGGGCGCTGGACCTGAATTCGGATTCGCAGGCGAAGCGCATCGACGTCTACCGAAACACGTTCCTGGGCAACGTGAAGGTTCGCAACGTCGACAGTGCCGACGGTCCCTTCCGTCTGTACGACAACGTCTTCATCAACGGCGAGTCGAACAGCACGAAAGTGCGGCTCGAAAACGTCTCCGACAACTCGCGCGTCATCATCCAGAACAACCTGACCGGCTCGCCCGGCGGCGGAGTGGTCGATGCGACGGGTTTGCTGACCAGCGCGTACGCGCAGTACCGCGGTCTGCGCGGATACGAAGTCGGCAACGTCATTCGTCCGCGCCCACCGTCAGGCGTGACGGCGCAGTAGAATGGTCCCCGAGGGCGCAACCTTCCGGTTGCGCCCTCGGGGAGCCAGGTTGCATGAAGCGAGCGTTGTTCGAGATCCGCAGAAAACTGCAGGTCGCGTTTTGTTGTCAGATTCCGGTGCGTTACTGGCGCACCGTCAAGTTTCCCCATCCGGTCGGAATAGTCATCGGCGACGGCGCGGTCATCGGACGCGGCGTGCGGATCTACCAGAACGTGACCATCGGCCTGACAGAGAATATGGCTCGCAACGAGGCCGTGAACTATCCGACCATCGAAGACGAAGTGTTCATCTATGCCGGCGCGGTGATATTCGGCGGAATCGTCGTCGGCGCCCGTTCGGTCATCGGCGCCAATGCGATTGTGAGCCGCAGCGTACCTCCGGATTCCGTCGTCTTCGGATACAACCAGGTGCGGCCGCGCAAGCCCTCCTGAAGCGGGCCTGGCTCACAACCTGAAGCAGCGATTTCCCCCGGCGCCCGAGACACGTGGGGCCGATCCCGTAATATGCCGCGTCCCGTTTTTCCGATGCGGCTCATGCTCACACTCCAAACCCAACAAGCGCTCTCGGAATTGCCCGGAGTCCGTGGCTTCGTGGCGTTCTTCCTGCTGCTGCGTTCCCGAGTATTCGATCTGCGAGGACGTCGATATCGCGCCCTCGACGACGCATGCCGCGCCTCGAGGCTGTCGGGCGCGGGAATCCTGCGGCGAATCGCCGCGGCGCGCGTCGCCACGGACCTGGCGCGGATTCATCGCGAAGATCGCAATCCGGTCGCCGACGACTATTTGCGGGACGACACGTCTTTCCGGGAAGCATCGATCTACGCGCTCGCCGGGCGAGGGGGGAGATCTGACCTGCTGCGCGACCTCATCGTCCTCAAGAAATACACGCCCGGGGAAAAGGGCGTCATCCTGCTCAAGTACGCGCGTACGTTCAGCGCCATCGTCGCGCTGCTCGACGTGCCGAAGCTGCAGGAACGGTACACCTTCGTGCTCGAACCCTGCTGGGCTGGCTACTGCGATCCATCCACCCTGATGCTGATCGCGCGCGGCAATCCGCTCATCGTGATGTGTTTCACCGAAGACGACCATCGCTTCATCGAGAGTCTCGGTGCGCCCGTGGTGCCGGTGCGGCTCGGTCCCGCCGACTGGGTCGACGCCTCGGTGTTCGCCGCGCCGCAGGTCGAGGAGAAGACCTACGACCTCGTGATGGTCGCGAACTGGGGCGCGCACAAGCGCCACGCGCAGTTGTTCCGCGCGCTGCGGGACGTGCGCGACCGCGACGTGCGGGTGTTGTTGTGCGGATTCGCGTGGGCGAACCGGACCGCGGACGACATCCGGCGCGAGGCCGCGGCGATCGACAATCCGCGGGTGCGGATCGAGATCCTCGAAAACGTGCCGCACGCGAAGCTGGCCGAATACGTCGCCCGGTCCAAGGTCTTCGTGTTCCTCACGCGCAAGGAAGGCGACAACAAGGCGCTGGTCGAAGCGATGTTCGCCGACACCGCGGTCATCGTTTACGACAAGACCATCGGCGGCGCTGGCAGTCGCGTGAACGGCGCGACCGGGATGTTCGCCTCCGACGAACAGCTCGCCGAGAAGATCGTCTACATGCTGGATCACCATCGCGAATTCACGCCGCGCCAATGGGCGCTCGCGAACACCGGCAGCGCGATCGCGACGAAGGTGCTGGATGACATCCTGCGACGCGCGGTCACCGCCGGAGGCGGCCGCTACACGACGCCGATCGTCGAAAAGACGAATGCACCGAACCTCGCGTACAAAGATCCGGCGCGCCGCGCGGATTTCGCCGCGGACTACGAATTCATCCTGGGTTGTCAGCGCGCGAGCAGTCGCTCGTAGAGCCGCTGCGTCTCCGCCACGTTGCGCGTGATGGAGAACTCCGCCTCGAGCCGCTGACGCCCGGCGCGGCCCATCCTCTCGACTTTCGCGGGATCGGCCAGCAAGTCGCGCAGCCGCGCCGCGAGCGCATCCGGGTCGCTGGGCGGGAAGAGATAACCCGTCACGCCGTCGACCAGGATCTCGGGTACCGCGCCATCGCCGCTCGCGATCAGCGGTTTCTCGAGCGCCATGGCCTCGAGCAGGACGCGGCCGAAGGGTTCGGGCGCCACCGACGCGTGAATCTGGATCGAGAGCGCGTTCACGTAGTTCGCGATGTCCTGCTTGAAGCCGGTGATCAATACGCGCTTTTCGAGTGCCAGTTCGGCGATCAGGGCATGCATGCGATGCCGGTAAGACATGTCATCCGGCGACGTGTCGCCGATGAGCAGGCAGACGACGTCCGGGTGTTCGTCGCGCAGTTTCGCCATCGCGCGGATCACGACTTCCTGGCCCTTCCATTCCTTGATGTTTCCGACGATGCCGATGAGCCGCGCATCCGCCGGCACACCGAGCTCGGCGCGAATCTCGGAGGCCGCGCGCGTGACGCGCATCTGCTGCGGATCGAGGCCGTTGTGGATGGTCACGATCGGCAGGCCGTGCACCCCGCGCGCCGAAAAGTTGTCGCGAACCGCGGCCGAGATGCAGATGACAGATTGCATGCGGCGACCTAACAGAAGGTCGCGAGGCTTGTAGCGCTCGTTGATCCCCCGCTCATGCGTGACGCAGGGGAGCCGGGCGAGCAGGGCGCCCAGGGTCCAGGTGTGGTTGCGGGTGATGCTGTTGTTCAGGTGCAGGATCCGGATGCGTTCACGCTTCAACAGGCGCGCGAGGCGGATGGGCTCCAGAATCCAGCCGCGCAGGAAATTCGCGCCCTTGGCGACCAGGCGCCCCACGGGTCCCTTGAGGGTCACCGGACGGGGGGTAGGGTGAACCAGTGTCGTTATGCCCGCGGCGTGGAATCGCGGCCGCAGCGCGTTATCCGCGGCGAATACCACGATCGGTTCGTACCGGGTCCTATCCAGTCCGGAAACCAGGAACAGCAGGCTGAAAAACGATCCTCCAACCGTGCCATCGACATTGCCTTCGACATAAAGAATGCGAACGGAACCCGCAGTTTTCATACGTGGCAATCCTACCGCGCCGGGCCGCTCGAGGCTTGTGTGTATCATTGCCGCCCTCTCGGAATAAGGCTGTTCGCGGTGCCGCTCCAGGCCCTCAGGAAAGTGCTGCGCTTTGCATTTGCGGACGGCGGTTCCGTCGGCGCGCGCGTGTTTCGTTCCGGCATGTGGGTCGGAAGCTCGGAAGCCGTGATGGCCGTACTCGGCATCGTGCGTTCCGTCGCGCTCGCCCGCCTGCTCACGCCCGATGTGTTCGGACTCATGGCCCTGGCGCTCATCGTCGTGCGCGCCATCGAGACCTTCACTCGTCCGGGCGTCGCGCAGGCATTGATCGCCCGCCAGTCGGACTTCGACGAGGCGGCGCCCACGGCTTTTTCATTGCTGGTCGCCCGCGGACTGGTGATCGCCGCATGCCTCGGAATCGCGGCTCCGTGGATCGGCGACTTCTACGACTCGCAGTCGCTGGGCACGGTCCTCCAGGTGCTCGCGGTGACGTTCGTGATCGGCGGCTTCGCCAACATGAACACCATCGCGCGTCAGAAGGAACTGGATTTCCGCCGGCTGAGTTACCTCGCGCAGGTGCAGACGATCGCCGGAACGGCCGCGACGATCGCCGCGGCATGGTGGTTGCGCAGCGTCTGGGCGCTGGTCATCGGCCAGCTCCTGACCGCGTCGCTCAACGTCGCGCTTTCTTACTACTTCATCCCGGGCCGCATGCGCTTCGGCTTCGATCGCGGCATCGCGCGCGAGCTGCTCGGCTATGGCAAGTTCATCGCGGCTTCGTCGATCGTGCTGTACATCGCGACCGAACTCGATTCCGCGGTCATAGGCAAGGTGCTCGGACATTCCGAGCTCGGCTTCTACACCATCGCATTCACGGTCGCGCACCTCGCGACGACCAACCTGTCGAAGATCGCGGCGAAGATCATGATGCCCGCCTACAGCCTGTTGCAATCGGATCCGGTGGCGTTGCGCGGCGCCTATCTGCGTACTTTCGGATTCGTGTTGCTGGCCGTGCTGCCGGCGAGCGCGGGCCTCATCGTGCTGGCCGAACCGCTGATCTTCGCCGTGTACGGTGAGAGGTGGCTCCCCGCGGCGCTGCCGATGCAGGTACTGGCGATCTTCGGGTTGCTGCGCGCGCTCGCGGCCTTCGCCGGGTACATGTTCGAGGGCATCGGCAAGCCGCAGCTCTCGATGTACATGGGCGTGGTCCGGCTCGCGGTCATCGCTCCCATCATCGTGCCGGCGACCCTGAAATACGGACTGCTCGGCGCGGCGGTGACCGTCACGCTGGGCATGCTCGCGCAATGGCTGCTCGGACTGTGGTACCTGCGCAAATACGTCGGCGTACGGTTCGTCGAGCTGGGGCGCGCGATGTGGCGGCCGTTGTGGACCACCGCGGCCATGACGGGCATCGCCGTCGGCGCGACACTCGCCTGGGACAACCACACCCTGCCGGGGCTCGCGACGACGGTCGTGACCGCAATGCTGGCGTACGGCCTGCTCAATCTGCGAACCTTTGCCCAGTTGCGGGGCGGAAGGGGCCCAACCGCATGATCGTGACGACGGCAACGCTTCTGCACGACCTGATCGACATCGGCGCCGCCCGATGGGGCGATCACGTCGCCCTGCGTCACAAGCAGCGCGACAGCACGTACGCCGTCGTCGCGGAGCGCAGCCAGCGTCTCGCGGCCGGGCTCGCGGCGCGTGGCGTGAAGCGCGGCGACCGCGTGGTAGTGCACCTGCAGAACCGTCCGGAAGTCGTCGAACTCGCGCTTGCCGCGAGTCGCCTGGGTGCGATCTTCGTGCCCGCCAATCCGATGCTGCGCGGACGGCAGCTTCGCCACATCCTCCAGGACAGCGGCGCGCGCGTGCTCGTGTGCACGGAGGCGTCGCTGGGGGCGGTGGCGGAACTCGGTTCGACGCACGAGCTCGCGACGCTCGTGGTCTGCGACGAAATCGATCCGGCACGGCGCGCGCAGGCCGCCGTCCACCGCTTCGAAGATCTGCTGGATTCGAAGGTCATTTCGTCCGAGGTGCACGCGATCGACCGGGATCCGGCGGCGCTGCTGTACACCTCCGGCAGCACGGGCAGGCCCAAGGCCGTCGTGGTCTCGCACCGCAATTTCATGTCCGGCGCTTCCATCGTCGCGAGTTACCTCGGAAATACGGCGGACGATCGGCTGTGCGCCGCGCTGCCGCTCAGCTTCGATTACGGCTTCAGCCAGGTCACGACGGCGTTCACCGTCGGCGCCTGCGCGGTGCTGGCCAATTATTCCACCGCGGCCGCGTTGCTCCAGGACGCCGCCTCGGAAAAAATCACGGGGCTCGCGGGCGTGCCGACGATGTGGGTGCACCTCGCCGAAGGCGAGTGGCCGCGGACGCTGGTCGAGTCGTTGCGCTACATCACCAACTCGGGCGGAGCATTGTCGGTCGCCACGTTGCGCAAGCTGCGGGCGCGACTGCCCGAGACACGCATCTTCAGCATGTACGGCCTGACCGAAGCGTTCCGCTCGACGTACCTGGATCCGGCCGAGCTCGCCAACCGTCCGGGCTCGATCGGCAAGGCGATCCCGAACCAGGAAGTCATGGTGCTGCGTCCCGACGGCACCCACTGCGCGCCGGACGAGCCCGGCGAGCTCGTGCACCGCGGCTCGCTCGTCACGCTCGGATACTGGAACGACGCCGAGAAGACCCGCCACCGCTTCCGCCTGCTGCCCGCCAGGAACCCGGGCCTGTGCGATGAATTCGCGGTCTGGTCCGGGGACATCGTGCGCGCGGATGCCGATGGTTTCCTCTATTTCATCGGTCGGACGGACCAGCAGATAAAGACGTCGGGTCACCGCGTGAGCCCGACGGAAATCGAGGAGGTGGTCCTCGAGGTGCCGCACGTCATAGAGGCGGTGGCCGTGGGGCTGGCCGACGAGGTGCTCGGCTGCCGCATTGCCGTCGCAGTCGTGGCCGCGAAGGCCGCCGGCGCCAACGTGCGCGAGGAGATCCGCCAGCACTGCCGCAAACATCTGCCGTCCTACATGGTTCCGTCGCACGTGCAACTCGTCGATGGCATCGCGCGCAATGCGAACGGCAAGGCGGACCGCGCCGCGACGGCCGCGGCGCTCGAACGGTCCGCGGCGGTGAGCGCCGCCGACAACGTGCACACGATCAGGCCACGCTGAGCGATGTTTGCGGGGAGACTCTTCAAGGCGCTCGAGCGCCGGTTCCGCTCGGCACGCGCATTGCGGCAGGCCGCCGGGCTCACGCGCATGCGGCTCGCGCGCGGCGGCATCGGCCGCGTGCTCGTGATCTGCTACGGCAACATTTACCGCAGCGCCTACATCGCCGAATATCTGCGCGTGAAACTCGCGGGGCGCATCGAGGTGCGCGGCGGCGGCTTTCACAAGGTTGTCGGGCGGCCCTCGCCGGAAGCGCACGTGCGGATGTGCGCGCAACGCGGTGTATCGCTCGAAGCGCATCGCTCCCGCTGCGTGGACGCGGCGGACCTCGAGTGGGCGGACACGATCGTGCTCATGGACCGGCACAACTGGCTGGCGCTCGATGCGATGGGCGCGGATCCGGCCAAGCTGGTGTGGGCGGGTGTACTCGCCGGCGGGCCCGTGGAGATCGTGGATCCCTACGGCCAGGACGAGGCAAGTGCAAGGCACATTCTGGACAGACTGGAACGTGCGGCGGAGGAGTTGGTCCGCCGCGTGACTGACGAGAGGACTTGATGGAAGAACCGTTCATCTTCGCGCGAGGCGACATGCCGCTGTTTGGCATATTGCACCGGCCAGCGGGTACTCCGCGGCTGGGCCTCGTGACCTGCCATCCGTTCGCGGAGGAAAAGCTCTGGAGCCATCGCGTGTTCGTGAGCATGGCGCGCGCACTCGCGGCCAACGGCGTCGCTGTGCTGCGTTTCGATTTCACGGGCGCGGGCGACAGCGGCGGCACGACCACCGACGCGAGCCTCGATGTCTACCTGCAGGATCTCGCGGCCGCGGTGTCCGAAATCGAGCGGCGCAATCCGGGACTCGAGCGAATCGGGCTCGTCGGGCTGCGGCTCGGCGCCAGCGTCGCGGCGCTGCTCGCGGAGCGCGCCGAGAGCGACGAGCGGCTCGCGCGACTGCGCGGCGCGCCGCTCGTACTCTGGGACCCGGTGTGCGACGGCGATGCTCATTTCCAGGAGCTGTTGCGCTCCAACCTGAGCACGCAGCTCGCGGTCTACGGCAAGGTGCGCGAGACGCGCGAACAGTTGCAGGAGCGCATCCGCTCCGGCGAAACGGTCAATGTCGACGGTTACGAGATCGGCAAGCCGCTGTTCGAATCGTGCGCGCTGCCCAAACTACTGAGCGCGGAGTCCAAGCGGCACGCCGGCCCCGCGCTCGTCGTGCAGATCGCGGCGAACGACAAGGCGCCGGAGCGCGTCGACCTCGCGGCACTCGCGGGCACGTACCGCGCGGGCAGCCTGGTCCGCGCGATCGAGCAGCCGTTCTGGCGCGAGATCAAGCCGTTCTACGGCCGCGCCGCGAACCTGCAACAAGCCACACTTTCGTGGCTGGAGAAAGTCCATGGGTGAGGTTCGCGCGGTCAGCTTCACCAACTCCAACGGGCAGAAGCTCGTCGGCACGTTGCATGCTCCGGAGCCCGGAACGCCGCGGCGGCCTTGCGTCGTGTTGTTGTCGCCGGGCGTGAAGATGCGCGTGGGTCCGGGACGCCTGTATGTGCCGCTCACGCAGGCGCTGACCGGCCTCGGACATCCCGTGCTGCGCTTCGACTTCTTCGGCCTCGGAGACTCGGAAGGCGAACTCGCCGAGACGATGCTCGCGGACATCTACAACCACATCGAGGTCGGGCGCTACGTCGACGACACGCTCGCCGCGATCGCGTGGCTGCGCGCGCACGGACACGATCGATTCGTGCTGGGCGGCCTGTGCGGCGGTGCGATCACGGCGCTGCTCGCGGCGCAGCGCGAGCCGGCGGTCATCGGCCTGCTGTCGCTGGGAATGACCGTCACGCTCGCGAGCAACGCGGCGACGCCCGGCAAGTACCTCACGGGCAAGCAGCTCGATGGCAAGCGCAGCCAGTACTTCCGCAACCTGATGAAGCCGCGATCGCTGTGGCGGTTCGTGACCTTCCGCAGCGACTACGGCACCATCTGGCATTCGATGAAACGCCTGGTCGTCAAACCCAAGGTGAAACCCGTGGTGGCCGCGGATCCGGTCGCGCCGCTCGAGCAACGCGGCAATGCCAATCCGTTGTTCCCGCCCGCGTATCTCGACTTCCTGCAGCGTGGCGGCAAGGCGCTGATGATCTTCAGCGAGAAGGACCGCCTCTGGTCCGAGTACGAGGAAAAGTTCGAACAGCCGTTCGCCGAGCTACTGAAACCGCTCGAAGCTCAGATCGAGAAACACGTCATCGCGAACGCCAACCACGTGATGTCGCTCGGTGAGTGGCAGCGCGAGATGGTCGACGTGTCGCGCAACTGGCTCACGCGCACCTGGGCGGCCTCGTGAGCGATGCGACGCCCGACTACCGGCTCGACCACGTGTGTCTCGCGGTGCGCAAGCTCGCGCCCGCGCGCCAGATGCTCGAGCGCACGCTCGGTTACAAGCCGCGCACCGAGCCCGTGGAGAACACGCGCCAGAAGGTAATCGTGCAGTTCATGAGCAAACCGGGTTCGATCGACATCAAGCTCATCGAACCTGCGTCGATCGATTCGCCGCTGGTGGAATTCATCAAGCGCGGCGGGGGTGGACTGCACCACCTGGCGTTCCGCACGGAGTCCGTGGAGGCGGGCTGCAAGGACCTGCAGGCGCGCGGCGCGCGCATCGTCGCGGAGCCGCAGCCGGGCGAGGCGTTCGACGAGACGCCGATCGCGTTCGCCTTCCTGGGGATGGGATTGAACGCGGAGCTCATCGAGACCGACGAGCGCCGCTCGGAAGTCGGCGACTGACCGCAACGCGCCCGGTCAGGCGCCGAAGGCCTGCCGCCACAGCCGCAGGTTGAGCACGCCCCACAACACCTCGCTGTGATCCGCGCGGCCAGCACGGTGATCTGCCACCAGCGTGCGCAATTGTCCGGCGTCGAGCAATTCGCCGATCGCGCCGCTGTTCGTGGCTTCGTCCAGTAGTTTGCCCATCGGGCCCTGCGCCTCGAACCATGCCTTGAGCGGCACGCCGAATCCCGACTTGCGCCGGTGCACGATTTCCTCGGGCAGATAACGCAGCGCGACGGCCTTGAGCACACGCTTGCGGTCGCGCAGGGTCTGGCGGTACTCGCGCGGCAGCCCGCGCGCGAAATCGATGACCTCGTTGTCGAGGAAGGGCACGCGCGACTCGATGCTGGTGGCCATGCTCATCTTGTCCTGGCGATTGAGGATCGACACCAGGTAGGTCTGGAAGTCGAGCTCCGCGAGCGCGCTCACTTCGTCGAGGCCGCGCGCACGGGCGTCACGGATGCAGTCGAGCCGGAATTCGAGCGGCATGTCGCCGCGCGGGCCCAGCAGGCGGCGCGCGAGCGCCGGATCCACGCCGGTGCAGTTGTACAGCAGCACGTCGTCGCGATCGCGGCTCGCGAACGCGGCGAGTTTGCGAATGCGGTGATCGGGCACGGCCTTGAGCAGCGCGAGCAAACCGCCGCGCAGCGCGCCCGGCAGACGCGCGAACCGCTCGAGCAGCCGCGGGATGTAGTAGCGCGGGTAGCCGCCGAACAATTCGTCGGCGCCTTCGCCGGTGAGCACCACGGTGACGTGCTGCCGCGCAAGTTTGCTGATCGCGTAGATGTGCACCGAGTTGGCAAAATTGAGCGGCAGGTCGTGATGCTCGATGAGCTTCGGCAGCAGCGCCGCGAACTCGGTCTCGTCGATCCTGAGTTCGTGGTGCGTCGAGCCGGCGGCCTTCGAGGCCATGCGCGCGTAGACGCTTTCGTCGAAGTCCGCCTCGTGGAAACCCACGGAAAACGTATTGATGGCGCGCGACACGTGCCGGGCCGCGATTGCAGTTGTCAGGCTCGAATCGATGCCGCCCGAGCAGAAAGTGCCGAGCGGCACGTCGGACATGAGCTGGCGCTGCACCGCGCGGTTGAGCAGGGTGTCCAGCTGGTCGGTCGCGTCCTCGAACGAGCCCGTGAACGGCGGCGGCGCCGCGCGCACGGTCCAGTAACGGCGCGGCGCCTCGGCGCGGCCCTCGCGCACGATCAACGTGTGGCCTGGGGGCAGCACTTCGATTCCCGCGAACAGGTTCTCGTTGCCCGCCACCTGGCGGAAGACGAGGAACTCCGCGAGGCGCTGCTCGTTGAGCCGCGGCTCGACGAAGCCGGAGTGGAACAGCGCCTTGATCTCCGAGGCGAACGCGATGCCGTGCTCGTTCCGCGCCAGGTACAGTGGCTTGATGCCGGCGCGATCACGCGCGAGCAGCAGGCGGCGCTCGAGCCGGTCCCAGATCGCGTACGCAAAGATGCCGTTGAGCCGTTCGACCGCGGCGTCGCCCTCGGCGACGTGCAGTTTGAGGATGACTTCGGTATCCGAGTGACTGGCGAACTTCACGCCGCGCGCTTCGAGATCCGCGCGCAGTTCCTGATAGTTGTAGACCTCGCCGTTGTAGACGATCGAGTAGCGGCCGTCCTCGGTGCTCATCGGCTGGTGGCCGAGCGGGGAGAGATCGATGATCGACAAGCGCCGCTGCGCGAGGCCGAGCGGGCCGTCGGTCATGCTGCCCGCATCGTCGGGGCCGCGATGCACGAGTGCATCGCGCATCCGCGTCAGACGGTCCGCATCGCAGTTCTCACGCGTCCTGAAGACGCCGACGATTCCGCACATAGATTCTTCAGAGCCCCGTGTCGATTTGGGAGATCACCCACTTGAATTTGCCGCGCGCGGTGCGCGGCATCTCCTTCACGAGCTCGATGTCGATGCGCATGTCGTCGCCGACGCGCGCCTTCAAGTCGCGGATGAGCTGCTCGCCGTGTCTGGGCGAGTATTCAGGGCGGGGGATGAGACGGACGAGCAGACGGTCGAGATCGGTCTGGACGAGTTGTGACGCTTCTATCGAATCGAGCGGCTTGAACGGATGCGTCAGCACGGAGGGCGGTATCAGCCGCCCGTCCTTGAGGCGCAGCAGATCCTCCGCCTTGGTCGATACGTCTTCCATGAGGGGGAGGGGTCGGCCACAGGAGCAGTTCCCCACCTTGCGCGCAGTACGGTCCGTGGTGCGGTAACGGATCATCGGCATGCCGAGGTTGTGCAGCGACGTGCCCGTCATGAGGCCCTCGGTGCCGTCGGGCACCGGCCGGTTGTCATCGTCGAGGAATTCGGTGACGCCGTACTCCTCGCACAGATGGTGCCCCGAGTGCCGATCACACTCGACCGCGAACACGACCCTTTCGGCGGCGGCGTAGTAGTCGAATACCCGGGTCTGGAAAGCTTCCTCGATCGCCTCGCGCTGGAAGTCGTACAACGTTTCCGAGGAGGTGATCGCCGCCTTGAGCGGCAGGCGCTCGTTGCGCTTGAGCAGCACGCGCGCCAGCACGTAGAGCGAGGACGGATATCCGTCGATGACTTGCGGCGCGAACTCCCGCAGCTTCGCAAAGTAGTGAGTCAGGTTGTCGGGCGTGAGGTGGAAGCTCGACATCAGCAGCTGGTTCTGATGGCGGTTGAAGCGCCAGAAAGGTGGTTTCTTCTGCGTGAGCGGCACGATCACGTTGCCGCGCACGACGGCGGCGCGGTCGCCGCCTTCACCGAGCTTGAGGTCCGCCCAGGCGTATTGCCGGTCCATGACCGCGTAGTTCATGGCGACCATGCCGGCGTCGTAGTAGACGGACAGCGGCGAGCCCGTGGTGCCGCTGGTGTGGCCATGGGTGAGCGCGCGGTCCTCGGGGCGGCGCGACTTGAGGTCCTTGGTGCGCCGCTTGATCGTGTCGCGATCGAGCACGGGTAGTTTGGTGAGGTCCTCGCGCCCGCGGAACTTCTCCACGTTCACGCCGTGACTGTCGAACGTCTCGCGATAGTAGGGCACGTGCTCGTAGGCATGCCGCACGACGGCGCGCAGGCGTTCGTCCTGGTACGCGCCCATCTTCTGCGCATCCCACCACTGGCTTTCCTCGAGCAACGCGCGGAACTCGGGGAAGCGGCCACCGTAACGCGCGCGGCCGAGATTCGCGCTGAACGAGCTGACCAGCCATTCCTGCACGCTCACGGGTGTGAGGTCGTAGAGGCGCTTGAGAAGTGCGTTCACGGGATGACTTCCCCGTAGGCCGCCGCGAGCCGCGCACCGAGCGAACGCCACGCGTATTTTTCCTCGGCGCGCGCGCGGGCGGCCGCGCCGAGGCGTGCCCGTTCGGCCGGGTCGCGCAGCAGCCGCGCCGTGTGCGCCGCGAATTCCTGCGGATCGTCCGCGAGGATGAAGTGCACGCCGTCCTCGCCTTCGATGCCTTCGGCGCCCAGCGTGGTCGCGACGATGGCCTTGCCCTGTGCCATCGCGTCGACCATTTTGAGACGAGTGCCGCCGCCGACTCGCAGTGGCACGACGTAGACGCCGGTGCGCGCCACCCATGGGCGCACGTCGTCGACGAAACCGGGCGCGAGCACGCTGTCGTCGCGCGCGGCCGCGGCCACGAGTTTCTCGCTCGGGCGCTGTCCGATCGCGAAGAACTTCGTTTCGGGGACGAGCGTCTTGAGCCGCGGCCAGATGTCGTCCAGGAACCAGTCGACGGCGTCGCGGTTGGCGAACATGTTCATGCCGCCGGTATACGCGACCGCCACTTCGGCGCCATCGCGCGCGGTGAAGTATTCGGTGTCGACGCCGTTGGGAATCGCGACCGTGCGCGCGCTTGGGCAAATCTTCTTGAGCGTCACCGCGTCCGCTTCGGACACGACGATGTTGAGCGGAAAACTCCCGACGTATTGCTTTTCGAAGTCCACGAGTTTGCGCGTCTGCGACGCGACGTAGGCCCGCGCGGCCGCGCCGGTTTCGAACTCCGCGCGGCGCGCCATGAGTTGCGACTCGATGTTGTGATGCGCGAGCACACACGGCACGCGACCGCAGTATTCGCGATAAGGCGCGAGCGCGATGGTGTCGAGATGCACGAGATCCGGCGGATTCGCGCCGCCGCACAACTCGGCCAGCCGGCGCGCGAGCGCGCCGCTGCGGTGCGCGAGCTCGCTGAAGGGCTTCGGATAGACGGTGCCCGCCGCGAAAGCCGCGAGCTTGTGCAGCTTCGACTTCTTCGGCCACAGCTCGAAGTACTCCACCTGCCGGCAGAACTTGCCGAGCTCGGCGTGACTGCGTTCCAGCGGCTCGCCGAAAGGCAGCTCGTCGGGGTGATGGAAGGCGAGCAGGTGCACTTCGTGTTCGCGGCCGAGCTCGCGCAGCAGGTTGAAGCCGCGCTGCAGGACGCCGCCGTGCGGCGGATACGGCACGATCTGTGTGAGGAAAAGAATGCGCATCAGTGGGGACGCAGGCGACGAAACATCATATATTTCAAGCAAATGATAGCCGAGGGACCTGCATGCCTTTGTCCAAACTTGTCCGTCGCCGCGCCGGTTTTGCGGCCCAGTTCGCACTTGCCGTGTGCGCTTCTTTCGGCGGCGTCTCGCTGAGCATGGCTTCCAATCAACCCCTGCTGGTGATTACCGGCGCTTCGTACGCGGCGAGCTGGAAGACGCCGGCGCTGCCGGGCTACACCGTGATCAACAAGGGCAAGGGCGGCGACGACACCCAACAAGTCCTGGCGCGTTTCGACGCCGAGGTGCTCGCGCTCAAGCCCCACACCGTGCTCATCTGGGGGCACATCAACAACTACCACCGCGCGCCGGGCGGCGATCTCGAAGCGGCCAAAAAGCAGGCGTGGGAGGACACGCACGAGATGATCCGCCGCGCACGCGACCAGGGCATCTCGGTGATCCTCGCGACGGAAATCACGCTCAGCGAGGCGGTGGGTTTCACGAACCGCGTCATGGCGTTCATCAACGGCCTGCGCGGCAAGACGAGTTACGCGGCGCGCATCAACGAACCGGTGCGGGCGGTGAATTCCCGGATCCGTCAATACGCGCGCGAGCACGGTCTGCGCGTGCTCGACATCGAGAAGTTGTTCGACGATGGCGAAGGATTTCGCAAGGTCGAGTACTCCGACGACGACGGTTCACACGTCAGCGCCGCGGGTTACGCCGCGCTCACGGCGTACGCCTTGAAAGAGCTCGGCGGCCGCTGATCGCTCAGCCGCGGGCCGCGGCGCGCACGTCCGGCTCGGCAGCGCTCTGCGCCGGCGGCCGCGCGGGGTTGCCCGCCGCGCTGATCACCTGCTGGGAAATCGCGGTATCGTATTTTTCGGCCGCGAAAGCCGCGTACAGATCGAGCGCGGCGTGCTTCGGGCGCAGCAGCTTCTGCAGTCCCATGGCGAACAGGCTCAGCGTCTTGAGCAGCCAGAACGGCATCCAGAAGAACCGCAGCTCCGGTCGGGTCGCGCGCAGCCGGTCCGCGAGATCTCCGCGCGTCGTGGCCGGCACTTCGACCAGATTCACGCAGCGCGGCGCGGTCGCGAATTGATCCGCGTAGTAACGAATGACCCGCGCGGCGGTGCGCGTGTCGCATACGCTGAGCGCGCTGCGGCGGCTGCCCATCGCGACGAACAGGCGCGCGACGTCGCGGCCCAGGCGTCCCGGGGGGGTGTAGTCGCTGAAATCGACGAGAGGTCCGAGGCGGATGGTGCGCACGTCGATCGTGCCGCGCGCGGCGCGTTCGTCGGCGAGCCCTTCAGCCTCGGCCTTTGCCCACACGTACGGACCGCGCGAGAGGTTGCCGCGGTCCACCGGCGAATCCTCGCGCTGCACCGATGCGCCGGCCTTGAGCACGGCCACGCTGCCGATGTTCACGAGCCGCCGGACGCCGGCCGCCTCCATCGCATCGAGCAGGTTGCGGGTCGCCACGACGGTATTTCGCTCGTGCGCCTGCTGGTTGCCCGCGGTTTCGGCGGCGCAATGCGCGACCACCGAAATGCCCGACAACAACTCCGGCGCAATGCCGCGGCCCAGGTCCGCTTCGACGTATTCGATGCCGGGCACGCGATTGCGCGCAGATGGCGTGCGGCGCACGGCCGCGCGCACGCGCCAGCCATCGTCGCGCAGCTCTTCGAGCACGCGCTTGCCGAGGAAACCGGATCCGCCGGTCACGAAGATCGCTCCGCGCGCCGTATCCGGCGGCGGCAGCGCGCGCGTGCGCTGCTCGAGCTCGGCACGGGCCACTTCCTCGGCGCGCGCATCGGCCGCCGCGAGTTTCGCGGCGATCTGCTCGCAGATGCCCACGGTGTTCATGATGCTGCGGCGGGCGAGCGGCGGCGCGCCGTTGTCGCGCACGCTGCCGTACAACATCGTCAGCAGCTCGCCCAGGCCCGGATAACTCTTCTGGCGGCGGAACAGCAGGCGGAAGAGGCCCGCGAAGCTGCCCCAGTACTTCTGCCACGCGGTGCTGAAGGGTTTGACGATCACGGCCGGCGCGGACGCGCCCGGCCCGAGCGACTTCACGACATCGCCGAGGATGAAGTCGGCCGTGACGGAACCGTTGGTGCCGACCACGCGCAGATACGATTCCACGGGGCGCGCGCGCAGGCTCACGACCAGCGTCGCGAGCGTCTTGCCGCTGCGGATGACCGCGCGAACTTCGCCTTCGGGCGCGACGTCGAGCGCCGTGATCTCGGGCGTCGCCTGCGTGTCGCGCTCGAGCGCGCTCAGCAGCAGGTACACCGGGTGGGGCAGGATGTCGACGAGCTGGTCGACCGCGCCCAGCGGCGAGCCGCCATCGGGGCGCCGGCGCACCGGCTTGAACGAGAAGTAGCTTTCTACGTGGATGATGTCGCCGATCATCGGCAGCCACGTCTGGTAATGCTGGCCGGCGCGCTGGAACAGCACCTGGTGCGCCGCGCAGACGCGCAGGTTGCGCGCCTCGGCGAGGTCGATGAGCTCCGCGGCCTCGCGCGCCGTCGGCGCGAACGGCTTCTCGACGTACACGCTTGCGCCGTTCAGCAGGCACAGCTTCGCGAGTGAAAAGTGTGTCGCGGGCGGAGAGACGATGTGCACGATGTCGGGCTTCGCTTCGTCGAGCAGGCGCTCCGCGCTGTCGTATCCGGCGACGTCCGCGCCGAAGCGCGCCTTGATCTCGTCGCTCGTTAGATAGGGGTCGCCCACGGCCACGAAACGCGCGCCGCTCTGCAGACGGATGGCCGTCGCATGCTGCTGGGCCATGCGGCCGCCGCCCAGTATCGCCACGCGCAATTCCTTCGACATGAGACCCCGACCCCACCTGAAAAAGGGCGCGTAGTGTACTCGGTGTCCCGGGAAATCAAGGGGTCCGGGAACTGAGAGTCAGTGCACGTTATGAAGAAGTTCCGGTCGGGCTAGAATCCCCGCGCCCCGCCAGAACTGGGAAGATTCCGGGGCGGTGCCGCAAGGGCCACTCTGAACAGGGATTCCGTGAAATTCGCCGACTTTACCGAGGAGCGAGCCAAGCTCCATGAGGCCGCTATTGCCTTCGCCCGGGCTTCGCTTTCGGGCGACATGATCGAACGCGACCGCGAGTCGCACTTCGATCGGGCGGCATGGCAGGCCTGCGCCGAATTCGGCGTGCTCGGCATGCCCATCCCGCAGGAGCACGGCGGCATGGGCCTCGGACTGTCCGACCTGCTCGCGGTCATGGAAGGGCTGGGCGAGGGCACGCGCGACCAGGGCCTGCTGTTCTCGCTGAACGCGCACCTCTGGACGAATTCGATCCCGATCCTGCTCTACGGCAACGACGCGCAGAAGGCCGCCTATCTACCGCGCCTGTGCGACGGCACGCTCATCGGCGCCAACGCGGCCTCCGAGCCCGGTTCCGGTTCCGACATCTTCAGCATGCGCACGCGCGCCACGCGCGACGGCGACCACTACGTGCTCAACGGCGCGAAGACTTTCGTTTCGAATGCGCCCATCGCCGACCTGTTCGTCGCCTACGCGACGGTCAACCCGGCGCTGGGTGTCACCGGCATCACCGCGTTCATCGTCGAGCGCGACACGCCGGGCCTCGTGATCAGCAAACATCTCGACAAGATGGGCCTGCGCACCTCGCCGATGGCCGAGGTGATCTTCGAGAACTGCCGCGTGCCGGTCGCGAACCGGCTCGGCCGCGAGGGACGCGGCGTACCCATCTTCGAATGTTCGATGGAATGGGAGCGCGGCTGCATCCTCGCCAACTGCCTCGGCGTCATGCGCCGCCAGCTGCGCGATTGCATCGAACACGCGCGCACGCGCAAGCAGTTCGGCAAGCCGATCGGCAAGTTCCAGTCCGTCGCGAATCGCCTCGTGGACATGAAAGTGCGGCTCGATACCTGCCGCCCGCTGGTCTACCGCATCGGTGCGATGAAGGACGCGAACCAGGACGCCACCGTCGAGGCCGCGGTCGCCAAGCTGCACGTGTCCGACAGCTACGTGAAGTCATGCCTGGACGCCGTGCAGATATTCGGCGGCTATGGCTACATGACCGAGATGCAGGTCGAACGCGACCTGCGTGATTCCATCGGCAGCACGTTGTACTCGGGCACCACCGAAATCCAGCGCAACATCATCGCGCGGGGGCTGGGGCTGTGAGCGCAGTCGCTCCCACGGCCACGGTCGCTCCGGGGCTGACCGCGATCGCGCGGCACTGGTTCACGCTGCTGCAGCTCGCGCTCGTCGTATTCGTCGTGCACTTGTACGACATCGAAGGCGATACGTTCCGCAAGGTGATCCTGCTCACCGCCGGTGGGTTCGCGATCAACCTCGTGCTGCCGCTCGCCTGGCGACTCCGGTTCTTCGTCGCGTTGTCGCTCGCCGGAATCTTCTGGGTCTTCGGCCTCGCCGACGGCGCGTGGCTGCTGGGGCTCGGCCTCGTGCTCATCGCGGCCTGTCACATTCCGGTCTCGTTCGCGTGGCGAGTGGTGATCCTCGTCGTGCTCGGTTCGGGTTTCGCGGCGCTGCGCGCCGGCGTCGCGGCGACGCCCTGGACCGGGGCCATCTGGCCGATTCTCGGCTCGATGTTCATGTTCCGGCTCGCGTTATACCTGCGTGCGCTCAAGACGCAACCGGCCGAGCGCGGCATCTGGGGCACGCTCGCATACTTCTTCATGCTGCCGAACGTCGCGTTCCCGCTGTTCCCGGTGGTCGATTACCAGACCTTCCACCGCACGAACTACGACAAGGACGAGTCGGCTATCTACCGCACGGGAATGATCTGGATCGCGCGCGGCCTGTTGCACCTGGTGCTCTACCGGCTCGTCTACTACAACTTCATGGTGGACCCGCTGGACGTCGCGAACCTGGGCGACCTCGCGCAGTTCATGCTCGGCACGTTCCTGCTGTACCTGCGCGTGTCGGGACAGTTCCACCTGATCACCGGCCTGCTGCACCTGTTCGGCTTCCGCCTGCCGGAGACGCACAAGCTCTATTACCTCGCGCACAACTTCGTCGAGCTGTGGCGGCGCATCAACATCTACTGGACCGACTTCATGATGAAGACGGTCTTCTATCCCGTGTACTTCAAGGTCAAGAAGTGGCCGCCGGCGAAGGCGCTCGCGTTCTCGACGGCGTGTGTGTTCGTCGTGACGTGGCTGCTGCACTCCTACCAGTGGTTCTGGTTGCGCGGCGGCTTCCCCATGACGCCGCAGGACACGTTGTTCTGGGGCCTGCTCGGCACCTTCGTCGTGCTCGGCGCGTTGCGCGAGCTCAAGAAGGGCAAGACGAAACCTCTCAAGGGCGGCTGGCACCTGTCGCTCGCGCTGCACGCGGGGTTCACGTTCCTCGTGTTCTGCTTCCTCTGGTCGCTGTGGAGCGTGGAGTCCATCGGTCAGTGGATCTGGATGCTGGGCGCATTCACCGAATTCGACTGGCTGGGCGTCGCGCTCATCCTCGGCGCCTTCCTCGTAGTGGCGGCTTTCGGTGGGCGCGACTGGGAAGCGTCGCGGCCGAAGAATCCCGACGACGGACTTTTCCTGTTCCGGCCCGTGGTGCGCGCCACGATTTCGCTGCTGGTGCTGATCGCGGTGGCGCAGCCGCTGGTGCAGTCGGCCGCGCCCGGGAACGTCGGCGCCGTGCTCGCCGGCCTGCGCAACACGGGTCTCAACGCGCGCGACGCGGCGCTCCAGCATCGCGGTTATTACGAACAGCTCGACGTGCGCGGCACGCTCAACGCGCGCGTGCAGGACCAGCTCGGCGGCGCGCGCCGCGACTGGCAGGACCCGGCCAGCGCCGGCATCCTCAACGAGCGCAACGATCTCATCGACCGCGATCTCGTGCCCTCGCTCGCCATCGACTGGAACGGACATCGCTTCAGCACGAACTCCTTCGGCATGCGCGATCGCGAGTATTCGCTCGAGAAGCCCGCGGGAACATTGCGCATCGCGCTGCTCGGTCCCTCGCACGTGATGGGCAACGGCGTCGGCGACGGCGAGACTTTCGAGCAGGTGCTGGAGGAGCGCCTGAACGCGCAGGCGCCGCACGGTCCGTGGCGGCGTTACGAGGTGCTCAACTTCGGCGTCGACGGATTCACGCTGCCGCAGCAGCTCGCGATGCTCGAGGAGCGCGTATTCCGGTTCTCACCGGATCTCGTCATCGTCACGCAGTACCACCGCAGCAAGACGATGACGGAGCGGTACATCCTCAAGATCCTGGGCAAGGGAACGGCGGTTCCGCCCGGCGAATTCGCCGACGCGCTGACCGGCGCGGGACTGTTGCCCTACGCTCGCGGCAACCTGCCGATTCCGTTCGAATCGTGGCGCTCGATCGCGCGTTCCGTGGGCCTGAAGCCGCGCATGCCGGGCGACGAGGCGGCGGCGCGCGCGCATCGCGTGGCGGACCCGGTCAACGACTGGGCGATCGCGCGCATCGCGGCGGTGGCGCGCGCGCACGACACGCCGGTGGTCGGCCTGGGCCTGAACGTGGTCATCGACGACGCGCCGGACGAGATTCCGAATCACGAGGCGTTCGAGCGGGCCGGAATCCCGCTGATCGACTTGTTCGACGTGTTCCCCGAGCAGCAGCGCCCGAGCTTGCGCGCCGCGCCCTGGGACGATCATCCCAATGCGGCCGGACACCGGCTCATCGCGGACGCGCTGTATCGCGAGCTCACGCCCGTGCTCGAAAATTTACCGACGAAAGTTGTTCCAGCGGAGTAGACGATGCCCGAGATCAAGGAAACCGTACGCCAGTTCATCCTCACCCATTTCCTGCCCGGTGAAGACGCGGCCAATCTGACCGACGACACCGAGCTCAAGGAAAGCGGCATCCTCGATTCGCTCTCGACGCTCAAGCTGGTGTCGTTCCTCGAGGAAACCTTCAAGGTCGAATTCGAAGCCAACGACCTCGACGCGGGCAATCTCGCCTCGGTGGCGAGCATCGAGAAGCTGGTCCGCTCCAAGCTGGGCAAGTAATGGCCGACCGTTCGCTCATCGATCTGCTCGAAGGGTCGGTGCGCGCGCATCCGGCGCGCACCGCCGTGCTGATCCCGGGCGGCGCCAGCCTGACCTACGCGGAGTTCGGCGCGCTCTCCGATCGCGTGCGCGACCGGCTCGTGGCGCTGGGCGTGAAGCCCGGCGATCGCGTCGGCATGCGGCTGCACAAGTCCGTCGACGGCGTCGCCATCATTTTCGGCATTCTCAAGGCCGGCGCGGCCTATGTGCCCGTGGACGCGGAATCGCCGGCGGCGCGCGGCGCGTACATTCACGACAATTGCGCGGTGAAGGCCGTCTTCACCGAGACCGCGCTCGAGCCCGACGTGAAACGCGAACTCGCCGCGCTCGGCGCGACGCCGCCGATCCTCGCGCTCGACGTCGCGCAGCCCGATGCGCTCGCGCGACTGCTCGATTCGCTCGATGCGCAGGGCAAGGCGCCCGTTGCGCAGCGCGTTCATCCGTCCGCGGACGACATCGCCTACATTCTTTATACGTCCGGTTCGACCGGCAATCCGAAGGGCGTCGTGCTCACCCACGGCAACGCGCTGAGCTTCATCGACTGGTGCAGCCAGGTGTTCGCGCCGAGCCATGAAGACCGCTTTTCTTCGCACGCGCCGTTTCACTTCGACCTGTCGATCCTCGACATCTACGTGCCGATCAAACACGGCGCGACGCTGGTGCTGATCGGCGAGGCGCTCGGCAAGGATCCGATCAAGCTCGCGCAGGTCATCTCCGAACAGCGCATCAGCCACTGGTATTCGACGCCCTCGATCCTCAGCCTGCTGGCCAACTACGGCAAACTGCCGAAGTACGACTACTCGGCGCTGCGCATGGTGTTCTTCGCCGGCGAGGTGTTCCCGATTCCGCAGTTCCGCGCGTTGCGCGCGCTGTTGCCCGCGCCGCGTTACTTCAATCTCTACGGCCCGACCGAGACCAACGTCTGCACGTGGTACGAAGTGGAAGCCGAGGAGAAGATCGCGCAGATGCCGACTTTCCCGATCGGCATGATCTGCGAGCCGAACCTCGGCAAGGTCGTCGACGAGAACGGCGCGACGGTGCCGTTCGGTGCGGAGGGCGAACTCGTGGTTCACGGACCGAACGTGATGCGCGGGTACTGGAATCTGCCCGAGCGCAACGCGGTCGCGTTCCTGACCGACGAGCAGGGTCGCCAGTGGTATCGCACCGGCGACATCGTCACCGAACACGCCGGACTCGGTTATCGCTACGTGAGCCGGCGCGACCGCATGGTCAAGCGCCGCGGCTATCGCGTCGAACTCGGTGAGATCGAAGTTGGGCTGCTCCGGCATCCGGACATCCGTGAAGCGGCCGTGGTCGCGGTCGCGGATCCCGAGTCGGGTGTGCGCGTGAACGCGTTCGTGAGCTGCGCCGACGGCAAGACGCTGAGCCGCATCCAGCTCAAGACCATTTCCTCGCAGAACCTGCCGCCGTACATGATCCCGGACGCGTTCACGGTCCTGCCCGCGCTGCCGCGCACCTCGACCGACAAGATCGACTACCAGGCGCTCAAGAAAACCTGATCCGGTACCAGATCCTGCCCAGGTATTCGTGGATCGCGAGGTCCGATACGGACAGGTGAAATGCGCTCGGCGTCCAGTCCGCGTGGCGCCAGTCGCGCGGAAGCTGGTGGTCCGTGGGTGCGGGGATCGGCTTCGCGCCATGCCGGGCCAGCGCCTCCATGCTGCGCGGCATGTGGCCACCCGAGGTGACCAGGAAGAACGGCGTGTCTCCGACGCGGTCGGCGAGCAGACGTACGCTTTCCGCTGTCGTGTTGCCGCCCGATGGCGGCTCGAGCCTATCGGGCGGTAGTCCAATCTCGAGCAGCGCCTGCCCCATGATCCGGGCGCTCACTTCATCCCCTGACAGGATCACCGTGCAGTCCGGGCGTTCGTGCGCCAGGTCCATGGCTTGCAGTACCCGGTAGGCCCCCGATGCATTCAGGCGACCCGTCAGCGGCATTTCGGGGTCCTCGGTCGCCCATGCCGTGAGCACGACGATGCGCCGGGCTTCCGGATGTGCCGCGCTGTCCTTCAGGGTGGGGTAGGCATACTCGAGCGGGCTCATCAGGGCCGACGCGACCATCCCGGAGGAGAACAGCAGGAGTACCAGGGCGCCGGCGGCCAGCAGGCCGTACGAAAGGCCAGGGCGCCGGCGCCAGACCACGGTCAGAACCCCCAAGCCTAACAGGATGAAGGCGGCGCCCGAAGGGGACAGCAGGGCGGCGAGGAAGCCCATCGAAAGCTCCAGATGGAAGGTAGGAAGGCACGCAACATAACCGGTACGAAGACGCCGGGCTGCTGTCGGCGGGTTTTACAGCCCCGGGGCTGTTGCAGGGTCCCGGCACCCGGGCTGGCTAACAAGTCCTTGATTCCAGGATATTAGTTTGCGGTGGCACGTGACTTGCTCTCTAACAGGCGAGCAGATCGAAAACGAAACCGCAGGGATTACCTCGTGAAAAACACCAAGCTTCTTTCCGCCGCCGCCGCTGTCATCGGGCTGTTTGCCGCCAGCGCCGCTCAGGCCAACTTCTACTTCATCGACAACGTGACGCCGCGCGCGAGCGCGTCGACCGCGATTTCCGTCTACAACGACTTCCGCACGAACCTCGCGTCGGCGGGTGTGAACCGCATGTACCTCGGTCGCTCGCTGGGCGTCACCGGTACGCCGGGTCGCTTCATCATCGAAATCGACTTCTTCGCTGCGGAAGCCGGCTATCGCAACCAGTTCTTCATTGGTGGCGAGCTCGCGGTCAACAATCTCGGCAACCGCTCCTGGAGCGAGCGCGATGCGGGTATCTACGAGCCGGCCTCCGCGGGTCTGCTCAACTTCAACTTCTGCGCGGTGGACATCGCCCGCTGCTACAGCAACGCCGACAACGACCGTTCGGCTGCGAACAGCTTCCAGTCGATCGGCATGTGGCTGACGAACGGCGGCAACGTCGCCTGGCTGCTGTGGGATGACGCGGGCGCCGGCCCGGATGACAACCACGACGACCTGATCGTCCGCCTGACGTACCGTTCGGTTCCGGAACCGGGCACCCTCGCGCTGCTGGGCCTCGGCCTGGTGGGCGTGGCGCTGGTTCGCCGCAAGACGTTGAAGGCGTAAAGCCCTCTCGAGGCCTCACGGCCAAAACAAAAACGGCGCCTTCGGGCGCCGTTTTTGTTCATGCGTGACGGCGTAAAGGACATCTCTCGCGGACTTCAGGCCAGGAAGCAGGACGGTACAAGCGCCCTCGCAGATTTATCGCCAAGTGTGACGGATGTCGCCGTCCACGTGGCTCGAACGTCTAACTGCTGCGATCCGATTTGCGCCAGTCAGGGTGCTGCCTCAAACTACTTCCATGTCTCGCGATCAGTCGAAGGGAGGCATCCTTCTCGTAGCCAACTACGAATCGGATGTCGGATATGCATGGTGGCTCATGGAGGCCTTCTGGGCCCAGATCGCGGAAAACGCGACGGCTGACCACCGATCCGTGTTGCTCGCTTATCCGCGCATCGGGCGCGTGCCCCGGGCGGTCCAGGACGCGAAAATCCCCTTGATCGAAAAGGCGGTACGCGCCAGTGGGTTCGCGGCGACGAAGTCCAACGCCCGGCTCATTCGCCAGAATCGCGTGGACTCGATCTACCTCACCGATTGGCCGGCGTTGTCCCTGCAGTACCTGGTCTGGCGGCTGCTCGGGGTACGTCGCATCGTGCTCCACGATCATACGTCCGGCGATCGCGTCCGCGCCGGAAGCCTGTCCCGAAAGATTAAGCGCGTGTTGCATGCCCTGCGGATTTTCTCGCCCACGTTGTGCGTTGGAGTGGCCGATCACGTCCGCCAGAAGCACATCGAAAGAGGTGCGGACCCGAATCGTTGCGTGACCGTGACCAATGGAATTGCGCCATTCGACATCCGGGACAGCCGTGCCGCCACGCGCCAGGCGATCGGTGTGCCCGAGGATGCGATCATCTTCGCCTCGACGGGTCGGGCCACCAGGCTCAAGGGCCTCGATTTCGCCGTGCGCGTCATCGCGGCCCTGTCGAACGTGAACGACAAGATCCATTTTGTTCATTGCGGAGAGGGGCCTGACCTCGAGCGCTTCCGACAGCTCGCCGTCGAATGTGGCGTTGCCGGACGCGTGCATTTCCTCGGTCGGCGCAACGACGTCTACGACATCCTTTCCGCGTCGGACGGCGCGTTTCATCCCTCGCTGACGGAGGCGATGTCGCTTGCGATCCTGGAATACATGTGCGCGGGTTTGCCCGTTGTCGTGCCGGACATTCCTTCGGTCCGGCTCGCGATCGAAGACGGGCAGACCGGAATCGTCTATCCGCGCGGGGACATCGACGGGGCCGCGAAGGCGCTCGCCCGCCTGGCGAGCGAGCGCGAGCAACGCCAGATCCTGGGCGGCGCGGCGCGGCGCTCCTGCATCGAGAAGTATTCTCTCGCCGTCACGCGACGGCAATTCGCCGAACGCGTGCTTCCCCAGCTGTGATCAACGGCCCTTGAAGTCCTCGGGCGTGAGCTGGTGGCGCGAGAGCAGCTTGTAGAAATCCGTGCGATTGCGCTTCGCGAGGCGGGCCGCCTGGCTCACGTTGCCGCCGGTGATCTGCAGGATCTGCGATAGATAGGAACGCGTGAACTCGTCGCGCGCCTCGTCGAAGGAGGGCAGCTTGCTTTGCGTGCCGCCGAGCGACTGCTGCACGAGCTCCACGGGAATGATCGGCGTCTGCGAGAGCGCGACGTTCTGCCGAACTACGTTCGCGAGCTGGCGGATGTTGCCCGGCCAGTCGGCCGTCGCGAGCAGCTCCACCGCCTCGGGCGCGTAGATTTTGCGCACGCCGCTCTCGTTGCTGATCTGCGCGAGGAAGTGCGAGACCAGCAGCGGGATATCCTCGCGGCGGCGATTGAGCGGCGGCATGTCGATGTGCACGACGTTGAGCCGGTAGTACAGGTCCTCGCGGAACTGCCCACTCATCATGAGCTGCTGCAGGTCGCGGTGGGTCGCGCTGATCACGCGCACGTTCACCGGGATCGCGTCCGTCGCACCGATCGGGCGGATGTTGTTCTCCTGCAGGACGCGCAGCAGCTTGACCTGCAGACGCATCGGCATGTCGCCGATTTCATCGAGCAGCAGCGTGCCGCCATCGGCAGCCTGGAACAGGCCCTGGTGATCGCGCACCGCGCCCGTGAACGAACCCTTGATGTGGCCGAACAGTTCGGACTCGAGCAGGTTCTCCGCCATCGCGGAGCAATTGATCGCGACGAAGGGCTTGGCGCGACGCGGGCTCGCGGCGTGGATCGCGCGCGCGAGCAACTCCTTGCCCGTGCCGCTTTCACCCGTGATGAGCACGCGCGCGTCGGTGCCGGCCACCATGTGCGCCTGCGAGAGTTTCTCCTCGACGAGCGAGGAGCGCGTGATGATCTCCGAGCGCCAGTCTTCGTCCGAATCCATGAATCCGGAGATGCGCAGCGCCTTCTGCACCTGGTCGAGCAGTTCCTGCTTGTCGACCGGCTTCGTGAGGAAGCCAAACGCACCGAGCTGCGTGGCGTGCACCGCGTCCGGAATCGTGCCATGCGCGGTGAGGATGATGACCTTCAGGCCCGGGTAGCGAGACTGCAATTCCTTGAGCAGCCCGATGCCGTCCATCTGGTCCATGCGCAGGTCGGTGATGACCAACTCGGGGCGGAACCGGCTGGTGGCCGCGAGTGCGAGCGCCGCGCTTTCGACGGCCTCGACCTCGTAGTTCTCCGCGCGCAGGCGAATGGTCAGCAGGCGCAGCAGGCCCGGATCGTCGTCGACGACCAGGATGCGCGCCTTGCGCTTGGGCTGATGAGTGGGCGTGTTGGGCAGTTGCATGGCAGCTAGCATCAGAAACCTCTACGGTTTCCGTCCCTCTGGCGTAGTGGGCCGCCGGTTGTTCGACGAGCCCTCGATGTTCGCGATCGCATCCAGCTTGGCCTGCGCATCGGCGAGTGCCTTCTTGAGACGGGCGTTTTCCTCGCTCTCGGCGGTCAGGCGTCGCGTCAGTTGCGCAATTCGTTCATTCGCAGTTCTTTCGGCGCCTGTCTGCAGGCGCCGCACATCCGCTTGTAAGGATTGCTGGCGCTCGACCTGCTGCAGCTGCAGGAACGCGAGAGCGCGCTCCGCAGGAAGCAGAGTTTCCGGGCTCGCGAGCACTTCGCGCAAAAGTCGCTGCGCGCCGACAGGGTCATACCCTGCATGGCCTGGAGTAGAGAGCACCATGGCATAACGCAGGACGATGCTAGGCGTGGGAGCGGCGGCGTAGTCGTTGCTCGCCCGGGTCAGGATTTCCGCCTGTTCGGCCGGCGTGCCGCGCGCGAGGCGCAGCGAGGTATCGAGATAGGAGGTGATGACGGTCGTTTCGGTCGAGCTGCGGTCCACCGCCGGGATCGACTGCGAATCCCGCGCGCGCGGCGCGAGGCCGCCGCATGCAACCAGGCCCGTCAGGCCGAGCGCGAGGATTCCGGCGACGAAGTAGTTATGCCGCATGCGCCTGGTTTCCGACGGGCGAGGTGGCCGACAACACCGGCATGCGGATGCGGAAGTGCGCGCCGGGGTATTCACCGTCCACGATTTCGATGGTTCCTCCATGCGCGTTGACGAATTCGAGCACCACCGACAGGCCGATGCCGGTGCCCTTGACCTGCACGCCCGCGGGCGGGCGGCCGGTGTAGAAGGCTTCGAACACGCGGGCGCGTTCTTCCGGCGGAATGCCGGCCCCGGTGTCGGCGACGTCGATCACGAGTTGGGTGTCCTGTTTTTCGGCGTGTAGATAGACAGTGCCGCCCTTGGGCGAATATTTGATGGCATTGGATAGCAGGTTCTCGACGATCAGGCGCACCTTGCCGCGATCCGCCCGCAGCATCAAGTCGTCCACCTTAACCTCGAGCCGCACCCGTTGCGAGACTACCGTGAGTTGCTGGCTCTCGATGACCTGTTTGACCAGCGGACGCAACCGGAAGTCGGACAGCTCGAGGCCGACGCTTTCCTTCTGCCAGGCGCTGAACGACAGCAGGTTTTCGATGAGCCGGTGCAGCTTGATGCCGTTATCGCGCAGGATGGCGACCACTTCGCGCTGGGAATTGTCCAGGGGTCCGACCGCGCCATCCATGAGCAGTTCCGCGCCCTCGCGGATGTTCGCCAGCGGAGTCTTGAGCTCGTGCGACATGTGGCGCAGGAATCGATTGCGTTCCTGCGCGAGATCGAGCAGGCGCTGGCGCAGCCACTCGAGCTGCGCGCCGAGACGTTCGAGGTCGCGCGGCCCGGCGACCTCGATCGGGCGGGAAAACGTGCCGCGCCCGAGCTCGCTGATGGCGCGGTCGATGGCGCGCAGCGGGCGGCCGATGGACAGCGTCAGCGCGAGGATCGCGACCAGCGTCAGCGGCACGAGCAGCGCCGACTGCCAGAACAGGCGCCGCTGCGTCCGCGCGGTCTGCTGCTGCAGGCCCGAAAGTCGCGCGTCTATCTGCCGGTTTCCCGAGAGCGCGATCGTGCTCGCGAGATCGTTGAGGCGGTCGATGCGCGCGAGGATCGACGAGAAGGCGGCGCTGCCGGGCGGCGTCGCGCTCACGGCGGTCGCGATCTCGTTGTGCATCTGCGCGAAATCTTCGAGGCTTTGTCGCGTCGGCTCTTCGGTGAGCAGCGCCGCGAGCTGCGTGCGCGAGGCCGCGAGGCGCTGGTCGGTGGTGCGGTACGCCTCGAGCAACTTGGCGTCGCCGAGCACCTGGTACAGGCGCACGGTGCGCTGCAGGGACGTGATGTCGGCGAACAGGCTTTGAGAGAGCCGCGCGCTCTGCACGCCCTCGAGCACCAGCTCCTGGCTGGTTGCCGAGAGCCGGCGGATCTGCAGCGCCGCGTCGATGACGGCCACGAGCAGGGGACCCGCGATCAGCGCGAGTCCCAGCAGCATGAGGCCGCTCAGCGATTTGGGTCTCGGCCAGCGCATCTGTCCTGACTACCAGGGCTCGCGTTGCAGGCGTTTTTCCCACTCCAGCGACGTTCGCACGATCGTGTCGATGTCGTCGAGCCGGGGAGTCCAGCCGAGGATGTTCCGCACCCGGTCGCACTTGGCGACGAGGGTGGGTGGATCGCCGGCGCGGCGCGGTTCCTCGCGTATGTCGAGCTTGAGTCCAGCGACCCGTTCCACGCTCTGAAGAACCTCCCGCACGCTGTACCCGTGTCCATATCCGCAGTTGGCGATCAGCGAATTGCCACCCGCGCGCAGGTAGTCGAGCGCCTTGAGGTGCGCGGCCGCCAGGTCGTCGACGTGGATGTAGTCACGCACGCCGGTGCCGTCGGGCGTCGGGTAGTCGGTGCCGAAGACCGATAGATAGGGACGCTTGCCGACCGCGGCCTCGCACGCGACTTTCACGAGCAGCGTGGCCTGGCGGGTCGACTGGCCGATGCGGCCCTGCGGATCCGAGCCGGCGACGTTGAAGTAACGCAGGATCACGTGACGCATCGACGTCACCGCGCACAGGTCGCGCAGCATCCATTCGGACATGAGCTTCGAGGTGCCGTACGCGTTGATCGGCGCGGTGGCGGCGTCTTCGGATGCGAGACCCGATTCCGGAATGCCGTACACGGCGGCCGTCGACGAGAACACGAAATTGCGCACGCCGGCGTTCGACGCCGCCTCGAGCAGTGAACGGGTGGAGCAGGTGTTGTTGCCGTAGTACTTGAGAGGATTGGAGACCGACTCCGGCACGATGGTGTGCGCGGCGAAGTGGATGATCGTGTCGACCTCGTGCTCCGCGAGCAGCGAATCCACGAGCGCGCGGTCGCCGACGTTGCCGACCACGAGTGGCACGTCGCGCACCGCCTGTCGGAACCCGGTTACCAGGTTGTCGAGCACGACGACGCGCTCGCCGCGCGCGACGAGCTGCAGGACCGTGTGGCTGCCGATGTAGCCCGCGCCGCCAGTGACGAGGACGGATTTCTTTCCCGCGGATTGCTGCGTCATTCGGAGTACTTTTCGCTCGAGGTGTTGGGACGCAGGATTTTACATTAATGTTCTCATGTGGCTGTGACGCATTCTGCACTGGCTCCGTTCGGGAATCTGACCCCTTTCGAGGTGGCTGACGCCGCCGAGAGCATCGGGTTGCGCCCGTCGGGAAGGCTGTTCGCGCTCAACAGCTACGAGAACCGCGTCTATCAACTGGGCGACGAGGATGGCGCGCTGTGGGTGCTCAAGTTCTATCGGCCGGGCCGTTGGAGCAACGCCGCGATCGGCGAGGAGCATGCCTTCGCGTTCGAGCTCGCCGACGCGGAGTTGCCCATCGCCGCGCCGTTGCGCCGTGACGGCCGAAGTTTGTTTGAACACGGCGATCAGCGCTTCGCCGCCTTTCCCTATCTCGCGGGTCGCGCACCCGAAATCGCCGATGCCGCGACGCTCACATTGCTAGGCCGCACGCTCGCGCGGATGCACGCGGTGGGTGGCCGCGGCCGGTTCGAGCACCGGCCGTCGCTCGAACTCGAGCGTTTCGGCGTGCGCGCGCGGGCCGCGGTGCTCGCGAGCGGCTTCGTGCCCGAGGCGCTCGAAGAGCAGTACGCCCGCGTGAGCGAACAAGTGATCGGACGAGTCCGACAGTGTTTCGAGAATTTCGGTCCGCTGCCGCGCCTGCGCATTCACGGCGACTGTCACTCGGGCAACATCCTGTGGCGCGAAAACGGACCGCTGTTCGTGGATCTCGACGATTGCATGTCGGGTCCGCGAATCCAGGACCTGTGGATGTTCCTCGCCGGAGATGCCGCGAGCCAACAGGCTTCCTGGGCCGCGCTCATGGAAGGTTACGAGACGTTCGGCGAGTTCGATTACGCCGAGCTCACGCTGGTGGAGGCGTTGCGTTCTCTGCGCATAGTGCACTACGCATCGTGGATCGCGACTCGCTGGCACGATCCGGCCTTTCCTCGCGCGTTTCCCTGGTTCGCGGACGCCCGCTTCTGGGAGCGCCATATCGCGGATCTGTTCGAGCAACTCGCCGCTATTGACGAACCTCCCATTCTTTCCAGATGAATCTTCGCTGGATAGTCAGCCTGTTAGTATAGAAAGCGGAGGTCTCCTCGATGTTCAGCCCTCGCTGCGTTTACCTGGTCGCCCTGATCGCCGGTGCCGGCATGCTCGCCGCCTGCGAGGATTCCGGGAAATCGCCCGCGGTGAACACGAACCAGTCCGCTCCGACGACGCCCAAGCCGAAGTCCGATGGCTTGCCCGCCGACATGGTTGCCGCCGTCGCGGCGAATCCCGCCAACAGCCCGGTCAGCGTGCATTTTTCGCTGGGCGCGCGGCCGGAGGTGAACAAGGCGCTGCCGGTCGAGATCGCGATCGTCCCGGGCCAGGATTTCGAAACGGTGGGCGCACACTTTCTCAGCCAGAACGGTCTTGCCGTGACCGTGGGCGGGACCTATGGGCCGCTCACGTCGCCTGCCGTCGGAAAGCCCCTAAGGCACCAACTCGTTCTGCTGCCGCGCGAGGAGGGCGTCTTCGTGCTCACGGTGAACATCGACACCATCGATCGCCAGGGGGCGAATTTCACGCGCCTCTTCTCCATTCCTTTACTTGTATCCGCGCCCGGCGTCGCGGAGCCTGCGGAGCAGGCCACTACGGTTCAACCACAATCGTCGAACGCGTCGGAAACGAACTAATCTCGCGCTCAAAACCGGGAGCCGCTTCACGGGGGCACCTCGCACCCGGACATATGATGCAATTTGGTCCGCAGTTGCTCCGTTATGTCAAAACCGGCTGAAGGCAACCCCCAAGAAGCTTCTGATTCCAGCGCAGTTTCCGCCGGAAGCCCGCCTTTTACCGCGACGGGCACACGCCTCGAAGTCAACGATCTTTCGATGCGACGTCTGCATCCGCTGCTGCAATCGCAGCTGCGCGAGCTGCGCGCGCGTGTGACCGGCGGACGCGTCAGCGCCCACGAACTGCTCGAGATGCTGAGCCGCTATTACGACAGCGTGGACGATGAGCGGCGCGCGATGGTGCGCTCGATGCGCCTCATGTCGGACGAAGCCCGCTCGCTCGGCGTGGAGATCGCGGAGCAGGGCGCGGCCCAGCTCCAGATCATCCTCGATCACATCAAGGACGTCGTCATCACCGCCAACGCGGCGGGCGTGATCGATCGAGCGAACCCTGTGACGGAACGCGTGTTCGGCTATCCACCGGCGGAGCTGCTCGGGTTGCGCATCGACGCGCTGGTACCCGACATCGCGGTCGACGATTCGATCACGGCCGGACTCGACAAGCTCGCGGGCACCAGCGACACGTTTCGCGGCCGTCGCGTGAGTCCCGAGGTCGCCGCCCGCCGCCGCGACGGGACGATGTTCCCGGCCGAGATTTCCGTGAGCCGCGCGCGCAACGGACGCTCGGAAGTCTTCGTGATCTGCCTGCGCGACATCTCCGAGCGCCACATGACGCAGCAGGCGCTGCGCGACAGCGAAGCGCGTTACCGCTCGCTCGTGGACAACGCGCCGGAAGCCATCACGGTGCTGGATGCCGATTCGCACCGTTTCGTAGAGGCGAACGAACCCGCGCTGCGGCTCTTCAAGATGACCCGCGATCAATTGCTCTCGTGCGACGTTCTCGACGTCAGCGCGGAGGTGCAGATCGACGGCGAATCCTCGACGGCGCCGCATCGCCAGCACCTGAAGCTGGCCGCGGCCGGCAACCCGCAGGTGTTCGAGTGGATTCACCGCGATTCGACCGGGCGCGACATTCCCTGTGAAGTGCGGCTCGTGCGCCTGCAGGGCGGCAACTCCTCACTGCTGCGCGCCAGCATCACGGACATCTCCGAACGCAAGCGCGCCGAGAACATCATGGAAAACGAGCGCGCGTTCTTCGCGCTGCTCGCCTCGAACGCCGGCCTGCCGGCGGTGCTCGACGTCATCTCCGGGCTCGTGCAGGCGGTGTATCCGCGTTATCGCTGCACGATCTCGGTGCTCGCGCCCGATGCGAGCTGCTTCTCCCTGACCATCGCGCGCCAGTTGCCGCCGCTGCTCGCCGCGGTGCTCGAACGCACGCCGATCGAACCGCGCCGCGGCTCGTGCGCGGCCGCGGTCTATTCCGCCTGCGACGTGTACGTCGCCGACGTCGCGAGCGACGCGCACTGGGCGGATCGCCGCCAGGTGGTGCTCGACTCCGGTTTCCGCGCGGTCTGGTCGATGCCGATCAAGGGTTCGAGCGGCAAGCTGCTCGGCGCCGTGGCTATCTACCGCCCGGAGCCCGGCCTGCCGGACGCGCGCGAGCAGGTCCTGCAATCGCACGCGACGCGCCTCGCGGCGCTCGCGATCGAGCGTAATCTCGCCGAGGAGGCGCTGCGCGCGAGCGAAGCCAAGTTCCGCGGCCTGTTCGAGGGCGTGATCGAGGGCGTGTACCAGAGCACGCGCGACGGCCGGCTCGTGTCGGTCAACAGCGCGTTCGTCGAAATGCTCGGCTACGGCTCGGCGGAAGAGATGTACGCGCTGCCGAGTTCGGTGATGTTGTACTGGAGCCCGACCGATCGCGCCGAATTCGTGCGCAAGGTCGACGCCGATGGCGAAGTGCGTTCCATGGAAGTCGTGCTGCGCCGGCGCGACGGCACGCAGGTGGTCGCACTCGAGAACGCACGCGGCGTGCGCGACGGTTCGGGCCGCATCGTCGGTTACGAAGGCACCGTCTCCGACATCACCGAGCGCAAGCGCGCGGAGCAGGCGATCTTCGCCGAAAAGGATCGCGCCGCCGTCACGTTGCAGTCGATCGGCGACGCGGTGATCACCACCGACGCGTCGGCGAACATCGATTACCTCAATCCCGTGGCCGAACGCCTGACGGGGTGGTCGATCGACGAGGCGCGCGGCCGGCCGATCGGTGACGTGCTGCAACTCATCGACGAATCAACGCGCAAGCCCGTGGCGTACACGCTCGATCGCGTGCTCAACGAAGGCGAGACGTCCGTTCCGTCCGACCACAATGTGCTCGTGAACCGGCGCGGCGAGGAACTCGCGATCCAGGAAACCGCGACGCCGATCCGCAACCGCGAGGGTGTGGCCGTCGGCGCCGTCATCGTGTTCGGCGACGTGACGAAGGAACGACGTCTCAAGCGCGCGCTGTCCTACCAGGCGAGCCACGACGCGCTGACCGGTCTCATCAACCGGCGCGAGTTCGATGCGCGCCTCGAGGCGGCCGTGACCGCCGCGCAGCGCGGCGAGGGCGAATATGTGCTGCTGTACATCGACCTCGACCAGTTCAAGGTCGTGAACGACACCTGCGGCCACAGCGCGGGCGACCGGCTGCTGCGCGACATCACGAGTCTGTTGCAGACCCGTGTGCGCGCCTCGGACACGATCGCGCGTCTCGGCGGCGACGAATTCGGAATGTTGCTGGAGCGTTGCTCGCTCGAGCAGGCGGAGCGCGTGGCCGACAGCATCCGCCAGGCCATCCATTCGTACCGCTTCCTGTGGGGCGCGAACAGCCTCTCGGTGGGCGCGAGCATTGGAGTCGTGCGCATCGCGCGCGATACCACCAGCGCGGCCTCCGTACTGTCCGCCGCCGACATCGCCTGCTACGCGGCGAAGGACGGAGGTCGCAATCGCGTGCAGGTCTACGAGCGCGATCACGGCACCAGCCGTCACCGCGAAATGCAGTGGGTGGGCCGCATCGCGCGCGCGGTCGAGGACGGCCGTCTCGAGCTCTATGCGCAGCGGATAATGCCGATCTCGCGCAACGTGGCTGGGGCCGCGGCGGACCGTGGCGTCGCCCATGCGACCGACGCTCCGTTCTTCGAACTCATGGTCAGGCTGCGCGACGAGGACGGCACGCTCGTGCCGCCCAACGAATTCATCCCGGCGGCCGAACGTTACAACGTGATGGTGATGGTCGACCGCTGGGTGGTGAACCGCGCCATCGAACTGCTTTCTTCCTGCATCGACCAGGGCCGGCGCCTGCCGGTGGTGGCGGTCAACCTGTCCGGCACTTCCATCAATGACGAGGATTTCCTCGAGTTCGTGCTCTCGCGGCTGCGCGACGAGCGCCTGGCGCGCGCGTTGTGTTTCGAGATCACCGAGACGGCCGCGGTCGCGAGCCTGTCCAAGGCGACCTATTTCATGCGCGAGCTGAAGGCGCGCGGCTGCCGCTTCTCACTCGACGATTTCGGCAGCGGCGTCTCGTCGTTCCTGTACCTCAAGACGCTGCCCGTCGACTTCCTGAAGATAGACGGGCAGTTCGCGGCGCACGTCGCGAGCGACCCGGTCGACCGCAGCATGGTGGAAGCGATCGCGAAGATCGGCGCCGCGATGCGCGTCGCGACCATCGCCGAAAAGGTCGAGAGCGCCGACGTGCTCGAGGTGCTCAGGTGCATCGGCGTCGATTACATACAGGGCTTCCACCTGGCCGAACCCTGCGCGATCGAGGATGTTTTCGGCTGCGATTGATCCGCGCGTGGCCGCTGCGGCTAGAATGGCCGCATGTCGACGCATGGGAGCTCCGAGCCGGCTTTCTCGCTCGGGATAGAAGAAGAGTACTTGTTAGTGGATCTCGCCACGCGCGATCTCGTGGCCGATCCGCCCGCGGAGCTTCTCCAGCGTTGCATCGCCGAGACCGATGGACGCGTGAGTCCCGAATTCCTGCGGTCGCAGCTCGAGGTGAAGACCTCCGTCTGCGGATCCGTCGCGGCGATGCGTTCGCAGCTCGCCGCCTTGCGCCGCAAGGTCTGTGATATCGCGGCGGACTACGGCATCGCGCCGGTCGCCGCCTCGACACATCCCTTCGCCCGCTCGCCCAACCGGCCCGCGCACACGCAGGAGCAGCGTTACTCCTCGATCGCGCGCGAAGTTCAGGGCGGCGCGGGACGCATGATCATCTGCGGCATGCACGTGCACGTCGGCCTGGAAGACGACGAGCTGCGCGTCGACGTCATGAACCAGCTTTCCTATTTCGTGCCGCACCTGCTGGCGTTGTCGTGTTCGTCGCCGTTCTGGCAGGGCGACGACATGGGCATGCAGTCGTTCCGGCTGATGCTGCTGTCGTCGCTGCCGCGTACAGGCTTGCCCGAAAGATTCGAAAGTTACGGCGAGTTCCGCCGGCACCTCGATGCGCTGGTGCGCAATGGACTCATCGAGGACACGACCAAGATCTGGTGGGACATTCGCCCGAGCTCGCGTTATCCGACGCTCGAAACGCGTGTGTTCGACTGCTGCACGCATCTCGACGACGCGGTGTGCCTGGCGGCTCTCACCCTGTCGCTCGTGCGCATGCTCTACCGCCTGCGCCGTGAGAACAAGACCTGGCGGCGCTACCCGCGCATGCTGATCGCCGAGAACCGCTGGCGCGCGATGCGCTTCGGCGCCGACGCGAGCCTGCTGGACCTCGCGCGCGGCGAACTCGTGCCGTTCGCCGAACTGCTCGAGGAATTGTTGTCGCTCACCCGGGAACACGCGGTCGCGCTCGATTGCCTGCCGGAAACCGAGCACGCGCGCACGCTGCTCAAGCGCGGCACGAGCGCGCACCAGCAATTGGCGGTCTACCAGACCGCGCGCTCGCAGGGCGCCACCGACAGCGAGGCGCTGTCGGCCGTGGTAGGCTGGCTCGCGAAAACGACTTCCGCCGTCTAGTTTGATGGGCGCATTCGCCCAGGGAGGCGACGATGATCCGACCCGCCTGGTTGTTGTGGACATTCGCGGCCGGTGTCGCGGTTGGCGCATTCGCGATGCGCGCAATGTACGGCACGTCTTCGGCTGCCGCGCCAACGGCTTCGGTCGAAAGCTCCGACACGCCCGCGGCCGTTTCCCTCGAAGTCGAGAAATCCGCGCCGCGAGAGGCGGCGGCGCCGTTGTCCGCCGTCTCGCTGCCCGTGGCGCCCCGGAAGGTCGAGAACGCTTCGTCCGTCGGGCCGGCCGGCGTCAATGAGGTAGTGCGGCCCGTCGACCTGGGCCCTGCCTTCAAGAAGGCGCTGGCGGATGATGCGCAGCCGGGTCACCACGACCAGGTCCGCGAGGCACACCGCGAGCTCGAGCGCGAGACGCGCGACGAAGGCTGGGCATTCACCATGGAATCCGAGTTGCAGGGCGCGATGATCAACGAGATCGCGACCAGCTCATTCAATGCCGAACACATCGAGTGCCGCGCCACGTTGTGCGAGGTGAGGCTCTCCGGGACCACGCCGCTGCAGACCGAGGCCATCAAACGCTGGCACGAGGGTTTCGTCGGCCGCGCAGATCCGACACTCGGTCAGCGGCTGTTCCTCAATTATTCGTCGTCGATCAGCGAGAACGACCGCACGGACCTGCTCATGATCTTCCGCAAGCCGCCGCCACCGGAATCGACGCCGGAATCCCCGCCGCCGCAGAAGTCGCAGCCGGCCGAAAAGGAGATCCGGAAAGTCGCGCGCCGGGAAAGCGCGGTCTAGCTACTTCGCCCCGCAGACCGCGTCGCTCACGACCTGCGCGAGCGCGGTGCAGGCATTCACCGAGAGGAACGCACCGTGCGTCGAGTCGTGCCGGCGCGTGGACCGCGCGAGCAGGTTGCGCACCCGCTCCGCGCCGAGTTTCTGGTTGCGCGCCAGCAGCAGGGCGACCACGCCGGTCACCTGCGCCGTTGCGAGAGAGCTGCCGGAGGCGAAATCGTAGTGTCCATCGGGCACCAGGGTCACGATGTCGCGGGCCGGCGCGCGCAGCAGATCTTCTCCCGGACGTTGCGCATCCTCCGATTCGGCGACGGCCAGCACGCCCGGTAGTTTGGCGGGGAACCCGAAGCGCGGATCCGCGGATGCGGCGCCGACCACGATCACCCCCGAGTTCGCGGCCTTGTCGACCAGCGCCTCGAGCAACGGGTCGGCCGGTCCCACCAGGCTCAGGTTGATGACCTGTGCCTTCGCGATGAGCGCGTCGGCGAGCGCCTGCGCGATCGTGAACGAATTGCAGCGGCCCGACGCGCTGGCTGTCGGCTGCCAGCAGGCCTTGTACGCGAACAGGCGGACGCCCGGCGCGACGCCGACGATGCCGATCCCGTTGTTGGCGGCCGCCGCGATGAGCCCGGCCACCTGGGTGCCATGGCGGTCGGCGCGGAACGCGGCGCTGTCGTCGTCGACGTAATTGCGGGTCGCCTCGGTGCGCCCCGCGAGATCCGGGTGCGACGTATCCACCCCGGTGTCGATCACCGCGACGCGCACGCCGACGCCGCGGCTCACGCGGTGCGCATCCGCGACGTCGAGCGCGCTCACGTTGGTCTGCAGTTTGGCGTAAGGATCGTCGAAGCCGGGGCTGGTCGCGGACTCGAATTCGTTGAGCGGCTGGGCAATGAGCACGCGCTTGTCGGCCGAAAGCCGCTGCAGCACCGCCTCGCGCGTCGTGCCTGGCGGAATGCGGAACAGGACGCAGTGCATCCGCAGCCGTTCGATCGGCCATTCCGATACCAGAGTGAGCGAATGGGCACGCGCCATGTCGCGGATCACCGAGGCCGCGGTCGCGCCGATTCGATAGTTGGAGGCCGGGCCGTAGCCGTGCGCCGTGCCGCCGACGGCGGCGGGTCGCCCGGCGACGGGATTCGCCACGGCCACCACGATGAACTGGCCCGGGTCGGTGCGTACTTCCGTCGGCGTGAGCACCGGCGGAGGCGCGGCAACGCCCGAGTTCGAGCCCAGCAGGCACGCCGCCACGAGCAAGGCCGCGAGCACCCATCCGCGAAGGGGCGGACGTGCGAGCGTCCGGCACTCAGCGCGCGACAGGTTGAGCGAAGTCGACATTCGGATCCTTCGAAATGACCGCCGAGACGGACTCCGCCGTCGCCCCCGAAGCAACGGCATCCGCCGAAAGCACCGCAGTGTAATTGCCGGCCTTGCCGGGGCCCTCGACGATCGTGAGGCCCTGGTGGGCGAGCAGGGTGTTGATCGTGCCGACCGAGGCATCGGGTGCGAACACGATGCGCAGCGACGGCGCGATGCGCGTGCGTTCCGCCGTGGCCACCGTCGTGTAATCACCGTTCGCATTCGCGGCGAAAGGTTGCGTGCCGCCGCGCAACGCGGCCGTCCCGAGAATGCCCAGGCCGATGGCCTGTATCACCACCGCGGCGGCCAGCCAGCGCACCGTTCGCGAGCTGCGTCCGCCCGACAGAACCATCGAGCCCGAGCCGCGCAGCGACGCGGCCTCGGATGCCTCGACGCGCGCCCAGAGCTTGTCGAACGACTGCTGCTCTTCCTCGGCCTCGGTGGGCGAAGCGCCGGCGCCGGCCTGGCTCATCCGCGTCGCGAGCTCGCGCTGCGAGGCGAGCTCGGAGCGGCACTCCGCGCAGGACTGCACGTGCGCTTCGACCCATTCGCGGTCGGGAAGCCCGATGCGGCCGTTGGCAAGCCAGGGCAGCAACGCCCAGGCCTCGGCATGCGTGTCGGGGATGCGGGGATTCATGAATGGTCTCCGGTCATGCCCGCCAGCGGAGGCAGGACTAGTTTGAGGGTTTCACGCGCCCTGAAGAGGCGGGTCTTCACGGTGTTCACGGGACAGTCGAGTATCGCGGCCACTTCCTCGCAGGAGTGACCAAGGGTGTAGGTGAGCTCGAGCGCCATGCGCTGTTCCACCGGCAAGCGTTCCAGTCCCAGGGACAGCCACTGCTGGTTGGTCTCGTCTTCCTCGGAGGACCCGACGCTCACGGAATCCTCGTCGAAGGGCTCGTCGGAAACGGGACGCAACTTCGCGCGACGCAGGACATTCAGCGCGCGGCGGTAGGCGATCCCGATGATCCAGGTCGAGACCTGCGATGCCCCGCGGAACTCGCCCGCCTTGGTCCACACGACCCAGAACGTGTCGTTGACGACTTCCTCGATGTCTTCCCGGCGCACCGACATGCGCGCCAGCAGGCGGGACAGCCGCGGGTAGTAGTTTGCGTACAGTGCGCGGAAGGCCGCCTGGTCGCGTCCCCGCAAGATCCGGTCGAGCAGCTCCCGATCCGGGACGTCGAAGGTGGGGCCGGCGGCCCGCGGCGCGAGCGTTTCTACGGTCTTGAAGGCCACGGCATCGAACCTCCCGGGGGGCGCTTGCCGGATGAGTACCGGGAGCCGGGCGCAAGGTTCCCGGACTGGGCTAAAGGGTCGTCGAAAAGCGCCACAGTGCGGTCAGGGCCACCCGGTCGCCGACCGAGTCGCTGGGGAAATGTTCCGCCGCCCGGCTGTCGACCCCTACGTAGGCGAGCTGCAGCTCGAAGGGCTGGAACGTCGCCGTGACGGTGGCGTTCCAGTAGTTGTAGCTGTCGTCGTAGATCGATTCGAGATCGTAGTGACCGAGGCCGGCCGACACCGACCAGCGTTCGTTGAAAACGTGCCGCGCGGACAACTCGATCGCCCAGGTGTCGCCGTTCTCCTCGTAGCCGGGCGCGGTCCCGACGGCGTCCGTGCCGGGTGAGTAGATAGCCGCGAGGAAGGCGCGGTTGCGGAAACCGAGCGTCGTCGTGAGTTCGGTGCGGTTGTAGTTCGCACGCCGCGGATCGTCCGGGTAGACGTACTGCGAGACGCGCAGGTCGAGCGAGTAGTCCTCCGAGATGCTCCAGTACTTGCCGAGCCATGCGTCGATCTCGACCGCGGGACTCGGGCCGCGATTCGGATCCACCGTCGCGACGAACGCGCCGGCGTAGAACTCCCGCGGAAATTCGACGTCGATCGAGCCCTGGGCCGCCGGTTTTCCGCGCGTCAACGAGATTCCGCGGAACACGAAATCGGAGGTCGCTCCGAGGCTGCCCGAGACGACGTGGACGTTCTCGCCCCTCGCCGCAGCGCCGCCGAGGAGGGCCGTGATGAGGGGCATGAACAGGAGCAAACGTGGCCGCGTGCGCGGTCGGAAGACATTCCTCACTGTCGGGGATTCCCTCAGGGCCTTCCATAGGCCGCGGCCAGTCTGCCGAGTCGATCCAGGGCTGGCAAGCGTGAATTCCGTTACGAAACGTGACCTGTCTTCCTCGGGTCCGATGGCCAGTGTGAATGTCATCGGCGCGCTTTGGCCGGGGCTTTGCGAGCATGCGCGCACGCAATGAGACCGCGCATTTCCAGTCCGTTCGAACGATTCCTGGTCCGGAACGCGCGCGTGGTGACGTGGTGCGCGGCGACCTACGCCGGCGTCTGCTCGCTGGCGCTCGGGTTCCACCTGGGCGGCGACGGTGTCGTCGAGCTGCTCGGCGCCTGGGCCTCGCTGCCCATCATCGCCGCCATCTGCGCGCTGCTGTGGGTGGCGATGCGCGATCCCGCGCTGAGCCGCCGCCGGCGCATCGCGTGGACGCTGGTGTTCGTGGCCCAGCTGCTCGACTTCGTCGCGAGCATGGGCTGGGGATACGGCGTGCTCTCGGGCGACATTTCGATCGGCGCGTGGCCCGACGTGCTGTACGTGTTCTTCTATCCACTCATCGCGACGGCGTGCGTGCTGTTGTATCTCGATCTCGGCGGCAGGCTAGATACGGCGCGCGCGCTCGTCGACGCCGCGACGATCGCGATCGGCTGCGGATTGGTGCTGTGGTTCACGGCGCTCGCGCCGCTCGGTGGCATGAACGGCGACCAGTTCGCATCGCACTGGGCGGTCGCCGGTTACGGCCTCGGGAATGCGGTCGCGCTCATCGCCGCGGCATTGCTCGCGATGCAGATCACCGACTGGCGCAACGAGCGCGCGATCGTGTTCATGCTGGTCGCGCTGGTGGTGACGCTGGTCGCCGACCTGATGTGGGTGCATGCCGAGTTGCGCGGCGAATACCGACTCGGCGGGGCCAGCGACATCGTCTACCTGGTCTACTACGTCTGCTTCCTGTTCGCCGCCCGACAACTGCCCGAGCGGCGCGCGGACGCGCCTTCACACGCCGCGCAGGGCGACTTGCGCGGCTCGTTGCCCGTGGTCGCGCTGATGGTGGGGATGGTCGCGATGCTCGACGATCAGCTTTCCGTGGCGACCGCCAATTCGACGATCGTGATCACGGCGGTCGTAAGCGCGGTGCTGCTGGTCATCGCCGGACAGGCATTCGCTTCGCGTGAGATGAGCGCGTTGAACCGCGAAGTGGCCACGCGCCGTTTCGACGAGCGGCTCACCGAGCTCGTGCGCCGCTCGAGCGATCTCATCGCGATCTGCGATCCGGGCGGCATGGTCCGTTACGTCAGTCCCTCCTGCGAGGCGGTGCTCGGACTCTCGTCCGCGCAGATCACGGGCCGGCGTCTCGAGGAGGTCCTGGGTCCGGAAGCGAAACACGTTCGCGCCGTGTTCGACGAGGTGCTCGGCAGTCCGTACGCCGAGCGGACCACCGCGTTCTCGCGCATGCCGCCGGATGGCGAGCCGCGTTCGTACAAGGTGGTCGTCGCGAACCTGACGCACGTCGAGTCGATCCGCGGCATCACGCTCAACATCCGCGACGTGTCGGACGCCGCGAAGCTCAACGAGCAGCTGCGCACGCTCGCGTTCCACGACTCACTCACCATGCTCGCGAACCGCAGCCTGTTTGCCGACCGGGTGCACGAGGCGATCAAGCGTTTTCCCGAGGGCATGACGCCCGCGGTGCTGTTCATCGACCTCGACAATTTCAAGACGGTCAACGACAGCATGGGCCACAGCGCGGGCGACCTGCTGCTGCGGGAATTCGCGCAACGGCTCGTCAAGTGCACGCGCGCGGGCGACACCGTCGCGCGTCTCGGCGGCGACGAATTCGCGGTGCTGCTGGATCATGCTCCGGACGTCGAGGCGGCCTTGTCGGTGGCGCGCCAGGTCATCGATGCGTGCCGCCAGCCTTTCGAACTCGACGGCCAGCAGGTGCGGATCGGCGCGAGCATCGGCGTCGCGATCTCGGATCGCGCCAGCAACGTCGAGCGGCTGCTGCGCAACGCGGACGCCGCGATGTACGCGGCCAAGGCGCACGGCAAGGGGCACGCGGAGATCTTCGCGCCCGAGATGCTGCGCGAGGCGCGCCGCCGCATGCGCATCGAGAACGAACTCGCCGACGCACTGGAACTCGACCAGCTCGAGGCTCACTACCAGCCGATCGTGGACCTCACGTCACGCCGCATCGTGGGCGTCGAAGCGCTGATGCGCTGGCGCCATCCGACCCGCGGACTCGTGCCGCCCGGCGACTTCGTGCCGCTCGCGGAGGAGACCGGCCAGATCGTCCCGATGTCGCGCTGGATGCTCGAGCGCGCGTGCCGGGATCTCGTGCGCCTGCAGCGGGAGCTGACGCACGTATCGGGCTTGCGGGTCGCCGTGAACATTTCGAGCCGCTACCTGAATCACGGAGACATCGTCGACGACGTGCGTTCCGTGCTGGCCGCGTACGAACTGCTGCCCGAGTGCCTGATCCTCGAAGTCACCGAGAGCCTGCTGCTGGAAAACTCCGCGCGCCTCGATCGAACCTTCCAGGAACTCAAGGCGATGGGCGTGCGGCTCGCGCTCGATGACTTCGGTACGGGGTATTCCTCGCTGTCGTACCTGCATCGCTTCCCGATCGACATCCTCAAGATCGACCGTTCGTTCGTGCAGCGGCTGCAGGGCGGCAAGGGCGAGGGCGAGCGCAAGGACGCCGTGGCGCTCGCGAAGGCGATCCTGTCGCTCGCGGCCGCGCTCGGACTCGAGACGGTGGCGGAAGGAATCGAAGCCGAGTCGCAGCGTTCGGCGCTGCTCGCGCTCGGATGCCGCACGGGGCAGGGTTATTCGTTCGGCGCCGCGATGGCGCTGAGCGACCTGATCGCGATGCAGGGTAGTTTGCAGGCTGCGCCGGAAATGTCCGCCGATACCGCCATGACGGCGGAAGCGCGCCGCCGCGGCTGACCAACTACTCGCCGGCCGGCCGGGGGTCTGCACCGTAGCTGGGCGCGCCCACCTGACATAACGCCAAGAGCGCTTCTCATAATCGAAGCCGTGGAAATGCGCTTCACGGAACCGCGGAAAAGATGCGAAGTGCGTGGGTTCCGGGTCCGTGGGGCTCGTCTAATCTCCCTCCGCGCCACGCAGGCGAGAAGAACAAAGTCAGCGGAGAAACTGGTGAATTCGGCGGAAGTTACCTCGCTAGATGCGGGCGCGAATCCAGAGCGAAACACTGAAAGCGTATTGCGGGCAGTGTGCCTGCGTCTCGGCTGCACGGCGGCCGCCGCGGTGTTCCCGCGCGACCACAACCGCGTCGTGTGGGGCCGTTCGGGAGCCGACATCGAATTCGCGAACGCGCAGACGGCGATTGCCGGCGATGAGCTCGCGCGCCGGACCATCGAGACGCGCAAGCCCGTCGCGACGAATCGCCTGCGGCACCAGCGCGGCGGCGATGTCGCCTGCAAGCTGGTCGCGGTGCCGTTGATCGCACGCGGCGGTCCCGCCGGCGCGCTCATCATCTTCAATCGACCGGACGAGCCGAGTTTCGACGAATTCGCCGTGCGCCGGCTCGCCCGTTTCGCGCGGCTGCTGGCGCGCAACGCGACGCAGGACCTCGACTCGCTCACGGGACTGCTGTCATGGGACGGATTCAAGAATCGCGTCGACACGTGGCAGCGGGCGAACGCATCCGGCGCGATGGTTTCGATGCTGTATGGCGACATCGATCGCCTGCACGTCATCAACGATCTCGCGGGCTTCTCCGATGGCGACAAGGTGATCCGCCGCTGCGGGCTCGCGATCCGCCGCGCGTTGATCGGCTCCGAGAGTTTCGCGTGCCGCCTGTCGGGCGACCGTTTCACCGTGTTCATCCCGCACATGAATCTCGCGCAGGCGCGCCAGCTCGCCGAGCGCATCTGCCGCGAAGTCAGCACGGCCCCTGCGAAGGGCGAGACCGATCACCCTGTTTCGATTTCGTGGGGCGTGGTTTCGACCCAGGTCTCCGACCTGCATCTCGATCACCGGATCGCGGAGGCGGAGATCGCCTGCAAGACCGCCAAGGATCGCGGTCGCGGCCGCGTCGAGGTCTACCAGGACACGGACCAGAGCATGATCCGCCGCCATGACGAGATCGGGCTCATCGGCGCCGTGCGCGAGGCGCTGCGCCTGCAGCGCATAGTCGTGTTCGCGCAGCCGATCACGCCACTGATCAACCACAACCTGCCGACCACGTACGAACTGCTGGTCCGCATCGTCGATGCGAAGGGCAACATCGTCGAAGCGGCCGACTTCATGTCCGCGGCGACGCGTTACCAGATCCTGCCCGAGATCGATCGCGCGGTGTGCGAACGCGCGTTCGAGCAGCTATCGAAGAATCCGTCGCGCGGTCCACTGCGCGTGTCGATCAATTTGTCCGGCCCGTCGCTCTCGGATCCCGAATTCCTCGAGTGGCTCCTGTCCGCGATGGCGAAGCACCGGATCGACGGCACGAGCATCTCCTTCGAGATCACGGAGGCCGCGGCCGCCGCGAACCTGCAGCAGGTGCAGGAGTTCATCCGCCGCCTCACCAGTCACGGCGTGCGCTTCGCGCTCGACGACTTCGGCACGGGCGTGAGCTCGCTGGCCTATCTCAAGAACCTCGAGATCAACACGATCAAGCTCGACGGCTCGTACGTGCGCGACGTGCTGACGAATCCGCGTTCGCAGGCGCTCGTGCGCGCGATCGTGCAGCTCGCGGAAGCCATGGGCATCACCACGGTCGCGGAGTACGTGGAAACGAACGGCGTACGCGACCGGCTCGCGTCGCTCGGCATCCAGTTCGGACAGGGATTCGCGCTCGGCCGCCCGAGCCCGCTCGACGACGTGCTCGCCGCGGTGGTCGAACAGGCGCCGCAGGGTCGCGAGCGACCGTTCAACGACACGTCGTTCACGACGGTGTCCGGCATCCCCATCATGTTCAAGCACGCGTAAAAGGGAAATTCCCCGTTTCCTAGCAAACGGGGACGGACCTCACCAGCCCATCGCGCGGGCGAGTCGCCGACTTCGGCTAGCAAACGGGGAATGTCCCCCCTTACACTCGCGCGCGATGCTCAAACTCTCGCGTTACCAGTGGACCGTCTTCGCGGCGGCGTGGCTCGGCTGGGGCTTCGATGTATTCGACGGGCTGTTGTTCAACTTCGTCGCGCCGAACGCCATTCCCACCTTGTTAGGCGTGCCGATCGGCGGGCCGGAAGCGCGCACGGCGTTACCTTACTGGATAGGCATCCTCAATGCGCTGTTGCTGCTCGGCTGGGCCGCGGGCGGCGTGTTGTTCGGTCCGATCTCGGACCGCTTCGGCCGCAAGCGCGTGCTCATGATCACGATGCTGCTGTACGCGTTCGGCACGGCCGGGTGCGCGTTCGTGACCGAGATGTGGCAGCTCATCGTCTTCCGCATCATCGCGAGCCTGGGTATCGGCGGCGAATGGGCCGCGGGTTCCGCGATGGTCGCCGAGGTCGTTCCCGAGGATCAACGTGTCGAAGCAGGCGCCTTGCTCTACACCTCCGCGCCGCTCGGCCTGTTCCTCGCGATGTTCGTGAACGCCGAAGTCGCCGGCGACTGGTTCGCGCACGATCCGGCGATGTCCTGGCGGTACGTGCTGCTCTTCGGACTCATTCCGGCGGGCATTGCGTTCATCGTACGCGCGTTCGTGCGCGAGCCCGAGCGTTGGGCCGCGGCCACCGCCAACGCCGCCCCCGCGCGAGTTCGCGAGATCTTCGCGCCCGAGGTGCGCGCGCGCACCGTCAGCGCGCTCATCGTCACGCTGGTCGCGCTGATCACCTGGTGGACCTGCAACGCCTTCCTGCAGGCGCTCGCGAACACTCTCGCGGGGGCGGAAGCCGCGACTCGCGGGCTCGACGCGGCGGCCACGGCCGCGCTCAAGCAGGAATGGATCAAGCTCGGAACGGCCTGCTTCAATTGGGGCGGCCTGATCGGCACGTTGCTGACGATCCCGATCGCCAAACGTCTCGGCCGCCGCAAGCTGTTCGCGATCTACTTCACCGGGAGCGCGGTCGCCGTCATGGCGGCCTGCGGTCTCGACATTCCGTCCGAGACGCGGCTGTACCTGTGGTTCTTCATCGGGCTCACGGTGTTCGGCGTGTTCGGTTCCTTCCCGTTCTACCTACCCGAGCTCTTCCCGACCCGGCTGCGCGCCACCGGCAGCGGCTTCTGCTACAACATCGGCCGGGTCATCACGGCCGGCGGCGTGTTCGCGGTGGGCGCCATCGCGCAGAGCGCGCAGGGCGATCCGCACATCATCCTGCAGACGCTGTTCGCGATCGGGTTCGTGCCGATCGTGGGTGTCCTGCTCCTGCACTGGATCATCGAGACGCGCGGGCAGAAGATTCCGGATTGAGGGTGCGACCGTTGATCGGTCCAGCCTCGTCGTGCTGGCTCGCGATCATGAGTGTCTGCGCGGCGACGTGTGACCAGCGCGCCCGTGGTGAGGAAGAATCTGGAGCCCCGGCACGACCGGGAAGTGGCGCGGCCCTTACAGCCGCGCGGCGACTTCGAGGTTGTAGGTGCGCCGCGAGTAAGGGTGAAACGCCCAGTAGCGTTCGTTGCCGATATTGTCGATGCCGAGCGCGCCGCTCCAGTGGTCACCGAATTCGCAGCGTACGCGTGCGTCGGCCACGAGGTAGCGGCTCGTGCCGGTGTAACTCGTGCCGTGAGGGTCCGAGTTGTCGAGCGTGTTGTACTGCAGGCCGCTGTAACGCGCGCCGAGCGTCGCGCTGATCCGGTCATTCGGGCGCCAGGTGGCGAGCGTGTTCGCGCGCCACTCCGGCACGCGCGGCTGCCGCGCGCCTTCGCTCGCGGGGAAATTGCCGTTCTGCAGGATGCGCGAACGCGCGTACGTGACGCTTCCGGCGAGCTCGAGCGTCGCCAGTGGCTGCGCGCGCGCCACGAGCTCGACGCCGCGCGTGCGGATGCGATCGACGTTCTGGATGGTCGTCACGGTCGAGCCGCCCGCGACGTTCACCTGCGAATACAGCGCATCGCGCGTGTCTTCGGAGAAGCCCGTGGCGCGCAGGTCGCCGTGGTCGAACATCACGATGGCGGAAAACTCGCTGGTCCAGGACTTCTCGGGCTCGAGATCCGGATCGTTGTTCACGATCGTGTTGGCGAAGATCGATCCCTGGTAGAGCTCGGCGACGGTGGGTAGCCGCACCGCGCGTCCGAGCGATGCCTTGAGCATGAGATCGGGGGTCACGCCCCATGCCAGCGCGAGTTTCGGCGAGACGTGGGTTTCGCTGCGCGCCGGAAAGGCCAGCACCTCCGTTCGGGCCGCGATCGATCCCTCGTCCGCGTGCCAGTGTTCGATGCGCGCGCCGAGGGTCGCCTGCCAGTCGCGCGCGAATTTCCAGGTGTCCTGTGCGTAGGCGCTCAGAAGTTGTGTGTCGCCGCGAAAGGCCGAGAAGCGCTCACCCACGGGTCCACTCAGCCAGTCGACGGTGTCGCTGACCTCGGTGCGCAGGCCGTAATGGTCGTGCTGCACGCCGAGCTCGAACGTGTGCGACGAGGCTCCGCGGGATTCGCGCACCGCGCGAATCGCGAGCGTCGTCCACCCGGTGCCGGACTGATCCGCGATGCGGCCCGCGCCACCGGTCGCCGCGATGGGCTGTGAGACGAGCGGCGAATGGAATTCGTCCGAGCGGTACTCGTAGAGGCTCGCGGTCGCTTCGAGATTCCATGCGCCGAGGTGGCCGCGTCGGACCGAGAGACCCTGCATGACATGGGTGAGCTCACCCTTCGAAGGGCCGATCTCGGTCGGCCCGATCGTGAAAACGCGGCCCTCGATGTTAACGGTGCCCGAGTAGACGGGCGCTCCGTGCGTGTCGCGCAACCAGGTGTCCGATACACGAGTTGCTTCGTTGCGCCAGACGCCGAGCGTGTAACTCGCGCGCCAGTGGTCGCCGAATTCCCGCGCGAGCTTGATCTTGCCGTGATCCTGGACCGTGCCGATGGTGTTGGTGTCCCCTAACAACCACCAGTCGCGATTGCGCGGATCGCGCCCGGCGATGGCGCCGGTCACGGGTATGCCGCCGGCTCCCTCGGCTCCGGCGGCGAGGAGTTTGTTGGCGAACGAGATCGGATGACTCTCGCTGTCGAGCCGGTTGAAGTTCACCCACCACGCGGTCGAGCCTTGCCGATCGCCGTACGACGCATTGGCCTGCCAGCCGCCGTAGCTGCCGTGCGCGCCGTGGACGTCGAAGTCCTCGGTGAAGGTAGTGAGCCCGGCGCGCACTTCGAGCGACTCCGGCATGCGTGTGACGTAATCGACCACCGCGCCCACCGAGTTTCCCGCGTATGCCGCGGAGAACGGCCCATACAGGACGTCCACGCGCTCGATTTCCTCCGGCGTGACCATGCCCCAGCGCGGCGTGAACGTCGCGCCGTTGCCGAGCAGGTTGGACAGCAGGATCCCGTCGGCGAACACCAGCGAACGCGCGCTGTTGCCGGTGCCCGATGCGCGGCTCGCGAGCACCGCGTGGTCGTAGTCGCCGATGTAACGCTTGCGTACCGTGAGGCTCGGCAGGTACTTGAGCGCGTCCTCCGCATCCGTCGCGTTGATGACGCGTTGCACGGCCTCGCCCGAGATGCCTTCGATGGTGGTCGGGATCTGCGTGGGCAGCGAGCTCGGCCGCCGCGCGACCACGGTGACCACGCCGAGCGACTGGGTCATCGAACTCTCCGCCGCGGGCGGCGAGACGTCGCGTGCCTCGACCGCGAGTTCGACCGTGATCTTTCCCGCCTGGCGGAATTCGAGCGTCAGCGGAACGGACTTGCCGAGCTCGAGCGGCGCTTCGAGGCCCACCAGCATGAGGTGAATGCCGCCGGGCTGGATCCTCACGGTGGCACCCGGCGGGATTTCGATCTCCGAGAGCGGGCGCATGCGCGCCATGCCGTCGGCGACCCGCGTTTCGTGGAACTCGACCTTGGCCGCGACCGGCGTGCTGGCCGAGATCAGCGCGTCCGCGGTCTTCGACCGGTTGGTGATGGATAGATAGGCGACTCCCATCGACATGCCCGGCATGGTCGGACGCGACCATGGATGGCCGATGGACAGATCGCCCTGCGTGTATTCGTGCGCCCCCGCGACCTGCACGAGCAGGCAAGCGGCAAGCGCCAGCAATGTTCGGAACACTGGAAACTCCTGACGAACGCACGCGGCGCGTTTGCGCGCGTGCCGATGCGCGGGAACGAGCCCGGCGCGTTATCGGATGTCAGGTAAGGGCGGGAGGCGCACGCGCGGTCTGAGCGCGTCGCAGCGGGGTCGGGAGCGTCTGGCTATCCAGTTCCGGAAGCTTCGACGTCGCGAGCGGCGACGCCAGCGCGGGCTGGATCATCGCGAGCGGCGCGCCCAGCAGCGGCGCGACGCAGTACGCGCAATGCGGCGCGGTGGACTCACCGCCCGGAATCTCGATGGTCTCGGTCTTGCCGCGGTCGTTGGAGCAGACCCTGGCCTGAACCTGGAATCCTTCCGCGGTCGGCACGACGTCCGACGGGATCAGCACGCGCAGTGTCAGCGCCGCGAGCAGCAGCGGAAAGACGAAACTCCGGAAGCGCATGGATCGCAGGCGTGTCACGCCGCGGATTCTAGCCCAAAGGCCTTCGTAAAGGCGTTCGGTTCGACGCAGTCCCGAGGTGGCGCTTCGCGGTGTCGAGAAAGCGGCGCCGCGCGAAATCGTGTTCGACGACCGGGCGAGGGTAGTTTGTCCCCAGGCGCACGCCCGCTTCGGCCAGGATTCCGGCCGGGGCTTCCCAGGGTGCGTGGATGTAACGTTTGGGCAAAGACGCGAGCTCCGGGATCCAGGCGCGCACGTAGGCCCCTTCAGGGTCGAACTTCCGGCCCTGCGTAACGGGATTGAAGATCCGGAACCACGGTTGTGCATCGCAGCCGCACCCCGCCGCCCATTGCCAGCCCGCATCGTTGTTCGCCCAGTCGCCGTCGACGAGCAGGTCGAAGTAGTGGCGTTCGCCGCGCCGGAAGTCGATCAGCAGGTGTTTGGCGAGGAAACTCGCGGCGATCATGCGGGCGCGGTTGTGAACGAAACCCGTGGCGAGCAGCTGGCGCGCCGCCGCGTCGACGACGGGATATCCCGTCTGTCCCTCTACCCATGCGCGCCATGCCGCTTCGTCGTCGCGCCACGGAAAATTCCGCCATGCCGGGCGGAAGGGTTCCTCCAGCAAGCTCGGTCGGTCGAACAAGGTCGAATGCGCGAACTCGCGCCACAACAGCTCGTTGCGGAACGCGCGCAGTGCATCTGGCGAGAGGTCCGCAAGCGCGCGGTGCGCGGCGTGCCACACGGTGCGCGGCGACAGTGTCCCGAACTTCAGATCCGCGGACAGTCGGCTCGTGCCTTCGAGATCGAGACGATCCCGCAGCTCGTCGTAGTCCTTCGCGTCGCCGGCGAGCCAGTCGGCGAGCCGCTTGCGCGCCTCGCGCTCGCCGCCGCGCAGCACGCGCGGATTGCGAGTGAGGCCGAGCGACTCGAGCGTCGGCAGGTCGGCGGCCCGCGTCCGGACATCGGCCGCCACCGTCGCCGGCAGGGGTGGCAGCGATTTCGGCGCCGGCAGGGGCAGGGCGACGGGCGCCTCTCGCAGGAACGCGCGCGCGAACGCGGTGAAAACGGAAAAGGGCTCGCCGCCCCCGGTGCGCAAACTACCCGGCGGGCGCAGCGTCTCGGTGTCGAAGCGCTCGAACGGAACGTGCAGCGCCGAGGCGACGAGCCGGTCGCGTTCGCGACCCACCGGGGCCACCCAGCTCTGGGCCACGACCCGATCGACTTTCCACATTTTCGCGATGCGCGGCACCAGCTCGACGCTGCGGCCACGAACGCAGATCAACCTCGAGCCCAGGTGCTCGAGGTTCGCCGCCAGCGACGACACCGACTCGAGCAGGAACTGGATGCGAAAAGGCGTGCGATGCGCGGCCTCCGGCCGCAGGAAGTGCTCGTCCAGCACGAACAGCGGAACGACTTCGGCGCCCTTGCCGGCGGACAGCGCCGCCCGCAATGGCGCGTGGTCCGCGACGCGCAGATCCTTGCCGCGGAACCAGACGAGCGTGCGCAGCCGGCTACCGAACTACTTGGAAACGACGCGCAGTTTCCGAAGCAGCTGGCGATCGACGTAGGTGCGGCAGTCGAGGATCAGCCGATCCTGGAACTGCTGCAGCTGGTGCATCCAGAACATCACGATGATGCACGACACCAGTGCGACGAGAGTCGCATTGAAGGTGATGCCGAGGCCCATCGTGACGCCGGAGATGTCGCCACCCATGGCGCCCTGCGCTTCCTGCAGCGCGGCGCCGATGCCGCGCACCGTGCCGACGAAGCCGACGGCCGGAATGGCCCACGCGGTGAACCGGACCATCGAAAGCTTGGTGTCGAGGCTCGCCGCTTCGAATTCGCACTCGTCGCGCACGGCCTCGGCCGCGTCCTGCACGCTGCGGGTCGCGCCGAAACGGTTGTACGCGACCATCAGGAGGCGCGGCAGGAAACTCATCTGCTCGTCCTTGGGCAAGGCTTCGAGCGGACGTGAATGGACCCGGGCATCCTCGGGCAAGACGACCTGGGATTCGGCGACCTTCACGTAATCCCGGTCGAGCAGTGCGCGGGCTTTCCGGGTCTCCTGGAACTGGCGGGCGAGCAGCAGCAGGGCCCACATGCACAGGGTCACGCAGAGCTGTTGTTCGTGGTCCTTGAGGATCACGTAGATCGAACGGAGCTGGAGAACCTGGGTTCTCACGTTGGACGTGTTGGTCACCGTGACCCGCTGCGACAACACCGCCTCGGCGCGCGGCCGGATGATGAGCGTCCAGATGCTGTGGATGACGATCAGCGAGAGCAATAGCGCCGCGATGCTGTAGATCGCGTCGTCGAGGGCCCAATTGGCACGGCCTTTGCGCCGCTCTCCGGTGCCCTTGTCGATAGCCGTTCTGTCGAAGGAACCGGGGGCGTTGTTCTCGGTGGCCATGCAGTAAACCTGGATGTTGGCGGGACAGGGGGAGGAAAAGTGTAAGCGTTAGTCGGGGGCCCGACAGCTTAAGTTCCTCGCCATTGTGACCGGATTGTAACCGCCGTGATATTCGGGCGGCCACCGCCGGCTGGTAGCATCACCGGCGGTTTTCAGCCCCACGGCCCATTCATGTCTATTGCGCTCGACCAAGTCACCAAGCGGTACCAGGAACAACCCGTCGTAAACGACGTATCGATCGAAGTGGGAGAGGGCGAATTCTTCGTTCTTCTCGGCCCCTCGGGTAGCGGCAAGAGTACCCTCTTGCGGGCCATCGCCGGCCTCACCGGCATCGATCACGGACGCATCTCGCTGCACGGAAAGGACGTCACGCACGTGCGTGCCCGCGATCGCGGCGTGGGCCTCGTGTTCCAGAACTACGCGCTGTTCCGGCACATGACGGTGGCCGAGAACATCGAATTCGCACTGCGCGTGCGCAAGATGAAGTCCGCCGACCGGCGCGCCCGCCGCAAGGAACTGCTCAAGCTCGTGGCGCTCGAGGGAATGGACGAGCGACTGCCCGGGCAGCTTTCGGGCGGTCAGCAGCAGCGAGTAGCAGTCGCCCGCGCGCTCGCGCACAAGCCGCAGGTATTGCTGCTCGACGAGCCCTTCGGCGCGCTCGACCTCAAGATCCGCGAAGAACTGCGGCGCACGATCCGCGCGGTCCAGCGCGAGCTCGGCATCACCACCGTGCTGGTCACGCACGACCAGGAAGAAGCCTTCGCGCTGGCCGACACGATCGGCGTCATGAATCACGGCCGCCTGCTCGAAGTCGGCCATCCGAACGACCTGTACACCCAGCCCGCGACGCGTTTCGTCGCGACGTTCCTCGGCGCGGCGAACCTGCTGCTCGCGCGCCAGACCGTCGACGGCATCCGTTTCGGCGCGACTCCCGTCAATGCCGAGGGCAACGAGCCCGTGCAGGCGGGACGCGAACACGAAGTGGTCGCGGTACTGCGTCCCGAGGAAGTCGAGGTCGCCGCCGTGCGCGAACAGCTGTCGTCCGATTTCATCGCGCGCGGCGCGGTCGAGGAAATCGTCTTCACGGGCGCACTGGAGCGATTGCGCGTCAGACTGCTCGACGAGCCAAGCGCGGCTCAGCTCCTGGGCTCGGGCGCGGCCGGCGAAGCCCGCGTCGAGATCACGCGTACGCAGCCGGAGCGTCGCGACCTGCCGTTGCGCACGGGCGCGCAAGTTGCCTTGGGCGCTCGCCGCCTGCACGTGTTGCCGACGCCGATTTCGAGTTTCCTCGCGTGTGCGCCCACCGAGGCGCAGGCCGCGGAGATCGCCAGGGAGCCGTTGCTCGAGGGCCTGTCGACGCGCATGAAGACGCGCGTAGGACTGCGCGCCATCGACGGCCTGGGCGGAACGCCGGCGCCGTTCGCCGGAGTCGCCGCGATCGCCGGAGGACCGGATGCGGGACCCACCGTCGAATGGCTGCTCAAACACGGCGCCGCGGAGGTGCTGGTCCTGCCGCGCAATGCGCCAAGCCCGACGCGTGTGTTCATCCACTGGACCGACGAGGCCGTGCGTCGCGCGACGCTCGCGGTGTCGGCGAGCCTGCTGCGCCACGTCTCGGCGGAAGCGGTCTATCTCGGCATCGTTCCCGACGAGGCCGCGACGACCGGCCGCGCGGCGCCGATGCGCCAGTTGCTCGACGCGCGTTCCGAGGCGCACACAGATCACGGCCTCGAGATGCGCACCGAGCTCGCGATCGGCGAGACGGTGACCGCGCTCACGCGCAACCTTTCGGCGGGCGCGACGCAGATGCTCGTGCTCGGCATCACGGAGATCACCGAAGCAGGCAACGCGTACCGTAGTCTGCTCAACGCGCAGCCGGGCTGGCCCGTGCTCATCGTCTATCGTCCGGGCGAGGCGCGCATCACGCCCGAGATTGCCGCATGAAGAACGTCGGGCAGCGCGAGCCCAACGTCATCCCGGGATTCGGGATCACGCTGGGATTCACCACCTTCTTCCTGTGCGCCATCGTGCTCATTCCGCTGGCGGCGCTGGTGCTCAAGGCGGCCGGCATGGACTGGGATCGCTTCGTGGGAGTCATCGCGAGCGAGCGTGCGCTGGCCTCCTACAAGCTGTCGTTCGGCGCATCGCTGATCGCGGCCGGCGTGAACATGATCTTCGGCTTCGCGATCGCGTGGACGCTGGTGCGCTACGAATTCCCGGGCCGCAAGATCATCGACGCGATCATCGACATGCCGTTCGCACTGCCGACCGCGGTGTCCGGCATCGCGCTCACGACGGTGTTCGCCGGCAACGGGTGGATAGGCCAGTACCTCGAGCCGCTCGGCATCCAGGTCGCGTACACCTGGATCGGCATCACCGTGGCGCTCACGCTGATCGGCATGCCGTTCGTCGTGCGCACGGTGCAGCCGGCCATCCAGGAAGTGCAACGTGATCTCGAAGACGCCGCCGAGACGCTCGGCGCCGGACGCTTCTACGTGTTCCGCCGCATCATCGTGCCGACGGTGTTGCCCGCGCTGCTCACCGGATTCGCGTTGGCGTTCGCACGCGCGCTGGGCGAGTATGGTTCGGTGATCTTCATCGCCGGCAACATGCCGATGAAAACCGAGATCACGCCGCTGCTCATCGTGATCCGTCTCGAGGAGTTCGACTACGCGGGGGCCGCGGCGCTCGGAGTCGTCATGCTCGCGATTTCATTCCTGATGCTGCTGGCCATCAACCTGCTGCAGGCGTGGGGTCGCAAGCGCATGTTGGTGTCGCGCTGATGGGCGGCCCTTCAACATCCGCCGAACTCGCCGCGGAAATCGCGTCGCGTCCCGGGCAGGCCAACTTCCGTTCGACCTTGGTCCGATGGCTGCTCATCGCCGTCTCGCTCACGTTCCTGGGTGCGCTGCTCGCCGCGCCATTGTTCGCGGTGTTCGCGATGGCGCTCGAAAAAGGCTGGGACGCCTATTTCGACAGCTTCGCCGACCCGGACACCCTGGCCGCGATCCGGCTCACGCTCACCACCGCGGCCGTGGTGGTGCCGCTCAATACCGTGTTCGGCATCACGGCGGCCTGGTGTATCGCGAAGTTCGAATTCAAGGGCAAGAGCATTCTCATCACGCTCATCGACCTGCCGCTCGCGGTTTCGCCGGTCGTCTCGGGCCTGATCTACGTATTGCTGTTCGGCCTGAACGGCTGGTTCGGCGCCTGGCTGCAGGAACACGAGATCAGCATCGTCTACGCGCTGCCCGGGATCATACTCGCCACGATGTTCGTGACCTTTCCCTACGTCGCGCGCGAGCTGATCCCACTCATGCAGCAGCTCGGCAACGACGAGGAAGAGGCCGCGATCACGCTCGGCGCCGGCGGCTGGTTCACGTTCTTCCGTGTTACGCTGCCGCGCATCCGCTGGGGCCTCGTGTACGGCGTCATCCTGTGTAACGCGCGCGCCATGGGCGAATTCGGCGCCGTCTCGGTGGTCTCGGGCAACATTCGCGGACTCACGACCACGATGCCGTTGCACATCGAAATTCTCTACAACGAATACAACTTCGTGGGCGCCTTCGCGGTGGCCTCGATGTTGTCGATCCTCGCGGTGATCACGCTCATCATCAAGACGCTGGTCGAGCGGGGTGCGGGGTACCGTAGACGATGAAACGCGACAGCCTCGGATGGTGGCTCGCGGCCAGCAACGTGGTGATCGTGCTGCTGGTGGCGCTGGGCCTGTCGTATTTCGCGATCGACATGCTGCGCGGCCTGGCCGACAGCCAGCAGAAGCTGCACGTGCAGCTCGCCGGCGCGAACGCGCGCGAAGAGATCACGCGCATGGCCGAGGACACGCTGACGAACGCGCGTGTGCTGGCCGAGCGTCCGCCGCTGCGCCGGCTGATCGCGGAGCCCGGCCGCCAGGGCCTCACCCCGTTCCTGCGGCGCTTCTGCGAAACCAGCGAACTCGATGCCTGCGCCGTGCTCGACGGCGCGACCGTGATCGCATCCACCGGAGTCGAGCTGCCCTGGGCGCAGCTGCATGCGGTCGCCGCGGAGCAGGGCGATCGATTCATGGCGGTCCCGCCCGGCACCGAGTATTCCGTGATCGGAGCGATCGCAAGTCTGCCCGCGCAATACACCTCGTTCAGCGTGATGGTCGTGCACTTGCTCGACGACGAGCTCGCGGAAGTGTTGTCCAAGCACAGCGGCCTGCCGGTGAAGTTCATCAACTACCGCACGTTCAATTCGCTGCCCGAGAACGAGTTCACCTCGCTGCACTCGCAGGCGTTGTCGGACGGGCGCTTCTCGGTCCAGCGCATCGATCCGCTGGGGTTGTACGCGTCGAGCTTCCCGGTCTTCTCGGGCAACGGCGAGGGCATCGCGCTGATCGAAACGCGCGCCTCGGCGGCCGAGACCGACAAATCGGTGAGTGCGCTCGTGTGGCGCTTCATCTTCACGGCGTTTGTCTTCGCGCTGCTCGCGCTCATCGCCGGCATCCTCCTGGGCCGGCGCATCATCAAGCCCACCGAGGCGTTGACCGATGCGGCCGTGAGATTGGGACAGGGCGATTTCGCGACGTCGATCCCGACCGCGGGCCCGGCCGAGATCGGTCAGCTCGCTCGCACGATGGACGACATGCGCCGCAACCTCGTGGACCTCAACTCGGAGCTGCGCCGCCGCGAGGCCGAGGCGCAGGTCGTGCTCGAGGCGATCGTCGAGGGCGTGTACGCAGTCGACCAGGAACGCAACATCCGCTATCTCAATCCGCAGGCCGCGCGGCTGCTCGGCATCGAGCCGGGCGAGGCGATCGGCAAGTTCTGCGGCGACGTGCTCAAGCCCTGCGGGCTCGATGGCAAGCCCGACGGCCCGCGGCCCTGCAAGACCACGGCGTGCCCGATCCTGCGCGCGCGGCAGGCGGGCAGCGCGCAATCCGTCGAGCAGTTGCAGACGCGCAGCGGCAATCGCCAGACCGTGATCACGAGCTCGCGCATCGTGAACGGCATGCAGGTTCAGGTCATGCGCGACGAGACCGAGATGGAAGGCGTACGCCGCGCGCGCGACACCGTGCTCGCGAACGTCAGCCACGAATTCCGTACGCCGCTCGCGGCGCAGCTCGCGTCGATCGAGCTGCTGCGCGAAGGCCTGGCTTCCAAGTCGCCGGCCGAGCTCACCGAGCTGGTGCTGTCGCTCGAGCGCGGCACGTTGCGGCTCACGCGGCTCATCGACAACCTGCTCGAAAGCGTGCGCATCGAGTCGGGCCAGCTCGATGTGCGGCGGCAGACCGTCGATCTCGTGGACGTCATCGAGGATGCGCGCGTGCTCATCGAGGCGCTGGTGCGCCAGCGTCATCAAACGCTCGAGGTGGACATTCCCGAGGGGCTCACCGTGCAGGGCGATGCGCCGCGACTCACGCAGGTGTTCGTGAACCTGCTCGCCAACGCGAGCAAGTTCGCGCCGGAAGGCACCGCGGTGCGCGTCGGCGCACAGGTGCAGGACCAGCACGTGAACGCGTGGGTCGAAGACCAGGGGCCCGGCGTTCCCGAAAGTGACGCGCTCAACATCTTCGAACGCTTCAAACGCGGCGGCACGCAGGAACCGGAGCCGGGCGGCCTCGGACTCGGACTGTGGATCTCGCGCTCGATCGTCGAGCGTCACGGGGGCACGTTGAGCACCTCGCGTACCGCGGAAGGATTCACCCGCTTCATGCTCACGTTGCCCGTCGAGGCGCCGGAATGAAGATCTTGGTCGCCGACGACGACCTGGATCTGCTCGGACTCGTGGCCTACTCGCTGTCGCAGGCGGGGTACCTGGTCGTGAAGGCCAGCGACGGCCCGGGCGCGCTCGCGACGTTCGACGCCGAGTCGCCCGATCTCGTGATCCTCGACATCAACATGCCGGGCACCTCGGGTTTCGAGGTCTGCACGGCGATCCGCGCGCGCGGCGACGTGCCCGTCATGATGCTCACGGCGCGCGGCGAGGAACAGGATCTCGTCAAGGCGCTCGATCTCGGCGCGGACGACTATCTCACCAAGCCGTTCAGCCCGAAAACGCTGCTCGCGCGCGTGAAGGCGCTGCTGCGCCGCGCGAGCGCGGATCGCGCTCATGCGCCATTGTCCGCGGGGCGCGTGACGCTGGACATCGAGAATTACAACGTGCGCATCGGCGATGGCGCGCCCATCGCGCTGACCAAGCTCGAGCTGCGGCTGCTGCAGATGCTGCTGGCGCAGGCGGGGCGCGCGGTGAATTCGGATCGGTTGCTCGTGCAGGTGTGGGGACATCGGGGCTCCGGCGACCGGCAGCTGCTCAAACAACTCGTCCACCGTCTCCGCCACAAAATCGAGGCAAACCCCGCTGTTCCACAATTGCTGCAGACGGCGGCGCCTTCGGGTTACAAGCTCGTCGTGGAATAGTTAGTGCCCGCGAGACGCTGGAGCGCGCGCGGGAGTAATTCGACGGTCTTGAGCAGGCCCTCCAGGCGGGGCTCGACGCTCGTCGTTCGAGAGAGGATGCCTGAAGGCGCTACAGGCGGCTTCCGTCACGCCGCGGTCGCCCGACCTGATAGGCTTGCCGCCCCATGAACAAGAGAACCGCCATGCGGCTTGGGCCGCTAGTCGCCGCCGCGCTCCTGCTGGCTGCCTGCAACAAGGGCTCTGAGAAGGAAGTCGTCCTGCTCAACGTGTCGTACGACCCGACCCGCGAGCTGTACGAGGACATAAACCCCGCGTTCGCCGCGGAGTGGGAGAAGGCGCACGGCCAGCACGTGCGCATCAGCCAGTCCCACGGCGGCTCCGGGCGCCAGGCGCGCGCGGTCATCGACGGGTTGCCGGCCGACGTCGTCACGCTCGCGCTGGGGGGTGACATCGACGCGATCGCCGAGCAGGGCAGGATGCTGCCGCTCAACTGGGAAGAACGGCTGCCGTACAACAGCGCTCCGTACGTGTCGACGATCGTGTTCCTCGTGCGCGCCGGGAATCCCAAGAAGATCCGCGACTGGGGCGACCTGGTCCGTGAAGACGTGCAGGTGATCACCCCGAATCCGAAAACCTCCGGTGGCGCGCGCTGGAATTACCTGGCCGCATGGGCCTGGGCGGAAGTGCAGCCCGGCGCCACGGAGGAAAGCGCGCGCGAGTTCGTGCGCAAGCTCTACCGCAACGTGCCGGTACTCGACACCGGGGCGCGCGGTTCGCTCACGACGTTCGCCCAGCGCGAGATCGGCGACGTCGCGATTTCCTGGGAGAACGAGGCGCACCTCGCGTTGCGCGAGATCGGCCGCGACAAACTCGAGATCGTCGTGCCTTCGGTCAGCGTGCTCGCCGAGCCCTCGGTGGCCGTGGTCGATCGCGTGGTGCTGCGGCGCGGAACGCGCGCGGTCGCGCAGGCCTACCTCGAGTTCCTCTACACGCCACAGGGGCAGGAGATCGCCGCGCAGAATTACTATCGCCCGCGCGACCAGGCGATCGCGCAGAAATACGCCGGGCAGTTCGCCGACCTGAAGCTGGTCGACATCGACCACTTCGGCGGCTGGAAGGTCGTGCAACGCACGCATTTCGCGACCGGCGGGATCTTCGACCAGATCACCGCGAACGGCGTATCGGCGAAACGGGACGGGTCGGCGCGCTGACCAGTCAGCCCGCGGACCGCTCGCGCTCGACGGTGCGCTCGACGGTGTGCGCGAGATGGCGCGCGAGCCTGGCGGCATGCACGCGCAGCTCCGGCACCGCGGTCGCCTCCCAGTCCCGCGCCCGCAGCCATGGGCCGACGTAGTAGAGGCGATCGACCGGATTCCCGTCGCGGCCGATCGCTTGGCCATCGGCGGTCACGTCGATGCCGAGCGAAAGTTCGTCTTCGCGAATGAGTCCGTTCGACAGCAGCGATCGCACGAGCGGGTTCGTCAGCTGGCTCACCCGCGTGTCCGGGCCCGTGCAATTGACCACGCGATCGACGAGCCACGCGCGCGCGCGCGACGCACCGCGCGGCCGCCACTGGATCTCGACGGAATCGTCGAGCAGGCGTGCGGATTCGAGTCGGCCGGCATGGGTTTCGAGCACGCCCATTCGGGCGAGCGTCTGCACGGCGGCCAGCGGCCCGGCGGGTGCGCGATGCCGATGCACGTCCCAGAGCGCGCGCACGTGCCGCAGGAATCTCGTCCGTTCGCGTGCGTCGAGCGAATGCCATGATGCGGGAAGCTGGCTTCGGGCCAGCGCCAGCACCTCACGCCAGTCGCCGCCCCCCGTGGTGACTTCGCGCATGAGGCGGGCAATCGTGCGCACGAGGCGGCGCGTCGAGCCGCGCGCGCCGTCGAGCGCAACGCGCACGTCGGGCTCCCGCGCCGGCAGCGCTTCGGAAGCCTGCGACAAGGGCAGCCATCCATGCCGCGACAACACATGGATGCGCCGCACGCGCGGCCGGATCGCCGCGAGCCTGAGCGCGGCGTCGATCATGGTGAGGCCGCTGCCCACGAGCAGCACGCTTTCGATTTCGCCTGACGCCCCGATGCTCCACGGATCGCGGATATAACGCGCGCTGCGTTCGATCGGCTCGAGTTGCGGCAGAGTCGCGGGTGGCGGATTGCCGAGCGCGAGCACCACCTCGTCGGCGCGTAGCGTGGTGCCGTCATCGAGCCACAGGTCCCAGCGGCGGTCGCCGTTGCGCCGCAGTTGCAGCGCGGTGGCGCGATGGTGCACGCATTTCACGTGCGGCGGCGCGGCCGCGTTCGCCGCCGCGAAACGCGCACGCAGGTACTCGCCGTAGACCTGGCGGGGTAGATAGTCTCCCTCGGCGGCATGGATGCCTTGGCGGCGCGCGAAGTCGAGGAAGTCGCGCGGCTCGTCGGCATCGAGCGACATCTGGCCCGCGGCCACGTTGAGTGGATAGGGATAATCGCGCGTGGCGTACACCACACCGGCGCCGATTTCGGCGCGGGGATCCACCAGCGCGATGTGCATGGCGCGTCCCGCGCCGGCGGACTGGCGCAGCAACCCGATGGCCACGGCGGTCCCGCAGAATCCGGCGCCGACGATCGCGATGAGTCGAGGTTCGTTCACGGGGCCGGCGCCTTGTTTGGCGTCGGGTTCCGGGGAACTCGCAGGCGGACGGGCGGCTTGCGCCGCGCCTTGGCTGGAGCCATGCATGCGATGCAGTATCCGCAGTGCGCGGTCACGCCGTCGATTCTGGAAAGGTTTGAAATCGGTTATGGCTCGCGCGGCCCAGAACTTTTTGCCGCGATCCGCGACCAAGACGTGGTCGACTGAAACCCGCGCGTAACGAGAACGAGGAGTCACCGCATGCGTTCGACACTGCCGGCCGGGCTGGCGCTGATGCTGAGTTTCGTGGGGGCCGCGGCGGCAGCACCGGAGAAGATGCGCGCGGTGGAGATTCGCCAGAGCGGGGCGCTCACCGTGGAAACCCGGCCAGTTCCCAGCCCCGGTCCCGGTGAGGTGCTCGTCAAGGTACGCGCCGCCGGGGTCAATCCGTCCGACTGGAAAGTCGCGCGGCGCCGCGCAGGACTGGTCGCGGGCACGGACGTGTCCGGAACCATCGACACACTGGGCGAAGGCGTCACCGGCTGGAAGGTCGGAGATCCGGTACTGGGATTCGCGCGCAACAGCGGTAGTTATGCCGAGTACGCCATCGTGCCGGTGAATTCACTGGGCAGAAAGCCGAAGTCCCTGTCGTTCGAGGAGGCCGCGGGCATTCCGATCGCGGCCGAAACCGCTTATCGCGCACTGCACGAGACGGCGCGAATCTCGCGCGGCCAGACGGTGCTCATACACGGCGCCGCGGGTGGCGTTGGATCGGCGGCCGTGCAGATCGCCAAGGCCGCGGGCGCGCGGGTCATCGGCACGGCTTCGCCCGGCAACCATGAATTCCTGCGCTCGCTCGGCGCGGACCAGGTCATCGATTATCGAAGTCAGCGTTTCGAGGACGTCGTGAAGAGTGTCGACGTCGTGCTGAACACCGCGAATGCGGAAACCAACATGCGTTCGATCGCGGTGGTGAAGCCGGGCGGTGTGCTGGTTTCCGTCGTCGGTCCGCCCAATGCCATCGCATGCTCCGCGGCCAACATCCGTTGTGGCCGCCCCGACCGCGAAACCGGTGCGAGTGTCGCCGACATCCTCGCGCGCCTCGCGGACCTCGTCGACGCCGGCAAGCTCAAGGTCCCGGTCCAGCAAGTGTTTTCGATGGAGGACGCCGGGAAGGCCTGGGACATCTCACGCTCGGGCCACGCGCGCGGCAAACTCATCGTGAGGGTGCGCGCTCCCTGAAGGAGTCGAGGATAAGAGCGGAGGCCCGCACGCAAGCGAGAGACCTCCGCCCGGTTTCGACGAATCTCGCCGTCAGTTCGCGGTCACGCGCACGTCGGCGGGCGCCTTCTCGGCGAGCAGCTGCTCGATGCGCTGCGTGAACTCCTTGTCCTGGCGCGAGTAGAACTCGCCGGTGGACGGCGAAGCGAAGCCGGCATGCACCGCGCGCACCGTTCCGTCACGTCCCACGAACACCGTCGCGGGCCAGGTGTTGAGATTCAGCAGTTGCGGCACCTTCTCCCACATCTCTTCCGGCGCACCGGCAAGTAGATAGGGGTACTCGACGCCGTACTGGCTGACGAAGGCCTTGGCGCGCTTGAGCGACTCCTGCTGCTCGACCTCCTCGAAGTTGAGCGCGACGATCGACAGGCCCTGGTCGCGATACTTCTTGTCGAGCTGGATCAGGTACTGCGCCTCGTCATGGCAGTTCGGGCACCACGTGCCGGTGACGATCGCGAGCACTACCTTGCCCTTGTGGGCCGGGTCCTCGTTCGTCTCGATCTTGCCGTCGAGGTTCGGGAACGCGAACGTGAATTTCTCGTCGGGATCGCGCGTGGTCGTGTGCGCGAGCGGGTTCGAGGGTTGCGGCAGGCCCTTCGCGCGCGCGACCACCGGACGATAGGCGGTCAGCGTGGAGGCATAACGGCCATCGGGCGCGTTTTCATAACTGTTCTCCGTCGCATTGCGCGGCGCGCGCTGGCCGACCTGCAAGATCTGCAGCGTGCCGTCCGTGGCCGGGGTCACTTCGATGACGCCGGGACGCGAACCGTCGAAGTGGCTCAGCACCCACTTGCCGTCCTTGTACGAGCCGCTGTACGCGCCGGTGTCGCCGTCGATGCGCAGGATCGACGCCGCGACTTCCGCGCCGCGCTGGTCGACGATGAAACGGAACGCCTTCTCACCCTTGGAAGACGGCGCCGCGAGCGGAATCTCCCACTCACCCGCGATGGACGGCGCGGGCACGGACTTCGCCTCCTCGTACGCCGCGGCGTCGTGCGGCACGGCCCGGAATTCGAACTCGTTGCGAATGCCGCGGTTCTGCGCGACGACGTCGCCGACCAGCTTCCCGCCGTCGAGCTTCGCGGTGATCGTGGTGAGGTAATGATCGATGTTGAGCACGAGTTCGCCGTTCTGGTAGCTGGCGCTCGTGGTGTATTCGTACGCGCGAAAGCCGTCGTACAACGTGCCTTTGAGCGTCGGGCCCGAGCCGCTGATGTCCAGCCGGAACGGAATGACCGTGTCCTTCTGGATCAGCTGCGCATCCCAGCGTCCCTCGAGCTTGTCCCCGGCGAGTGCGGTCGCGCTGCCGGCGATCAAGACTGCGAGGCCCGCAATCCTGGTTGTCAGTTTCATGTCTATCTTCTCCGTTTGTCAGAAGCGTTTTTGGCGATGCTCAATCGATGGGCGCGCGCGTGTTCATGCCATTCCTCCGGCAGTCCGCTCTTGGTCTGCAGCAGGATCTCCAGGATGGCGCGCCGATCCTGTTGCGACAGCGCCGCGAACTCGGGGCTCTGGTCCTTGCCGCTCAGCACTTCCAGCAGGCGGCGCCAGACGTAGCCCTTCGACGGTTCGGGCAGCGCGTCGAATGCATCCGAATAGACGAGATAACTCAGCGGGTAGCGGAACAGCCGCGTGCGCAGATCGAACTCGCGCAGGCTGCGGCCCTGCGAATCGAACGGGCCGCGGGCCGCGAACTCGCGCGCGAAGGCGGATTCCGCGATCACCTGCTGGGGATCGAGATCGGACAGCGGGGTTTCGTTGGAGAACAGGAGATAACGCAGCAGTTGTTCGGCGGGCCGGCGCAATTGCTCGCGCGCTCTCTCCGGCAATTCCTCGGGCGTCCTCGCGCCGCTGTCGTGCAACGCGATGCGCGTGCGGTAGTTGGTCAGCGTGATCAGGTTGTGCATCTGCGTCTGGTGCCCGAGCACGAGCAGCGCGACACCGTCGCTGCCGGGCGCGAGGAACGCCTTGGGGTCGTACGACTCCGCCAGCTTCGAGAGCGGCGCGGATTTCGCGGTGGCGTCGGCCGCCGCGACGGCGTTTGCCATCGTCTTCGCGGCGAGCGGACCCGAGACGTACCAGCCGCCCCAGCGTTCGGCGAGCGCGCTTTCCTGATCGGTGATGTATTGCTTCGCGCCGGGCACCGGCGTGCCCGTGGCGCTCGCGTGCACGGAGCGCAGCAACACGCCGGGCACTCCGCGCGTTCCGGCGACGATGTGGCACTGCGTGCAATCGAGCTCGGCTCGCTCGAAGCGGGGTCGCTCGACCTGCTGCTCGTGCAGGATGAAGAAGATCGCGCCCTGCTGCTCGTCGAAGGCGATGACCTCGATCTCCTTGCCCTCGTTCACGACGCCGATGTAGATGTCGTCGTTGAAATACAGCGCGCGCGGATGCCGCGGCGAGATCTTCGGGTATTGGAAGCTGGTCTTGGAGAACACCAGCGTCTGCGAACTCACCGGGATGTCGAGCAGCGTCAGCACGGACTTCAGGTAACCGTGATCGCCTGCCTCGAAATCCAGCGTCGCCTGTCCCGCGTCGAGTTTCCTCTGCAGCAGCGTGACGGCGTCCGTGATGTCGTCCGAGCGATAGTAGATAGGCGCGTCGCTGTACGGGATGTAACCCTGGTTGCGGACCGCGATCTGCGCATCGGCTGGCGTGCCCACGACGAGCGCGGCGGCGAGCGCGGCCGTGGCGGTGGATTTCCTCATGGGAGGAACTCCGGCGGACTGCTGCGTCCCTGGTGGCAGCTGCCGCAGGTCACCGGCAGCGAGTAACGCCGGTCGCCGCCGAGTTGCGCGAGATGTTTGCCGTTGATGTCTTCGAGCATGGCGATCATGAGCCTGGCCGTGTGCTTGCGCGGGTTGTCGTCGGAGACGTAGTCGATCACGCTGGAATCCCGGTCCTCGACGTGGCAGTAGCTGCACGAGACTCCGAGATCGCGCTCGTACTCCTTCATCAGCAGGCGCACGTCATCCTTCGAAAGTGTCGCGGGCAACACCTTGAGGTTCGTCGCGGCCGCGGCGGCGGTCTGCGCCTGCCGCGCGTGCGCGAGCATCGCGGCGGCGGCCAGCGCGCAACCAGCGAGCGCGGTACTGACGAGGATGTGGTTCTTCACGTTCCGGTCCTGGTGTGGCGGGCGCCCGGCCGGGCGATCCCTTCCTGATCGGCCGGCCGGGCCCCGCCACGTGGGTGACGGTGACTAACTACAACGAGATTAGGGAGGCGTCCGCGCGGCGGCCAATGGCGAACGGTGATCTGGTTAGTGCCGACCGTTATTGCGGCGCGTCGCCGGCGGCGGCGATCCGGATGTTCTGCCGGATGAGATGGCAGGAGCCGTCGACTTCGTAACACGCCTGGCCGCTCAGCGTGGCCTCGGCCGGCGCGCCGTCCGCCGGCAGACGCACGCGCTGGCGCAGTTCCGCGCGCTCGCTGAAGTAACCGTATTCGGCGTTGATCGATTCGTCGCGCTTGCGCTTCGCGCCGATCGAACGCAGCGAGTCGATGAGTTCGAGCGCGGAATTCGGCGCGCGCTTGAGACGCGCGGGCAGGGGGCCGAGCTCCGCCTTGAAATCCGAGGAATAGACGACCCAGTCGGGCGCGAGTATCGCGATGAGCACGAGCTCTGCTTCCGAGCCGGGTTTCGCCGTGGCCGGTTCGAGTCGCCAGCTCCACTCGATGGCCTGCGAGGCATCCTCCTCGGCGCCGACGGAGATGGTTGAGACGAAGGCAAGCACGGCTATGGCGAGGGCGATTCGCATCGGCTCAGATCTCCCGGGAGGAATTCTTCATTACGGGAAGCTAGGGGCTGCCCACCGGGAGTGGGAAATGGCGCATTGGCATTCGCTCATGCCGAATCGCGACGCTTACGGGGTTGTAGTGTTGATCCGGCGCGAAGGCTTCGGAGGTCGCGTTTCCGGCTTCGAGTGGGTATCCGATACCCTATGCGTCATGGAGACGCAGACCGCGCCGGATCCGCATCACTGCCAGAGCCCGCGCTTCGATACCGGTAATCCGCTCGCGGAGCGGGGAATCCGGCGCGCGCTGTGGCTGACGATCGTCATGATGATCGTCGAGATCGCGGGCGGCTGGTGGTACAACTCGATGGCCGTGCTGGCCGACGGCTGGCACATGAGCTCGCATGCGCTCGCGCTCGGGCTCTCCGCGTTCGCGTATTCGTTCGCGCGCAATCAGGCCGGGCATCGGCGATATGCGTTCGGGACCTGGAAGGTCGAGATCCTGGCGGGATACACGAGCGCGATCTTCCTGCTTGGCATCGCCGCGCTCATGGTTTTCCAGTCCGTCGAGCGGCTCATCGAGCCGCAGACGATCCACTACAGCGAGGCCATGGCGATCGCGGCGGTCGGGCTCGCGGTCAATCTCATCTGCGCGTGGTGGCTCAAGGACAGTCATGGTCACTCGCATGCCCATGGTGACGAGCATGCGCACGAATATGAACGCGGCGGCACGACTCACGCCGACCTCAACGTGAGGTCGGCATACATGCACGTGCTCGCCGATGCGGCGACGTCGGTGCTCGCGCTGATCGCGCTCGCGGGCGGACTCTATTTCGGCGTGGTGTGGCTGGATCCCCTGATGGGCCTGGTGGGCGCGGCGCTGGTGTCGGTGTGGGCCTGGGGCCTGGTGCGCGACTCGAGCCGCATCCTGCTCGACGCCGAAATGGATGCGCCCGTCGTGGCCGAAATCCGCGACGCGATCGAGAAGGGGCCGATTCCGGCACGAATCACCGACCTGCACGTGTGGCGCGTCGGCCGCGCGCAATACGCCGTGGTCGCGACCGTGATCACACCATCGGGCGAGACCGGCGAATACTTCCGCCGAGCACTGGCCGTGCACGACGAGCTCGTGCACGTGACCGTCGAAGTCGACAAGAACAAGACGGTGCCTGGCACGGAAAATCCGGGATAAGCGGCGCGACGGCCGCACCAGACTCGATCTCGTCTCCGCTTATCCCGGATTTTCCGTGCCAGGCACCATCTTCGTCAGCGGAAGTAAGGGATCTTCACGCTGGCGAATTCGCGGTCCACGGCTTCCTGCGACTCGGCACGCTCCGCGGCCTGTACCTGTCGCGCGGTCAGGTGCGGCGCGAACATCTGCAGGAAGTCGTACATGTACCCGCGCAGCAGCACGCCGCGGCGGAATCCCGCCCAGGTCGTGTGCACCGGGAAGAGGTGCGAGGCATCGCGCACCTTGAGATCGGCATCCTCGGCGCCGTCGATCGCGACGTTCGCGATGATCCCGACGCCGAGGCCCTCGCGCACGTACTTCTTGATGACGTCCGAGTCCCAGGCCGTCAGCGCCACGGTGGGCGTGAGGCCTTCGTCGGCGAACAACTCCATCAGCGACGACGGGCCGCTGAAGCTGAATGAATAGGTGATCAGCGGATATCGCGCCAGGTCGGCGAATGACGGCTTGCTCACGTCCGCGAGCGGATGGCCCTCCGGCACGATGATGGTCCGGTGCCAGCGATAGCAGGGCATGCGCACGAGTCCCGCGAACACCGGGCTCGAGCCGGTCGCGATCGCGAAATCGATGCGGTCTGTCGCCGCGAGATCCGCGATCTGCTCGGAATTACCCTGGTGCAGGTGCAATCGCACCTTCGGATATTTTTCGCGGAACTGCTTGAGCACGGGTGGCAGCACGTAGCGTGCCTGCGTGTGCGTGGTCGCGATCGACAACGCGCCCGCGTCGTCCTTGCGCAGGTCCGCCGCGAGCGCCTTGATGCTGCGCGCCTGGCGCACGATCTGCGAGGCGCGGTCGATGACCCTCGCGCCCGCATCGGTGGGTCGGATCAGCGCGCGGCCCTTGCGTTCGAAGAGCTGGAATCCCAGCTCGTCCTCGAGTTGCTTCAACTGTTTGCTGACGCCCGGTTGCGCGGCGTGCAGTGTGCGCGCGGCCTGCGTGATGTTGAGATCGTTTTCAGCCACGGCCACGAGGTATCGCAGCTGTATGAGCTTCATGGGGCGGAGAGTGTCCCTGGTCTGGTGGGCCATCGAAGACGATGAGGGCGAATTCGTCGAGGGGGCAATTCATTCCCCTCACCGTCTCCGCGGCCCGGATCGAGAGGGTACGCGGCGTCCTGCCGCGCACCCACTAACTAATCGTCATGCGTCCATGCCGGATCGGCATCACTGCGAATAGATCTCGTCGAAGATGCCACCGTCGCCGAAGTGAACCTTCTGCGCCTTGGCCCAGCCACCGAAGTCCTTGATGGCCACGAGTTCGAGCTTCGGGAACAGCTCCTGGTGTTTCGCGGCCACCTGCGGGTCGCGCGGGCGGTAGTAGTTGCGCGCCGCGATTTCCTGGCCTTCCGGCGTGTAAAGGTACTTGAGGTATTCCTCGGCCACCGTGCGGGTACCGCGGCGCAGGACCACCTTGTCGACCACCGCCACCGACGGCTCGGCGAGGATGCTGATCGACGGGATCACGATCTCGAACTTGCCGACGCCGAGTTCCTTGGTCGCGAGCCAGGCTTCGTTTTCCCACGAGATGAACACGTCGCCGATGTTGCGCTGGGCGAAGGTCGTGAGCGAGCCGCGCGCGCCCGTGTCGAGCACCGGCACGTTCTTGAAGAGCTTGCGCACGTACTCCTTGGCCGACGCGTCATTGCCTCCAGGCTGCCTGAGCGCCCAGGCCCACCCGGCCAGATAGTTCCAGCGCGCGCCGCCCGAGGTCTTCGGATTCGGCGTGACCACGCTTACGCCCGGCTTCACGAGGTCGCCCCAGTCCTTGATGTTCTTCGGGTTGCCCTTGCGGACCAGAAAAACAATAGTGGATGTGTAGGGCGCCGAGTTGTTCGGCAGGCGCTCTTCCCAGTTGACGGGCAGAAGCTTGCCGTTCGTCGCGATCGCGTCGATGTCGCCCGCGAGCGCGAGCGTCACGACGTCGGCCGCGAGTCCGTCGATCACCGAGCGCGCCTGGCGGCCCGAGCCGCCGTGCGACTGCCGGACGGTCACGTTGTCGCCGGTCTTCTTCTTCCAGTACTCGGCGAACGCCTTGTTGAAGTCGACGTACAGCTCGCGCGTCGGGTCGTACGACACGTTGAGCAGGGTGACGTCGGCGGCCTGCGCCGCCGTGCCCGCGCCGCCGATGAACACCGCGCTTGCGATGGCAAGCAGCAGCCGGCGATTCCAGTTCGGTTGACTCATGTCCTTGATCTCCAATGCTCAGAAGTTGATGGCGAAGCGCGAGAGCAACGCCTGTTCGTCGGGACGATCGCCGGTCGCGGCGCCGCCCTCGAACTCGGTCAATTCGTAGTTGATCGACAGCTTCACGGTGTTCCACGGATACCAGTTGAGGCCGACACCATAGGCCGTCGCCTTGCTGACCGCCGTCAGCGGATTCGCAAAGGAAGCCGCGCCGCCCGTGAAGGCGTCGTTATCGACGTCGAGCACGTGGTAACGCGCGACCAGTTCGAACGCACCGCTGCCATCCTTGCCGGGACGGTAGGTGCTCTTGGGCTTGAAGCCGCGGAACGCCTGGTCTTCGCCCGTCAGGAACCACGCGAACTGTGCTTGCCACGCGGTGTTGGTCAACGAGTCCGAGCGGACCGTTCCGCCGACGTTGCGCGACACGTCCTGTTCCACCTGGGTCCATTCACCCAACAGGCTGAACTGGTTGTACGAGTAGTAGAACTGCGGAGCCAGGCGCACGCGCTCGCCGTCGGCGTACGTCGCGTTGTTGGGAGTGGTTCCGGTCGCGGTGTTCGACCGATAGGCGAAGATGCTCTGCTGGCCGGGCGAGCGGTAGCCCGGTAGATAGGTGCGGGTGGCCGCGCCATCCACGTCCTGCCAGGTCGCGCCGATGCCGAAGCCGAGGCCGCGCAGCGCGAAGCTGTCGGAGTTCAGGAACGGCTGCAGGAACACGCGCGCGGCGAAGTCGCCGGCGGTGTCGGATTCGAAGTCCGGGGTCGGCAGGCTGTCGCTGCTGCCGCCGTCCGTCACGCCGTTGAAGTAGCCGAGCTGGTAGCTGACGGCGCTGCCGGCGACCTCGCCGGAAAGCTGCACGCCCAGATCACGGTTCGGCACGAGGCTGGTCGGAAGGCCGCGCTCGATGAAGCGGAGGTCGGCGCCGCTCTGCAGGCGTTCGAGACCGACCGGCGCCTTGAACTTGCCGAGCGTCACGGCGGCGGCGGGATTGAAGCGCGCGGCGACGTAGGCGTCGATGATCACGCTCTTGCCACCACCGAAGTCCGGCGTGAAGCGATAGTCGTAGATGTTGCCGAACGTGCCCTCGATGGTCGGTCGCACGCGGCGCAGGAGGAACGTATCGGCGGTCTCCGGCACGGAATCGCCACCGTAGGCGCGATAGTCGGCATGCAGCGTGCCGCGGATGCGAACGAAGTTCGCCCCGTCCGCCGAGCTGATCCGGAACTGCGTGGCGTTGGCGGTGACCTTCGGCGCGCTGCTCGCGGCAGACTTCGCGGCTTCTTCGCTGAGCTCCAGCTTGCGCTCGAGGATCGCCAGGCGCTGCTTCTGATCTTCTATTTCGCGTCGCAGGTCGTTATCGGCGCTCGAGGCGTCCGGCGCCTGCGCCAGCGCGACTCCCGCAAAAGGCAGCAGCGCCGCAATGGAGGCTTGCGCTGCCGCTCGTCTGATTTTCACTCTCGTTCTCCTGGTTTCGTGTGTGCCACAAGGCCAGGAAAGCGTAGAAAGGCGGGGGTAACGGGGTCAGTCGTGTCGCGGTGACGCGGCGGTTACGGCCGCGAACTTGTGGTTATAGCCTTATAAGCGGTGCCGAAGACGGTGCCTGGCACGGAAAATCCGGGATAAGCGGAGACGCGGTCGGGCCTTGTTCGGAGATCGCGCCGCTTATCCCGGATTTTCCGTGCCAGGCACCATCTTCCTTCACCTGTCCCGGAGCGATTCCGCATAGTTCGCCAGCAACCGTGCCGTGCGGCCGTTGTCGCCCATCGGTACGACGCTGCCGCCCGCGCCGAGCGCGGCGAACAGTAGTTTGAGATCGTTGACCAGCGACAGGCGTAGGGGGCGATCGTCGTTTGCGGCCTCCCGCGCGGAAAGGTTCATGGACGCCTCGACGTCCAGGTCCTCCAGGGGGACCGGGTTGCCGGCAAACGGCGACAGTCTCGCCCCGAGGCGGGCCTCGACGGTGCCGGGAATGCAGTTGCGGGTGCTCATTTGAATGTCTCCATCGGCGAAGTTGCCATGGGCACAATCTGAGCTAGAGTGCCCGGACGAACAAACGCGCTATCTGAAGCGCCCATAAGGAAATCTGACGTGTCGACCGCTTATGCCCGGCTGCCGTTGAACGCACTGCGCGTATTCGAGGCGGTGGCCTCCCGCCTGTCGTTTGCCGATGCCGCGGAGGCTCTGCACGTGACGCCCGCGGCGGTCAGCCAGCAGGTCAAGTCGCTAGAGGACTATCTGCAGGTGCAGCTCTTCAAGCGATCGGGCCGGCGCATCGAACTGACACCCGAAGGCCAGCAGCTGCTGCCCGGCGTGCGCCGCGGACTCGACGAGCTCGAGGCCTCGATGCAGCACCTCAAGCAGCATCGCGCCGAAGGTCCGCTGCAGGTCACATTATTGTCATCGTTCCTGCAACGCTGGCTGCTGCCCCGCATCGGCAGCTTCAACGCGCTCGATACGGGCGTGGAATTGCGCTTCCATACCGGCCGGGATCCGGTCGACTTCTCGCGCTCCGAAATGCACGTGGCCATCCGCATGGGCCTGGGCCGCTGGTCCGGCCTGTACGTGGAGAAGCTGCTCGACGAGTGGGTCATCCCGATCGCCTCTCCGGCGCTGCTCGCCAAATACGGGCCGGTTCCCCGCGGCCAGGACCTGCAGAATTTTCCGTTGCTGGGCAGTGACGACGAGCCCTGGCAGGCGTGGATAGAGAAGGGCCAGGAAGGGAGTTGGTTGGCGCGCGCGCCCATCATCGACGACTCCGCCGGCGTCATCGCGGCGGCGGAAGAGGGTATCGGCTTCGCGCTCGCCCGGTGGTCGCTGGTGCAGCGCTCCCTGGAGCAGGGGCGCGTGGTGTTGGCCGGCGACGCGATGCTGCCGTTCCGCTTCTCTTACTTCTTCGTGTGTCCCGAGCCCTACCTCGTCATGCCCAAGGTGCGACGCTTCCGCGACTGGATCTTCGACATGGCCAAATCCTTCCCCAAGCCGCATTCGCTGTTCGAGAAAAAGGCGGGCCCGATCAAGGGACAGATCAAGGACAAGAAGAGCGCCTGAGGCGCTTAAGTTTTCCTGATACCGGATTCACACACGCCGTTTGTTGATTCGCGCGGCGGCGAGCAGCATGCGCACATGTTCTTCACTCTTTCGGAGTAACCGACATGTGCATCGAGAAGATAGTTAGAAACGTCAGCTTCGGGCTGGCGGCTTTCGGGGTGGTGGCGGCGCTCGCGGCCACCATCGAGTACCTCCCCGTCGTCAATGCGCTGGCACGTTGAAGACGTGCCCGCGCAGGGAGACCGCCTTTATGAGCGCCCAGACCTGCATGCCCGCCGCGATCCCGAGTTCCTGCGCCGCGCCCGCGGTGATGCGCGCGAGCAGCGTCGCCGCGCGGCCGATGTCGAGCTCGACGAGCACGGCGCGGCCGACGTCCGGCGCGACCGATACGACGCGCGCGGACACGGCATTGCGCACCGACAGCCCTCTGGGCGATTCGGTCGCGAGCATGACGTCGCGCGCCAGGACCTGGATCTGGATCCGCTGACCGACCACGGCCGCTTCATGTTCCACATTGAGCAACACATCGCCGATACGGATCTGCGCGAGACCACCGCCGTTGATCTTTTCGACGACGCCCGCGACCACCGCGCCGACCGCGTCCGGACCTACGATGGCGCGCAGCGCCGGGTCGCGGCTCACCGTCGCGAGATCGCCGTGCGCGAGCACGCGACCCGCGTCGAGCAATACGACCCGTGTCGCGAGCCTCAGGACCTCATCGAACTGATGGCTCACGTAGACGATCGGTATGGCGAAACCGTCGCGCAGCCGTTCGAGCCATGGCAGAACCTCTTCGCGCCGCGCGGCATCGAGCGAAGCCAGCGGTTCGTCGAGCAGCAGCAGCCGCGGCTGGCGCAGCAGCGCGCGGCCTAGCGACACACGCTGTTTCTCGCCGCCGGACAATTCATGCGCGCGACGCTCGAGCAATGTGTCGAGCCCCAGTAGCTGGACCACGTCGTCGAAGCGGATCGGCCGCGGCGCGGTTCGGGGCAGCCGCTTCAATCCGTATTCGAGATTGCCGCGCACCTCGAGGTGCGGGAACAGCCGCGCGTCCTGGAACACGACGCCGATCCGGCGATGACGTGCGTCCATGTCGATGCCGCGGGCCGTGTCGAACAGCACGTCGTCGTCGACCTGCACGCGTCCCGCATCGGGCGACAGCAGCCCGGCGATCAGCGAGATGGCGGTCGATTTGCCGCAGCCCGAGCGGCCGAACAACGCGGTGACGCCGGGCGTCGGCGCGCTGAATTCCATGTCGAGGCGGAAATCGCCGCGGCGCTTCGCGAGTCGAACCGTGAGCATCAGGCGTGCCCGAGCCGCCGGCGCAGGCGCCGCGCGATGAACTCCGAGGCGAGCAGGCCCGCGAGTCCGAGCGAAAACGAGATCAGCGCGAGCCGCGCCGCGAGCGCGTCACCGTCGGGAGTCTGCAGAGCCGTGTACAGCGCGAGCGGCAGCGTGCGCGTCTCACCCGGGATGTTGGACGCGAACGTGATCACCGCGCCGAACTCTCCGAGACCCGCGGCGAATGCGATGATGGCGCCGGCGAGGATGCCGGGCGCGATCAAGGGCAGGGTGACCGAGAAGAACCGGTCGACGGGCCCCGCGCCGAGCGTGCGCGCGGCGTCTTCGAGTCCGCGATCGACCGTCTCGAGCGAGATGCGGATCGAGCGCACCACGAGCGGAAAAGACATCACGGCCGTGGCGAGTGCGGCGCCCGTTCCCGAGAAGGCGAGCTGGATGCCGAAGTTCTCGTTCAGCCATCCGCCGATGGGACCACGCACGCCGAACAACACGAGAAGTAGATAGCCCACGACCACCGGCGGCAACACCAGCGGCAGGTGCACGAATGCGTCGAACAGCGTACGCCCCGCGAACCGCGTCCGCGTGAGCAGCCACGCGACCAGCACGGCGAGCGGAAGATTGAAGGCGACGCTGCGCGCCGCGACGGACAGGCTCAGTGTGAGGGCTTCGGTTTCCGCGGGGGACAACATCGCGCGCAGTATACCGCCGGATATTGCGCCGCCCTCACAACCATTTTGCCTTGCGCAAGCGGAAGAAGATGTACAGGTCCACGCCGATCATCGCGGCGATGGCCGCGAAGTAGCCGTACTTCCACGACAGCTCCGGCATGTGCTGGAAGTTCATGCCGTAGATGCCTGCGATCAGAGTCGGCACGCCGATCAGCGCGGCGTAGGCCGCCAGGCGTTTCATGGTCTCGTTCTCCTGCAGCGAGACCATCGAGAGGTTCACCGAGATCGCGGTGACGACCGAGTCGCGGATGGATTCGATCGCCGTGTTGAGACGCAGCAGGTGGTCGTAGATGTCGCGGAAGTACTCGCGCAGATCCGCGCACAGCGCCGGCACGCGCGCGCCGGACAGGTTGGAAATGGCCTCGAGCAGCGGGCCCACCGCGTGTTTGACCGTGGTCAGGCGATTCTTGAGTTCGTAGAGCGCCTCGATGTTGGCGCGCGGCGAGCTGTCCGCGAGGAACAGGCGTTCCTCGACCTGGTCGAGCTCCTCCTCGAGCCGATCGAGCAGCGGGAAATAGCGGTCCACCACCGCGTCGATCAGCGCATAGAGCACGAATCCGGAACCGATGCGCAGCAGGTCGGGCTCGCGCTCGCAGCGCGCGCGCACGTCCTGGAATCCACGCTCGGTCTGGCTGCGCACGGTCAGGATGTAGTTGCGGCCCGCGAACACGGCCACCTCGCCGGTGCGCAGCTCGTTGTCATCGCCGGGTTCCACCACGTGCAGCACCGCGAACAGCGAGTCGCCGTAGTCCTCGATCTTGGGGCGCTGGTGACCGTGGCGGGCGTCCTCGACCGCGAGGGAATGGAGGCCGAACTGTGCCTGCATCAGCGCGAGCGTGTCGGCATCCGGGTCGCGCAACGCGACCCACACCAGGATGCCCGGCTGGTTCACGTAGTTGCGGATCTCCTCGGCGGGGATGTCGGCGAGTTTCTTGCCGTCCTTGTATGCGACGCAGCTGATCAGCATGGTGGGCGTATCCCTTCGTTCAAACTACCGTTTTCGGCGACGTCCTCTTGATACGGACAGTACTAGGTGCCTTCCGGGTTGACCTGCGTGTCCCGACCCGCGACCGCGCGAGCGCGCTCCGGCGGCACGCCGAGGCTGCGCAGCGAATATTCGAGCATGCCGCGCGCGAGTTCGCGCTCGCCCATCACGACGCGGCCGACGCCGAGCAGTTCGAGCTTCTCGAACTCGCTCTCCTTGTGGGTGCGCACGACGATGTCGATGGTCGGATTCAGCGTGCGCGCGACCTCGACGATGCGCCGCGCCTGGAAGCTGTCCGGCGTCGCGACGACCAGCAGGCGCGCGTGCGCGATGCCCGCGGCGCGCAGGATCGCCGGTGACGAGGCATCGCCTTCGACGGTGGGTACGCATTGCGACTGTGCGGTGGCGAGCATGATGTGGTCGCGTTCGATCACGGAGAAGGGCAGTCCCTGCTCGTGCAGCACGGGTCCGATCGCGCCGCCGACACGGCCGTAGCCGACGACGATGGCGTGGTCGCGCAGCGCGTGCGCGCTCGCCACCGGGGTGCGGTGCCGTTCCGCGCCGCGCCGTTCGAGCAGCGCGCGCATTCGCGGATAGGAGTTGACGAACCGCATCATCGGCGCGATCCCCGCGAAGGTGACCGGGTTCAGCGCGATCGACAGCAGCGCGCCCGCGAGGATGAGATCGCGGCCTTCGGGCGGCAACAGGCCGAGCATCAGGCCGAGACCCGCGAGGATGAACGAGAATTCGCCGATCTGCGCCAGGCTCGCCGACACGGTCAGCGCGGTGCGCAACGGGTGGCGGAACGCGAGCACGATCAGGAATGCGGCGAGCGACTTGCCCACCATGATCACGGCCAACACCGCGAGCACCGCCAGCGGTTCGCGGATCATGATGCCGGGATCGAACAACATGCCGACCGACACGAAGAACAGCACCGCGAACGCATCTTTGAGCGGCAGCGAGTCGTTGCCGGCCTGGTGGGAGAGCTCCGACTCCGAAAGGATGACGCCCGCGAAGAACGCGCCGAGCGCGAACGACACGCCGAACGCGGCCGACGAGCCATAGGCGATCCCGAGCGCTATGGCGAGCACACACAGCGTGAACAATTCGCGCGAGCCGGTGTGCGTGACGCGCATGAGCAGCCAGGGCAGGACGCGCGTGCCGACCACGAGCGCCAGCACCACGAACACCGTGACCTTGAACATCGTGAGCACGAGCGTGAGCCAGGTGGAGGAGGCGGTCACGGGCACGCGAATGCCCGAGGTGTCGCCGCCCAGCGCCGGGGCGAGCGCGGGCAGCAGAACCAGCGCGAGCACCATCGCGAGGTCTTCGACGATGAGCCAGCCCACCGCGATCTTGCCTTCCGAGGATTGCAGGGCATTGCGCTCCTCGAGCGCGCGCAGCAGCACGACCGTGCTGGCTACCGAGAGCGATAGTCCGAACACGAGTCCCTGGCCGAAAGTCCATCCCCAGAGGTGCGCGATCCCCGCGCCGATGACGGTGGCGGTCACGATCTGGGCGACGGCGCCCGGAAGGGCTATCGATCTGACCGCCCTGAGATCCTTGATCGAGAAATGCAGGCCGACGCCGAACATCAGGAGGATCACGCCGATCTCCGCGAGCTGGCTCGCGATGCGCGGGTCGGCCACGAAGCCGGGGGTGAAAGGTCCCACGGCGATGCCGGCGACCAGGTAGCCGACGATGGGCGACACCTTGAGCGCGCTCGCCAGCAATCCGAACAGCAATGCGAGCACGAACGCGATGGCCAGCATCGCGATCAGCGGTGTGTCGTGCAACCCCTCGAGCATGGGCCGCAGAGTACCGAAAACCAAGGCATTGCTGCACGGCGATTGGGGCGCGGGACGAATCTCGCGAATTTCGCAAAAAGCAAGTGGCGGCATGCACCTGCGTCGTCCGACTAGCTAAGTTCCGTGGGAATCCACGGGTCTACGCGCGGCAGGAATGACGCGACGCGAAACGGCCGCGGACAGCACTTAGAATTCGCGTCGTCGTATGAAGGCTCAGCAAGCTTTGGGTCCCACGTTGATCGGCGCCGTCGGCGTCGTGTTCGGAGACATCGGCACGAGCCCTCTCTATGCGTTCAAGGAATCGCTCGGCGCGGCGGGATATCAACCCGGCGACGCGGCGACGGTGTTAGGGCTGCTGTCGCTGATCTTCTGGACGCTCGCCGTGGTCGTGAGCGTCAAGTATCTCGCGGTGATCATGCGCGCCGACAACGCGGGCGAGGGCGGCATCCTCTCGCTGGTCGCGCTCGTCCAGCAGCACTTCGGCAGCGCCGAGCCATGGGCGCGGCGGGCGGTCGCGCTCGGCGTGCTGGGTGCGGCCTTGTTCTACTGCGATGCGCTGATCACGCCCGCCATCTCGGTGCTGTCGGCGGTCGAGGGCCTCGAGATCCTCGATCCGCAATTTCACCGCGCCGTACTGCCGGTGACCCTGGGAGTGATCGCCGTGTTGTTCGCGATCCAGCGCCGGGGTACCGAGCGGGTCGGCCGATTGTTCGGGCCGGTGATGATCCTGTGGTTCGCGACGCTGGCCGTGCTCGGCGGGATCGAGATCGTCCACGCGCCGCGAGTGCTCTCCGCGGTGAATCCCTGGCATGCGATCGAGCTGTTCGCTTCGCATCCCGGTCTTTCGCTCGTCATCGTGGGCGCGGTGTTCCTGGCGGTGACGGGCGCGGAGGCGCTCTATGCCGACATGGGTCATTTCGGCAAACGGCCCGTGCGCCTCGCGTGGCTCGTGCTCGTGTGGCCCGCGCTCGTGATCAACTACTTCGGGCAGGGCGCATTGTTGCTGTCGGGCACCGCAACCGCCAATCCGTTCTACGGACTCGCGCCTCCCGGATGGCTGCCGGCGCTCGTGTTGCTCGCGACGGCCGCGACGGTCATCGCGTCGCAAGCCACCATCTCGGGAGCGTTCTCGGTCACGCGCCAGGCGGTGCAGCTCGACCTGCTGCCGCGCGTGCGCGTATTGCAGACCAGCGCGACCACGGTCGGACAGATCTACGTGCCGGCCGCGAACCTTTTCATGTTCGTCGCGGTGGTCATGTTCGTCGTCGGCTTCGGAAGCTCGAGCGCCCTGTCCTCGGCGTACGGCGCCTCCGTCGTCGGCACGATGATCATCACGACCTTGTTGGGTGCGCTGGTCGCGCGCGCGATCTGGAAATGGACGTGGCAACGCATCGGCACGCTGTTCGGACTTCTGGTGCTCGTCGATCTCGCGTTCGTGATGGGAAACTTCACCAAGATCGACGATGGCGGCTGGGTTCCACTCGCGATCGCGGCGGCCATGTTCGCGATGTTCGTGACCTGGCGCGACGGCCGCCAGGCGCTGCGGGCCGAGCTCGAGTTGCGCGCCGTACCGATCGCGAAGCTGCCCGAACTGCTGCCGAAGGCGTCCGCCCGTGTCCCGGGCACGGCGGTGTTCCTCGTCAGCCACTCGGGATTCGTGCCCACGGCGCTCCTGCGCAATCTCGAGCACAACAAGGTGTGCCACGAACGCATCGTCATCCTGCATCTCGAATTTCAGCGTGTGCCCCGCGCCGACGATGCGACGCGCGTGGCTTTCACCGAGCTGCATCCGGGCGTGTACGAAATGCGCGCGCGGTTCGGTTTCATGGAAACCCCGGATGTCGGCGAAGCCCTGCGAGCCGCGCGGCGCCGCGGGCTCGACGTGTTCTCCGGGGAATCGTCGTTCTTCCTCGGCTGGCACCTGGTGCGCGCGCGGCCGCGACCGGGCATCGCAGGCCTCAAGTCGCGCGCCTTCGCGTACTTGCAGCGCCGCAGCGCGCAAGCGAACGAGTTCTTCCGCATGCCCGCACGCGGTGTGGTGGTGCTCGCGACCGACATCGAGGTCTAGTCCACGGTAGCTAGGGCCACGCTGCGGTGCACTGTCCCGCGTGTCCCGGATCGCCTGTCCCCGATTCGCCGCGCGTGTCCCGCGTCGGGAATCCTGTCCTGCGTCGACGGCGATTTTCGCAGCCGGCCGCGCGCCCGGACCGAATACCTGCTGACAACGCTGTCCGGTGGAAAACCGAGAGTGATTTGCCGCTTTTCGCGTGCCTAACATGGCTGCGCCCGCGTCTCGCTGCGCGGTCTCATCGCTTCGCGGATTCTTACTAAAGGGAGTTTTTATGAGGATCAGCGCAATTCGCCTGCTTGTCTGTTTCCTTGCGTGTTTGCCCATGACGGCGCTCTCGCACGGACTCATCCAGGATCCCCCCGCGCGCAACTGGTTTTGCGGCGCCATCACCAAGCCGGACCAGGTGGCCAACGGCACCGCGCAGTATCCGGTGTGCGGCAATGCATTCAGCGCGCCGGGCATTCCATTCGAAGCCGGCTACAGTTTCATGAGTGTGCTCACGCACACGACGGGTCGCGATGGCGTGGGTCCGCGCGCCAACGTGTGCGGCTTCAATTCCGAAACCTGGAATGGCGCCGCGACCGTGTGGGACCAGCCCATCGACTGGCCCACGGTGCCGATGACTTCGGGGCAACGCACCTTCACCTGGAACATATCCTGGGGTCCGCACTTCGACGATACGCAGGAATTCAAGTACTGGATCACGAAGCCGGGCTTCGTATGGCAGACCGGACGAGCGTTGTCGTTCAGCGACTTCGAGGACACGCCGTTCTGTTCGCTCAACTACAACGACGCGAACCCGAACGCCAATCCGGACGTGATTCCCAACAAGGCGAACCAGTTCTTCGTCACGCGTTGCACGGTGCCGTCGCGCAGCGGGCGCCACGTGATCTACGGCGAGTGGGGCCGCAATCACTACACGTACGAACGTTTCCATGGCTGCGTCGATGCGCAGTTCTCGGGCGACCCGCAGCCGACGGTCACGGCGAACATCGTGCTGACGCCGAACGTCACCACGTTCACCGGCCCCGGTTCGATCGCGCTCAACGGCAGCACGTCGGTCGGGAGCAATCTCTCGTATTCCTGGAGCGTGGACTCGGAGAATCCGTCGCTGTACTCGATCACCAATCCGACGAACGCGCAGGCGACGCTGAACCTCGGCTCGCCGCAGGCCTCGGGCAACGTGACCGTCAGGCTGCTCGTGACCAGCGGCAATGCCTCGGACACGGAGACGCGCACGATCCTGCACCAGGCGGCCGTGACGAACCCGTGGTTCGATCTGGGTGTGCTCACGGTCGATCCGCGCACGCTGGTCGTCGGCGATCGCGTGAACGTGCGTACGGTGTCGAGCACGGGCCAGGATGCGTTCTGGCCGTCGACGCCGATCACGATCACGTCCGCGAATACGGGCGCGGCGCAGTGGCCGGTGACGCTGGCCAACGCGGTCAATGGGCTGAACGGGGCGGTGCGCATCGGCGTGCTGAGCTCGCAGAACCAGGTCGTGCCGCAGGAGAGCGCAACGGCCAATCGCGTGTACGCGCAGACGTCGGCGAACCTCGCGAGTGCGTTCCTGCAGATCGTGCCGGGGGCGGTTCCGTCGGCGCCGACGAATCTCGGCGCGACGCCCGGCAATGCGCAGGTCAGCCTGGGGTGGACCGCGGTTTCCGGCGCGACCGGTTACAACGTCAAGCGTTCGACCAGCAACGGCGGTCCGTACAGCAACGTCGCCACCAACGTTTCGGGGACCAGCTTCGTCAATACCGGTCTCACCAATGGCACGACTTACTACTACGTCGTGACCGCGGTGAACGCGAGCGGTGAGAGCGGCGTGTCGGCGCAGGTGAGCGCGACGCCGTCCGCGACCGGCGGCGATGGCGTGACCGTCACGAGCGCGGTGACCAGCGCCAGTCCCTGGTACAACGAGCTGCAGGTGCGGCTCGCCAACACCGCGACCATCACGGCGCTCACGGTGACGGTGGTCGTGCAACGCACGACCGGCGTGAGCCACAGTGGCCAGTACAACACCGTCGGCGGGCAGATCACGCAAAGCAACGCGAGCACGTCGTCGGCGGTCACGTACACGTGGACGCTGGCGCCCGGCCAGACACTGAACGCATCGACGATGCGCGCCTTCGCGGCGCAGCTCGGCGGCACCGGCACGGCGCACCCGACTTCCGGCGACACGTGGACCGTGGCCTACACCACCGGCGGCGTCGCCCGGACACAGACGGGGACCTTCTAGGAAGTGGGCGGAGTTTTACCGGATTCCGGTGCCTGGCACCGATCCGGTAAAACTCCGCAATAATGCAGCCTCATGGCGGGTCTCCTGCGTAGAGACTTTCCGAGGAGGGTGCATGCCGTATTCGAAGGCCCGGGTGCTGGGTTTGCTGGTCGCGCTGTTCGCGAGTGTGTCGTCGTTCGCGGCGGAGGAGGCGGTCAGGATTCCCGCGCCCGCGGTGGACGACCGCCGCGCGGCCGGCCCGCTGCAGACCGCGGTGCTCGCGGGTGGCTGCTTCTGGGGCGTGCAGGGTGTGTACCAGCATCTCAAGGGTGTGAAGAGCGTGTGGTCGGGATATTCCGGCGGCAGCAAGGAGACCGCCAATTACGAAGCCACCACTCGCGGCAACACGGGACATGCGGAGGCCGTGCGGATCGTGTTCGATCCGGCGCAGGTCTCGTACGGGCAGATCCTGCAGGTGTTCTTCTCGGTGGTGCACGATCCGACCCAGCTCGATCGGCAGGGACCCGACAGGGGACCGCAATATCGTTCCGCGATTTTCTACGCGAACGAAGGGCAGCGGAAGATCGCGACCGAATATGTGAAGCAGCTCGACGCCGCGCGGGTGTTTCCGAAACGCATCGTCACGAAGATCGATCCGCTGAAGGCCTTCTACGAAGCCGAGGACTATCACCAGGACTACATGCTCGAGAATCCGCGGCAGCCGTACATCGCGATCAACGACCTGCCAAAGCTGCGCAACTTCGAACGCATGTTCCCCGCTTTGTACGCCGCCACGCCCGTCACGGTTCGCGCGGAGAAGGCGGCGCCCGCCATGGCGATGCGCGCCTCCGACACGGCCGCGCCCGCGGGAGGCGCGATGATGATGTCGGCGCAAGGCGCCGAGGGCGCCGCGAAGACCGAGGGTCCCATGCCGCCGCTCACGGGCGCGAAGGGCTGGCTCAACAGCCCGCCGCTAACTACCGAGGGCCTGCGCGGCAAGGTGGTGCTGGTCGACTTCTGGGCCTACTCCTGTATCAACTGCCTGCGCACGATGCCGTACGTGAACGCCTGGTATCGCCACTACAAGGACTCGGGCCTCGTGGTCCTGGGCGTGCACTCGCCGGAGTTCGCGTTCGAGAAGGACACCGGCAACGTGCTGGCGGCCGTGAAGAAGTTCGACATCCGCCATCCGGTGGCGCTCGACAACGAACTGAAGATCTGGAAGGCGTTCAACAACCGCTTCTGGCCGGCTCACTACTTCGTCGACGCGCAGGGACAGATCCGCGGCCATCATTTCGGCGAGGGAAAATACGCGCGCTCGGAGCGCCTGATCCGTCGGCTCCTCACGGAGGCCGGCGCGAAGAATCTGCCCGAACCACTCGACGACGCGGCCGGCGAGGGAGTCGGCGCCCCCGCGGACATGGCGAACATCGCGTCGCCGGAAACCTATCTCGGTTATGGACGCGCCGAGAACTTCGTTTCGCCCGGCGGCTTCGCGCTCGACGCGAAGAAGAACTACGCGATTCCGGGCTCGCTCGCGCTGAACCAGTGGGCGTACAGCGGTCCGTGGCAGGTGGCGAAGGAGCACGCGCGGCTGACCGCGGCGCCGGGGCGCATCGCTTTCCGCTTCAAGGCGCGCGATCTGCATCTCGTGCTCGGGCCGGCGGCGGCCGGCAAGCCGGTGCGTTTCCGCGTGACCATCGATGGCAAGCCGCCCGGCAAGGACGCCGGCATGGACATCGACGCGGACGGCAACGGCACGGTGCGCGAACACCGGCTCTATCAACTCGTTCGGCAGAAAGGCCCCGTGGCCGAACGCGAGTTCGTCATCGAGTTCGCCGATCCGGGTGTCGACGCCTATTCATTCACATTCGGCTGAGGAACGGAACGTGGACGTATCTAAATTCACCCGCAGGCTGTTTCTGCTCGGCGCATCCGCGATGGGAGTCGCGGCGCGCGCGAATTCGCCGGCGCAGGGTGCGGGCGACGTCGTCATCGAAAACTTCGACGCGGCCGGCAAGAGCCTCGGCAAGGTGACCGTGCCGCGCATGATTCGCAGCGACGTGGAGTGGAAGAAGCTGCTGCCGCCCGAGTCCTTCATCGTGACGCGCAAGGACGGCACCGAGCGGCCTTACTCCGGCAAGTACAACGACAATCACGCCGACGGGCTGTACCGGTGCATCTGTTGCGATACCGCGCTGTTCGATTCGAAGACGAAGTTCGAGTCCGGCACCGGCTGGCCGAGTTTCTGGAAGGCGATCTCGAACTCGAACGTCAGCGAGACCTCGGACCGGAGCCTGATGATGGAGCGCACCGCGGTCTCGTGCCGACGCTGCGACGCGCATCTCGGCCACGTGTTCGACGACGGACCGGATCCGACCGGGCTGCGCTACTGCATGAACTCGGTCGCGCTCGAGTTCGAGCCGCGCGGCAAGTAGTCGGACGGCGTTCAGCGCGGCAGCGCGTACGCGAGATACACGCCGCCGCCGGAGCCGCCGCGTTCCTTGCCGCCGCTCGCGAAGATCGCCACGTATTGCCGGCCGTCCACCTGGTAGGTGATCGGCGTCGCGTCGGCGGAGAAGGGTAGTTCGGTCTCCCACAGCAGCTTGCCATCGCGCTTGTCGAAGACGCGGAACTTGCGATCGTGAATGGTCGCGCCGATGAACAGCAGGCCGCCGGAAGTGACCAGCGGCCCTCCGTAATTCTCGCTGCCCGTGCCACGTTTTCCGCTTGCCGCAAGCTCGGGGAACTCGCCGAAGGGGATGCTCCATGCGACGCGGCCGGTCGCAAGCTCGATCGCATTCAGCGTGCCCCAGGGTGTGCGCACCGCCGGATAGCCGTCGGCGTCGAGCCAGCGGCGATACCCCGTGAAGCGATACTCCTGGTTGTCGGGCGACGAGTCCGGAGCGCCGGCCGGCAGGTCCGAGCCATCCGTGAGATATGCGCCGATCGCTTCGATGGCTTCCTGCTGCAAGTGCGGGAAGGCGGGCATGCGTCCGCCGCCCTTGCGCACGATCTCCCCGAACCGATCGGCGGTCATGCGTTCGCCGAAACGCGCGATGTCCGGGAACTGCGGCGGCGATCCGTGGCCCGTGTCGCCGTGGCACGCGGCGCAGTCGCGCAGGTAGAGCGACTTGCCGCCGCGACCGCGGTCGTTGCGCGCCAGCGAGCCGAGCCAGGCCATCTCGTTCGAGTTCACGTAGACGAGGCCGCTCTCCGGGTCGTACGCGGGGCCACCCCATTCGGCGCCGCCATCGAAGCCGGGGTAGATAGTCGTGTCCTGGCCGACCGTCAGCGGCTTGAACGGGCCATCGCTGCGCAACGTCGCGAACTGCTCGCGAACCTGGCGCGCGATCTCGGGCGTACGCGTGGTGAGCTCATCGGGATTCAGCCGCTGGCGTGCGAACGGCGCGTGTTGCTTCGGCCGCAGGTATGACGGGCTGGCGATCTCGCCCGGCACGTCGGAGGGCGGAGCGGGTACTTCCTCGATCGGAAATACCGGCTTGCCGGTGTCGCGGTCGAGCACGAACAGGAATCCCTGCTTGGTGGTCTGCACCAGCACGTCGGTCATCTTGCCGCGCACCTTGATCGTCGCGAGCGTCGGGGCCGACGGCAGGTCGCGATCGAGCAGGTCGTGCCTGACGAACTGGAAGTGCCAGGAAAGTTTGCCCGTCGCGGCATCGATCGCCAGCAGGCAGTTGGCAAAGAGGTTGTCGCCCAGACGGTCCGCGCCGAAGAAATCCGCGGCCGCGGAACCCGTCGGCACGTAGACGATGCCGCGCTTTTCGTCGAGCGTCATGCCGGCCCAGCTGTTCGCGCCGCCGATGTGTCGCCAGGCTTCCTTCGGCCAGGTTTCGTAACCGGGTTCGCCGGGTTGCGGAATCGTGCGGAAAGTCCAGCGCAGCGCGCCGCTGCGTACGTCGTAGGCGCGCACATGACCCGGTGAGGCAGGCAGCGATTCGCCGACGCGGCCGCCGACGATCAGGAGATCGCGGTAAACGACGCCCGGAGTGGTTAGCCGGACCGACTGCCCGGCCGGATCGCGCCCCAGGTCTTCGCGCAGATCGATGCGCCCGTTGTGCCCGAACGATCCGACGGGTTTGCCGGTCGCGGCATCGAGCGCATAAACGAAGTTTTCGACGGCGGAGAAGACGCGGGCCTCCTTGCCATCCGTCCAGTGCATGAGCCCGCGATTCGCGCCGGTGCCCTTGATGCCCGGGTCGAAAGTCCAGAGTCGCTTGCCGGTCGCCGCGTCGAGCGCAAACGCCTTGTGTTCCGGCGTGTAGCCGTACAACACGCGGCCGACGACGATGGGCTGCGTCTGCGTGTCGCCTTTCTCGCCCGTGTCGTAATGCCACGCGAGCTCGAGCTGCTTCACATTGCCGCGATGAATTTGCGCGAGCGTGGAATGGCGGGTTTTCGCGTGGCTTCCGCCGTAGGCGGGCCAGTCGGCATCCGGGCCGGCGTGGACACCGTTGGCGCAAGCCAATACAAGGCACAGCGCTGCCGCGCGGTGCAGTCGTCGAATCATGAATCCCCCGCCAGATGCCGTCACGGAATCTACGGCATCGTGGCGGCGAGGTCACGCCGCGTGCGAAGGTCGCGTGTGTCGGGCGTCAGCCGGATCGGCCGGGATACTTCAGGAACATCTCGGTCACGGCCTTGTTGACCGCTGTCTGAGGATCCTTCATGACCTTGTCGTTGAGCCGGCCTTCGATGATGCCTTCCCAGACGAGCTGCTTCTTTGCCGCGTCGACGATGTCGATGTTCGCCGTGCCGACCTTGTAGCGCACGGTTTCGACTTCGCTGCCGCCGTATCCGAAGCCGCCGTACATGCCGCCGCGATATCCGTAATAGCCGTAGGTGGGGGCGGGTGTGCTGCGCAGGTCGACGTTCTCGCGCGCGTTCGCGTTGAAGTTCACGAGCAGGTCCGCGTCGCCGCCTTCCACGAAGCGATATCCGCGCGCATCCATTTCGCGGCGGATCGCTTCCTTGAAGTAGCCGGTGAGCGGCGTCGAGACGCCGCCGCGGTCCGTGCCCGGATTCGGGACGAAGGCGTACGTGCGATACGCGGAAAGATTCGCCGCGGGCGCCGTGTTGGAGCGAACCTCCGGTTTCGATGCGCAGGCGGCGAGCAGCAACAGCGCGACGGAGGCAACTGGCAGTGTTCTCATGGCGGAACTCCAACGGTTCTTGTCAGGCGGGCGTGGCGGAATTGTCGATCGCCGTTGCGCTCGCGGGACATTGGACATTGGTCGGATCAGGTTTCCGCCGGAGACCACGCCTCGTCGATCGAGTAGCCCGTGAGCGCGCGCGCGTGGGCCTCGGTGTCCTCGCCGAGATCCGCCTGATAGACCACGCCATCGTGATTCACGAAAAACGTCATGACGCCGCTCGCGCCGTATTCCGCCGGGTATGCCACGAAGGCGAAACCCTTGCCCGTGGAATCTGTTGGCGATGCCGGCAGCGAGCGGTAGTAATAACCGTGATAAGGAGTGGGGTTCTTGCCCAGCTCATATCCTTCGGCCGCCGCGAGCGCGAGCAACGGGCCAGCCGGCGACTGGGCTTCCCCGGGTCGCGTTTCCCAATAAAGGCCGTTGCGCTTGCCGGGATCGCTGAGGACCTTGGATGCGTACGCGCCATTTTTCGCCGCGTACTCGAGCTGGGCGGCGACCACTCCATGACACACGTCGATGGCTGCGAGTTCGTTGCGTCCGATACGCCGCAAGACGAGTTCATCGGCGCCGCCCGCGGCATCGAATTGCCAGCTACCGTCGCGTTTCACGAGCGGGATGGGCAGTGGCCAGCGCTCGGCGCCAACTTCGAGGGTCAGGACGTCGGGCCTCGTGCTCACGAGCTCCTGATGCTGATCGAACGCGTCCAGGAATGTCTCGCGCTCGCGCGCGGACTGCACCTCGTCTCCCGAGCGCAGCAATGCGTCCGCTTCGGGGCCGAGGATGTCCCGCAGCGCAGCGCGGTCGTGTTGTCGCAACGCATTCACGAAAGCCTCGACTCCCGCTTCGGGCGTCGCATATCGACCTGCCGGCGCGGGGGAGTCCTGCTTCGCGCAGCCGCAGATCGTCAACGCCGCGCAGACGAGGACGACGCGCAACGAATTCATCTGCCTCTCCTCGCCCGCCCACCGGCGCTCTGATGCCCGCGCTGGCTGGCCGCGTGTTCCCTGGCTCCGTGCGACACGTTCGACAACGCGCCGGAAGACGCGACGGATGATCCGGTCTGTGCCTCGCGAGCGCGAGGCAGGGCGTCCGTCGACGCGTACCCACGATCCGCGCGCGGCCGGCGTTCGCTGGCGCCGGCGGCATCGGCGGCGCGACGTTCGGCGTTCGCGCGCGCCTCGTCGCCGCCGATCGTGTCGAGGCGGCCGGACGCCGCTTCGCGATCGACGCCTCCTCGATATTCACCGACGGTTCCATTCCCGCCGGCTGCGCCGCGAGGTTCGTTCCGGTTCTGGGCGCCGCGATACTCGCTCGACTGGGGACGCCGCTCGTCGCGCGCGGCGCGATAACTGTCGGAGTCGGTCCGCTTCGCGTTTGCGCGGGTTACGGAGTCGGATCCGAAACCTGCTTCATCGGCGCGCTGGCCCGCTTGGTCCCGCGCGCCCGCCTCGGATCCGCGATACGTCGTCTGGCCGCGCCATTCATTCGTGTCGGTCGTTCCGCGATTCACGGCGCGGTGATTGTTCGTCGCGCGGTTGAAGTAATTGTCATTGTCGATGTTGATGTTCACGTCGCCGCGTCGAACGTCGTTGTAGACGCGGTTGTAGTCGTAGCGATAGCCGGTGGGACGCACGTATGCCGTCGCCGGACGATAAGCCGGATACACCGGCCGGTAGGGTGGCGGGTAGTAGACGGGACCGCCGCCCCAGTGCGGATGGTAGTAATCGTCGTGATCGTCGAAGGCTTCGTTGAGGATCACTCCGGCGGTGAAGCCGATGAGTCCCGCGGCGACCATGTCGCCGGTGCTGTGCCCCTCCTGCACCACGGTGGTCGTTGGCGCGGGTGAAGGCGACGGCGTCGTGTACACGACCTGCGGGTCGTACTGCGGCACGTACACGACCTTGGGATCGGCCGGCTCGACGACGATGACTTCCTTGCCGGCATCCTCCTCCTTCTCCACCGTCTGTTGTGGCGAGGATTCAAGGTTGCCCACGGCGGCGGCCTGGCTGCGCAGGCGCTGGATCGATTCGAGTACGCCGCGCTGGTCGGCCGTGAACGCCTGGCCGACTTCCTTCGTCCAGTCGAGTTGCGAACACATCATGTCGACCACGCTCGGAAAGTGGACCAGCGAGCGTACGGCCGGGCCGAAGCCTAACTTCCCGGTGGCGGCGTCGAGCTCCTGTCCTTTCAGGTCCTGGTTGTCGAGCAGCCAGTTGCCCGCGTCGAGGACCTCCTGCGCGTTGGTCGAGGCGGACAGGATCTGGCCCACGAGCGCGTCGGGATAGAGCGCGATCGGCGCGAGCAGGTCGTCCAGCGCCGAGGGTTCCCAGGACTGCGCGGCACGCGTTCGCGCCTCGAGTGCGGCCTGCGCGGCGGCCGGGTCAGCCTGCGTTTCCGTGGCGGGTGCTTGCGATTCCGCCGAAGCCGCGGAAGTCGACTCGCCGGTCTGCGGCGAACGATCGCAACCCATCAGACCGCACACCCCGAGCCAGGCGCCCGCTGCGAGCGCGGACCATTTCACGCGGGAAGCGGAGCCGACCGGACGAGCAGGAGGTGCGCACATGGCAGCGACGCTAGCCGCGAAGCGCGGCATCGCCAATCCAACCTAGGTCCGACGGGGCGCGGGAAGTGTGCCGGGCGAGGCGTGCGTGACGCCGCGACGGGATTCAGGCGTAGCCGATCGCGTCGCGGATGGAACGGATCAGGATGTCCCCGCGCAGCGGCTTGCGCAGGTAGGTGCTCGCGCCGTCCGCGATGCACTGGTCGCGCATGCTCGACTCGTCGTGCGCGGTGACGATCACGATGGGTAGATAGACATTGGCGGCCGCGAGGCGGCGTTGCACTTCGCGCCCGGTGATGCCGGTCATCTGCAGATCGAGAACGACGCAATCGGGGCGACCGTCCTCGAGCCACTTGAGGAAGGCCTGGCCGGAGGCGAATGCCTCGACGTCCATCTCCGAGGCGCGCAGCAGGCGAACCAGGGCCCGCCGCACGGATTCCTCGTCGTCGACGACTGCGACGAAAGGGCGTTTCTTGTCCATGCAGGAGTGAGTAGGCGACCGCATCATGTCAGGCGACAGTGGACTTTCGTCTCACTCGGGCCGCGAAGGGGTTTCGCCGAGCTGGGCGGCGAGCCGCACGAGCTCGGCCACCGAACGCACCTGCATCTTCGTCATCACCCGCCCGCGGTGAACCTTCACCGTTTTCTCGGCCGCTCCCAGTTCGGCCGCGATTTGTTTGTTCATCTTTCCCGCCACGACGAGATTCAGGACCTCGCGCTCGCGGGCCGTAAGGGCAGTTAGTCGCGATTCGACCAGCGCGCGGCTCGCGCGCGACCTGCGCATGCTGGCGTCGCGCTCGAAAGCTTCGCGTATCGCGTTCACGAGTTCCGCCAGGCGTACCGGCTTGGGAAGGAAGGTCACGGCCCCCGCACGCATCGCGTGCACGCTCATTGGAATGTTGCCGTTCGCCGTGATGAAGACGATCGGGCGAATACAGCCACTACGGGTGAGAACCGACTGCAGCTCGAGTCCGTTGGTGCCGGGCATCGTGACGTCCGCCACCAGGCAACCCGGCGCATCCGGATCGTGATCCGCGAGGAATGCGTCGGCCGAGTCCCAGGATCGCACGGCGAACCCTTCCGCGTTCAGGCCACGGGTCAGCGCGGTGCGCACGGCGCTGTCGTCGTCCACCAGGAAGACGGTCGGTGCGGCCTCGCATCTGTTCATTGCAGAGTTCATGGCAAACCTCGATCGATAGGTAGCTTCATATGTAGTTCGGCCCCGCGGCCCGGCACGTTTTCCGCCCATAACTTGCCGCGGTGGGATTCCGCGACCGACCGGCAGATGGCCAGCCCGAGTCCGAGGCCGTTCGCCTTCGTCGTGACGAAGGGTTGAAAGATCCTTTCCAGCTCGCCCTCCGGAATGCCGCCGCCGCTGTCGCGCACGAGAATCTCGACGGCGGCTTCGTTCCCGAGCAGGCGCGTCGCGACGTCTATCTGCCGGGTCGCGCCGCCGGAGCCCGCGATCGCTTCGCAGGCATTCATGATGAGGTTGAGCACGACCTGCTGGATCTGGATGCGATCGCCCATCACGAGCGGCATCTCGGCGTCGAGCTCGAGGTTCACCGCGACGTTGCGCGACACGCACTCGCTGTGGGTGAGATCGAGCGAATCGCGCACGACGGTGTTGACGTTCACGGGCTTGCGCTCGGTTTCGCCCTTGCCGAGCAGCGCGCGCAAGCGCTGTATGACCTGCGCGGCGCGTTCGTCGTCCTGCACGATGTCGTGCAGGATCGCGCTGAGCTCGGCCGGATTCTCGGTGCCTTTCTCCAGCATGCTGAGCGCCGCTTCGGCGTTGCCGAGGATCGACGTGAGCGGCTGGTTCAGCTCGTGCGCGAACGCGCCGGACAACTGGCCGAGCACCGCAGCGCGTGCGAGGTGCGTCACCTGCTGGCGCTGGTTGCGCGCCTCGATCTCGGCGAGCTTGCGCGCGCTGACGTCGGTGCGTGTGATGATCGCGCCGCCCTCGGGGCGACGCAGTCGCTCGATCGAGACCTCTATCCAGGCGGGTTCCGCGCCGTTGGCCTCGCGATGCTCGAGCTGGCAGCGCACGCCCGTGCCGTCGAGGATGGTGCGCAGCGCGCGCAGTTGCTCCGCCGCGCCGCGTTCGCCGCGCTCCGCCGCGCGCGCGCAGGTCTCGAGCAGGTTGTCGCCGGCCGAGACCCGATCGAAGCGCGAGTTATGGGTGGATTCGACCGCGCGCCGCCACGAGTCGTTGACCTCGATCACCACGCCCGCGCTGTCGATCACGGCGATCTGGTCGTGCAGCGACGCGAGCACGGCCGAATGCAGCGATTCGGCCCGCTTGCGCTGGGATTCGGCCTGGTGGAAGGCGGACAGGTCGAGCACGTAGATCACTCCGCCTTCGTCGGCGGGGAAGCGGCAGTGCCCGAGGATCACCGGCACGCGACGGCCGTCGGACAACGCGAGCTCGTGTTCCGAGCTGTCGAGCTTGCCGAACAACTCGCTGGTATGGGTGACCGGTGTCCCGGTCTCGCGCGCCAGTTGGTCGAGCCTCAGCTTGCCGCCCTCGATGTCCGCCCAGCTCAGCCCGGTGAGCCGCATGAACGCGTCGTTCGCCTCGCTGATGCGCAGGTCGTCGCGCCAGATCGCGGTCGGGATGATGTTGTTCTCGAAGATGCTGCGGAATCGCGCGCGGCTGACCACCAGCGCGCGGCCGGCATTGCGCCACTCCTCGAGCAATGCGGCGAACGTCACCACCGTGCAGCACACGACGACGTTGAACGACACCACGCCGAGCGCGTTCTCGAGCGGAGTGCGTCCGGTGAAAGGACCGAAGCCATGAACCATGCCGTAGGTCGCCACCGCGCCGACGAGCAAGGCGGCCCCGCACGCTCCGGTCACACCGAAGCGCATCGCGGCCCAGGCGAGCAGGGGGAGCGGTGCGTACAGCAGCATCGGCGTGTGGTCCGGCGTGCTCACGGGCATCGCGAACACCATCACGCATATGGCCGCGAACGGTATGCCGAGCGTCGCGGCTTCCACGGTGCGCGTGAGCGAGAAGCGCAGGTCGCCGCGCCTCAGCGCGCCCACCGCGTTCACGATCAGCGGAACGAGCGTGACGACGGCGAAGGCGTTCGTGAGGGTGCGAACGACCACCAGGAGCCAGAACTCGCTGGTGACGTCGAGCAACGCGAATCCCGCCGCGAGTCCCATGCTCGTCACGAGCGGTGCGAGCAGGCCGCCGAACAGGATCAACGTGAACGCCGTGCGTATCCGGTTGAAGGACAGTGGCGCCTGGGAGAAAGCCTGGACGGAATACGCGCCGAGCACCGCGAGCAGTACGTTCGCGAGGTACTGGATGGTCACGCGGGGAAACGGGAACGCGGGCCACTGGGCAGCGTAGTGGAACGGCACGAGCACCAATAGATAGATCCACCAGCGTTGTCGCGGGGTGACCAGCAGCGCGGCCATGATGAGCGCGTTGGGAGCCCAAAGCGCCGAGACCGGGGCAGAAGGGAAGGCCAGTAGTTCGCCGACGTGGGCCGCGAGCACGTAAGCCATGCCCAGGCCGGCGGGGGCGGCGAGTTGACCGATGAGGTTGCGAGGCAAACTAACCACCCTCATATGCCGGCCGCATGCAGCCAGCGCCCTCGAGGTGCCGAAGGGCAAACGGCGATCGCAGAACTTCCTGCCGGATTCCGAACATCGGAAGCACTCCCTGCACCAGAACCTGCATAAAGGCCAAGCATCAGGACGAAGGCGCGCATGCCGCCGACCCCGGAGCGGGTGCGGCACACGCGCTCCCGGAACCGTCCCTTACAGTTCCGCGTCGGGTCAGAGCAAGCAACCGGCCGGATTATGGCGACTTGCCTTAAGACATGCCACCGGGGGTTTTGCGCTCGGGCCGGATCGGACCAAGGTCCGATGACTTAGTTAGATCGCGATGGGATAGTCAGGCCACCATTCGGGGGTCCCGCGCCCCAGGCGGCATGCTGCAGTGCTTGTGCGGCACTCACTGCAAGTTTTTCCTAGGGCCGGCGTTTTTTGCAAAGCGGAGCGGCGTTGGCCCGGCGCAACGCGCGGAGACATGCATGAAGGGCATTCGAGACGCGGCAACCTGCGTTGCATCGGTCCTGTCGATCCTGTCCCTGTCGGTGGGCTGCGCCACCAAACTACCCGAACCGTCGACGGAGACGTTGACGAGACAGCGGCTGATCGAAAGTCCGGCGGTTGTTACCGCTATCGATACGTCGACCCGGAGACTGACCGTCACGACCGAGGATGGCGCGCGAGCGGACGTGATGCTGGATCCGACTGTAAAGAACATCGACAGGATCAACGTCGGCGATCGCGTCGTGGTCAGCTACTACCAGGGAATCGCCGCGGAAGTCAGGAAGCCGGGCGATGCGGCGGGCGCCGCATCCACCGGTACGCGGGAGCGCGCCACCGTCACCGTCGTCGACGTCGACCGGCAGCAGGAAGCCATCACGGTGCGCGCCGCCGATGGCCGCACGCGCACGCTCAACGTAGTTAGTGAGGAAGGGCAGCAGTTCATCGCCGGCCTGCGCGCAGGCGACCAGGTGGACATCGCGTTCACCGAAGCCGTGGCGGTCGGGGTGCGCCCGGTCCAATGAGCCGCGTTCATCGTTCGATGCGGAAGTTGATGCCGCCGCGTTGTTCGTTCGGTGAGTCGACGGCTTCCAGGGACCAGCGTTCCGAGATCGCGTAACGCAGCGTGATCACCGTGCCGGGCTGGAACAGTCCGACTCCGTAACTCACGAAGAACCCGGGCGACAGGTACTTGCCCACAGTGAACGCGCTTGTGCCCAGCTCGTCGCTCTGTTCGACGCCGACGGCGTCGATGCCGAACTTGCCCGCGATGCCGCGCGCCAGGCGGTCGCCGAGCACACCACCGAGCGACTGCGCCGCCGCCTCCACGCGTTCGCCCTCCGTTCCGCGCAGATCGCTCATCGACTTGCCCGTGAGCAGATAGGACATGGCTTCGGTGGGCGACGTGGCAGGGTCCGTGAAGACGTCGAGTTGCGGCCGACGTGCGCTGCCGGTGACGCGCAGCTTGGCGGTGATGTCGGGCATGCGCCGCGTCGCGAGCACGTCCAGCTGCGGATTGTCGAGCGGTGAATTCGCGAACAACATCTGCCCCCGTTCGATGGCGAGCGTTCGGCCGAAAGCCTCGTAAGTGCCATCGAGACGTATCTCGCCGGAGCCGATGCTGGTACTGCCGGGACGTTCGACGACCCGGAGCTGTCCCGCGACGGTGGCATCGAGCCCGAAACCGGTGAGTTTCACATCGCGGCCCAGAATGACCCGTACGTCGGTATGCATCGCCAGCCTCTGGCGCGCCTGCCGTTCCGGACGATCGATGACGACGACGTCCGGTGAGATCTGCGCGCCACCCTGGTTGGTCATCTTGTCGAGGTCGACACTTGCCTGCGGAATCGTGATCGAACCCCCGAGCGCCAGATTGTTCGGGCTTCCCGTGAGAGTGAGTTCGGGGCTCACGATCAGGTGGGCGGCGGGGAAATTGGCCGCGAGGAAGCGCTCGCCGCGTATCGTGAGGTCGAGTTCGCGGATCGAGTCGCTCCGGCCGCCGACCTCGAGCGCGCCTTCGCCGGAGGAGACTTTCGCGCGCGTGTCGATCGACCCGTCGTCAGCCATTTGCGCGACGAGCTCGCCGTCCTCGAGCTGGATCCCCAGCAGGGGCACGTCGCTGCGGAAATCGCGGATTGCGAGCCGCGCGGTGATCTCGGGCTCGTCGATCGTGCCACCGAGCGTCGTCGCGAGTTCGCCGCTGCCCGAGACGCTGGTGAGCTGCGGCAACATCCACTCGAGGGGTGCGAGGTCGCGCAACGTGGCGGTCAGGTTGCCTTCGAGCGCAGGTGGGCCAGCGAGCAGATTCGCGATGCTTGCCGAGCCGGCGACGTTGCCGTCGGGCTCGAAGTTCACCGAGACACGTGCGTTCGCGCTGTCGCCCTCGAAAGCGGCCTCGAACTCGAGCGCGTCGTATTCGAGGCGCAAGGCCGAATCCTGCCCGGACTGCGCGATGGCCCCGGAAGTGGAAGCGAGTGTCGCCCTGCCCGTGACCGAACCTTCGGGCGTGCGACTCACGCTGCCTTCGCCGTCGAGGTGCCCGTCGATCGAAAAGGTGCCGGTGGGCTGCGCGAGACGCGCGAGCATTTCCAGCGGTACCGCGTGCAGGGAGTAGTTGGTGTCGAAACGGCCGCCTGCGTCGGCATTGCCGGCGACGCACAGGCGAATGTCGCCGCCCGAGAGGCATGTCTGGCCAAGGTCGAACGCGTCGGCTGCGAGCCGGATGAGTACCGGAGCTTCGAGAGAAAGTGGTGGCACCTCGGCGAGGTCGAACTTCAGCGCGTCGAGCTGACCGCTCCAGCGCCGGTCCGACCAGGCACCGTGCAGGCGCAGGCCGGCATCGAGGGGATGACCATCCAGATCGATGATCGCCTGGTGTGCGCCCTCGGTTCCGGAAATCGCGACCGAGATCGTGTCGAAGACCAGGCCGGGCAACGTCGTGCCGCGCGCTTTCGCGCTCAACTCGAGTTCCGGCGCGCGGGGCGAGCGCAAGGTCAGCTCGAGGTTCGCGGCGTCCATGGAGTAGTCGTCGAGCTTCAGGTCCCGCGCACGCGCGACTGCATGAAATGTCGTGTCCGGCCAGCGCCCGGTCGCCTCGACGTCCAGCTGCGCACGTCCCTGCAGACGGGAGTTCCAGTCGGCAAGTGATGTCACCACGAGCCTCGCGTCGACTCGCGCGGTTGCGCCCTGCGTGCCGGTGATGTCGAGCGAAACGGCTCCCGAGTGAAGACCCAGGCGGCCGCCGAGTCTCTTGTCGGGTTCGAGTGTGAGGAGCCCGCCCCCGGAGATGGGGCGCCTGCGCAGTCGGCCGCGCAGCTGCTTGAGTTCGAACCGCGCGCGCGGTCCATCGGGCGTGAGTTCCCCCTGCGTATCGATCTCGAAATCGAGCGAGCCCGGCCAGTCGGGCGCAAGCCCCGACGGATCGAAGCCGCGCGCCGAGGCAGCCAGGCTCCAGTCCACGGGACTCACCAGTCCGAACTCGCCGTTGACCGTGAGCTCTCCCTGGGCCTGCGAGACACGGCCTTCGCGCAGGTGAATCTTTCGGCGTGAACCATCGGCTTTCCACGCGATCGACGAGCGCAAACTGCCGCGCGCGACGTCGATCGCACCGTGCGAATCGAACCGGTCTGGATTCCCGTCGACGAACAGGTCGCCCGAGATCGACATCGGTTCGCCGACCCAGCGCTCCGGTAGTTCGAGACCGTTCCCATGCAGGTGTGCGAACACCGCGCGCCCGGGCTCGTCGAGACGTATGCGCCCCGTGCCGAGCAACTCACCCGGTGCGTCGGCGATTCCGAGTCGCAGCGAGTCGATGTCGATCGCGCGCGGGGACAGGCTCATGACGAGTTCCCGGACGGTCAATCGGTCGTCATCGAGATCGATGGTGCCGCTCACGTTCGCGGTGTTCGCAGCTCCATGGGCCTCGAGCCGCGCCGCGAGTGACTCGAGACCGCCGTCCGGCAGCAGCTCGTCGCGCGGATCGAAGCGCGGTAGTTCGATCCCGAGCCGCCAGGGGCGTCCATGCTCGTCGGAGATTTCGCCCGTGAGCTCGAGCGCGAAGGGCGAGTCGAGCGTGCCGCGCAGTGCGATGCCCCGCGACTCGCGCGCGCTCGCGAGCGAACCCTTCCAGCGCCGGTCTCCGGCCTGCCACTCGAAGGTACCCGCGGCGTGCTCGAGCCACGGCGCCTGCGTTCCGACCCGCGCTTCGAGGCTGACGTTTCCCTGCGGCGCGACTACGCGCGCGTAGTCGACTGCGATTCCCGATCGCGTCCACCGACCTGCGAGCGTCGTGCGATCGATCACCAGGGAAGTGGCGCCGTCGCGGCGTAGTTCGGCGCGCTCGAGCGTGAAC
>JAEYUC010000057.1 GCA_023433705.1 Pseudomonadota bacterium
GGATTAGGTGCCGGTGTAAAAAGTGGGGATTAGCGCAACTCAACGCGGGCTGCCAATCCCCACTTTTTACACCGGCACCTAATCCCCACCTCGCCTGTAGATAGCAACTTCGCGCTGGCCTTGCGAAGTCCGCATCCCGCGGAACATGCCTTCGCTGTTGAAATCCATGACGATCTCGCCATGTGGGTCGATCGCGATCACGCCGCCGTTGCCGCCGAGCGCCTTCATGCGCCCGTTGAGTACGTTGTCCACGGCCTTCGCGAGCGGGATCTTCAGGTACTGCACGTGCGCGCAGATGTCGTGCGCGACCACCGTGCGGATGAAATACTCGCCGTGCCCGGTTGCCGACACCGCGCAGCTTTCGTTGTTCGCATAAGTGCCCGCGCCGATGATCGGCGAATCGCCGACTCGGCCCCAGCGTTTGCCGGTCATCCCGCCCGTCGACGTGGCCGCGGCGATGTTGCCCTCCAGATCCAGCGCCACCGCACCCACGGTCCCGAACGCCTGCAGCTCGTTCTCGCGCACCCGCGCGCCGCGCAGCATGCGCTCCAGCTGCTGTTGCCGGATCGGCGTGCGGAAGTACTCGTTCGGCACCATGTCGACGCCCTGCGATCTCGCGAATTCCTCGGCGCCTTCGCCGACGAGCATCACGTGAGGTGACTTGTCCATCACGAGCCGTGCGAGCTCGATCGGGTTCTTGACGTGCCTGAGCCCCGTCACCGCGCCCGCCGCCAGTGTCCTGCCGTCCATGAGCGAGGCATCGAGCTGCGCCTCGCCATTGCGATCCAGGACAGCCCCGCGTCCCGCGTTGAACAGCGGGTTGTCCTCCAGAACACGCACCGCCGCGATCGTCGCATCGAGACTCGTGCCATTGCGCGCCAGCACGGCATACCCCGCGTCGAGCGCCTCTTCGAGACCGGCGAGATACGCCTTTTCCTGTGTCTCGTTCATGTCCTTGCGAGACAACGTTCCGGCGCCGCCGTGAATCGCGATCGCAAACATCTTTCCTCCGGAGCGCTGTGCGCCTGTCTCAGCCGCACGCCCAACGCAAGTGCAAGTGAGCGTTAACAGCACCGCAATGGAAACCGCGGCCGTTTTCAGCCGCCGCAAGCCACTCGGGAATATCTGATTCGCCGCCATTTTTCCGGCTCCTGCGGCTATGCTGTCGCCGTTTCCGGATCATATTTAAAAGAACGTACTCATGCTGACCCGTATCCGCAGCCTGCTCGTCGCCAACCGCGGTGAGATCGCCATCCGAGTGATGCGCGCCGCGAACGAACTGGGCATTCGCACCATCGCCGTCTATTCGCAGGAAGATCGCTTCTCGCTGCATCGGACGAAAGCCGACGAGGCCTATCTCGTGGGCCGCGGCAAGGCGCCCGTCGATGCCTACCTCGACATCGAGGACATCCTGCGCGTCGCGGTGGAAGCGAAAGCGGACGCGATTCATCCCGGTTACGGCTTCCTCTCGGAGAACCCCGAGTTCGTCGAGGCCTGCAATCGCGAGGGCGTGATTTTCGTCGGTCCGACGCCCGAGATCATGCGCGAGCTCGGCAACAAGGTGGCAGCGCGCAACCTGGCCACGCGCGCGAAGGTGCCGGTGATGCCGGCCACGCCGCCATTGCCGGCGGACATCGAGACCTGCAAGCAGCAGGCGGCGGAAGTCGGCTATCCCGTGATGCTCAAGGCGTCCTGGGGCGGCGGCGGCCGCGGCATGCGCATCATCGAGAACGACGCGCAGCTCACGGAGCTGCTGCCCGTCGCGCGCCGCGAGGCGAAGGCCGGCTTCGGCAACGACGAGGTCTATCTGGAGAAGCTCGTGCGCAAGGCGCGGCACATCGAGGTACAGATTCTCGGCGACACGCACGGCAATCTCGTGCATCTCTACGAGCGCGACTGCACGGTGCAGCGGCGCAACCAGAAGGTCGTCGAGCGCGCGCCCGCGGCGTTCCTGACCGAGGCGCAGCGCAACGAGTTGTGCGGCTACGCGCTGCAGATCGGCAAGGCGGTCAACTACCGCAACGCCGGCACCGTCGAGTTCCTGCAGGACGCGGACACCGGCAAGTTCTATTTCATCGAGGTCAACCCGCGCATCCAGGTCGAACACACCGTGACCGAGGCCGTCACCGGCATCGATCTCGTGAAGGCGCAGATCCGCATCGCGGATGGCGCGAAGATCGGCGATGACGACAGCGGCGTACCTGCGCAGAAGGACATCCACCTGACCGCACACGCGCTGCAATGTCGCGTGACGACGGAGGATCCCGAGAACAATTTCTCGCCCGACTACGGCAAGATCACCGCGTACCGCTCGCCCGCGGGATTCGGCATCCGGCTCGACGCGGGTACTGCTTACGCTGGCGCCATCCTCACGCGTTCGTACGACTCGATGCTCGTGAAGGTGACGGCGTGGGCGCCGAACCCGGTCGAAGCCATAGCACGCATGCATCGCGCGCTGTGGGAATTCCGCATCCGCGGCGTCGCGACCAACCTGCGATTCCTCGATCAGGTCATCACGCACCCGAAGTTCGCGCACGGCGATTACACGACGAAGTTCATCGACGAGACGCCCGAGCTCTTCAAGTGGGAGAAGAAGCGCGACCGCGCGACGCGCATCCTCTCGTTCATCGGCGACACCATCGTCAACGGCAACCCCGAAGTGAAGGGGCGCATCAAGCCGAAGCAGATGACGCTGGCGCGGCTGCCGAAGTTCAACGTCGCGAAGACGCCGCCATCGGGCACCAAGCAGAAGCTCGACGAGCTCGGCGCCGAAGGCTTCGCGAAGTGGATGCTCGCGCAGGAGCGCGTGCTGATCACCGACACCACGATGCGCGACGCGCACCAGTCGCTGCTCGCGACGCGCATGCGTCAGCCGGACATGACGGCGATCGCGCCTTACTACGCGCACATGCTGCCGCAGCTCTTCTCGATGGAATGCTGGGGCGGAGCGACCTTCGACGTGGCCATGCGCTTCCTCAAGGAGGATCCGTGGTCGCGCCTCGAGCAGCTCCGCGCGGCCATGCCGAACCTGCTCCTGCAGATGCTGCTGCGCTCCGCGAACGCGGTCGGCTACACGAACTACCCGGACAACGTCGTACGCGCCTTCGTGAAGCAGGCGGCGATCTCCGGCATCGACGTGTTCCGCGTGTTCGACTCGCTCAATTGGGTCGACAACATGCGCGTCGCGATCGACGCGGTGCTCGAGACCGGCAAACTCTGCGAAGCGTCGGTCTGCTACTCGGGCAATCTCTCCTCGCCGAAGGAGACGAAGTTCACGCTCGACTACTACCTCGAGATGGGCCGCAAGCTGAAGGCGGCCGGCACACACATCATCGGCATCAAGGACATGGCGGGCCTGTGCCAGCCAAACGCGGCGTACAAGCTCGTCAAGGCGCTCAAGGACGAGCTCAAACTACCCGTGCATTTCCACACGCACGACACCTCCGGTATCGCCGCGGCGAGCGTGCTCGCGGCCGTGGCCGCCGGATGCGACGCGGTGGACGGTGCGATCGACGCGATGTCGGGCTTCACCTCTCAGCCGAACCTCGGCTCGATCATCGAGGCGCTGCGCTACAGCGCGCGCGATCCCGGCATCGATCACGCCGCCGTGCGGTCGATCTCTATGTACTGGGAGCAGGTGCGCAAGAACTACCTCGCGTTCGAGAGCGACATGCGTGCCGGCGCGTCCGAGGTGTACGTGCACGAGATGCCCGGCGGGCAGTACACGAACCTCAAGGAACAGGCGCGTTCCGTCGGTCTCGACGATGCGCGCTGGCCGGAAGTGGCCCAGGCGTATGCCGACGTGAACCAGATGTTCGGCAACATCGTGAAGGTGACGCCGTCATCGAAGGTCGTGGGCGACCTGGCGATCATGATGGTCTCCTCCGGGCTCACGAAGGAGCAGGTGGAGGATCCTGACTACGAAGTCGCCTTCCCCGAATCTGTCGTGCAGATGATGCGCGGCGATCTCGGCCGGCCCGAAGGCGGCTGGCCGGAAGGCATCCAGAAGAAGGTCCTCAAGGGACAGAAGCCGCTCTCGGAGCGGCCGGGCGCCACACTCGCGCCGCTCGATCTCGCGGCCGAGCGCAAGACTCTGGACGAGAAGCTGGCGCGGCCCGCGACGGATACACAGTTCGCGTCCTACCTGATGTATCCGAAGGTGTTCCTCGACTACGCGCGCGACCGCGCCGCGTTCGGCGACTGCGCCGTCCTGCCGACGCCCGTGTTCTTCTACGGCATGGAGCCGGGCGACGAGACCACGATCGACATCGAACGCGGCAAGACGCTCATCGTGCGATTCGTGGCCGTATCCGAAGTGCACGATGACGGGACGCGCCAGGTGTTCTTCGAGCTCAACGGCCAGCCGCGCTCGATCAGCGTCGCCGATCGCTCGCAGGTCGCGAAGCGCTCGCCGCAGCGCAAGATGGAGGCGGGCAATCCCAAGCACGTCGGCGCGCCGATGCCCGGCACCGTCGCGACGGTGAAGGCGATAGTTGGACAGAAGGTCGCGAAGGGCGATCTGCTGCTCACGATGGAAGCCATGAAGATGGAGACCAGCGTGCGCGCGGAGACCGACGGCACGGTGGCCGAAGTACTGGCGAAGCCGGGAATGCAGGTGGACGCGAAGGATTTGCTGGTCGTGCTCGGCTGAGCATCCGGGCGATCGCGTTCTGAAAGTTGGCTGCCTGCGGATCCTTCGCGCCCGTCCGCCCGATGGTTCCCTGGCAATAATTCTCCAGCAAGCCTGTCGAGTGACATTGCTGCCGAAATAGGGCAGAAATGCATCCTCGCGCGCGCTAACTAGCTATGGGAGTATTTTCCGCGTCGCAACACATGGATCCCCGCGCTCGCCGACATGGGGTTAGTGAGCGCCCACGATCCGGAGTAAGAAATGGAAACTTCTACTTTGAACGGAGCGAACGGAACGCGCGCACACGGAATCGTGCCGCTTTCGATGAATGAGATCGAGTTGGTGGCGGGAGGGAAGGCGGCCGAAATGCCGCAGAGCGTTTGGGAGCGCCTCCTCGCATGGATGGAGGGGCTCATCAGCAGTCCGCCATCTGGGAGCGGCCGCTATTTCATCACTGGCGATCAGGTCATCATCCTTCAGCAGGCCTGCATCGACGCCGGAAACAACTTTTCGGCCACATTCGGATCCGGATCGGGCGGCTTCGCGGTGCGCGTTGTCGGCGCAGACGCAGATATGTCCCTCGTGTCCATCAACTGCACGAGGCCCTGAGCCAGAAGAAAGTGGCGCGCCACCCGGCGCGCCACGTTGCGAACTCCCGAAAACCGCATGTCCAGAATCAAACGAGCACTGCTAATCTCCGGCATGTTTGCTCTGGCGCTGTCCTTGGGCGGCATTGGGTGCGCGCCCAGACAACAAGATTTTGAGAGCCTCCGCCATGCCATTTTCGCTCAGGCATGGTCGATCATCGGAGCAAACTACTACGACCGATCCATGAACGGGCTCGATTGGGAGGCCGTCAGGAGGACCTACGAGTCCAAAGTCATCGATCAGCACAGCTCGATTGATTTGTACTGGAACGTGTTGCGGCCGATGACCGAACTCCTGGAAACGTCCCATGTCATGGCAAATCCACCGCCCAGGCCACAAGTCGACGCGGCAAGTAACCCGCAGGCTTCGGGGTCGGCCTTGAGTCCTGAAGCTTGCGGCGGTTTGTTGATTTCGTTCGGCCCCAGAGGACTGCGCGCCAGGATCATGCGCGTGAATGCGAGTTCGTTGCTCAGGTTGGTGGGCGTGCGTGCTGGATGGCGATTGGTAGCCGTTTCGGCACGCGATGAAGATTCCAGTCTTCCTCGAGTGCTCAGCTTCATGTCGACTGATGGCAATGAAGTCGAAGTCGACCTCTCGAAGATCCCCGGTATGGATCGGAAAGCTGTTTCCGCCGACCTCGACTCGTTAGGTCAGCTCCGCGCGGAAGGTGCAGATTCGACGACCGAGCTGGAGATGGATTCTCTTGGGATTTCAATACGAATCGGCCGGAATACAAAGGCGCCCTTCGTTGTCGACGTTCTCAACGGCAGTGAGGCCGCACGCGCTGGAATAGAGCCGGGCTCCACATTCACAGCGTGGCAATCAAAACAGGCTGGGGGTGGGGAGATACTCTTCATAGGCGACTTTAGATCTCCTGAGGGAAAGCCATATTCCGCAACTTTCAAATTCCAACTCCGGTGCGATATCCAGGACCGCGCTGCGGAAGTGCTTCCCGGCGACATCCTGCATCTACGCTTCGACACATTTAGACCAGACGTCGTGTCGTGGCTCGACGAGCAACTCCTCATCAACCCGCGCGCGGTGATTCTGGATTTGCGAAGAAATGTCGGTGGAGATGCAAATGCAATGCAGGAGGTCTTGAGCCGCTTTCTCGCGAGAGGTGCTCGAATTGCGAAAGTAGTACGTGTGGATCGGGAGGAAATCGTTTTGGCGGGTTCCACAGCATCTGTTTTCACTGGCCCCCTTGCAATTCTGCTGAGCCCGCTTAGCGCAAGCGCATCTGAAGTGAGCGCGAGTGCGCTTCGCATACATGGACGTGCACTTCTCTATGGTCAAGACACTCTGGGCAATGTGCTCCTGGCGAACTCATTTCAATTGATCGATGGCGGCATAGTGCAGGTAGCGACCGCGGATATTCGAAGCGTCGATGGACGACGCCTCGAAGACGTCGGGGTAAAGGTTGATAGAAAACTCATGCCTACGCTCGCCGCGATAAAATCCGGCCACGACATCGTTCTCGAGGCGGCTCTGGCGGATCTCAGACAAGCTCTTCACTAACAACTCTCCGAACGCATGGACGCGGAACGGAAAACACCGCTCTTTCGAAAAGAGCTGATCGACCATCTCGCTCACCGTTTGCACGGCGAGATCAGCATTGCCGTGCCGGTGTCGTGGCAGGCGATCGGCTATTTCCTGTTCGCGACGCTCATCGTCGCGTTCGTGTTCTTGTGCACCGCTTCATACGCGCGAGTGGAAACCGTCGGCGGCGCCATTGCGCTCGACAAGGGAGTCGTCTCGATCGTGCCGACGCGGCCGGGCGTCGTCACGGAAATACTGGCCCGGGAAGGGTCGCGCGTGAGCGCCGGGCAGCCGCTGCTCTCCATTCGATCCGAAGAGGATTCGGATCGTGGAGCCACCGCGCCGGAGCGCATCCTCGCGGCACTGGACGAGCAGGACCGATCCTTCAAGGCGCAGGCGGCCCTGCTCACAGAATCGTCGGCCGCCGAACAGGCGCGCTTGAGGGAGCAAGTGCGCGGTCTGTCCGACGAAATCATCCGGCTCGAAGCACAGATCTCCGTCCAGGAACGCCTCGTGAACCTCTCCGGGAACCTGGTGCGCCGCGCGCAGGAAATCGCGGCTCAGGGATACATCAGCAAACACGATCGCGACGCGAGCGAGGCGGAGATGCTCACCAAGCGTCAACAGCTCCTGCAACTGCAGCAGGCGCGTGCCGCGAAATCCGCCGAACTACTCGCGGCGCAACGCGCGATGGCGCAGTCCGCCAGCAACGCCGAAGCACAGATTGCGGCACTATCGTCGAATCGCGCGCAGGTGGCGCAGCAGGTCGCCCAGGCCAATGCCGCACAGGGCTATGCGCTCACGTCGCCCGTCGACGGAACGGTGACGGCGCTGACCGCGCGAGTCGGTCAACCTTCATCCCCGAGCACGTCGTCGATGCTCATCGTGCCCGATGGCACGCGGCCGCTCGCCGAGCTGCAGGTTCCGAGCAGCGCCGTGGGTTTCCTCGCGGTCGGGCAGGCCGTGAGGCTCAGCGTCGACGCGTTTCCCTACGAGCGGTTCGGAGTCATCGAAGGACGCATCGAATCGATCGCGACCGCCGCGACGCTCCGCCCGATGCCGGACGGCAAGTCGGCGCCGGTCTACCTGGTGAACGTCGAGCTGCCCGATCCCTGGATCGTCGCGTTCGGCCGCAGGCAATCCTTGCTCGCGGGCATGACGCTCTCCGCCCGCATCGTCACGAGAAAGCAGACCTTGCTCGAATGGCTGTTCGAGCCGGTCTACGCGGTCAACCGCCGATGAGCTTCGATCTGCAACTCGGTTTCTTCCGCCGGGGAAGGGTGCGCCTCGTTCGCCAGACGGAGGCGGCCGAATGCGGTCTCGCGTGTCTCGCGATGGCGGCAGGTTTCCACGGTCTCGACGTCGACATCGGCACGCTTCGGCGCAAGTTCTCCATCTCGCTGCGCGGTGCGCCGCTGCGCCTGCTGATCCGGATGGCCGAACAGCTCGGCCTCATGGCCCGCGCGGTCAAACTACCGCTCGAGGACCTCCGCCACCTGCAGGCTCCGGCAATCCTGCACTGGGACATGGACCACTACGTGGTCCTCGAGGAATCCAACTCCCGCCGCGCGCTTATCCACGATCCCGCCGGAACCTCTAGATGGCTCGACACGAGCGAAGTGTCGAAACACTTCACGGGCGTCGCGCTCGAGCTGCGTCCCGGAAACGACTTCGAGACCGGCAGGGTCCGAGAGCGGCTGAAGCTGCGCCAGCTCTGGCGCCGGCTGACCGGCATGAAACGTGCGATCGGGCAGATCCTCGCGCTGACGCTGATCATGCAGGCATTCGTGCTTGCATCGCCTTACTACATGCAGATCGCGCTCGACAGCGTGCTGCCCGCATCGGACCGCGATCTGCTGACCGTCCTCGCGCTCGGCTTCGGTCTGTTCACATTGGTGAACATCGTCGCGACACTGTTGCGTTCGTTCGTGCTGCTGGCCGCGGGTACCACGCTGAGCTTCGGCATCGAGGCAAACCTCGCGCGCCGGCTGTTTCGTCTGCCGATTTCCTGGTTCGAGAAGCGCCACGTGGGCGACATCCTTTCCCGGTTCCAGTCCGTCGGCCCCATCCAGCAAGCGCTTACGCAGGGAATGATCGGCGCACTGATCGATGGCGTGTTCGCGGTGTTCACCATCGCGGTCCTTTTCTTCTACAGCGTGCCGCTCGCGATGCTCGCGATCGGCGCCTGCGCTTCCTATCTCCTCGTGCGCCTCGTCTCTTTCACGCCGCAACGCGAAGCCCAGGAGGCCAGCATCGTGGCCGGCGCCAAGGAACAGTCGACGATGATCGAAACCCTGCGCGGCATGGTCACGCTGCGACTGTTCAACAAGGAAACCGAGCGCCATTGCACCTGGCAGACGACACTCGCCGCCTCGATGAACGCGGGCGTCGGCCTCGCACGCATCGGCATCTGGCAGTCGGTCGCCAACGCGACGATCTTCGGCCTCGAAGCCATCGTCTCGACCTGGCTCGCCGTCGGCTTCGTGATGAAGGGTGGCTTCAGCGTCGGCATGTTGTTCGCGTTCGCGGCCTACAAGACCCAGTTCCTGTCGCGCGCCGCGTCGCTGTGCGACCAGGTGATCGCCTTCAGAATGTTGGGACTGCACCTCGAGCGGCTCTCCGACATTGCACTGTCTCCCCAGGACCCGTCATTCGAGGGTGCGGAGCAGCTCGCGCGACCGCTGATGGGCCGCATGGAACTGCGAAACGTCACGTTCCGTTACGGCGAAGGCGAAGCGAATGTCTTGAATGAGCTCAACCTGGTCGTCGAGCCGGGCGACTACATCGCAATCGTCGGGCCGTCCGGCGAAGGCAAGTCGACGCTGATCAAGGTCCTGCTCGGGCTCATCGAACCGGACTCCGGCGAGCTGATCGTCGATGGAATGCCCGCGCGAACCTTCGGTCTCGCCAACTACCGCGGACAGGTGGGAGCGGTGCTCCAGGACGACCACCTTTTCGGCGGCACGATCGCCGACAACATCGCGCTGTTCGAGGATTCGCCCGACATGGAGCGGATCGTTTCGGCCGCGACGACCGCCGCGATCCACGAAGACATCTCCCACATGCCCATGGGTTACGACACGCTGGTGGGAGAAATGGGCTCGACGCTCTCGGGTGGGCAGAAGCAACGCATCCTGCTCGCACGCGCCCTGTACCGGCGCCCTCGCCTGCTGGTCATGGACGAGGGCACATCTCACATCGACGTGAAGCGCGAGCAGCAGATCAACCGCGCGATCTCCGCGATGAACATCTCGCGCGTCATCGTGGCTCACCGGCCGGAAACGATCGCATCGGCACGCACGGTCATGGAAATGAAATCCGGCCGACTGGTGAAAATCGCGTTCCGCAGTTGAGCCGCGCGGCGCGCTGACATCCGGGGAATTTGGACCGATCCCGGGCCGCGATCTCTCAAAGGGGGTAGGGGTGTCTCGCCCGTGGGCGTCACACGTCCTGCCCCACCGGGCGATGCCGGCCGGCCGCGGCACTCATAGTCTGACGACACTGGAATCAAATCTCCCGGGAGCCGTCAGATGAGCAGCGATCCACAAACCGATTCTTCACGTCGCCGTCGCTTCGCGCGTTCGGCCGTCCTGGTGGTCTCGACGGTCGCCATCGGAGTCGCACTCGCCGGATGGAAAGCGGCATCCATCGAAGATTCCAACGCGGCCGCCGCCAACCAGCCCGAGCAGATGGAGCTCGTGTCTCACGCCATCGCGGAGGCGCGCGAACACACCCGCACGACGACGTCGATCGGCACGGTGGTCGCGCTGCGTTCGATCACGGTGCGCAACGAGCTGTCGGGCACGGTGCGCTACGTGAACCTGACGCCAGGCGGGATCGTGCAGGCCGGCGCGTTGCTCGTCGGACTCGACGTGTCGGTCGAGCAGGCGGAGCTCGAAGCCCAGAAGGCCCAGGCCACGCTGGCCGCGACGCAACTCGAGCGCGTGAAGCGCATGGTGGAGCGCAAGGCCGCTTCCGTTCAGGAACTCGATCGCGCGCACGCGGAATTCGACGTGGCGCAAGCGCAGGTCGCGCGCACGAAGGCGCTCATCGCGCGCAAGACCATCCGCGCACCCTTCCGCGCGCGCATCGGCATCTCCGACGTGCACGAAGGCCAATATCTCAACGAAGGCACTCAGCTCTCGACGCTGCAAGGCGTCGACGAGTCTGCCTACGTCGACTTCACCGTCGCCCAGCAGGTGGCGGCGAACCTGCGCACGGGAGCGATCGTGAACGTCTTCACCACGCAATCGGAGCAACCGATCGCGGCCAAGGTCATGGCGCTCGACGCACGCGTCGATCCGTCCACGCGCAATTCGGTGGTGCGGGCCCGCATCGCGGACGCCAACCTCGCCCCAACGCCCGGTGCATCCGTGCGCGTCGAAGTGCCGGTCGGCGCCGCGCGCAGTGTCGTGTCGATCCCCGCCAGCGCCCTGCGCAAGGGACCTGCCGGCGATCACGTCTTCGTCCTCAGGGAGGACGAGAACGGCAAGACGCGCGCGCATCTGCGCACCGTGACGGTCGATGCGCTACAGGGCGACAGCGTGATCATTTCCTCCGGCATCGAGGCCGGCGAACGCATCGCCGCATCCGGCGCCTTCAAGTTGCGCGAAGCGGCACTGGTCGCACTCGCGGAGCCTGCGTCCGGCGGCGGTGGCGGCCGGGTCGCCGGCGGCAAGTAATCACACTCGAGTCAGGGAGCGATCCTCATGCGCGCTTTTACCGACGTTTTCATCAAGCACCCGGTGCTCGCGATCGTGGTGAATCTCATCATCGTGCTGGTCGGTGTGCGCGCGCTCACGAAGTTGCCCGTGCAGCAGTTTCCGAACGTGGAATCCTCGTCGGTGATCATCACCACGGTGTACACGGGCGCGAGCGCCGAGACCGTGCGCGGGTTCCTCACGACACCGATCGAGCGCGTGGTCTCCGCCATCAGCGGCGTGGACTACATCGAGTCGAACAGCCGCGCCGGCGTCAGCACGGTGACCGTGCGGCTCAAGCTCGATCACGACAGCACCAAGGCGCTGGCGGAGGTGACCGCGCGGCTGCAGCAGGTGCGCTCCGAACTGCCGGCGGAGGCCGAGCCGCCCGTGGTCGAGGTGCAGCGCGCGGATCGGCCGTACGCGACCTTCTACCTGGGCTTCACCTCGACCGAACGCACCGTGCCGCAGGTCACGGACTGGCTGGCGCGCACGCTGCAGCCTCAGCTATCTACCCTGGCGGGCGTGCAGCGCATCAGCTTCGAAGGCGCGCAGTCCCTGGCCATGCGCATCTGGATAGACCCGGTGCGCCTCGCCGAGCGCAATCTCTCGCCCGGTGACGTGCAGGCGGCGCTGCAGCGGAACAACTACCTGGCCGCGGTGGGCCAGACCAAGGGCAACGTCGTGCAGATCAACCTGCTGGCGAACACCGACCTGCGCGCCGCGGAGGAATTCCAGAACCTGATCGTCTCCGAACGCGACGGCGCAATCGTGCGCCTGTCGGACGTGGCGCGAGTGGAGCTCGGCTCCGAAGAAGCGTCGATGATCGCCAAGTACAACGACAAGCAAGCCGTGTACCTCGGCGTGTGGCCGCTGCCCGGCTCGAACGAAATCGAAGTCGCGAGCGCACTGCGCGCGGAAATGGAGCGCATCCGGCCCACGCTGCCCGCGGACATCGACATGCGTCTCGTGTGGGACGGCACGATGTTCATGCGCAACGCGCTCGCGGAGATCTCGAAGACTCTCGTCGAGACGGTGCTCATCGTCGCGCTCGTCGTGTTCCTGTTCCTCGGCTCCATGCGCACCGCGATCGTGCCGCTGGTCGCGATGCCCGTATCGCTCGTGGGCGCGGCCATCGTCATGCTGGCGCTGGGCTTCAGCCTGAACCTGCTCACCATCCTCGCGATCGTGTTGTCGGTCGGTCTCGTGGTCGACGACGCCATCGTGGTCGTGGAGAACATCGAACGGCACGTGCGCGAAGGAAAATCGCGCGTGCAGGCCGCGCTGCTCGGCGCACGCGAGCTGCGTGGGCCCATCATCGCGATGACCATCACGCTCGCGACCGTGTACACGCCCATCGCGTTCCAGGGCGGGCTCACCGGCTCGTTGTTCCTCGAATTCGCGATCACGCTGGCCGCCGCGGTGGTGGTCTCGGGCCTCGTGGCGCTGACGCTGTCGCCGGTCATGAGCTCGCGCTTCGTGCACGAGTCCGGGCACGAAACGAAGCTGACGAAGTACGTGAACCGCGTATTCGAATCGGTGCGGCGCGTCTATGCGCGCGTGCTGGACGGCGCGCTCGGCGTGCGTGCCGGCATCGTGGCGGTCGCGCTGATCATGACGCTCGCCGCGTGGCCGCTGTACCAGTTCTCGCGCCAGGAGCTGGCGCCGGTCGAGGACCAGAGCCACATCAGCCTGTTCTTCGAGGCGTCGCCCGACTCGACGCTCGCGCAAAGCAATCGCGATCACCTGCAGGTGGTCGAGGCCGTGCGCAGTTTCCCGGAAACGGACTTCACCTGGTCGCTGACGGCGAACTGGGGTGGCTTCGGCGGCATCGTCGCCAAGGACTGGGACGAGCGCGGTCGCTCCACCGAGGAAATGTTCGGCGAGGTGTATGGCGCCGTGTCGCAGATTCCCGGCCTGCGCGTCTTCCCGCGCCTCGACCCGCCGCTGCCGACGCCCGGGCAGTACGACGTCGAGCTCGTGATGCTCAGCAACCAGCCGCTCGAGCAGATGCTCGCAACCACGGACGCGGTGGTCGGCGCCGGTTGGCAGAGCGGCAAGTTCCTCTACGTCGACAGCGATCTCAAGATCGACCTGCCCGAGGCGCGCGTGGTGCTCGATCGCGAGCGCATCGCGGATCTCGGCCTCGATCTCGCCAGCGTGGGCCGTGAGCTCGGCACCTTGCTGGGCGGCGCGTACGTCAACCGCTTCAACTTCTTCGAGCGCAGCTACAAGGTCATTCCGCAGATCGGCGACGAGGACCGCGCGACGCTCGATCCGCTGCTCGACCTCAAGATCCGGACGCCGGGCGGCGAGATGGTGCCGGTGTCGACGTTCACGCGCATCGAAACGGCGGTCGCGCCGCGCACGCTGAACCGCTTCCAGCAGGCGAACGCCGTGCGCGTGTTCGCGGGCGTGCAGCCCGGCGTCACCAAGGCCGAAGGCCTGGCCGTGCTCGAAGAGGCCGCGCAGGCCGCCGCCGGCAAGGACGTGACGCTCGACTACGCCGGCGAATCGCGGCAGATCAAGCAGGAAGGCGCGGCGCTAACTACCACGCTCGGCTTCGCCATCATCCTCATCTACCTGGTGCTCGCCGCCCAGTTCCAGAGCTTCCGGGACCCGCTGATCGTGCTGCTCGGTTCGGTGCCGCTCGCGATCTCCGGCGCGCTCATCTTCACGTTCGTCGACTGGACCACGCTCAACATCTATTCGCAGGTGGGATTGATCACGCTCGTGGGTCTCATCGCAAAGAACGGAATCCTGATCGTGGAGTTCGCGAACAAGCTGCAGGCCCAGGGTCTCGCGATGCTGGACGCGATCCGCGAGGCATCGCTCACGCGCCTGCGGCCGGTGCTGATGACGTCCGCGGCCACGGTGTTCGGTCACATGCCGCTGGTGTTCGTCTCAGGTCCCGGGGCCGAGGCGCGCAACAGCATCGGCATCGTGCTCGTGACCGGCATGGTCGTCGGGACCTTGTTCACGCTGATCGTGGTGCCCGTGTTCTACACGTTGCTCGCCTCAAATCATCACAGGAAAGAAGCTGACGACACGGAAAGCGAGATCACGCCGGCGCCCCAGCCGGCGTGATCAGCGCGCCGAGACGATGTTGAAGTGCAGGGTTCGAAAGCGTGACAACCCGCTCTTGACGTAGTCGCGCGCCTCGCCGTTGATCGGCGTGAGCGCGTTGGGCGGAAAGGTCATCGAGGCATTGCGGAACTGCTTGTCGGTGATCAGGTTGTTCATGAAATAGTCTTTCTCGTAGAACCCGCTCGCGCCGCCGTACACCTCGGCGAAGAAATAGATCCTGCGATCCGGGCGTGCCGTCCACAGCGGCACGCCCTCCGAATAGGACTCCGTCTCGCGCACACCCAAAAGCGAAGCCAGGCTGGGCTCGACGTCGATGTGAGATGTCATCACGTCGGTGGTCTGCGTGCTCTCGAACGCGCGCGGCGCGTACATCGCGAACGGGACGTGAAACGAGTAGCTGTCAATCGTGCCGCGGCGGAACTTGGGATCTTCGACCGTCGTGCGGATTCCGTGATCGGCGGTCAACACGACGATCGTGTTGTCCAGCGCGCCCGCGTCCTCGAGGATCTGCACGACTTCGCCGAGCCAGCGCGACTGCAGTTTCAGCAACGCCTGTCCGTGACTGGACAACTTCGTGTCGGGACCGAGCGGCAGCCACGGCGCATGTCCGATCTGCGGCATGAACAGATAGGCGAACTTCCGGTGCTCGCGCAGGCTGGCGCGCATGTCGGCTTTCATCGCTTCCAGCGCGTGCATGTCGTTGAGCAGCCGGCGCTGAAGCTCCGGCAGCTGCTCCGCCTCGAAGTGAGGGCCGCGGGCGGCGAGTTCCTTTGCGAGTGTGTACGCGTTCGTCGTCGCAACCGCCAGCGCGGCGGAGTCCGGCGCGCGATTGGAAATGAAGACCTTGCGCATGCCGAGTTTGCCGACCATCACGTTGTCCGCGTTGTAGATGGTCGGCATGTACGCCGCGGTGTCGTACGAGGCGTCCGAAAGCAGCTCGAACAACACCTTCGAGTTCGAGAAACCGCCGCGCGCCACCACTTCGCGCCGCCCCTCGGGATATAGCCCCGTGAGGATCGAGAAAATCGCGTCGCTCGTGTACGGATAGGTCGTCACGTGCCTGCGCGCGATCAACGTGTGGTCGGCGATCGGCGCCGGCAGCAGCGGCGTGATGTCGTTGTCGTCGAGCAGGCTGGCCGGCCCGGTTTCGAGCACGAACAGGATCAGGTTCGAGTTCGACTCGCGTCCGAACAGCGGATCGTCCGCGGCTCGCCACGACGGTGTCCGAGTGAGCTCGCGGAAGCCATCGAAACTTTCGGCCAGGCTCTTGCGCGATGCCGCGTCGACGATGTCCGGGCTGGCCGCGAACGTGAAAAACGCCTTGCTCGCCGCGCTCTCGTGCAATCCGCCGGAACTGCCGGATGGATAGAACACGAGCGCGAGGACCGTGAGGCCGACTGCGCCGGCGGCGATTCCGCCGATGGTCGCCTTTCGCAGGAACCCGAGTACGCGCCCTCGATCCGCCTTGCTCGCGAGCAGCATCGTGGTGACCAGCGCCACGACCATGAAGATGTACTTGGCGATCGCGCTGATCGACAGATAGTGCGCGCCGACGTCGCTTTCGTCCGCGGCGAATCGCGCCGCCTCGTAGATCATCTGCAGCGACTGATACTGGCCGACCGCCCGCTCGGCCTGCAGCTGGATGAAGTAGAAGGTCAGCAACAGCAGTCCGAGCACCGCGGCGGCGATGGGCGCGCGGCTCCGGAACAGCAGGTAGAAGACCGCGATGACGATCGCCGGGATCGCGACCAGGTGCAGCAGCACGTCATTCGCGAAGAACGGGAACGCCTCCGTGATCGGCGCGTCGACGCCGGCATCTTTCGCGCTGCTCATGAGCCGCGCGACGGCCCGCGAGTATCCGTTCGCGAGCTCCGCCTTCATGTAAATTCCGAGCAACCCGGCCCAGAAGAGCGGGATGTAGGACAGAACAATGGTTCTGGTGCGGGTGAGCGCGGCTCCCTGCCGATTCTCCATCGCTAGACTGACGTCCTGGTACACGCCGACTGTATGACCGCGGGGGGTTGGGCTCGCGAATGTGGCGCTTCGGTGAAGGGCGGGCAATTAGCTCTTGGTGCTACGCCGCGTCGGACAACGTGACCTTGTTAGCTACCTATACAAGGGTAGAACCGGCGAGCCGGACGACGGTTCGACGTTTGCGCCCCTAAAGGCGGGTCGCGACAGGGACCCGTGAACCAAAATGCTCACCGGCGAGGAACGCCGCCTCGCTTTGTGTCGCGCGGCGCCCACGGGTGGATGAGGGTCACCGTCAACTCGATTCCGCCCGGAGTCCACTTTACGGGCATGTCGGCCGTGCTGGGTGACACGGGTTACGATGCCCCGATGACACTCGAATCCGCGGCGCAGGCGCTCGGTGGCGGACTCCTGATCGGAGCCGGCGCCGCCGCATTGCTGCTGCTCAACGGGAGAATCGCGGGCGTCAGCGGGATTCTCGCGAACGTCGTCGAGGCGCAGCCGGGCGAGCAGGGCTGGCGGCTCGCGTTCGTGGCCGGTCTCCTGCTGCCGGCGTTGGTTCTGGGCGTGGGCCATCCGCAGATGCCCTCGACCTGGTCGCTCGCGCTCGTCTCGGGGTTGTTAGTCGGGTTGGGCACCCGGGTCGGCAGCGGCTGCACGAGCGGTCATGGCGTCTGCGGACTTGCGAACCTGTCGCCGCGATCTCTCGCGGCCACGCTCGTCTTCATGTCGGCGGCGATAGTGACCGTGTTCATCGCGCGCCACGGCGTGGGCGCATGAGATTCGTGACCGCATTGATCGCGGGTGTGCTGTTCGGGAGCGGGCTGCTGATTTCCGGCATGACGGATCCCGCCAACGTGCTGGGCTTTCTCGATGTCTTCGGAGAGTGGCGACCGGAGCTCGCGCTCGTGATGGCGGGCGCGGCGCTGGCCGCGGCGCCGGCCTTCTTCTTCGTGCGCCGCCGGCAACGAAACCTGCTCGGCGAACCGGTCACGCTCCCGGATCGCACGCGAATCGATTCACGCCTGCTGCTCGGGGCCGCCACATTCGGAATCGGCTGGGGGCTGGCCGGAATTTGTCCGGGGCCGGGGATCGTGCTGCTCGCGAGCGGTCAATCCTTCGCCTGGATCTTCATTGCAGCGGTGTGCGCGGGCTTGTTTCTGGCCGGGCGTTTCGGCCGCTCGTGACGTACGCCAGAGATCACGAAAACACAAGCTGTTGACATTTCGCCGTCACAAAACACAACATCTTGTCGTGCATCGGTTCGCGCGATAGCGCGATGAAAAGGGAATGCGGTCCAAAGCCGCAGCTGCCCCCGCAACTGTAGCCGCGAGCGTTTCGTCGTCACGGAAGGCCACTGAGGACGCAAGTCATCGGGAAGGCTGGGAGAAACGCGATCGAGCGGTAAGCCAGGAGACCTGCCGAGCACACTCGAGTACTACTGGTCGGACGGGGTGTCTCCGGCAGCAGCGCTGACGATCTGCCGCCCGCAGATCCGGCGCCGCTCCGCCGCCCCCAAAAAACGGAGCAGCGGAATGGATATTCAGACGGTCTCGGCAACTCGCGCGAAGCTCACGCGCAAGCCAAAGAAGAACAAGACTTTCAGCGGGACGGTGCCTGGCACCGCCGTCCGGCAAGACCCGGCGCGGGATGCGCTGCTCACCAATTTCGGGAAGGCGACGCTGACGGACCGTTACCTGCTGCCGGGTGAAACGACGCAGGACCTGTTCGCGCGCGTGGCGCGCGCCTACGCCGACGACGCGGACCACGCGCAGCGGCTCTACGACTACATGTCGAAGCTGTGGTTCATGCCCGCGACGCCGATCCTCTCGAATGGCGGCACGGACCGTGGCCTGCCGATCTCGTGTTTCCTCAACTCGGTCGAGGACAACCTCGACGGCATCGTCGAGACGTGGACCGAGAACGTCTGGCTCGCCTCGAATGGCGGCGGCATCGGCACGTACTGGGGCGGCGTGCGGTCGATCGGCGAAACGGTGAAGGGTTGCGGGCAGACATCGGGAATCATCCCGTTCGTGCGCGTGATGGATTCGCTCACGCTCGCGATCTCGCAGGGTTCGCTGCGGCGCGGGTCGGCGGCCGTGTATCTCGACGTGCATCACCCGGAAATCGAGGAGTTCATCGAGATCCGCAAACCTTCGGGCGACTTCAACCGCAAGAGCCTGAACCTGCACCACGGCATCTGCATCACCGACGAGTTCATGGAGGCGGTGCGCGACGACCGGTCCTTCGGCCTGCGCAGCCCGAAGGACGGCAAGGTCATGCGCACGGTCAACGCGCGGCAGCTCTGGCAGAAGATCCTCGAAACCCGCCTGCAGACCGGTGAGCCCTATCTACTGTTCGGCGACACCGCCAACAACCAGCTCGCGCCGCACCAGCGCGAGCTGGGCCTCAGGGTCCGCCAGTCGAACCTGTGCAGCGAGATCCTGCTGCCGACGGGCCGCGATCATCTCGGAAAGCAGCGCACGGCGGTGTGCTGTCTCTCCTCCGTGAATTTCGAGACCTGGGACGAATGGAGCCGTGAGCCGCGGTTCATCGAGGACCTGCTGCGCATGCTCGACAACGTGCTGCAGGATTTCATCGACCACGCGCCCAAGTCGATGGACACCGCGCGTTACTCGGCGATGCGCGAGCGCTCCGTCGGGCTCGGGGCGATGGGCTTCCATTCCTATCTGCAGAACAGCGGCATCCCGTTCGAGAGCGCGCTCGCGCGCGCCGCGAACCTGCGCATGTTCAAGCACCTGCGCCGCGCGGCGGACGAAGCCTCGCGAGTCCTCGCGGAGGAGCGGGGCGCATGTCCGGATGCCGCCGAGGGTGGCGTGCAGGAGCGCTTCAGCCACAAGCTCGCGATCGCGCCGACCGCGAGCATCTCGGTGATCTGCGGCGGCACCAGCGCGTGTATCGAGCCGATCCCGGCGAACGTCTACACGCACAAGACGCTGTCGGGCTCGTTCAGCGTGCGCAATCCCGCGCTCACGAAAGTGCTCGAGGCCAAGGGGCTGAATACCGAAGACACCTGGCAGTCGATCCTCGCGCACGAAGGATCGGTGCAGCATCTCGATCAACTCAGCGACGACGAAAAGGCCGTGTTCCGCACCGCGTTCGAAATCGACCAGCGCTGGGTCATCGAGCTCGCGGCGGACCGCGCGCCACTCATCTGCCAGGGCCAGTCGCTGAACCTCTATCTACGCAGCGACATCCACAAGTGGGACCTGCTCATGCTGCACTGGACCGCGTGGGAACGCGGCGTGAAGTCGCTGTATTACTGCCGCAGCAAGAGCGTGCAGCGTGCGGGGTTCGCCGGTGTGGAGGCGGACAACACGCGCGCACTGCCCGTGAAGCCGCTCGCCACCGATACCGATGAAGCCAAGTACGACGAATGCCTGTCGTGCCAGTAGGAAGATCACCATGTCCTCACAGATCGAACTGATCACGAAGCCCGGCCTGCTGACGCCGTCGAAGTCGTACAAGCCGTTCCGTTACCCGTGGGCGATCGAATACTGGCGCCGCCAGCAGCAGATCCACTGGATGCCCGAGGAAATCCCGCTCGGCGAGGACTGCAAGGACTGGAGCAGCCGCATCACCGAGGCGGAGCGCAACCTGCTCACGCAGGTGTTCCGCTTCTTCACGCAGTCGGACGTCGAGGTGCAGGACAACTACATGGAACGCTACGCGCGCGTGTTCCGTCCCACCGAGATCAAGATGATGCTCGCCGCGTTCGCCAACATGGAGACCGTGCACATCGCGGCGTACGCGCTGCTGCTCGAAACGCTCGGCATGCCGGACTCCGAGTTCACCGCGTTCATGGACTACGCGGCGATGCGCGACAAGCACGACTATCTGCAGGGCTTCGGGGTCGAGACCGACGCCGACGTACTGCGCACGCTCGCGATGTTCGGCGGCTTCACGGAAGGACTGCAGCTCTTCGCGAGCTTCGCGATCCTGCTCAACTTCCCGCGGCACAACAAGATGCGCGGCATGGGGCAGGTGGTGAGCTGGTCGGTGCGCGACGAGACGTTACACTGCGAAGGCATCATCCGGTTGTTCCACACTTTCGCGCAGGAGACGGGCGCGCTCTCGCAGGCGGTGCGCGACGACATCGTCGAGTGCGCGCGGACCGTCGTGAAGCTCGAGGACCGCTTCGTCGATCTCGCGTTCGAGATGGGGCCGGTCGAAGGTCTCGCCGCGTCGGAGGTGAAGCAGTACATCCGTTACATCGCGGACTGGCGCCTCAAGCAGTTAGGCCTGCCGCGGCTCTACGGCGTCAAGGAACATCCGCTGCCCTGGCTCACCGCCATGCTGAACGGTGTCGAGCACGCGAACTTCTTCGAGACGCGCGCGACCGAATACGCCAAGGCGGCGACCGGCGGCGCGTGGCACGGCCACGAAGGCGCGTGGGGGCTGTTCGATCGCAGGGTCGCGCGGCGCGGCCAGCTCGATCTCATCGGCGGCCGGGACGCCAACTGACGCGTCTCAGTGGCGGCATGCCTTGGGGCCAAGTGGGTTGCTGCACCACTGCACGCGCTCGACGATGATGGATTCGTGATCCGGGCAAGGCTCCTGGCAGGCGCCGTTTATCCGGATGGATACGCCGTACCGGTCGTGGAGATATCTCGTCATCGGTTCCCGCAATGAATACGGATCGAAGACGGCCGGCTCATGGACCGGGCCGACGACTTCGACGTCGTAGTAAGGCTCGGTCATCCACGGCATCGCGCCGCCGAAGATCTCGAACTTTCCGACCCCGTAGGTGAGCGCGACGAGATCCTTGAGATTGATGCGGCGTATCGAGACGTGATCCGCGCCGGCATCGATCCGTGTGGGGCCGTATCCGGAACCGGATTCGCGCATCGAGATGCGTGCTGAAGACATCGAGCGAGTATCGATCGCCAGCGCAGCCTGGCGGGTCTGCCGATCCTCGAGTCCGCCCGCGACGAAGGGCAATGCGATCGACAGCAGCGCCACCGACGTCATCGCGACCGTTGCGAAAAATCCAGGTGCGGCCGGCGCATCCTTCCAGTCGATCGCGACCCGCGCTTCTTCGGCGAGCTGGCGGTAGCGCTCACGCCGCAACTCGCGCCGGATCCGCACGAGGCAGGCCGCCGTGATGAGCAGTGCAACGACGAGGGCGACGATGAGAACGAAACGTGCGGGCGCGATCGATCGCGCCGGCGCGGCCATGGGCGTGAGACTGGCCACCGCGTCCGTGAGCACGGATGGCGGCGGGATGGCGTTGTGCCGCACCGGGAATCCGTACCAGGCGCCCAGCGAATGCAACCAGGCAAACGGCACTGCGAACTTGATCGCGGCGATGCGCCAGATCCATATGCGCTGGGGGGCGGAGCTGGATCTGAGCATCGCCGCGAGCAACCACGCGATGGCGAAGAAGCCGATCGACTGCCACAGGTGATCGACGATTCCGGCGAGCATGAGTGGATAGTCCGGGCCGCGCGGAGAATCTTTCGGTGGTCCGTCAGCGCACCGGCACCGGCAGGCGCGCGCGCACGAATTCCGAGACGTTCTTCGCCGCGCCGAAATCGAGGTTCGACAACACGATCACTTGGTATCCCGATGCCGGGTTGAACCAGGCCTCCGAGTTCGAGCCCATTTCTCCACCGGTGCCGCCGATCCACAACCCGCCACCGGGATATTCGTCGACCCATATTCCGTAGCCGTATCCGTGGCCCTTCCACGCTTCGGTCTTCGGTTCGAGCATGAGCCGCGTGAACTTCTCGTCGAGGATTCGATGCGCGCGCAACGCGCCCAGGAAGCGGCGCATGTCGTCGGCCGTGGACCAGGCGCCCCCCGCGCCGTCGGCGCGATACTCGAGGTGCTGACCGGCGGGGATCCACTCGCGCTCACCCGGCGGCCTGAAGTAACCCTGCGCGCGCCCCCGCATGTCGACGTCCACCGGCGGCGTGTCGGTGTGTTTCATGCCGGCGGGACCGAAGATCGATTGCTGTAGATAGTCGTAAAAGCTCTTGCCGCTGACGTGTTCGATGGCGGCGCCGAGATACATGAACCCGAGGTTGTGGTATTCGAACTTCTTGCCCGGCGCGAATAGCAGCGGATCGCCGCCGAAGATCCTTATGAAGTCATCGTGGGTCTGCAATTCCTTCCGGTGTTCGTCGTTGCGGGGGCCGTAAAAATCGCCCGCGCCGGAGGTGTGGGTGAGGAGCTGGTGGATAGTCGCGGTGGAAATGGGCTTGTCCGCCAGCGCCGGGACTATCTTCCCGATGCGGTCATCGAGCTTGAGCTTGCCGTCCTGCACCAGCCGGAGCACCGCCGCGGCGGTGAACATCTTGCTGGTCGACGCCGTGCGAAAGCGCGTGTCGACGGTGTTCGGGACCTTGCCTTCGCGATCGGCGAATCCATACGCCTCGCGGAGCAGGACCTCGTCGCCACGCGCCAGCAGGATGACGCCGGAGAACTTGTCTGCCTGCGCGCGGCGCGACGTGTCGGCGCGCCAGGCTTCGATGGCGTCGGCTTCGGAGAGTCGCGGCACGCGGAACTTGGTCGGTGAATTGCCCCAGTCCAGGTGCACGAAGTTGACCCTGTGCGGGGCGGCCCTCTCGGTTTCCACCACGAACTCGAGCACGGCGTCCGAATCCCTCGCGCGCACCCAGCCGTGCAGGTTGTGAGGGCGGTCGTCATCCACCTCGATCAGGTCGAAGCCGCCGAACTCCTTGTGCTTGTGCAGGCCCACGTCGACGTCGGGCGCTTCCTTCCACTCCGGTGAGAAATTGTCCTCGCGGTAGGCCTCCAGCACCGCGCGGTCACCGGAGTTGATCGCCTCCAGTAGTTTGCGCGCCTGGACCGACGCGGGATTGTTCGAGACCTGCGATCCTTTTCCAGGACTCGTGCCCGCGGCGTCGCAGGCGATGGGGCCGACGAACAGCAGGAGAACGGGCACCAACGCCCTGCACACGATGTGGCGAATTTCCATGTTCGCATCTCTCGGGTCTACTACAACTGCGGCTTAATCTACGACATCCGTAGTAAATAAGGCAAGCCGCGGTCGCCCACGACGGTTCAACCTCCAACGGAGACGCTCAGGTGCCTGTTTCGGCTACGGCCGACGGCGGATCGCCGTTGCGGCGGCCGCGGAATTCCGCGACGCGATTGCGCCCGGCCTGTTTGGCCGAGTACATCGCGGCGTCCGCGGCTTCGAAGAATTTCTCGGGGCTCGAGTATTCGTCGCCCGTCAGCGAGGCGTAGCCGACCGAGATCGTGATCGAATGATCGCCGGCGATCAGCGTCTGCGCGGCGCTGCGCAGACGCTCCGCGACCATGCCCGCCACGGCGGAGTCGGAGTTCGGCAGGATCACGCAGAACTCCTCGCCGCCGTAGCGACAGGCGACGAAGGGTTTGCGCGCGTGCCTGCGGATCACCCCACCGAGAAGTTTGATCGCCTCGTCGCCCTGCGCGTGACCGTGTCGGTCGTTGTATTGCTTGAAGTGATCGATGTCGAGCACGAGCAACGAGAGCGGCAGGCCGGACTGGCGCGCGGCGTTGAATTCCGCGAGCAGCTTGATATCGAAGTGACGCCGGTTGCCGAGCAGAGTGAGCGGATCGGTGCGGCTCTGCTGCTGCAGTTCGCTCATTCGGCTCGACAACGTCATCGAGAGCAGGATCATCTCGAGCAGGGATCCCACCTGCCAGCTGTGCTGCGTGAGAAAGGTGTGCGGCAGCACGCCGAAGTTCTTCAGCACGAAGATCATCGAGCCGGCGAGAAACGCACTCCACGCGATGACGAAGAACCGCGCGGGACGCGAGCCCGCGAGCAGGCTCACCACGCCGAGCGTGATCAGGAAGATCACCGAGATCAGGATCAGGAACGTGACGGGCCGGACGAGCACGGCGTAGTCGAGTACGGGCACGAGCGCCACCGCGATCGCGGCGGCGATCTGCAGTCCGCGAGCGATCAGGAACAGGCGCGGCGTGTAGTCGCGCGAGCGCAGGATCGTCGTCGAGAAGTGCAGCGCGGTTATCAGCGAGACGTTCAACAGCACCAGCAGGCAGGTGTTCGCCCACTGCGGGCTCGAGGGCCACAGGTACTGGAAGGCCAGTCCCGTATTGACGCCCATGTACAACCCGAAAGTCGCGACATAGGCGAAGTAGGCGAGGAACGCATTGTCCCGCACCGCGATGAACACGAGGCCACTCCACACCAGCAGCATGATCACGGCGCCGAAGTAGACGCCATAGGCGAGCTGCTCGCGGCTCACCGACCCGGTCATCTCGGCCGCGTCGAGCAGCGCGAGGTGGATGTCCACCGGACCCTGTGACGCGTATCGCAGGTAGAACGTGCGCTCGCCGGCCGCGGGCAGATCCAGCGGAAAGAAGAAATCGCGGTGCGCGATGGCGCGCGTGTCGAAGTCGAGCCGGTCGCCGGTCGCGAGCTCGCGCCAGCCACCGAACGGATCGGGGCTGAAGAATGTGATGTAGTCGATGAGTGGATAGCCCTGGCGCAGGAATATCTGGCGCGGCTCGGGCGCCGGGTTGTGAAGTGTGAACCGCACCCACCAGGCCGACGAGGTGAACCCGACATTCGCCGTCTCGGGCGTCGCGCGCCGGAAACCTTCGGCGGCGGGCCCGGAGCTGACGTCCGCGATGCCCAGCTGGCCGCCCGGATCCTCGAGTAGTTCGACTTCACCGCTGAAGCGCTCGATGCGCAGCGCCTCTCCGGGAATCGTAGTGACGACGGGTGCGCCGAGTGCGACTTCCGTCACCAAACAAACAACCAGAAGCAGGCTTGCCAACCAGGCAATTGAAAGTTTTCCTGAGCCGTACACAATCGCCATCCTTCGACGAATTTGTTTGTTCGCGAAGTATGCGTCAGATCGGGCAGGGAGTAACGCGATGCGACGGCTATTGAGATGGATCTTGGGCGCGGCAATCGTGGGCGTGTTGGCGGCGTTCGGGTTGTACGCGTGGTTCGTGTTGTGGCCGGTCCATACCATTCCGGCGCTCGAGAAGGTCGACGAATACGCCTGGCTCGACCAGGGATGGGGCGAGGGCCAGGACGCGACGCTGCGCCAGCGCTACTACTACACGGCCCAGGGCACCTCGATGCCGCAGGGCGCGTCGCTCGGTGCGGTGCGGTATGCGTGGTTCGTCAATCTCGAACTGCCGCTCTCCAAGCAGCGATTCGCCGACCCGGAACACATGCGCAAGTACCGGTTCCTGGTCGACCCGAAGCCGAGCCCCGCCAATCCCGACCAGCTGCCGATCGGCTTCACGCGACACTTCGATCCGCGCATCGGCGAATACGTGCTCGACATCACCTGCGCGGCCTGCCACACGGGCGAGATCCACGTAGAGAAAGACGGCAAGACCCATGCCATCCGCATCGACGGCGGCCAGGCCATGCACGCCTTCACGGACATGTCGCGCGGCAGTTTCGCGCCCGTGCTCGCGGCGGCGCTGATCGGAACTTCGGTCAACCCGTGGAAGTTCGACCGCTTCGCGCAGAAGGTGCTCGGCGAGGGGTACCCCGAAGGCAAGCCGCAACTCAAGGAGGCGCTGCGCGCCACCATCAAGGCGATGCTCGCGAGCGGGCAGAACAACCCGCTGCGGGACCTGTACCCGGTGCACGAGGGCTTCGGCCGCACCGACGCGCTCGGGCGCATCGGCAACACGGCCTTCGGCGATCATCTCTCGACGGCTAACTACCAGGTCGGCGATGCACCGGTGAGTTATCCGTACCTGTGGAACATCTGGAAGTTCGACTGGGTGCAGTACAACGGCTCCGTTGCGCAGCCGCTGGCGCGCAACGTCGGCGAGGCGCTGGGTGTCGGTGCGATCGCGCCGTTGCGCAGCGTCATGAACGCGCCGCTGCCGTCGAGCGAGCGGTACCGCAGCTCGGTCGATATCGCGGGCCTCACGCGCATCGAAAATGCGCTGCAAATGTTGCGCCCGCCGCGCTGGCCCGAAGACCTCATGGGTGAGATCGACCGCGAGAAGGCGGCGCAGGGCGAGAAGCTGTTCAAGGAGCGTTGCCAGGAGTGTCACGGGCCCAACGTCGCCGAGCCCGCGCGCGCGAAGGCCGCGGCGCCCCTCAAGCCATCTAACGACCTGGTCTGGCGCATCGAGGTCATTCCGCTCGAACACATCGGCACGGATCCGACCGCGGCCCAGGGTTTTCTCGAACGCCGCTACGACATTTCCTCGACCGGTCTCACGAAGGCCGAATTGGGCGCCGCGTTGCGCCCGCTGCTGACACGCGCGCTGGCGCGTGACGCGCGCTTCCGGTTGACCGAGGTCGTGAGGTTGAATGGCGCGGGCGACGAACATGCGCCGCTCGCGGCGCTGCTCGCGTCATACCCCGACCCGGATGCGGACGCGGTCCCTTCGCTGCCCGAGGAATCGTTCCGCGCGATAGATGCCGCGGTCGTCGCACTCGGCGCTCCGGACATTGCAGGCGCGGGTCAGCGTCCCGCCGATCCGCTGCAGTGCGACGCCGATTGTCATCTCGAAAACCTTTTCTGGGACGTGCGCCACGGAGCCAAGAACATCGAGCTCACACTCGACAAGCTCGATCCGAAGAGCCTTTCCGAGGGCCTCGCACTCAACCTCGTCGGCATTCTCATCAAGAACCGTTTCTACGCCGACAACGGCATCGACTACGCGACGCAGCAATGCCTCGAGGGATTCGGAGCGCTCGATCTGCCGCAGGAGATCGCCGGTTACAAGCCGCGTCCGCTCGAAGGTGTGTGGGCGACGCCGCCCTTCCTGCACAACGGTTCCGTTCCGTCGCTGTATGAAATGCTGCTGCCGCCGGAGAAACGCACGAAGCGCTTCTTCGTCGGACGGCGCGACTTCGATACCAGACATGTCGGATACGCGATCGAACCCGATGCCGAAGGAGAAGACGACGGCTTCTGGCTCGATACGAGCCTCAAGGGCAACCACAACACCGGCCATGCATTCGCGGCCGACGCCGCCACGTGGCAGAAACACCTGGCCGACCCGAAGAACAATCCGCTGCCGCACGGCGTGATCGGACCCGAGTTCACCGACGAGGAAAGGTTCTCGATCATCGAGTACCTCAAGGTGCATCGTGATCCCCAGACGCCGGCTGACTACCAGCCGCCGCAGTGCAAGCTGTTCGGAGAGACGCTGTGAGCGGCGAGCAGGATTTCACCGAGGACTTCGCGGCGGTCGAACGCGCCGAGCTCGAATGGATCCGGCGCCGGCGCCGCGTGACCGGCGCGGTCCCGGATAGCGCGCCGCTCGCGGGGCTCGCCCTGTCGGGAGGCGGCATCCGTTCCGCCGCGTTCAACATGGGCGTATTGCAGGCGCTCGCCAATCGCGGCCTGCTCGATCGCTTCGACTACCTGTCGTCCGTCTCCGGCGGCGGGTACATCGCCTCCTGCCTCACCTGGCTGCGTGCGCACGTGCCCGCGAGCTCGCTGCAAGGACTCGGCGCCATTCCGCTGGCGAGCGGCACCGGCACGGTGCTCGACTGGCTGCGCGCGCACGGGCGCTATCTCATCGCCGGACCGGGACTTTCCGGCTGGACGCTGGGCGCGAGCATCCTGGCCGGCACACTGCTCAACCTGTTCGTGCTGATTCCATTCCTGCTGCTGCTGATCGGCATCGCGTCGGGAGACTACTTCGCCTTTGCATTTCCGCACGACCTGGCGCTGCCCGGTGCGACGGCGGTGGACGCGCACGACGGATTCTTTCTCTTCGGCGTGGCCGGCGTCGGCTTGCTGGCGCTCTACCTGGTCGCGACACTGCTGTTCGCCTTCAGCACGGTGCTGCCACCGTTGCGCCAGATGAGCGCGGGACAGTACCTGCGGCTGAGCCTGGGCAAACTACTCGGCGGCGCGGTGATCTGCATCGGCATCGGCCTGTTCCCGGTGCTCGTCGGCATCGAGCGAACCGTGTTCAGCATGGTGAAATCCGAAACCGCCGTCGAACTGACCCGGCACTTCACCTGGCTCGCGCCGCTGGTGACCGGCGCGCTGTCCGTGCGCCAGGCGGGCAAAGCGGGCAAACACTCCGGCGCGTTCGCCGTCGCCGGCCTCGCGCTGGTGCTGATCGGCCTGTTCACGGGCCTCTATCATCTGGCGCATCACACCCCTTTGCTCAACACGCCGGTGTTCCACGCGTGGCTCGCGCTTTCAGCCTTGTTTGCATTCACGTGCGACATCAACGCGATTTCGATGCACAGCTACTACCGCAGCCGGCTGGCCGAGGCGTTCCTGCCCGCCGTGTCGCCCGACGACAGGCATCCGGCGTTGTTCCGGCTCGCCGATGTACGCGCGGAATCCGGCGGTCCGTTCCACATCATCAACACGACGCTCAACACCACGAGCTCGACGGACGCGAAGCGCCGCGCGCGCAACGGCGAGAACATGATCCTCACGCCGCTGTACTGCGGCTCGACCGCGACCGGTTTTCGCCGTACGACCAACTACCTGCGCGGCGAGCTCACGCTCTCGACCGCGTTCGCCGTGTCGGGCGCCGCCGTCGACCCGGACACGATCGCGACGAGTTCGCGGCCGGTGAGCTTCCTGATGGCGCTGCTCAACGTGCGGCTCGGCGTGTGGGTCTCGAACCCGCGTCACGAGCCGCGCCGCTGGCGCTGGCCCGCGTGGTACCAGCTCATGCTTCGCGAAATGATGGGCATCGGGCTCGATGAAAAGCAGGCGCGTATTCACCTGTCCGACGGCGGTCACTTCGAGAACCTCGGTGTCTACGAACTGCTGCGCCGCCGTTGCCGCTACATATTCGTGAGCGATGCGGGCGCCGATCCGAACGCGACGCTCGCGGATCTCGCGCAGGCGGTGCAGCGCGCGCGCGCCGACTTCGGGGCCGACGTGAACATCTGCGCGGATCCGCTGTTCCATCGCGACGAGCTGCTGCCGCGCCAGCGCGCGCACCTGGTCGGCGAGGTGACCTACGCGGATGGCAGCCGCGGCGAAATCCTCTATCTCAAGGCGCTCGTGCGCACCGACCTGAGCGCCGACATCTACGGGTACTGGCGCACGAATCCGGAGTTTCCGAACCAGTCCACGGCCAACCAGTTCTACGGCGAGATGCAGTTCGACAGCTATCGCGAGCTCGGCCGGCAACTCACCGAGGGCATCATCGGCGAGGAGGACGCGGGGATCGAGACCGTGTTCGCGCGCTGGCGCGCCAGGCCGGCGGCTCGCGCCGGGTCGGTCGCCGTCAGGGAGACAGCGGATCTGGCGTGAGCGCCGTGCCCCATCGGCCGCAGGGTGGCTGGCAGTCCCCGTTTACGTAGATCTCGAGTCCGAACTCCTCCGCGAGTAGTTTGGTCAACGGTTGGCGCAGCGCGTAGCTGTCGAAGCGTTCGGGCTCGCGTATGCCAGCGGTTACGAACACATCGTGGCGCGAGTTGGTCAGCCAGTCCTCCTGTCCGCTCGCGACGAAATGATTGCCGCGCACGAAGTACGGATGCACGCCGTAGGCGAGCGCCGCCAGGTCGCGGATGGTGGCGTTGCGAATGAGCACGCCGCGGCCCTCCGCGCGGATTTCGAAGCGTGCGCCCATGCCATGAACCGCGGGCCGTATGCGCATCGGGGCGCCGCGCAACGAGAGCGCATTGGCAATGAGGACCTCGCGCCGATGCAGCGAACCTTCGATCGCACCGCCCGTGAGCGGCAGGGCAAGCGCGACGAGTGCCAGGGTGGTGAACAGCGCACTCCTGAAAAAGCCGAGCCCGGGCTGCCGATCGTCCGGATCGCGTTCGAGGCGCATGCGCTCGGCGTACGCGTGGAGCTCATCCTCGTTTCTGCGCCGGGACATCCAGCGCAACAAGGCGATGGATGCCGCCAACGCCACGATCAGCAGCAGCCAGGTCCGACCGAGAAAAGCCGCCGGCGCGAACCAGGGCGTCCCGACATCGACGGCCGCGACGATCTTCGCAGGCGGCGGATCGCTCGAAAACGTGACCGGGAAGCCGTGCCAGAACCCAAGTGCAAATAGCACGTGGAACGGGACGAGAAACTTGAGCGCCGCGATGCGATACAGCCATGACCGAACGATGGCGGCATTGCCGCGCGCGAGCCACGCCAGGAGGCAGGCAGCCCCGGAGAACTGCAGCGATTGCCACAGGTGATCGACGGTCCCGGCGAGCATGGAACTCTATCGGGAGTCGGGAGGGTCGAGCGATGCGATCCGGCCGCAGGGATCCTGGCAGCGCCGGTTGACGTGGATCTCCATGCCGAAGCGGCTGGCGAGTAGTTTGGTCACCGTGCCCTGAAGCGCGTGCGGGTCGAAGTGCTCGGGCTCGTTGACGGGTCGCGGCAACCGGGCGAGCACGTCGTAGCGCACGTCGTCCAGCAGCGAATCGAAGCCGACGATCTTCCAGGACTCGACGCCGTACGCGAGCGCGACCAGGTCGCGCAACGAACTGTTGCGGATCACGACGCGATCGCCGTTGACGAGGACCGACTGGTAGGCCGGACCGCCGGGAGCCGCCAGCGAGATCGAGATTTCGGCCGCGCCGAGCGCGTTCGCGTGGCTGCGCATCAGCTGGTAGCGATGCAGTGCGACGTCGAAGGCGCCGGCGAAAACCGGCACCGTCGCGACGATCATCGTGCAGGCGCAGAGCATTCCCGCCTTCACGAACCCGAGCGAACGCGGCGGCGCGGCCGCGAGGATCTCGCGCACGCGTTGCGTCAGGTTCCCGGCCGTGGCCGAAGACAGCAGCGCGGGCCCGTGGCCGGCCTGGGCCCGGCAGTGACGGCACACGGCGAGGATGCCGGCCGCGTAGTCCGCCGGATCGTGGCCGCGGTCGATCACCGCCTCGTCGCACGCGCGCTCGCGTTCCTCGAGCATGCGCCGGCCTATCCACCACACGGGTGGATAGAACCAGAACAGGGCCTCGACCAGGCGATGCAGGCTCGCCTTGAGGTTGTCGTGCCGCGAGATGTGCTCGCGTTCGTGCGCGAGCACCGCCTCGAGCTGCGGCGCGGTCAGTTTCCCGAGCAGCGCGACCGGAAGCAGCACCACCGGCTGAAAGACGCGGGCCGCGGACGGTTCGATGTCCGCATCCGTGATCCACGCATCCGGCGATGCGCCCGGCGCCGGTCTCGCTGCCCGGGAAATCCTGCTGACCGCGCGCCAGGCGACGAACCAGCGCAGCAGCACGAGCGACGCCCCGATCGCCCACACGCCGATCAATACGGCTTCGAGCCCGAGGCTCGCGGTGGCGTCCGGAGAAATCGAAACGGAGAGGAAACTGGTCGGCGAAAGCACCGGGAATGCAGCACTCAATGCTTCGTCGAGGAGATCGGGCTGGGCCGCGACGGGCGGCAACACCCCGGCCAGCGAGCCCAGCGAATACAGCAGCGAAAACGGCACGAGGAACTTGAGCGATGCGAGCATCCACAACCAGTGGCGCAGCGCCGCGCCATTCGCGCGCAGCCCGAACATCAGCAGCCAGATGCCGGCGCAGAACAGCGTCGACTGCCACAGATGATCGAGCAGCGCGCCGATCATCTGGCCTTGTCCTTCGCGCGGCTGGCGTGTTCGCGCAGCAGCTTCTGCGCGTCCTCGATGTCCTCGTTCGAAATCTTGCCCATTTCGACCAGGTGCGCCATCACCGGGCCCGCGCTTCCGCCGAACAGGCCTAACAACTCCTTGAGCAGCCGGGTCTGCACCGATTCGCGCGAGGTGGTGGCCTCGAACACGTGCGCGTTGCCTATCTTCTTGGTGCGCCGCACGGCGCCCTTGGCCTCGAGCCGGTAGACCATGGTCTGCACCGTGGTGTAGGCCGGCCGGTCGCGCTTCACGATGGCCTCGTGGATTTCGCGGATGGAGCGCGGCCCGTGACCCCACAACTCGCCCATGATTTTCAACTCGATCGGACTCAGCTTCGGCTCGGCCACGTCGGCTCCTGTTCTAAAACATGGTTGTATTTACAACTGTGGTCTACTCTATGACACGTGTAGTAGAGGACGCAATGGGGATTTCACATTGCACCGCGATCACGCCGGGCGAGGGGTCCGGCAGTCCCTACCGCCGAATTTCTCCAGCATGATCTCGATGAGCGCGCGGACCTTGCGTGGCGCATTTCCGCCGGGCGGTCGCAAGACGAACACGCCCGCATCGGGCAGGGGGTAGTCCGGCAGCAGCGGCACCAGGGCGCCACTCGCGATGTGCTCCTCGATCAGGAAGTCGGGAAGCATCGAGACTCCCAGGGCCGCGAGCACGGCGGGCACCAGCGCCGCGCCGTTGTCCGCGGTGAACCGGGCCCGGGGGTGGAAGGTCATCACACGTCCTTCGTGTTCGAACACCCACGGCACGCCGGCCTGCGCGATCGCGGGGTGATCCTCGAGGTCTTCCAGGGTGCGCGGCTCGGGATGAGATTCGAGGTAGCGAGGACTCGCGACGAGGCGACCGCCCAACGATGTTACGCGGCGCGCGATCAGGCGCGAATCGCTGAGGCGTCCGAGGCGGATCGCCGCGTCGAAACCGTCGGCCACGAGATCGACCATCCGGTCGCTGTAGGACGCGTGGATCTCCAGTTCGGGATGCCGCGCCGCGAGCTCGGCGAGCACGGGAGAGAAATGCGTGGGTCCGAACGACAGCGGCGCCGCGACACGCAGGCGGCCGCGCACCGGTCCATCGGCCGCGACGATGTCGCGCGCGGCCTCGTCTTCCGCGGCGATGCGCATCCCGTGATCGCGAAAGTTTGCGCCGGCTTCGGTGAGCGCCGCGCCGCGCGTGGTCCGGGTCAGCAGTACGGCGCCGAGATCCTTCTCGAGCCGGGCGATCTGCCGGCTGACGACGGACTTGCTGACGCCCAGTCGCTGGGCCGCCGCCGTGAGGCCACCCGTGTCGGCAACGGCCAAAAAGGCCCGGATATCATCGATTTCCATCTTTGCGTTCCACTTTCAGCGACACCGAGTCGCAGATTTGGCGGCTACTAAACCGCTTTTAGGAACGCCACCATGCACTCACGCCAAAACGAATTCAACAGGAAGGAGTGCCCATGAAGTCCTTGTTGGTCATCAACAGCAGTGCCGCCCGCGAAGACTCCGTTTCTCGAGTGCTGGTGCAGGAGACGGTTGAGCGACTGCTGGCCGAACATCCCGAGGTGACGGTGAAGAGCCGCGATCTCGGTCGCATTCCGGTGCCGCACCTCTCCGTGGATACGCTCGCCGGCGTGCGTGGCACGCCCGTCAGCGATGCCGAGCGCAAGGCGCGCGTGTTGTCCGACGAGCTCATCGCCGAGCTGCGCGCCGCCGACACGATCGTGATTGGCGCGCCGATGTACAACTTCGGCGTCTCGACCACGCTGCGCGCGTGGTTCGACCACGTGCTGCGCGCGGGCGAGACCTTCTCCTATTCGGAGGCAGGCCCGGAAGGACTGCTGACCGGAAAGCGTGTCATCGTGATCGAGAGTCGCGGCGGCCTGTACAGCGAAGGGCCGGCGAGCGCGATCGATTTCCAGGAGCCGTACCTGCGGCACCTGCTCGGTTTCGTCGGCCTGACCGACGTGACGTTCGTGCGCGCGGAGAAGATCGGTTACGGGCCGGACGCCCGCGCCGCGGCGATGGCGCAGGCGCGCCGCGAAATCTCGCGGCTCGCCACGGCGCCACTGCCGCGCGCCGCCTAACAATCCCGCAACGCCATGGCCGGGTCCGCGAGTTTCCGCGGATCCGGCCGCGCCCGGGCCGGGATCATCTTGCGCGCGGCCATCTGGTCCTTCGTGTGATTCACGGTTTCGACGGCGATCAGCTCGCCGTCCCGGAGATAGCAGACGCTGAAGGCGCGCGTCGCCGGGTCGCCGCGCAGCACGGCCGTGTCGAAGCCGGCCGCCAGTCCGACGATGACCATCTTGAGGTCGTACTGATCCGACCAGAACCACGGCACCTTGTCGTGCACGGTAGCTAGTCCGAGCATGTTGAGCGCGGCGCTGGTTGCCTGCTCGAACGCGTTGTCGACCGATTCAAGGCGCACACGCATCCCGTAGCGCACGCTCGGGTGCCGCGTGCAGTCGCCCGCCGCCCAGATGTCGGGGTCCGAGGTGCGGCAGTATTCGTCCACCAGGATGCCGTCGTCGCATGCGATCCCCGCATCCCGCGCGAGCGAATCAGCCGGCACCACCCCGATCGCCGCCAGCACGAAGTCTTCCCGGATTTCGGTGCCAGGGACCGGAAGCCGGTAAAAGTCGCCGCAGCGGATCTCGACTCCGTGGCGCGCGTGTTCTGCTTCGTAGAAGCGGGACACGGCCGGTGAAACGACCCGCGACATCACGCGATCGGCGGCTTCGAACACGGTGACCTCGAGCCCGGCCTCGCGCAGGGTTGCGGCGGATTCGAGGCCGATGTAGCCGCCGCCGATGATGACGGCCCTCCGGCCCGGCGCCATTTCCCGTCGCAGCAGTTCAACGTCCATCGCGGTGCGCAGGTAGAGCGGCCGGACCGACTCCCAATCCTGGGGCAACAGGCGCGGCCGGCTCCCGGTTGCGATCAGCAGGTGGTCGTACTCGATCGATGTGCCATCCGCGATTTCCACGCGGTGCCGCTCGCGATCGATGCGCACCGCGGCGAAGCCGAGTCTCAGGTCGATGCCGTGCGCGAGGTAGTGGTCCATGTGACGGATGAGCAGCCGATCGCGCTCGAGGGTGCCCGCCAGATATTTCTTCGAAAGTGGTGGGCGCTGGTAGGGCAGCAGATCTTCGTCGCCAATCAACGTGATAGGCCCGGTGTGGCCACGCCTGCGCAACGTTTCGATGGCTTGCGAGGCAGCTTGTCCGGCCCCGACGATGACCACCCGCGGATTCATTGGCACGTTCATCCTATTCACACCGTATAGATAAGAGAGTCCACTCGCTGGGGTAGCGTCGCACCATTGTTGGGCGCACGGCGTTCCCCCGCGCCAATTTGGTGCTCGCCAGCCCCACGATCAAAGGCCCAAACGCTGAATTGCCGCTATGTTGGGCTTTCGGGATACTGGCACGGAAGCTGCACTGCGATTAGGGCTCGCCGATGTCGGCGTCGACTCCATCGAAAGACTGGCAATAAAGAATTGGGAGAAAAGAAATGAAATTGGTCACCGCCATCATCAAGCCTTTCAAGCTCGACGACGTCCGTGCGGCGCTGTCCGAGATAGGCGTTTCCGGAATGACGGTGACGGAGGTGAAGGGTTTCGGTCGCCAGCGCGGTCATACCGAGCTGTATCGTGGCGCCGAATACGTCGTCGACTTCGTCCCGAAGACCAAAATTGAAGTAGCCGTGCGCAGCGATCTCGTCGACCAGGTGGTCGAAGCGATCCTGAAAGCCGCCAAGACCGGCAAGGTCGGCGACGGCAAGATCTTCATCACCGATATCGATCGCGTGATCCGCATTCGTACCGGTGAAACGGATAACTCGGCTTTGTAACGGGCTCGCGCCCGGGATTCAACGAGCGCCCGTTCACTTGCGTGACGGGCGCTCTGCTAACTAGATAAAAAAGCGGGCTTCGTTCTCTGACAGGGGCGGGCGCTCGTACATGAGCTGGATTGCGGCGACTGCCAGCCGCCAGACGAGGGGATCAAAAATGAGTGCTTCTAACTACCGGGCGCCGGCTGCGCTCGGCTTGCTGCTGTGCCCGTTGATTTCGTACGCGCAGGATGGCGCGCCCGTGGTCGATAAAGGCGACACCGCCTGGATCATCGCCGCGACCGCGCTGGTGCTGTTCATGACGTTGCCCGGACTCGCGTTGTTCTACGCGGGGCTCGTTCGGTCGAAGAACGTGCTCTCCATTCTCATGCAGTGCTTCGCCATCACCGGCGTCGCTTCGCTGCTGTGGATGACGGTCGGATATTCGCTGGTGTTCACCGACGGCGGCGGCGCGCAGTCGCTCATCGGCGGCCTCGACAAGGCCTTCCTGCAGGGCGTCACGCGTGATTCGCTGTCGGGGACGATTCCCGAGACCGTGTTCGTCATGTTCCAGATGACCTTCGCCGTCATCACGCCCGCGCTCGTGATCGGCGGCTTCGCGGAGCGCATGCGCTTCTCCGCCGTGCTCGGCTTCTCCGCGCTGTGGCTGCTGCTGGTGTACGTCCCGCTCGCGCATTGGGTGTGGGGTGGCGGCTGGCTGGCCCAGCTCGGCGTCATGGATTTCGCGGGTGGCATCGTCGTGCACGTGAGCGCCGGCGTCTCCGCGCTGATCTGCGCGCTCGTGCTCGGCAAGCGCCGCGGATTCCCGCACACGGCGATGACGCCGCACAGCCTGCCGCTCACGGTGGCGGGCGCGGGCATGCTGTGGGTGGGCTGGTTCGGCTTCAACGCGGGCAGCGCGCTGGCCGCGAACGGCTCGGCCGGCATGGCGATGGTGACCACGCACATGGGCGCCTCGGCCGGTGCGCTCGCGTGGATGTTCATCGAGTGGAAGAAGTACGGTAAGCCGTCGATGCTGGGTGTCGTCACCGGCATGGTCGCGGGTCTCGGCACGATCACGCCGGCCTCGGGCTTCGTCGGGCCGCTGGGCGCGGTGGCGATCGGCCTCTCGGCGGGCACGGTCTGCTTCTACGCAACGCAATTCCTGAAGCGCAAGCTCGAGGTCGACGACTCGCTCGATGTCTCGCCGGTTCACGGCGTCGGCGGCGTGGTCGGCACGCTGCTCACGGGCGTGTTCGCGGCCGTGAGCCTCGGCGGCACCGGGTTCCCCGTGCAGCAGTCGATCGGCGCGCAGGTCGGCGTGCAGGCGCTCGGCATCGTGGTCGCCTCCGCCTGGTGCGTGCTGCTCACGTGGATCATCCTCAAGCTGATGGACGTACTTTTCGGGCTGCGCGTGTCGGAAGAAAAGGAAACCGAGGGCCTCGACCTCGCCGAGCACGGCGAGCGGGGATACTCTGCGTAATCGTCCTCGTTCCAGGAGAGCCGCATGCCTCGCGCCATTCGTATTCATGAAACGGGTGGAGCCGAGGTCATGCGGCTCGAGGACGTCGAGGTAGCCCCGCCCGCCGCGGACGAAGTGCAATTGCGGCACACGGCCATCGGCATCAACTTCATCGATGTCTACGACCGCACGGGCTTCTACCCGCAGCCGTTGCCCGCGGGACTGGGTCGCGAAGGCGCGGGCGTCATCACGGCGGTCGGGCGCAAGGTTCGCGGCCTGAAACCCGGCCAACGCGTCGCCTACGTCACGGCGCAGCCGGGCAGCTACTGCGAAGTGCGCAACGTGCCGGCGGAGCGCGTCGTGAAGGTCCCGGCGGGCGTGTCCGACGAGCAGGCGGCGGTGCTCATGCTCAAGGGAATGACAGCCTGCTATCTACTGCGGCACACGTGCGACGTGAAGCGCGGCGACGTGATCGTGGTGCACGCGGCCGCGGGCGGCGTCGGCTCGCTGCTCTGCCAATGGGGCCGCGCGCTCGGCGCCACGGTCATCGGTGTCGTCGGCAGCGAGGACAAGGCCAGGCTCGCGAAGCGCAACGGCTGCAAACACGTGCTGATACGCAACCGCGATGAAATCGCGGCGTCGGTGAAGAAGTTCACCAAGGGCCTCGGCGCACACGTCATCTACGACGCAGTGGGCAAGGACACCTTCTTCGAATCCCTCGATTGCCTGCGCAAGCGCGGCCTCATGGTGAGCTACGGCAGTTCGTCCGGCCCGGTGGCGCCGATTTCACCCGCGGAGCTCGTCAAGCGCGGCTCATTGTTCCTCACACGCCCGACGTTGTTCGACTACACCGCGGACCGAACGGATCTCGAGCGGATGGCGCGCGAAACGTTCTCGGCGGTGAAGAAAAAGTGGGTGAAGGTCCGGATCAACCAGCGTTATGCGCTGGCCGACGCGCAACGCGCGCACGAGGACCTGGAAGCCCGCCGCACCACCGGGGCCTCCGTCATCGTCCCCGCTTGATGGCGAATTGCGCAGTCTCCTCGACGATCTGATCCAGCGGTACGCGCGAGGCGTTGCCGGTCCAGGCGATCGAGATGCGGCGGTCGGGGAAATGGCAGACCGCCGACGCGAATGACTCGATGGCGCCGCGGGCGCAGAACGCCGCAAAACCCGCGATCGTCGCGGGCTGCATTCCGATTCCCGGGCCGCCGTCCTCGCCGCGCATCGAGGCGAGACTGTGCGGCGTCACCACCCTTCCCGCGAACAGCGCGTCCATGAAGATGACGAGGTCAGAGGCGTTCGAGACGATACCGCTGGCGCCGCCGCCGGTGCCCGGGTCCGCGACCGGATCGGGCCGCCACCCCTCCGCCGCCCAGTGATAGGACGCCGCCTCGAGTGACTGCGCCAGGCCGGAACCGGCGAAGTAGGTGCGGGCCAGCCCCAGCTTCCCGGCGATCTGTCGAACCAGGATGTCGGCGAGCGGCCGTTCCGCCACCTTCTCGAGCATGCGGCCGAGCAGTAGATAGTTGTACGCGGATGATTCACCCTGCGATCGCAACATGTCGCGGTAGGTGATGTCGATCGCGCCCGGCTCGTCGGGGAAAAATTCCGCGAGCCGGTTGTCCAGCGTGATGGTGCCGCGCTCGGCAAACTGCAGCACGAGTGCCGCGGTGAACAGCTGGCTCACCTCGCCGATGCGGTAACGCGTCCCGGCGTCCGCGGGCTGCGGCACGCCATTCTCGAGGGTCGCGAAGCCCACCGACCGGCGGTACTTTACGGTACCGCGCTCGGCGACCGCGAAGCTGCCGCTGATCTGCCCGTCCTTTTCCGTGAAATACGCGTCGAGTTTCGCGTTCTGAGCTGCGCTTTGTGGCGCGAACGCGGCGAGGAACAAAAGCGCCGCGAAAGCGGATGACCGATGGATTGAACGCACGTCGCGAGGATAACCCACGACGTTTTCGAAGGGCCGCCGGCGCGAGCGCCGGCGGCCGGACTCCACTCAGAAGCTCTGGAGCAGAGCTCCGTCGATCCTGCCGCTCTCGTCGAGATGAATCCGCCACGGGACCCGTCCTTTCTCGAAGCCGACTTCGTACAGGTCCCAGCCCGTGGGACTCACGCCGCGGAAATCGACGGTCTGGATCGCGCCGAGATTCTCCATCGTCGCCTTGAGCGCCGGCAGTTGTTCGCGCGTGACGCGCGCGAATTCCGGACTCATCTGATCGTAATCGGGGTTGCCCGATGCGAGACCCTTCATGAGCTTGATGAGCGCGGCCTCACTCGCGGGATTCGCGACCTGGCTCCGCACTTTCGCGTCGAGCGACGCCTTGATCTGGGCCGCGGTTGCGTCATCGATGCGGGGCCAGGTGGGATTCTGTCCGTTCTGATGCAGCGTCACGGCGCTGGCCGGGCCGGCGCCGTCGGTCTGGAAATCCAGTTGGGCATCGACCGCCTTGTAGAAGAACGACGATTCGCTCTCGGCGAAGATCTCCGCCTCGGGCTGTCCGGTGAGCTGGGCCAGCATCCGGTCGCCGTCGCGCCGCACGGTGAAGAGGAAGGTCGCTCCCACCTGGTAATGGCCGACGTAACGGTCCAGCGTCTCCGCCGGTAGTTTGATCGCGACGCGTGCGCTCTTCGCGGCTCCGCCACCTTGCGCCGCGGGCGCGTCCACGGCGTTCGGTGGGCTGACCTGTGCCGCGAGCGCGGTGAGCGCCAGCGAAATGCCAGCGAGCGCGGCGATGCCGGCGCGGCGCCACTTGACGGGTTTGCTGATCATGATTCGTATCCTCTCTTCGAGAAAAGTTTTGGATTCCGACATCGCCGCGACCGCGCCGATGTAGGCCGATTGGCGTTCACCCACGGAGATCAAGGTCTCTCCGTAGTGCGTGGGATCGATACCGCCGCGGAGCACGCGCGCGTCGCAATCGACTTCGATCGCGTAACGCAGCCGGCGCAACTGCCACCACAGGGGCAGGTTCCAGGGCATGAAAACCAGCAGCGCGAGCGCCAGCGTGAGGAGCTGCGGATCGCGCGCGTCGAGATGCGATTGTTCGTGCGCGATGACGGCGGCCTGGTGGCGCGGCAGCGCCATCGTCACCCACTGTGGCACGACGATGCGCGGGCGCAGCAGGCCGACCACGGCTGGTCCCACACCCTCCGTGACGTAGACCTGCGCGCCCGCGACCGTGGCCGTGCGCCACCGGCGCCTGCGCAGGAACAGGTGCACGCCGCTCGCGATCAGCGCCAGCAGCATGGCCACCGAAGCGGCGCGCCAGGCGGTGGTCAGCAGCGAATCGAAATCGCGCCAGCCGGCGGGTTCGCCGGCGCTGCCGGAAATCCACGTCACCGGCGAGAGCACCTGCGTGGTGGCCTCGCGCAGCACGACCATGTTCTGCGCCACCTTCGGGCTCATCACGCTGGGTAGTTCGACCGTCACCGAGGCGATGACCGTGGGCAGCAGCAGCGAGGCGATGATGGCGGTGAGCCAGATCCAGCGCGTGCCACCGCGATAGAGCCGCGCGGCGCGTTCGGCGACGTACGCCCCCAGCGAGAGCAGCAGCGTCACCATGATCACGTACAGCATCCAGGCCAGCATTCACTTCTCCTTGCCGGATTTCCTCGCGTCCGCGCTCTCCGCCAGCAGATCGCGCATGCGCTGGATCTGCTCCTTCGACAGCTTCTGGTCGGATACCAGGTGCGTGAACAGCAGTTCGGCCGAGCCCTTGAACAGCTTGCCGGTGAGATGCTGCAGCGCGCTCTTGCGCGCGGCGTTCTCCTTCACCGCGGCGTAGTAGCGGTGCACGCGTCCTTCTTCCTCGTGCTTCACGTAGCCCTTCTGTTCGAGCGTGCGCAGGATCGTGAGGACGGTGGTGTAGGCGAGGTCGTCCGCGAGATGCTCCTTGACCTCGTTGACCACGGAAGGACCGCGGTCCCAGAGCACCTGCATCACATCCGCTTCGCGGTCGGTCAGATAAATGTCCACGGCGCCTCACTACTAGATGTCTAGTAGTAGACGGCACCGCACGGCCGCTTGTCAACTATGGATATAGTAGTGAGCGCTGGCTCACTGCGGGGGGTGCTGATCCTTGGGCCGCTGGACGGCGGCCCGCATGAGCAACATGGCGGTGATCGGCGCGGTGGTGATCACGAACAGCGTGATCAGCACCTCGTGCACCACCGGCCGGCCGCCGCGCAGCGAGGCGATCAGCATCGAGGCGATCAGCACGGAGCCGATGCCGAGCGTGCTGCCCATCGAAGGGCCGTGCATGCGCTGGTAGAACTGCTTGAGCCGCACCAGGCCGAGCGAGCCGATCATCGTCAGCAAGCCGCCGAGGATCAGCAACACGGAGGCGATCAGCATCGCCCAGTCGGGGATCTCGTGACCGTTCATGGCTCGATCGCCTCGCCGCGCAGCAGGAATTTCGACAATGCGATGGATCCCACGAACCCGAACAGCGCGATCAGCAGCGCGACGTCGAAGTAGATGGTCGTTCCGGAACGAATGCCGAGCACGAGCAGCGTCATCAGCCCGTTCACGTAGAAGGTGTCGAGCGCGAGCGCGCGGTCCTGCGCGCGCGGGCCGCGCAGCAGGCGCACCGCGGCGAACGTCATCGCGAGCACGAAACACAGCTGCGCGAATCCGATGGCGAAGTCCAGGATTTCGTTCATTCGAAGATCTCCATGAGCAGCTTTTCGTAGCGTTGCTTGATCGTGTCGATCCAGGCCGACTCGTCCCTGAGGTCGAGCACGTGCAGCGTGAGCGTCTTGCCGTCCGGGGTCAGATTCGCCCACACCGTGCCCGGCGTGGAGGTGACGATCGCGGCAAGCACGGCGAGGCCGTGCGGATCGCGCATGTCGAGCGGAATGTCGACGAAGCCGGAATGGATCTCGCGTCCGCGCGTGAGCCCGAGCACGATGCGCGCGACCGCGTAGTTCGACTGCACGATGTCGACGAATACCCGGCCGATCAGTCGCAACATGCTGCCGGGATGCCGCAGGCGCGGAATCAGCGGCCGCACGCTGCGGAATCCGAACGTCATCGTCATCGAGACGACGAAGCCGAGCAGCAGCTGTCCGACCGTGACGCGATCGACCAGCAACAGCCACATCGTCGTGAGCCCGGCTACCAGCAGCCATGGACGGCGATCGGTCATGGCACGACCTCCGCGCGCTCGCCGAGCACGTTGCGGATGTACACGTCGGGTGTCTCCAGCGCGTCGGCGGCCGAGTCCAGGTAGGACATCGCCGGGCCCGCGGCCACGGTCATCGCGATGCAGATGAGGATCAGGAACGCGACGGGCGCCGCCTCGCTGATCCACAGCCGCGGAGTCTGGCGCCCCGTCACGCTCCAGAACAATCGGACGCCGACGCGCGCGAGCGCGATCAGGCCGGCGAAGCCACCGCCGAGCAGCAGCAGGATCAGCAGCCATTCGCGTCCGAAAGAACCGTCGGAAGGCAATGCAGCGACGGCCGCGGCGACCAGGGAGAACTTCGCGATGAAACCCGCGAGCGGCGGCAGTCCGGTGAGCAGCAGCGCGCAGCAGATGAACGCGAGTCCGAGAAATGCCATCGCGGCCGGGATCGCGACGCCGACCTCGTCGTCGGGCGAATACGGGTCGGGCGGCTCGCCCACCGCGAATGCCGAATAGGTAGGCGGCGGCGTCGCCGCGGTTTCACCCTGGCGCGTCGGCGCTTCGCGCATGCGATCGGCCATGCCGGTGAGCAGGAAGAACGCGGCGGTGCCGAAGATCGACCCGACCATATAAAAGAGCGCCGGCGCGGTCATCGCGGGCACACCCGATCCCACGGCCGCGAGAATCGTGCCCGACGACAGGATCACCGCGAACGCCACGAGACGCGGCAGCTGCCGCGCCGCGAGCATGCCGACGATGCCGCACACCATCGTCGCGAGCGCGAGATAGAACAGCCACACGCCGCCGAACGGTGTCGTCGCGTCCTCGAGCAGCGAGGAGGCGCGCAGGATCGCGTACACGCCCACCTTGGTCGTGATCGCGAACATCGCGGCCACGGGCGCGCCCGCGGCCTGGTAGGCGCCGGGCAGCCAGAAGTTGAGCGGCCACGCCGCGGCCTTCACGAGGAACGCGACCCCGAGGATGGCCGCGCCTGTTTCGGCGATCTCGTGGTCCTCGGGCGACATGCGTCCCCACCCGACCGCGATGTCCGCCATGTTCAGCGTGCCCGAAGCGCTGTAGATCATCGCGACGCCGAGCAGGAACATGAACGCCGCCGTGAGGTTCACCGCGACGAAGTGCAGCGTCATCTTCGTGCGCTGCGGACCGCCGCCGTGCAGCAGCAACGCATACGACGCGGCAAGCATGATCTCGAAGAACACGAACAGGTTGAACAGGTCGCCGGTCAGGAACGCGCCGTTGAGACCGACGAGCAGGAACTGCACCAGCGAGTGAAAGTGCACTCCCATGCGATCCCAGCGGCCGACCGAATACACGATCGCGGCGAGCGCCAGCGTCACGTTCGCGGTGACCATGAGCGCGGAGAGCCTATCTACCACGAGGACGATGCCGAACGGCGCCTGCCAGCTGCCGATGGCGTAGACGCCCACGCCCTCCGACCAGACGTCGGGCACGGAGTCGGTGGTCAGCACCATCATGCTGATCGCGGCCGCGAGCTGCACCAGCGTTCCGGTGAGCGTGAGCAGCAGGCGCGGCCAGCGGCGCGTTTCGGCGAACAACAGCAGCAGCGCGCCCACGAACAACGGCACGACGATGGGCAGTACCGGCAGGTGTCGGACCCATGCGTTCACGAGTCACGCTCCTGTCCGTCGACGTGATCGGTGCCGGACATGCCGCGCGACGCGATGATCAGCACGAGGAACAGCGCCGTGGTCGCGAAGCCGATCACGATGGCGGTCAGCACCAGCGATTGCGGCACGGGATCGGCGAATCGCGCGAAGTCCCGGGTCGTCTCGGAAACGATGGGCGGCACGTCCACCTTGAGCCGGCCCATGCAGAAGATGAACAGGTTGACCGCGTACGACAGCAGCGACAGGCCGATGATCACCTGGAAGGTGCGCGGCCGCAGCAGCAGCCACACGCCCGAGGCCGTGAGCACGCCGATGCCCAGTGCGACGATGACTTCCATCAGCGCGCCTCCGTGGTTTCGAGCGGTCTCACCTGCGTCGTCGAGAACTCGACCGGACGGCGATAGCTGCGCAGCGACTGGTGCGCGAGCGCGATCAGCATCAGCGTGGTCGCGCCGATCACGAGCAGATAGACGCCGAAATCGAACAGCAGCGTGCTCGAGATGTGGATTTCGCCGATCAGCGGAACTCTCGCGTGCCATTCGAGGCTGGTGAGGAAATTGTCGGATCGCAGCCACGCGGCTGCGCCGGCCGTCGCGGCGCAGATCAGACCGAGCGCGATCGAATACTGCGGGTGAATGCGCATGCGAGATTCGATCCACAACGTGCCGCTCACCATGTACTGCACGATGAACGCGGTGGCCATCACGAGTCCTCCGACGAACCCGCCGCCCGGCGCGTTGTGGCCGCGCAGCAGAAAGAATACCGAGATCACGCCCGCGACCGGTAGCAGCAACCGGCCGAGCACCGCGGGCACACGCATGTAGCCACTCGGGAGCGTATCGGCGAAATCCTGGCGCGGATCTTCCGGATTCCCGTCGGCTTGCTGCGCGCGCGGGAGCGCCATGCTCTCCGGCGCGGGACGGAAGCGGCGCAGTAGTTTGTACACGGCGAGCGCGACGATGCACACGACCGTGATCTCGCCGAACGTGTCGAAGCCGCGGAAATCGACCAGGATCACGTTCACCACGTTGCGGCCGCCGCCGTCGGGCAACGCATGTTCGAGGAAGAACTCCGAGATGCTCGAGCCGCGCTCGCGCGCCATGATGTAGAAGGAGATGGCCGCGAGCCCCGCGCCGGAGACGACGGCGAGCGCGACGTCCCGCAGCCGGCGCGTGCGGGCGCGTACGGTGCGGCGCGCGACATCGTTCATCTCCACGCGCTTCGGCAGCCAGCGCAGTCCGAGCACCAGCAGCACGAGCGTCACGACCTCGACGCTCACCTGCGTGAGGGCGAGGTCCGGCGCCGAGAACCAGGCGAACGTCAGTACGGTCACGAGACCGGCGCCGCCGGTCATGATCAGCGCCGCCAGGCGATGGAACTTCGCCTGCGCCGCCGCGCCGATGGCGCAGGCCGCGCCCACCGCCCAGAGCAGCGCGAAGGTCGGGTCCGCGGCCGTCAGCTGGAACTCGCTCCGCAGCGGGGAGAATTGCCAGGTGGTGAGCGCGGCAACGGCCACGGCGGCGAACACGATCCAGCCGAGCTGCGGTTGCAGCCGGCGCGTCGACATGGTGTTGAGCAGGCGGTCGGCGTTACGCATCAGCACCACCATCGCGACGTCGAAACTGCGTTTGCCGTCGAGCCGTGAGGCGTATGGCGCCGGTGCGAGAGCGCCATCCCGGCGCTTGTACAGCAGTAGATAGAGCGCGACGCCGCCGATGAGCGCGACGATGCTCATGATCAGCGGCACGGTGAATCCGTGCCAGACCTTGAGGCTGTACTCCGGCACGTGTGTGCCGAGCACCGCGTGCGCCGCGGCGTCGAGGAACGGGCCGATGGTGCGGCCCGGGAAGATGCCGACCAGCACGCAGGCCATGACCAGCAACGCACTCGGCACGAGCATCCAGCGCGTCGGCTCGTGCGGCGCGCGCGGCAGGTTCTGCGCCAGCGGACCGAAGAAAGTGCGATGCACGAGCCTGAGCGAATAGGCCACGCTGAACACGCCGGCGAGCGTCGCCATCGCGGGCAGCCCGATGCGCAGCCACGGTTCGCGGCCGGCGAAGATGGTCTCGGCGAAGAACATTTCCTTCGAGAGGAATCCGTTCAGCAGCGGCACGCCGGCCATCGCCGCGGCCGCGACTGCGGCAAGTGTCGCGGTGATCGGCATCACGCGCCCGAGACCGCTGAGTCGCGCGAGGTTGCGCGTGCCGGATTCGTGGTCGACGATGCCGGCCGCCATGAACAGCGACGCCTTGAACGTCGCGTGATTCATCATGTGGAACACCGCCGCGACCAGCGCGAGCGGGCTGTTCATGCCCAACAAGAGAGTGATCAGGCCGAGATGGCTGATCGTCGAATACGCGAGCACACCCTTGATGTCGCGCTGGAACAGCGCGACTGCCGCGCCGAGGAGCAGTGTCGCGAGTCCCGCGCCGCTGACCAGCGCGAACCACAGATCCGTCCCCGCGAGCGCCGGCCACATGCGCGCGAGCAGGAACACGCCGGCCTTCACCATCGTCGCGGAATGCAGATAGGCGGAGACCGGCGTCGGCGCGGCCATCGCGTGCGGCAGCCAGAAATGAAACGGGAACTGCGCGCTCTTCGTGAATGCACCGAGCAGCAGCAGGACCAGCATGACCGGGTACCAGGGATGCGCGCGCAGCAGGTCGCCCGATACGAGCACCTCGTCGAGCTGATAGCTGCCCACCACGTGGCCGATGAGCAGCACCGCCGCGAGCAGACACAATCCGCCCGCCGCCGTGACCGTCAGCGCCATCGTGGCGCCGCGGCGCGCGTCCGCGCGGTGGTACCAGTACGCGATCAGCATGAACGACGTGAAGCTCGTGAGCTCCCAGAAGATCACGAGCTGCACGAGGTTGCCCGACAGCACGATGCCGAGCATCGCGCCCATGAATGCGAGCAGGAACGAGAAGAAGCGCGCGACCGGGTCGCCCGAGGACATGTAGTAGCGCGCATAAAACGCCACCAGCGTGCCGACGCCCGCGATGAGCATCGCGAACACCCATGCGAAGGCGTCCATGCGCAGGCTGAGCACGAGACCGTAGTCCGGCAGCCAGGGCACGCTGGTCTCGACGACGCCTCCCTGTCCGACGACCTCGGGATAAAGCAGGATCACGAGCGTGCTCGACGCGAGCGCGAACGCGCCCGCGAGCCAGGCGGCGGTGTTGCGCGCATGACTGGGCAGGAACGAAGCGCAGATGCTGCCGACGAACGGCAGCAGCAGGATCAGGATCAGCATCACGTGATTCTAGACGCGAAAATTTGTCGTGCGCCGGCAATGATGGCCGCGATCGCAGGATGTTTTACGGTGCGCTCCAGCGAGATGGCGAAAAATTGCGCCGTGACGGGGCGCGCCGTTCCCACTCGCTGAAAGCCGTACTCGCGGCGGAACTGCCGTTCCAGCACCAGCGGCACGGGCGCGAAGCCGTGACCCGCGCGCACGAACTCGCGCAGCAGCGCGTAATCCTCGAACTCCCCGACCAGGATGGGGCGCACTTCGTGCTGCTCGAGCCATTGATCGAGCGCGCGGCGGATCGCGGTGTCGTCGGTGGGCAGCAGCATCTGCACGCCATCGAGCGAGCCCGGGAAACCGCGCTTGAGACTCGCTGCGATCGCCGGAGCCGCCATCCAGCAGACGCCGCTCGCGCCGAGGGCGTGGTTGTAGGCGCGCACGTTGAGCGTCGGCGTGACCGGCGCATCCGAAAGCACCACGTCGAGCTCGCGGACCGCGAGCTTCGCCAGCAGATGTTCGAGCGTGCCCTCGCGGCACGACAGCCGCACGGGCTGCGCGAGACGCATCGCGGGCTCGAGCAGGCGCTGCGCGACTTCCTTGGGCACGACGTCGTCGATCCCGACGGTGACCCGCAACGGACGCTGGGAAGGTCGATGCGCGAGCGCGTCGAGCATTTCGTGGCCGAGCCCGAAGATCTGCTCCGCGAACGAATAGACGATCCGCCCGGCCTCCGTCGGGACGAGTTTGCGGCCGGACTTCGCCAGCAGCTTCTCCCCGAGGCGCTCCTCGAGCGAACGGATCTGGGCGCTCACCGTGGGCACGGAAAGCGCGAGTTCGTCGGCCGCGCGCGTCACGCTGCCGGTGCGCACCACCGACCAGAAGTAGAGCAGGTGCTGGTAATTGATCCTGCGGGAGATCGCCATGATTAGAGCAAAGCTAACGCATCGAGCGATTCTTTCAAATTGTCCGAATGAGGTATGCGGGCTACAAGAGCCCCATGAATACCTTGCTCGAAACCAGACCCACGACCCGGCCTGCGATCGTCATCGCCGATCGGGACCTGCGCCGCCTGGATGGTCTGCTTGGCGCGGGCTCGGCGGCACGCCGCGACGCGACCCACCTGCAGGAACTGCGGGCGGAGCTCGACCGCGCGATCATCGTGTCGCCCGAGGAAATCCCGGCGGGCGTGATCACCATGGACAGCACCGTGATGGTGGAAGACCTCACGACCGGCATGCGCCGGCAGATCACGCTCGTCTACCCGACGGACGCGAACCCCGATCTCGGCCGGATTTCCGTATTGGCTCCGCTCGGCACGGCGTTGCTCGGCTTCCGCGAAGGCGACGAGGTCGAGTGGCGGATGCCCGGCGGCCTGCGTCACCTGCGCATCGAACGTGTATGGAGGCGACATGAAGATACTGTGCGCCACTGACCTGCTGCCGAAGACCGATCCCGCGATCGAACGCGCGCACCAGCTGCGCGCGGAGCTCGGCGCGCGGCTCACTCTCATGCACGTCGTGATCCCGGGTACGACGCAGGACGGCACGCTCGAGCAGCGGCTGCTGAGCGCGAATTCGCGGCTCGCCGGACGCGCCCGCCGGGCCACCGCGCCCGTCGAACTCGTGGTCCGCTGCGGGCGTCCGGCCAAGGTCGTCACGGAAACGGCGCGCTCGCGCCACGCGGACCTGGTCGTGATCGGCCCGCACGACGTGGACCCGGTGGCCGACGCCATCAGGGGCACGATGACCGAGCACATCGTCGGCGATGCGCGCTGCCCCGTGTTGATCGTGCGCCGCCGGGCGCGCGAGGAGTACCGCAGCGTGATGCTCGCGCTCGACGGCTCGACGTCGTCGCGGCACGTCATCGACACGGCGGAAGCGCTCGGCCTGTCGCGGCGCGGAGTAGATAGAAGGCTGACAGCCATCCACGCGCACGAGCCGCCCTACGAGGCGATGATGACCTCGGTGGGCGTGGGCGATGCGAGCGTCGCGAAATACGCGGCCGCGACGCTGGCGCAGTCGGCGGAGGCGATGCGCGCCGAACTGCGTGCGCGCAGCAACCATCCCGAGCGTTATCGCCTGCTGGTCGTGGAAGGACGCCCCGTGCCCGCGATCCGTCGCGCCATGGAAGAGACGACGCCTGACCTCGTGATGCTCGGCACGCGTGGTCTGGGCCGTTTCCGGCGCGCGCTGCTCGGCAGCACCGCGAACGAGATCCTCCGCACGACGGACTGCGACGTGTTGCTGGTGCCGGAGACCGCGGTGCGCGCCGCGCGGCGCGTGCAATCGCGCGCCGTCGGGCCGAGCCCGGACGACTTCCCGCCCGGAGCCGCCTGACTCCCTAGCGAACGACGTGCAGCGGGCGGGCGCTGCGCCCGACCGCGAGCGCGCCCGATCGAACTACTTCGATGAGCTCCGTGCGCTCGCCGAGATCGCTCACGAACTTGCCGATCTCGGCCTCGGAGGCCGTGAGTTCGACCACGAAGCTGTCGGGCGAGGGAGCGAGCACGCGGCCGCCGGCCCGCACGACATAACCGCGGACCGAATCGATGAGCTGCGGCTCGACGCGCAGCTTGAGCACGACCAGCTCCCGCTCGATGTGTTCGCCCCGCGTGAGGTCTTCCACCGCGACGACGTCGATGAGCTTGTTGAGCTGGTTGACGATCTGCAGGATGACACCGTCAGCACCCTTGGTGACCAGTGTTACGCGCGATACCAGGGGGTCATCCGTGGCCGCGACCGACAGCGACTCGATGTTGTAGCCGCGGGTCGAGAACAGGCCCGTGACGCGGGTGAGCGCCCCGGCCTCGTTCTGGAGGTGGATGGCGATGATATGACGCATGCTCTGGATGGCTTTCTGGGGTACGGACATGTCGGCCAGAATAGCGGTTTGCCGCCGATCCATTCAATGCGGCCCGCCAAACTGCTAGTCTCCGGACTTCTATGGCGAAACACCCCACAAAACCGACCAATATCCGGGACTTGAGCGCGACGGCGCCCAAGACCGCGCCTTCCATTCGTCACCCGCTCGCGGGTCAGAAGATGACCGGCGCCGAGATGATCGTGCAGGTATTGGCGGACGAGGGGGTAACGACGATTTTCGGCTACTCGGGCGGCGCGATCCTGCCCACCTACGACGCCGTGTTCCTCTACAACGAGGCGCGCAAGGCCAAGGGCGAGTCGCCGATTCCGCTCATCGTGCCCGCGAACGAGCAGGGCGCGGGATTCATGGCCGCGGGTTATTCGCGCTCCAGCGGCCGCGTGGGCGTGTGCATCGTGACCTCGGGTCCCGGCGCGACCAACACCGTCACGCCGATCCGCGATTGCATGGCCGATTCGGTCCCGATCGTCGTCATCTGCGGCCAGGTGCCCACCGGTGCGATCGGCACCGACGCGTTCCAGGAAGCGCCCGTGCCTTCGATCATGGGCTCGGTCGCGAAACACATCTTCCTCGTCACCGACCCGGCGAAGCTCGAAGCGACCGTGCGCACCGCCTTCGAGATCGCGCGCACGGGCCGTCCGGGCCCGGTCGTCATCGACATCCCGAAGGACGTGCAGAACTGGGCGGGCGAGTTCCAGGGATCGGGCACGCTGCCGATGCCCGGCTACCGCAAACGCCTCGAGACTCTATCTACCGACATCATCGACGGCACCGAGGCCAACCATTTCTTCGAGATGCTGGGCGAGTCGCAGCGCCCGCTCATCTACGCGGGCGGTGGCATCATCGCGGGCGAGGCCGCGCAGGAGCTGCGCGAGTTCGCCGAGGCGTTCGACATCCCCGTGGTCACGACGCTCATGGGCATCGGCGCGGTGGACACGACGAGCCCGTTGTCGATGCGCATGCTCGGCATGCATGGCGCGGCGTTCGCCAACTACGCGGTCGACGACTGCGATTTCCTGATCGCGATCGGCGCGCGGTTCGACGATCGCGTCGCGGGCATGCCCGCCAAGTTCGCGCCGAACGCGAAGTACATCGCGCACTTCGACATCGACCGCGCCGAGATCAACAAGGTCAAGCGCGTGCAGTGGAGCCACGTGGGCATGTTGCCCGAGGCGCTGAGCACGCTCACCGCGCACGGCAAACGCGCCGGCTTCAAGCGCGACCGCTCGAAGTGGCTCGCGTACCTCGACGAACTGCGCAAGAAGTTCGCGATGAACTACGACCGCGAGAGCGAACTGATCCAGCCTTACTACGTGATCGAGGAGATCAACCGCATCACGAAGGGCGAAGCGATCATCTCGACCGGCGTCGGCCAGCACCAGATGTGGGCGGCGCAGTACTTCGATTTCCGCAATCCACGTCTCTTCCTGACGTCGGGCTCGATGGGCACGATGGGTTTCGGCCTGCCGGCTGCGCTCGGAGCGCAGTTCGCGAACCCGGACAAGCTCGTGATCGACATCGACGGCGACGCGTCGGTGCGCATGAACATCGGCGAGATGGAGACCGCGACCACCTACAACCTGCCGGTCAAGATCGTCGTGCTGAACAACAACGGCGACGGCATGGTGAAGCAGTGGCAGAAGCTGTTCTTCAAGGGCCGCCTGTCGGGATCCGAGAAGACGCTGCACACCAAGGACTTCATCAAGGCCGCGCAGGCAGATGGATTCAAATACGCCGTGCGCCTCGACAAGAAGGCGGACGTGCCTGCCGTGATAGAGCAATTCCTCGCGTTCGAGGGTGCCGCGTTCCTCGAGGTGATGATCGATCCGGACGCGGGCGTGTATCCGATGGTCGGTCCGGGCCAGCCCTACGAGGCGATGATCACGGGCGACTGGATTCCGTCGCGCACGAAGGTGGACGTGAAGCCACCTGGCGCGAGCGAGATGTTCTGATCGACGGACCAGGGGAGGCTCGACATGAGAATGGAAGCTCTCGGCGTGGCTTTATTTCGCTGTGCCGCGGTTATTTCCGTCCTTTCGCTCGCAGCCTGCGGTGGCGGAGACGGCGATGACAATGACAATGCTCCGCCGCCCGCGATCTCGACTTTCCAGGCGCAGGACGCCACGGCCACCGCGGGCATCGGCACCAGCCTGACCTTTACGTTCAGTGGCGGCACGGGCGTCGTCGATAATGGCGTCGGCAACGTCGTTTCGGGCACGCCCGCCTTCGTGACGCCGGCCAGCACGACTACCTACCGGCTCACGGTCACGAACACGGATGGTGAGACCGCCACCGCGACGACTACCGTGACCGTGGTGCCCATGCCGGTGATCAACTGGCTCGAGGCGACGCCATCGACCGTGCGGCCCGGAGACAACGTCACGCTGACCGCGAGTTTCGGCGGTGGCACGGGAACCGTGTCCGGCCCTGGGGGCAACCTCGGCGCCATGACGTCCAACGTCGCATTCGCCACGCCGGTCACCGAAAATTCCACCTTCACGCTCACGGTCACGAGTCCCGCGGGCGTCGTCCTCACGCGCAGCGTCGACGTATCGACTTCCCGGTTCACGGCGACGGGTGGCCTGCAGTACGGCCGCATCGATCATCTGGCGAACACGCTGGACGATGGCCGGGCGCTCGTGTTGGGAGGCCGGACCGAGGGCGGGGTGAATGGCGTCCCCGAGGCGAGGGCCGAGATTTACGACCCGGCGACCGGGCAGTTCACCGCGGCCGGCGAACTGGATGCCGGGTTCGAACCCGTGAGCTCCACCGTGCTCGACGATGACAGCGTCCTGGTAGTTAGTGACACGCAGGCCAGGATCTACGACCCGTCGACCGGGACCTTCACGCCCACGGGTTCGCCGCTCAAGTCGCGGCGTGGCCACAGGGCGGTCCTGCTGGAGGACGGCCGGGTGTTGCTGGTCGGCGGCGCGGGCACCAGTGCGCAAATCGACAAGACGGCGGAGCTGTACGACCCGGCCACGGGAGACTTTTCGTACACGGCTGGCGAACATGCGCGCAATGCGGCCATGTTCAATCATTCGGTCGTGCGCCTGGATTCGGGCGAGGTCTTGATCTGCGGCGGGTACGACGGCTCCAATGGTCCTTCCGCGACGCCGCAGTGCGAGCTCTTCGATCCGGCGACCGGGACTTTCCAGCTGACGGACAGCATGTCGCGCTCGAGAACCCTGGCGGCCATGAGCTTGCTCGCGGACGGTCGCGTGCTGATCGCCGGAGTGGATCCCGAAATCTACGATCCCGCCACCGAGACCTTCTCGCCAGCCACCGGGGTGCCGTCGGTGCGCGTCTGCAGGGCGAACACGCTTTCGGACGGCAACGTGCTGCTCGTCGGCGTGACCGACCCGCAGACGCAGCAGGCGCTTCCGAACCTGCTGTTCGATCCGGTGGCGTCCGCGACCGAAGAGGTCGGGGACATGGTGACGGCGCGCGATTCCTGCGATTACCCGGTGGTCGCGCTGCCCGAAGGGCGCGCGCTCATCGCGGGCGGCCACGAGAATTCGCCGCCGATCGACTACGCAACGGCCGAAGTCTTCCACTGATGAAGTACCTGCACACCATGGTGCGCGTCAGCGACGTCGATGCGTCGCTGAAATTCTATTGCGACGCGCTCGGTCTCGAAGTGCTTTCGCGCAAGGATTTTCCGCAGGGCAAGTTCACGCTCGTCTTTCTCGCGGCACCCGGCGACAGCAGCGCCCAGGTCGAGCTCACGCACAACTGGGAGCCCGAGACGTACACGGGCGGCCGCAACTTCGGACACCTCGCCTACGCGGTCGACGACATCTACGCGGCCTGCGAACGTCTGCAGGAACACGGCGTGACGATCAACCGGCCGCCGCGCGACGGACGCATGGCATTCGTGCGCTCGCCCGACGGCATCTCGATCGAACTACTGCAGAAGGACGGCTCGCTGCCGCCGCGCGAGCCGTGGGCATCGATGCCCAACACCGGGAGCTGGTGAGCCGCACCGATCCCACACGCCGGGAAGCCTTTCATCAGGGACAGCGGGCCATCCTGCACTCGCTGCCCGGCGCCGCCGCGTGGGGGCTCGTCAGCGGCGTCGCGATGGTGAAGGGCGGGCTCGCCGTTCCATGGGCGATCCTGATGTCGCTGCTCGTGTACGCCGGTTCCGCGCAACTCGCGGCGCTGCCGCTCATCGTCGCGGGCGCGCCATTGTGGGTCATCGTGGCCACGGGCCTCATCACCAACCTGCGATTCGTCATCTACAGCGCGGCGATTCGGCCGTACTTCGCGCACGAGAGCCGTGGCAAACGCGCCGCGCTCGGGTTCTTCATGACGGATTTCACGTTCACTCTGTTCATGCGGCACGCGATGGAGAACACGCTGCCCGCGCGGCATCGTGATGCGTGGTTCGGCGGCGTGTGCTCGAACAACTGGATCACGTGGCAGGTGAGCGCGATCACCGGCATCGTGGCAGCCAGCTATGTTCCGACGGAATGGGGTCTCGAGTTCACGGGCACGCTCGCGTTGATCGCGCTCGTGGGTCCGTCACTCAAGGCGCGGCCCGCGCTCGTCGGTTTCGTCGTGGCCGCGCTGGTCGCGCTGCTCGCCTACGGATTGCCGTTCAAGCTCGGCCTGTTCTGCGGCGCGATCGCCGGCATCGTCGCCGCGACGCTCGCTGACAGCTGGCGGGAGCCCGGGCAACCCGCGCTCGAGAAGACGGCATGAACGACGCGGTCGAAGGATTCGCGCTCGCGGTCGTCATCGTCGGGCTCGCGCTCACGACGTTCGTCACGCGCACCTCGTTCCTGCTCGCGGGCTCGCGCCTCAGGCTCGGGCACAAGGTCGAGACTGCACTGCGTTACGCGCCCGTGTGCACGCTGGCGGCCATCATCGTGCCCGACGTGCTGATTCACGGCCCCGCGCACGACTACGATTTTTCCCCGTTCAATCCGCGGCTCGTGGGCGCATTCGCGGCCGGCGTCTGGCTGTGTTTCTCGCGGAACATCATCGGTTGCCTGCTCACGGGAATGGCCGGTTACTCGCTCGCGCGCCTGTTTCTGTGAAGGCGGCTGAACCGAGTCCAGAATCTCCCGCACGCCTTGCTCTAACTACGCACGCGGCGTAGTGTCGGATCGTCGAGATAATTATTACTACAACCACGACGAGGGGAGAGGCATGCAAAACATCGGTGGGCTCCTGGTGCTGCTGGGAGCGGGTTCGTTCGTCCTTCATCTCATGAACATGGAATTCATGCTGGTCGGCTGGGTGGACAACTGGGGTACGGGCGTCGGCAACGGCATCCGGATCGCGATGATCGTCGTCGGAGCGATCCTCTGGTTCGTCGGTCGTCAGCAGGCGGCGAAGTCGGAGTCTCCGCCGGCGTCATGAGCCAGCGCACCGCGCCGGCGTTGCCGCGCGCGGTGTTTCTCCCGCCGTCCCGCGATTCATCAGGAATCGCCGATATAGAAAAAGCTGCGAAAACCACACGACCGCGGCCGCGGCGAGATCGTGCGAGAGAAAGTGCGCGCCGCGGGCCTCCTGCCCGATAGAGAACGCGACGCCTGCGAGCACCCCCGCCACGAGCGCCATGCGCGACCGCCGCCGTGAACGGTTACGAAGCACGAAATACCCGCAAATCATCGCGAACCCGGACGACGAATGCGCGCCCGGAAAACATTGCGCACGCGGCAGCTCATCCGGACGGTCGGCGAGCAGCGCAATGTAGGGCCGGTCGCCGCCGAACCCGTGCAGACTCCAGGGACAATCGACATTCGTGACGCGCTTGAGGCCACCGACCAGCGCCACCGACAGCACGATGGCGCCGGCCACGAAGCCGGCGTCCCGGCGCCAATGACGCCAGCGGTCGAAAAACAACGAAAGAACCCAGGCGGCGAGAGCCAATGCCGCCACCAGGCGCACCAGCCAGCGTCCGCCCGTATGAATGAGGTCGTGCGCCCACCAGGCGCCGGCGCCCATGCCCAGCCAGCGTTGCGAAGCCGCATCGAAGAACCACGCGTGCGCCAGCGTGCGATCCAGGTCGAACTCGAAGATGCAGACGAAGGCCGACGCGAAGGCGAGCGCGGGCCACAGCGCATGCGTGCGCCAGAAGGCCGGCGTGGCTCGCATTGGAGTACCTTTCATCCAGCCGTTAGACGCAACATCCGCCGGAACCCCGGTGCGACGGGATCGGGCTCGTGGCGACGTCTAAGGGCGTGAGCAGAGACGAGGTGAGCGAGTGTCGGATGAGCTGGATCTGGTCGACCGGATGCGCCGGGGCGAGCAACGCGCCTTCGACCGCTTCTTCGACTCGTATGCGGGGCGGCTCGCGGCATTCGTCGCGCGCCGCAGTTCGCTCGACGCCGGCGGAATCGAGGACGTGGTGCAGATGACGATGATCAATGCCATCCGGGGCCTCGCGACGTTTCGCGGGGGCGCTTCCCTCTTCACCTGGTTGTGCCAGATCAGCCGCAATCATCTCGCCGACGCCCGGCGCAAGGCGGCGCGACAGCCCGCGATGCAGAGTCTCGAAGAGCTCGCCGAGAAGCCCACGGCCACCGTCATCCAGCTCACGGACTTCCGTGATCCGCTCGATGAATGCGCGGGCGAATCCGAAATTCACGCCGTGCGGCTCGCGATCAATCGCCTGCCGCCGCATTACGCGCGCATCCTGGAACTGCGCTACGGAGACGAACTCACGGTGCCCGAGATCGCGGCTACGCTCGGAATCTCGGAAAGCGCGGCCGAATCGCAGCTCGCGCGCGCGAAGCAGGCATTTCGCGCCGACTGGGATCGGCAGACCAAACTACCAAACACGCGGGAATCGTCATGAACGAAGACGAAGCCGAACGCGCATTGCGCGACAGCCTGCGAACTCCCGCGCTCTCCGCGGAAGCGCTGCAACGAATTCGCAAGGCAACCGAAGCCGAATGGCGCGCCACCATCGCACAGCGTCCCGCGCGGCACTGGTGGTCGGCGATCGCCGCGGCCGCGCTGGTGGGAATCGCACTGGGCGCGGTCGGCGTCGCACTCGAGCCGTGGAAGCAGTCGGGGCCGGCGGTGGGACAGCTTGCGCGCGCACAGACGCCCGGCGTCGAGCGCGTCCGCGGCTGGTGGCCGGACGAGGAGCTGACCGATGGCGCGCAATTGCACGCGGGTGAAAACTTTGCGGTGCATGGCGCATCGCTGGTCTCACTACCGGCGGGCGGCAACCTGCGCATCGCGCCGGACTCGCGGATCGAGGTCCTCGCGGAGAACTCCATACGGCTTTCCTCGGGAGAGATGTACGTCGACATTCCGCGCGGCGCGCAGACCGATGGCTTCACCGTGGTCACGAATGCCGGGGCGTTCCGCCACGTCGGCACGCAGTTCGCGCTGGCGGTGGTGGACGGCGGCACGCGCCTGCGCGTGCGCGAAGGGCGCGTCGAGTGGAGCGCGGCCGACGGCAACTCCACCGTCGAAGCCGGCACCGAGGTGTTCATCGATCGAAACCACAACGTGATGCGTCGCGATACCGATCCCGCCGGCGCGGAGTGGTCCTGGATAGAAGCGCTCGCGCCGGCGATCGACATCGAGGATCAGCCGCTCGCGGCGTTCCTCGACTGGGTGGCGCGCGAAACCGGCCGACAGATCGTCGTCGCCGACGAGCAGACCCGTGCGCAGATCGAGGCCATCCGCACGCACGGCAATGTCCGGGGCCTTACTCCGATGCAGGCGCTCACGGCGGTCATGTCCTCGACCTCGCTGAAACTCGATGTGAGCGCCGACGCGATCCGCGTAAGCTTCGCGGGTGAGACTGCGCGACCGCCTGGTTAGAACCTGCGCGATATTTTCACTGGTATTTTCGGCGGCACTGTGGGCCGCCGACGGCGCCGCGGCGCGCACCGTCGACGCGTTGTTGCGCGAACTCGAAGCGCAGGGCGTCGACGTGATCTACAGCTCCGATCTCGTCCCGGCGGGACTCGCGGCGCCCGAAGGCTTGCAAGGAACGCCCTTGCAGCGTGCCCGGGCGGCGCTCGCATCGCATGGCCTGGCACTGCGCGAGCTCGCGCCCAATCGCTACGTCGTGGTGCGGCCGGAGCCGCCGCCGGTCGCTCCCTCGCCGGCCGACGAGCCGCTGCAGGAAATCTCCGTCTACGCGAGCCGATACTCGATGGCCGCGCGCGGTGTCGGCGAGCCACGCGAGATGTCCGCGACCGACATCGAAATGGTGCCCGGCAGTCACGACGATGCATTGCGCGCGCTGCACTCACTGCCCGGGCTCGCGACGAATATTTCGGGGCGGCCGTACATACGCGGCTCGCTCAGCGAAGACGTGCTCGTGCGCTACGACGACGTCACGCTGCTCGATCCCTTTCATCTCAAGAATTTCCAGAGCCTGATCAGCGCGATCGATCCGGCGACGATCGAGCGCGTCGAGGTGTTCAGCGGTGGGTTTCCCGTGCGCTACGGCACTCGCTCGGGCGGCGTCATCGCGATCGACGCGCCGTCGCGCGCCGCCGGCTACGAGAATCGCGCCGCCGCCAGCCTGATCTCGGCGGGCGTATCGTCAATGGGACGCAGCGAACGTTGGCCGGTCGAATGGGTCGCCGCGATCCGGCGCAGCACGATCGATCTGCTCGATCCGATCGAGGACGATTTCGGGCGACCGCAATTCAGCGATTCGCTGGGACGTCTGCGCTGGAACCAGGACCACGGCGCGTGGACGCTGGGCTGGCTGTTGCTCGATGACCGCATCGAACTCGGCAACCAGGGCGACGAGGAGATCGCCAACGCGACGTATCGCGACCAGTACCTGTGGCTCGCGCGCGATCTGGAATTCGGCTCATCGTTGCGGACCCGCGCGACGGCGGTCCTCACGAATTCACACCGGCATCGCGACGGCATCCTCGACAACCCTGGAGTCGCGAGTGGCTCGCTCGCCGAAACTTCGGACTTCGAGCGCATCGAGCTCGACAACGTGTGGACGCTCGATCGCGGCCCGCATGTCACCTACACGTTTGGCGGCGCGGCGGCGGTTTCGCACGCCGAGTACGACTACACGCGCACCGCGCTCTACGATCCGGCCGTGGCGGCCGCGTTCGGCCGAAGTGTCGCGAACGACCTGACTACCGCATTGCGGCCACGTGTGTTCACCTACGCGCTGCACGCGGCGCGCCGCCAGAAATGGGAGCGCTTCGAAGCCGAGATCGGCGTGCGGCTGGACGGACAGCACTACAACCTCGGCGGCGACCACACTCAATTCAGCCCGCGCCTGAACCTGCGCTACGACGCGAGCGATCGTCTGCGCGTGTACGCGTCGGCGGGCCGGTTCACACAGTCGCAACACGTGGAAGAGTGGCGCATCGAGGAGGCGCAAGCCACCGCCGATTCCGCCCAGGTCGCCGTGCACACCATCGTCGGACTCACTTACGAGACACCGGGGGCGACGCAGCTCGGGCTCGAGCTGTATACGAAGCGCTGGACGACCACGGCGCCGTACTTCGACAGCCGACTCGGTCCGCTATCGCTCCTGCCGGACCTGGGGCCCGACCGGATCCGTGTCGAACCGGCGAAATCGGAAAGTTCGGGCCTCGAGTTCAGTGTCCGCAAGCCGTTCACCAGCCGCGTCACGGGATGGACGACGTTGAGCTGGTCGCGGGTCGCCGACGACATCGGCGACGGCGACGTGTTGCGCAGTTGGGACCAGCCATTGGCAGCCACGCTCGGGCTTGGGTGGAGCGGCTCGCGCGCCAGCGTTTCCGCACTCGCGGGCTGGCATCGCGGGTGGCCACGCACGCCGCTCGCGATCGTGTCGGCGAGCGGTGAGCCGGACTCGCTCCTGGTGGGCAATCGCAACGATGAGCGCTGGCGCGATTACTACACCTTCGACCTGCGCGGCAGCTGGACCTGGCCGCTTTCCACGGGCGATTTCAAGATCGTGCTCGAGGCGACCAACGCGACGAATCTCGACAACGAATGTTGTTCCGCGATCTCGCGCGGATCCGATGGTCTGCTCGCGATCGAGACAGATCACTGGTTGCCGGCCATCGTGAACATCGGTTTCTCCTACACCTGGGGGAAGCCGGACTAGCGGCGTACCAGGAAGGAGCGACGGGTTCGGTGCGGCGGTGACGTCTCACCGCGCATGGTGGATCACCAGCAGACAGCGTCCGCTAAATTCGCAGCGACGATGCTCGGGATCGCCATGGCGGCCGCGGGCGCGATGCCCGCGGCCGCACGGGTACTTCCCAGTTTCAATGCGCGCGCGCCGCGGCACGAGGAATCGCGTCCTCCGGGCGTGCCCTCCGATGCGGAGCTGGAACGGCTGGACGCGCGCATCGGGACGATTCATCTGAATGGCCGCCATCTCTTCGATCTCGAACACCAGGACGAGAACACGGCGCTCGCACGGGCCGCGAACCGGCTGCACGTGCCGACGCGCGACTCCACGATCGAAACACAACTGCTGTTCAAGAGCGGCGATCCGTACCGCCCCGAGGTGCTGGCCGAATCCGCGCGCATCCTGCGCGATACGCGCTACCTGCGTGACGCGCGCGTGCGGCCCGTCGCGTTTCACGACGGGGTCGTCGACATCGAAGTCACGACGCAGGATGTGTGGACGTTCAATCCCGGCATCTCCTTCGGCCGGCACGGCGGCAAGAACACCGCCGGCTTCGAGCTCGAGGACCTCAACTTCCTCGGATTCGGCACCCAGCTGGGTATCGGCCTCAAATCCGGGGTCGATCGCGATTCCAGATTCATCCACTACCGCGACCGCCAGCTCGGCGAATCCTGGTGGGATCTCGCGGCGGGATATTCGGACAACAGCGACGGCCGTCTCGCCGAGTTCTCGCTCGAGCGTCCGTTCTACGCGCTCGACGCCCGTTGGGCCGCAGGCGTCGCGTTCACCGATGACGAGCGCGTCGACTCACGTTACGACCTCGGCGAGGTGGTGGATCGCTTCGAGACGCGGGAAAGAGTCTCATCTATCTATTGGGGAAGGTCGCGCGGATTGATCGGAGACTGGGCGCGCCGCCTCACGTTCGGGCTCACCTACGAGCAGCACGAATTCGGCCCGGCCGACGATGTGGTTCCGCAACTGCTGCCGTCGGACCGGACTCTCGTGTATCCGTGGGTGGCGGCGGAATGGGTCGAGGACGATTTCCGCACCGCGCGCAACCGCGACCAGATAGGCAAGATAGAGGACTTCTCGCTCGGCTGGTATGCGCGTGCGCAGTTGGGCTTCGCCGGCAAGACGCTTGGCTCGGATCGCGACTCGCTCGTGTTCTCCGGCAAGTTGTCGAACGGCCTGTCGTTCGGCGAGCGCCAGACCCTGTTCCTGGGCCTCGACACGCAGGGACGCGTCGAAGACGGCGGCATCGCGGATGGATTGTTGGGCGCCTCCGCCCGGTACTACTTCCGTCAGTCCCCGCGCCGTGTCCTGTATCTCGGCGCGTCGGCGGAAGCCGGTCGGAACCTGGACATCGATCACCAGCTGCTGCTCGGCGGCGACAACGGGCTCCGCGGCTATCCACTGCGTTACCAGGCCGGTGAGGGGCGTTGGCTGATCACGGCCGAACAGCGCTTCTTCACCGATTGGTATCCCTTCCAGCTCTTCAACGTCGGTGCCGCGGTGTTCGCGGACGTCGGCGCGACGTTCGGTCGCGACCCGCTCGGCGCGCCGTCGCAAGGCGTGCTCAAGGACGTCGGCTTCGGCCTGCGCCTCGGCAACAACCGCTCCGCACTGGGCAACGTTCTGCACATCGACGTCGCGTTTCCGCTGGACGGGGACTCGTCCATTCGCAACGTCCAGTTCCTCATCGAAACCAAGAAGAGCTTCTGATGCTCAATTCCTTCGCCCGAAGCCGCCCGACGCTGCGACCCGAACTACTCGCCCTGCTGGTTTCCGCCTGGATGGTCGCCACGGCCAACGGCGCGTGGTGGCGCGCCGTCGGCGCCGGTCGATCCTGGCTCGATCCCGAGAGCTGGCTGTTTGCGGCCTGCTGTTTCGTGGCGTTGGCGGCTTTGCATTTCGCTTTGCTCGCGCCACTCGCGAATCGCTGGGTCGCGAAGCCGCTGCTCGGCCTGCTGATCGTCGTCGCCGCGTGCGCGGCCTACTACATGCGCAACTTCGCCATCCTGCTCGACCCGCCGATGGTGCGAAACATCCTGCGCACCGACACGCGCGAGGCGGGCGATCTGGTGACGGCCGGAATGATCGCGTGGGTCGTCGGATGGTCCGCGCTTCCGCTCGCATTCATCGGCTTCGTGAGAATCGAGCACCGGCCGCTGCTCCCGGCGCTCGCCGCGCGCATCGCCAGCATCGTCATCGCGGTCGTCGTCGCGGTGCTGGCGGTGCTGCCGGTTTCGCGCGACATCACGTCGTTGATGCGCAATCAGCGCACGGCGCGGTATCTCATCACGCCCGCCAACCTGATTTACGGGCTTGCAGTGACGTCGGCGGACGATGTCGCCGCGCCGCACGGGCCGCGCGAAAGCCTCGGCGCGGACGCTCACCTGGTGCGCGTGACGCTCGCGCAAAGGCCGAGGGTCCTGGTGCTGGTCGTCGGGGAGACTGCCCGCGCCGCCAATTTCTCGCTGCTCGGGTATCGCCGCGAGACGAATCCGCGGCTCGCGAAGCTCGATGTCGCCGCGTTCGGCGACGTGAGTTCGTGTGGCACCTCCACCGAGGTTTCGGTGCCGTGCATGTTTTCCGCGCTCGGCCGCGAGAAGTACGACGAACGCCGGATCCGTCATTCCGAAGGACTGCTCGACGTGCTCGTGCGCGCCGGTTACGCGGTGAAGTGGTTCGACAACCAGTCGGGATGCAAGGGCGTGTGCGAGGGAGCAGGCATCGAATACGTCCGGCTGTGCGGCGACGACCGCTGCCAGGACGGGGCGCTCGTCGCGCGGCTCGCGGCCGAACTACCGCGAATCGAGCGCGATACCGTCATCGTGCTGCACATGATGGGCAATCATGGTCCCGCCTACTTCAAGCGATATCCGCGGGAATTCCGCCAATTCATGCCCGACTGCGCAACCGCGCAGTTGCGCGACTGCACCCGGGCGGAGGTCGTGAACGCATACGACAACGCCATCCTCTACACCGATCACGTGCTGGGCGAAGTCGTCGGACAACTTTCGGCGGCGGCCGACCGGCTGGACGGGGCGATGTTGTACGTCTCGGACCATGGCGAATCGCTGGGCGAGCACGGCCTGTACCTCCACGGTTTGCCGTACGCGATCGCGCCCAGCCAGCAGACCCGCGTGCCGATGATCGTGTGGATTTCGAGGTCCCTGCGCACCAGCGGCGACGTCGACATGACATGTTTGCGCCGCAAGGCTCATGCCGCGTTTTCTCACGACAATCTGTTCCACTCGGTTCTCGGGCTCATGAACGTCGACACGGCGGTGTACCGCGCCGAGCGCGACATCTTCGATGGCTGCCGAGGCGTGCCCGGCCGTGCCTATGCGCACGTGTTGCAGTAATGTTGGGCGATGGACAAGCCCAGCCTGAACCTCGTGCGCGCCGCCGACGTCGCCGATCACTTGCAGCAATTCTCACACCCGTGGAATCCGAACTCCGAGATGCACGGTATGCAGCTCGCGCGCAGCGTCGGACTCAAGCGCACGGGCGTGAACCTGATCCGCGTGCCGCCCGGCCGCGAGTCGTACGTCTACCATTCGCATCGGTATGAAGAGGAGTGGATCTACGTGCTCTCGGGTCGCGCCACCGCGGTGATCGACGACGTGGAGTACGAGGTCGGCCCCGGCGACTTCATGGGATTCCCGACGCCGTCGGTCGCGCACCTGATGCGCAATACGGGCACCGAAGATCTCGTCTACCTGGCGGGCGGTGAGAGTCGCGAATTCGACGTCGCGGAATTCCCGAAGCTCGGCAAGCGGATGGTGCGCATGGGCGACCAGGTGGACATCTACGACGCGAGCGATGCCAAGCCCTTCGGTCCGATCACGGGCTGATCGGCAGGGTGGAGCCCGGCGAAACGGACCCCACCGATCATCGATGCCTCATCCGGCTTGCTTCGCTTTCCACGCCGCGAGCACAGTCGCCTCCTTGTCCGCGGCGATGCCCGACTTGAGTCTTTCACGTTCCTCGGCCGGGCGGGACAGATGCCAGGCGAGAGTATCTTCCACCGTCCTGGCGATCGGCGTGATCGTCAGGCCCTTGGCGCGCGCCGCGGCATTACTCGTGCCCGCGAACGCGGCCTCGTCTCCCTTCGCGGGCAGCCACACCGGCATCTCGGCCCACGGCGCGACCTGCTGCGCCTCCAGGAAGTCGGCCGGTAGATAGACTGCGCGCGGCTCGTCGGCCGGCTTCGCGAGCTTCTTCGCCGCCGCGATCGACGCATCCGTGAGCTCGCCGAACTTGAACGCATTCGGGTCGGAGACGAGGTTGTAGACGCCCGTGACGCTGTTTTCGACCGCGTTCAGCGTGAATGCCGCGAGGTCGCGCACGTCGATGACCTGGAACGGGTCCCCGGGCGCGCCCGGTGCGATGAACTCGCCGCCGCGCGCGGCGCGCGCCGGCCAGTACGTGAAGCGGTCGGTGTTGTCGTCGGGCCCGACGATGAGCCCCGGACGGATGACCGTGGTGCGGCCCGGCATCGCCTTCTCGGCCGCCTGTTCGCACAGTGCCTTCAGCGGGCCGTACGTTTCGCCGTCGACCTTCTCGATGGTTTCATCCGCGAGTTTGCCCACCGGGGACTTCTCGTCGCGCGGCTCGCTGAACGTCGGATACACCGAGACCGACGAAACGAACACGTATTGCTTCACCTTCGGCGCCAGTAGTTCGGCCGACAGGCGCACTTGGCGCGGCACGTAGCCGGAGTTGTCGATGACCGCATCCCACTCGCGGTCCTTGAGACCGTCGATCTGGCCGTTGCGATCGCCGAGGATCCGTTCGATCTCCTGAAAACGATCCGTCTTCGTCTTGCCGCGATTGAAGAACGTGACCGTGTGCCCGCGTTCGAGCGCGAGCTCCGTCATGTGCAGCCCGATGAAGCGCGTGCCGCCGAGAATGAGGATCTTCAGCGGTTTCTTCGCTTTCTTCGATGTCTTCGCGGGCCAGGCGGGCGCGATTCCCGCGAGCGTGCCCGCGGCGGCCAGAGTCAGGAGAGTGCGGCGTTTCATGGGAGTGCTCCTCGTCAATACGGACCCGGCGCGGCATGGGTTGCGACCCAGTCGCGCACGGCCTGGTACCAGAACAGCGAGTTCTGCGGTTTCAGAACCCAATGATTTTCGTCGGGGAAATACACGAGCTTCGACGGCACGCCGATCTTCTGCAGCGTGTTGAACAGTTCGAGACTGTGGTTGACCGGCACTCGCAGGTCCTGCTGGCCGTGGATGATCAGCGTGGGCGTCTTGAAGTTGGCCGCCGACATGTGTGGCGAGTACTTCTGGAATTCCTCGGGCTTCTCCCAGAAATTGAAGAAGCGCTCCTTGCCGCTGCCGTAGTCGGCGCCCTGCTGAGTGTACAGGTTGTAGACCGCCGCGTGCGCGACCAGCGCCTTGAACGGGTGGGGTCGCCCTAACAACGTGGTGGCGAGGAATCCGCCGTAGCTGCCACCCGCGGCGACCATGCGCTCCGGGTCGACGAATGGCTGCGACTTCAGCCACTCCGCGGCCTTGATGGTGTCTTCGTAGGGCAGCGAGATCCAGTCGGGATTGATCGAGTCCGCGAACTCCTGGCCGAAACCGCTCGAGCCGTGGAAGTTGTGCCACGCGACGACGTATCCCCAGCCCGCGAACACTTCCGCGTTCCAGCGCCATTGCAGCGCATCGGTGATGCCGACGTGCGGTCCGCCGTGCATCAGCAACATCACGGGATACTTCTTCGATGCGTCGAAGCCGGGTGGATAGACGACCCACATCTGGATGGGCGCGTTGCGCGCGCCCGTGTACGTCACGCTCTCCACCTTCGCGCGCGACAGGGCCGCGAGCGCCGCATCGTTGAACGTGGACAGCCTGGTCACCGCCCCATTGCGGGCGATCGACACCAGCGTCGGCGGCTCGGTGAAACTCTGGCGGATCGCGACGAGTCCCTTGCCGTTGGCCGAAGGCGCGAGCGCACCGTACGAAGACTCGCGCGTCACGGCTTGCGGCGCGCCGCCGCCTGCGCTGAAGCGATACACGCGACGTGTGCCGGCGTCGTCGATCGATCCCAACAAGCTGCGCGAACCCGATTCCCACGCGATGCCCGACACCGAGCGATCCCAGTCCTCGGTGAGTCCCGCCGTCGTACCCGCGGCGCGGTCGAAGAGCATCAGCCGCCCGCGATCCGCGTAAAAACGCAGCACGCGTTGCTGGATGAAGGCGAGCTTCCGGCCGTCCGGGCTGTATCGCGGCGAGTCATCGTCAGCCTTGTTCGACTCGGTGATGTTGCGCGCGGGCTTGCAGCCGCAGGAGGGCAACAGGATGACGTCGGTATTACGCTCGACGCCGGAAGTGTCGACGTCGGCGACGAACGCAACCTCGAGACCGTCGGGCGAGATGTCGTAAGAGGTCGCATCGACGTCCTGGCGCGCGAGATTGAAACCCGACATGCGCGTGATCGCGATCGGCTCGCCGCCCTCGAGCGCGATCGAGAAGAGCTGCGGCAGGCGATCGTCGAAGTAGCGATCGAAATAGGAGATCGGCGCTTTCGACCACACGCGGGCGGTCATTTTCGACGCCTCGCGTTCCTTCTTGCGCGCGGCCTGGTCCTCCCAGCGCACCACGTCCGACCAGACTTCACTGACGAACGCGATGCGTTTGCTGTCCGGAAACCACTTGGGCACCGAAACACCGGTCGGGATGTTGGTGACGCGGCGTGCTTCGCCGCCGTCGATAGCGATCACGTAGACCTGCGGTTCCGTGTCGTCGCCGCGCTTCGAGACGAACGCGATCCACTTTCCGTCGGGACTCACCGTGGGCTGGGTGTCGTTGGCCTTGTCGCTCGTGAGTTGACGCGGCGCGCCGCCGGCCACCGGGAAAAGCCACAGGTCGGTCAGCCCCTTGTTCTCGGCGACGTCGATCGTGGTGACCGGGACCACGGCATGGCTTCCATCCGGCGCGATGGCGGGATCGCCGAGACGTTTGAGCGCCCACATCGTTTCGGCGGTCAGCGGGGATGCGTTCGCGGGAGCCTGGGCGGCGGCGGAAAAAACGCAGCCCCACGCGGTGAGCGCAAGCAGCAATCGATGCATGTGAGACCCGATTTCGTTGAGCGCCTGCAAGAGCGCGAATGCGGCCATTCTGACGACGCCGGTTCGGCGGCGGCAAGCCGTACCGGATCGTTCCATCGAACTGTCCCTTCGCTTCGGCTCGCGCGGTTGCGAAAATCCCCCGTATGCAAAACGTCCCGTCCCGACGAAACGCGTTCGACCAGCCGATCGGATTCGACCTGCCGGACTGGAAGGCTCCGCCCTTTCCGCCGCGCGAGATCCTGTCCGGCCGCTACTGTCGCCTCGAGCCGCTCGACGCGGACCGGCACGCCCGCGAGTTGTACGACGCGCAGGCAGAGGATCGCGACGGCCGGACGTGGACCTATCTGTTCCAGGGCCCTTACACGAACTTCGCGGAGTTCGAGTCCTGGTGTCGCGTCGCGCAGGCCTCCGGCGACAAGGTCTTCTTCGCGATAGTCGACCTGGAGTCCGGAAAGGCGCTGGGCTTCGCGAGTTACCTGCGCATCGAGCCCGCGCACGGCGCGCTGGAAATCGGACACATCTATTATGCGCCGCGCCTGGCGCGCACGCGCGCCGCGACCGAGGCAATGTACCTCTGCATGCGCAATGCGTTCGCGCTCGGTTATCGGCGCTACGAATGGAAGTGCGACAGCGGCAACCTGCCGTCGCGCGCGGCGGCCGAGCGCCTCGGTTTCACCTACGAGGGATTGTTCCGGCGCGCGATCGTCAACAAGGGCCGGAACCGCGACACCACGTGGTTCGCGATCATCGACGAGGACTGGAAGGGCGGGCTCGAGGACGCCTATCTACGCTGGCTCGACCCGGCGAATTTCGACGAGCGCGGCGCGCAGAAGCTGAAACTGTCGGAGCTCACCGCGCCGTTCGTGCACGCGCGTTCCTGAGGCATCACCCCGCGCAGAACGCGAGCATGTGGTTCGCGACGACGCCCGGCGCGTCGTCGAGGATCTTCTTGCCGTGGTCCGGCAGGTCGATCACGCGCGCGTTCGGATTCAGCTTGCCGACGCGCCCGCCGGCTTCCCAGAAATTGTCCTTCGGGCGCAGCACCAGCAGCGGCTGCTTCACGAGCGGCAGTCTTTCCTGCGCCTGCCACTCGATGACGGCATTGCGCGCCCAGAGCGCGCCCTGCGTCATTCCCTCGGGTGGAGACAGGTCGCGATACGACTGTCGTTCGGCTTCGGTCAGCACCGGCGCGCCGATCATGACGACGCGCCGCACGACTTTCGGCCGCGCGATCGCGAGCTCGGCCGCGATCGCGGCGCCCGAGTGCACGCCTAACAAGTCGACCTGGCGGAAACGCATCGAGTCGATGAAATCTCCGATCGCTTCCGCGTAACCGCTGCTCGGGAGTTTCTTCGGCGGCGCGTCGGATTCACCGCAACCCGGTGTGTCCGGGCTGTAGACCGAGCGAGTCTTGCCGAGCACCTTGGACAGCTCGAGGAAACTGCGCCCGGTGGTGCTGCTCGCGTGCAGGCAGATGAGCGTCGTCTGTTCATCGAAGCCGCCACCGGACGGAATGGCGTTGTGAACGTGGAGTTGGCCGTGACGGCATTCGAAATACGCGCGGCGCAGCCGCGGAGGCGGGGTGTCCAGGTTCATGTGTGCGCAAAGATAACCCACCGCCGGCCCGAGGCGCGTCGACGCATAAGGGTTCGTCCTAACCGCGTCTGTCGGCGGATGCCTACTCGATTCCGAATTCGGACGTGGCGTATTTGACAGAAACGTGAGTGCTCCATCGCAGAATCCACCATGGGACAAAAGTCTGCGAGCGTCCTAAGGACGCGAGAGGCTAGAATTCCTTCATAAAAATGAATCCAGGGGAAATCCGGCGATGCCACCGGTGAATCACGTTGCTTCTTCGGCGGAGACCGACTGCGAAGCCACGGCCGAGCTGCCGGTGCTCGACGTTGCTGCGTACGAAGCCGCCCTGGAAGACACGCTCACGCGCACCGATTCGATTCCCACGCTGCGTCCCCCGGAAGACACGGACACGTCGTTCAGCGGAACGCATGAGATGCCGACGCTGGCGAAAGCCTCGCCGCAAAAGGTTGTCCGTAAATCAGAGCCTCGCAAGAGTTCCGAGCCGGTCGCTGCCGCGCCCGTGGTTGCCGCGCCCGTGGTTGCCGCGCCAATCGTCGCTCCACCCGTCCTGAAGGAGACGGTCAGCGAAATTTCTCCGCCGCAGCTCGAAGAACTGCGCACTGCGCTTGCGCGGGCGGAACGCCGGATCCAGGAACTCGACGAGCGCGCGCGCATCGCCGATGCCGAGCGTGCGATGGCGATCTCCCGCGCGAATGCCGAAAGCGTGCAGCTGCGGGCGCAGCTCGCCGAACGGCTCGAATCCGAACACAGCGCCCGCCTGCGCCACTCGGTGAACCGCGCGGACGAGCGCACTCTCGAAGACGAACTGTTCGCGCGCACCGAGCAGTTGAAGATGCTCGAGCGAGTGCTCGATGCGCAGCGCCGCGCATCGGACGGGCAGGCCATCGAGCTCGCCCATTCGCGCGCCCGCTGCGAGGCGCTCGAATGCGATCTCGCCCACGCGCGCGCGGGTATCGCCCGTCGCGATACCCAAATCGCACTACTCGAAGCCGACATGCGAATGCGCCAGGAACAGGTCACCGTGCTCAAAGCCCGGCTCGCCGATGCGCTGAGCGCGATCGATCCCGATGTGCCGCAAATGCGCGCGGACATGGCCGCGCTCGAGGAGCGCATACGGGATCTCACGGCGCAACTGGCGCAGGCGACGGCGCGCATCTCCGAGCGCGACCAGGATCTCGAGGTCGCCGAAGAGAGCATCCGCAACCTCGAGATTGAACTGCGCGACAAGGCCGGAAAGCTTTCGGAGGTCACGGTCGCGGTCGAGGAATGGCGCGCGGTCATCGCGGAGAGCCAGCTTTCGATCCAGCAGCGCGACTCGCGAATCCAGCAATTGCAGTCCCAGCTGCAGGCGGATCTCGAAAAACGCAAACCGGCCTCCGCCGATTCGGCCGCGCACACGAGCGAAGAGATCGCGCTCGAAGGGCCGGCGCGGGTATTGATCCGCACGGACGGCAACACCGAATTCGTCCATGTGCTGGGCCGCCGCACGCGCATCGGCCGCGGCGCGGACAACGAACTGGTGCTCGAGACCAAACACGTGAGCCGCTACCACGCGGTGTTGCTCGCAGGACCGGTCCATACCACGATCGAGGACCTGAACAGCACGAACGGTGTGTTCGTGAACGGCAAGCGGGTTACCCGCCAGGCGCTCAAGGACGGCGACCGCATAAACATCGGCCGGACGCAATTCCGCTATACGGTTCGCGGCTAACTGCCGCCGTCCTGCTAAAGTAGCGGGCCTTCCGGCCTCGCTGATCGCCTCGCATGACCGATAACTACATCGAACGCATCCTCAAGGCGCGCGTCTACGACGTCGCGAACGAATCCCCGCTCGAAGCCGCGCCGCGCCTCTCGCGGCGCGTGGGCAATTCGGTGCTGTTCAAGCGCGAGGACCTGCAACCGGTGTTCTCGTTCAAGCTGCGCGGTGCGTACAACAAGATCGCGCACCTGTCCGACTCGGTCGCGAAGCGCGGCGTCATCTGCGCATCGGCGGGCAATCACGCGCAGGGCGTGGCGCTGGCGGCGCGGCGCCGCGGAATCCCGGCCACCATCGTGATGCCGCTCACCACGCCCAACATCAAGGTCAGCGCCGTGCGCGACCTGGGTGGCGAGGTCGTGCTGCATGGCGATGACTACGACAGCGCCTATGAACATGCGTTGTCCATCGTGCGCGAGCGCAATCTCGCGTTCGTTCACCCGTTCGACGATCCGGACGTGATCGCGGGACAGGGCACCATCGCGGTCGAAATCCTGCGCCAGGCGCGCGGCGACGTGGACGCGATCTTCGTGCCCGTCGGTGGCGGCGGGCTGATCGCGGGCGTCGCGCTCTATGCGAAGTACCTGAATCCGAAGATCAAGATCGTCGGCGTCGAGCCGGTCGACGCGGCGGCGATGTTCGAAAGCCTGCGCGCGAAGAAACGCGTCACGCTCGATCGCGTGGGCATTTTCGCGGACGGGGTGGCGGTGCGCCGCGTCGGTGAAGAAACCTTCCGGCTGTGCCGCGAACACGTCGATGAAGTCGTGCTCGTCGACACCGATGAGATCTGCGCCGGCATCCAGGACATCTTCGAAGACACGCGTTCGATCGTCGAACCCGCGGGCGCGCTCGGCGTCGCCGGCATGAAGAAGTATTGCGCGGTGAACGAATGGCGCGACAAGCGCGTCGTCACTCTCAACAGCGGCGCCAACATGAACTTCGACCAGCTGCGATACGTCGCGGAGAGATCGGATGTGGGACAGGCGCGCGAAGCGTTGCTGGCCGTCGAGATCCCCGAGAAGCCGGGCAGCTTCCTGCACTTCTGCGAGGTGCTCGGCTCGCGTGCGGTCACGGAATTCAACTACCGCTTCGGCGCGAAGGATCGCGCGCAGATTTTCGTCGGCTTCGGGCTGGCTCGCGGCCGCGAGGAACGCGACGAGGTCATCGCGGCGCTCAAGACCGCGGGATACGGCGTCACCGACATGACGGACAACGAAATCGCGAAGCTGCACGTGCGATACATGGTGGGCGGCCACGTGAACGGAAACGTCGCCAATGAGCGACTCTATCGATTCGAATTTCCGGAGCGCAAAGGCGCGCTGCTGAAGTTCCTGCAGTCGGTGGGTACTCGCTGGAACATCACCCTGTTCCACTACCGTAACCATGGCTCGGACTACGGCAGGGTGCTCGCCGGCATCGACGTGCCTCCGGCCGAGGCGGCCGACTTCGTCGATCACCTCAATGTATTGCATTACTCCTACAGCGAAGAGACTAACAATCCGGTGTACAGGATTTTTCTCGGCTCCTGATCGAGTTGCCGGGAACGCGGGCCGGACATGCCGGTCTGTGTAGAATGCCGCCGACCGCAGTCATCAGGTCTCTGTTGGTGTTCGACGAAAAGCACCCGCTGTTCGGAACCTACAAGTTCGCCAAGCGCATCGTCATTGGAATCGTCGGTGGCACCGTCCTGCTCATCGGCGTCGCGATGATCGCGTTGCCCGGACCCGCATTCGTGGTGATTCCCGTGGGCCTCGGCATCCTCAGCATCGAGTTCGCGTGGGCGCGCCACTGGCTCAAGAAGATCAAGGCGAAGGCCCAGGACGTCGCGGGCATGGTCGTCAAGCGGACCAACGGCGCTCCAAAACCGTAGGGCCGCGGCGCGGCAGCGCGTCATTCGATCGGCAGATCGAACATCAACGCGCGCACGAACCTCACCGGCGGCGAGCCGAACGACAGGACCTTGTCGTGGTATTCCTTGAGATTGAACTCCGCGCCGGCGCGGCGCTCGGCCTCGGCGCGCAACTCGAAGTGCTCCTGCGCGCCGACGAAGTAGGTAGGTAGTTGGGCCGACGTGAGCTGGGCGCGGGTCCACTTGCCGGCGGCCTCGCGTTCTTCCTGGAAACCCGTCTCCGTCATGAGTTTCATCGCTTCGTCGCGCGAAATGCCGTCGACGTGCACCGCCTGGTCCAGCAACGCGTTCACGACCACGCGCAGGTACCACTTGAGCTGGATGAGATGCATGAGCGGCTCATCCGCGAGATAGCCCTGTTCGATCATGAGCTTCTCGGCATACACCGCCCAGCCTTCGACGAAGGGTCCCGAGGAAAGCACGGCGCGCAGCGGCGAGGGGTAACGATTCGAATGCGCGAGCTGCAGATAGTGTCCCGGCATCGCTTCGTGAATGGTCAGGTCGCGAATGGACAGTGAGTTGTACTCGCGCAGGAAGGAAGCCGTCTGCGCGCGCGTCCACTGCTCGGGGATCGGTGAGACGGCATAGAAAGTCTTCTGGCCCTTCGACTCGAGTGGGCCGGGCGAATCGCAGTAGGCGAGCGCGACGCCCTGCTGGAACTCGGGCATCGGGATGATCTCGAGCGGCTCGTCCGGCAGGGAAACGAGATTCTTCTCGCGAACGAACTCGGTCGTGTCGGCCAGCGCGGCGCGCGCGGCGTCGAGCACTCCGTCACGCGCGGGACGCTTCGCATACGCGAGCTCGAGCGCGGCTTCGATCGCGCGCTGCTGCTGCTTCTCGCCGGGACGCTCGGGCGTGGGCGGTGCGCCGCGTTTTCCCTTGAGGACATCGCGTGCGATCGCATACATCGCAGCCCGAGTCCGGGCAAGTTCGGATTCGGCGCGCTGCCGGATCTCGATGCGCGACAGCGGCGAGAACAAAGCGAACCCGAGCTTGCGGTCGTAAAGATCGGCACCCAGCCGGTAATCGCCCTGCGCTTCGGGCAGCAACTTCTTCTCGAGCCAGATCTGATGCTGCGACAGCGCGGTGCGCGCCCTGGAAATGCTGGCGCGGATCGCTTCCTGCCGATCTTCCGGCAGGGTAATCAGCTGTTTCGGAATCTCGTCGTCGAGCATCGAGATGAGCCCCGCGTTCTGCCGGATCGCGGTTTCCGCGTGCACCTTCGGCACGCGCGCGGGCTCGAGCACGTCGCGCTCCTGCGCGAGCAGGCGCGACATTTCGTCCAGACGCGCGGCGACGTTGCCCAGCCGTTCCGGCAGCGGCGCGAAGTCGCGCGCCAGCAGCGCGTACAGCGAATCGCCCGCGATGCTGGTGTAGATCAGCGGATTCCAGCGCCACTGGGCGAGCGTGCGGATGCTCCAGCGTTGGTACTCGAGCGCGTGACGCAGGAGCAGCAGGTCCACCTGGTTGGATCGCGACAGGCGCGACGCATCGATCGGCTCGAGCGCCGATAGATAGGTGTCCGCGAACGCGGCCTGGGCCTCCCAGCCTTCCGCGCTCACGTCATCGAGCCGGTCGTCGAACCGGTGATCGCCGAGGGCCGTGGCGCTGACCGGCGATAGCTCGGGGAATTCCCGCAGGTAACGCTTCGCGATCGCTTCGAACTGCTCGTCGGGCGCAGGCGGCGGGGGAACCGCCGGGGCGGATGGGGGCGGCGCAGGGGCGTTCGCCGCGCAGGCGCACAGCAAGGTTGCGGTGAATCCAGCCATCAAACCTGCCTTCATCGCATCGCCCTCACGATTTTTCCTGACGAAGTGGCCCTTTCGGGCACGAAGTTACCAGCTAAAGTGCGCACACCCCAACTACCCGGCACCCCTTGAGCATCAAGTCCCGTTCGCCTGCGCTGCAGGCGTTGAGCTACCCCGACTTCGCTCGCTACGCGTTCGGGCGTCTCGCCGGCACACTCGCCTGGCAGATGATCAACGTGGTCGCCGGGTTCCAGGTATGGAAGATCACGCGCGATCCGCTCGACCTCGGTCTCATCGGCCTCGCGCAGTTCCTGCCGTTCCTGGCGCTCGTGCTGCCGGGCGGCCAGGTGGCCGACCGTTTCGACCGCCGCGTCATCATCGCGTGCGCGTACACGGCCGAGCTCGCCGGCGCGGCGATCCTGCTGTGGTTCACGCTGTCCGGCAGCAGCAACGTCGCGATCGTGTTCGGCGCGATGGTGTTGTTAGGCGTGGCGCGCGCGTTCTGGGCGCCCGCGGGGCAGGCGATGACGCCCAACCTCGTCCCGAAGGAGCAACTGCCGGGCGCCGTCTCGGTCAACTCGGTGTTGTTCCAGACCGGCGTGATCGTCGGACCTTCGATCGGCGGCGTGCTCGCGATCTTCGGATATCACGTCGTCTACGGCATCGCGTGTGTATTGCTGACCTTCACGGTGCTCATGGTCGCGAACGTGCGGCCCGTGTGGCCGCAGGGAAAAGCCACCCAGTGGCGCTGGCACAGCGTGCTCGACGGGTTCCGGTTCGTCGTGAGCAAGAAGCCGTTGTTAGGCGCGATATCGCTCGACCTGTTCGCGGTGCTGTTCGGCGGCGCCACCGCTTTGCTGCCCGTGTTCGCCACCGATGTGCTGCACGTCGACAGCGCGGGTCTGGGAGTCCTGCGCGCGGCGCCCGGCGTCGGCGCCGCGATCGTCGCGCTCGGGCTCGGACTGCGTCCGATCACGCGGCATGCGGGGCGCTGGATGTTCGGCGGCGTCGCGGCGTTCGGCGTCGCGACCATCGTTTTCGGTCTGTCGACCAACTTCTGGCTCTCGCTCGCGGTGCTCGCCCTGCTCGGAGCGGGCGACATGGTCAGCGTGTTCGTGCGCCAGCTGCTCGTGCAACTCGAGACTCCCGATGCGATCCGCGGCCGCGTAAGTGCCGTCAACTCGATGTTCATCGGCGCGTCCAACGAGCTCGGCGAATTCGAGTCGGGCCTGACCGCGAAATGGTTCGGCACCGTGCGCGCCGTGCTGATCGGTGGCTGCGCGACGCTGATCGTCGTGGGCTCCTACATGAAGATCTTCCCCGAACTCCGAAAACTCGACCGCTTCCCCGAACCGAAGCACTGAAGACGGTGCCTGGCACGGAAAAGCCGGGAGAGGCTTCAAAGGACTGGGTGTGGCGAGAACGTCATACAGGCCGCATGTACTCGGGGTACTGGATTTACTCGCGACCTGTACGGAAATACAGTCCGTGGATGGCAGGCCCCATCAAAGGCCGCGGGGCGTTGTCCCAACCTCCCGGTCGTTTCGACAAGCTGACTCACGCACTCGAGCACGACGGCTGGTTTGAGGACGAGCCGCCAAACAAGCTCGAAACGATCGTCATGCCCGAAACGGCGCGGTCGATCATCAGCCGCAATGACTCGCCCGACATCGGCTTCAGTCAGTCCATCAATCCGTACCGGGGTTGCGAACACGGGTGCATCTACTGCCTAGGGGGCGACACGCCCATCCTCATGGCGGACGGACGGCACAAACCCATCGCAGAATTGAAGACGGACGACGAAATCTACGGAACGCAGCGGATAGGCCATTACCGGCGATACGTGAAGACGCGCGTGCTGGCGCACTGGAGCGTCGTGAAGTCCGCGTTTCGGATCACGCTGGAAGACGGTACGACGCTGGTCGCGGGTCCGGATCATCGTTTCCTCTCGGAGCGAGGCTGGAAGTTCGTGACGGGGACGGAGTGCGGGCGGGCGCGCCGCCCGCATCTCACGGTCAACAACAAGTTGATGGGAACTGGCCGGTTTGCCGAGCCGCCAGAACAAGGGCCGGATTACCAGCGCGGCTATCTATGCGGAATGATTCGCGGCGATGGTCTACTGAAGTCTTTCGACTACAGCGGAAGAAGGCGCGTCCGGGACATCGTCCACCAATTCCGGCTCGCACTTTGCGGCTCGGAAGCGCTTGTCCGCACGCAGGTCTACCTTCGTGAAAGACGCGTCGAGACTCGAAATTTTCAGTTCGCGGCGGCGGGGAACGGAAGACTGGCCATGCAGGCAATCCGCACGAATGCCCGCGCCAGCGTGGACGAAGTCCGCAGACTCATTGAATGGCCGAAGCTTCCTTCTCGTGGCTGGCTCGCCGGTTTTCTCGCCGGCATTTTCGACGCCGAAGGGAGCTTCAGCCAGACCGTACTGCGCATCTCGAATACAGATACGGAAATCATCGAGTGGATTCGCCGGGCGCTGAGCACTTTTGATTTCCGATTCGTCGTGAAACACGTCGATCGAATCACGACCAAGCCGATCGACATCATCAGATTGACCGGCGGCCTTGCGGAGCAGCTGAGGTTCTTCCACACCGTCGATCCGGCCATCACGCGCAAGCGAAACATCGCCGGTCAGGCCGTGAAATCCACGGCGGCACTTGCGGTTACGAAGATCGAGCCCGTTGGCTCCGCGATGCGTCTCTTCGATATCACGACCGGAACCCAAGATTTCATCGCGAATGGCGTGATCAGCCACAACTGCTACGCACGCCCCAGCCACTCATACGTAGGCCTTTCCCCGGGCCTCGACTTCGAAACCAAACTTTTCTACAAATTGGACGCGGCACGACTGCTAGAAAAGGAGTTTTCGGCTCCGCGTTACCAATGCTCGACGATCATGCTCGGCGCGAATACGGATCCGTATCAGCCGCTCGAAAAAACCCAACGGGTCACGCGCTCCATCCTCGAAGTACTTCTGAAGTACAAGCATCCCGTCGCGATCACGACGAAAGGCGCATTGATCGCGCGCGACGTGGACGTTCTGTCGGCGCTCGCTCGCGACAATCTGGTGAGCGTGATGTTCAGCATTCCCACACTGGACAACGAAATGAAGCGCATCCTCGAACCGCGCGCCTCGTCGGCGGCGGCGAAGCTCAAGGCGATGCGCGTGCTCGCCGATGCCGGCGTTCCGGTCGGTGTGCTCGTTGCGCCGATCATCCCGGCGCTCACGGAACACGAAATCGAAGCCGTGCTCGAAGCCTCGCGCGAGGCCGGCGCGTCGCAGGCCGGATACACCATGTTGCGTCTGCCCTGGGAAGTGAAGGATCTTTTCAGGGAGTGGCTCGCCGAACATTTCCCCGATCGCGCCGCGCACGTGATGGCGCAGGTTCGGGGCATGCGCGGCGGGCGAGACAACGACCCCTCCTTCGGGACGCGCATGCACGCGATGGGACCCGTGGCCAATCTCATTCGCCAGCGTTTCCAGTTAGCGTGTCGAAGGCTGGGATTTCCCGCGGAAAGAGACCATGAACTCACGACAGAACTGTTTCGCCCGCCGGGTGGGGCTCACCAGCAGCTCGAACTCATTTGAGTTCCCGAGGCTGGGAACCGGGCCTGAGGGGCGCGGTCACAAAGTCACTGTGCTGCAACGTGGCATACTTGCCGTGCCCACAGACATCCCACACCCAGAACTGGGAGTACGTCGATGAAGAACGCGATCCGCATGACGACCGCATGTGTGGGTGTTCTTTTGGCCACGGGCTGCATGCAGGCCCGCATCGAGGAATCCCGCGAGCTCGCCACCCCGATCGCGAAGGGCGAACGCGTGGTCATTCTGGCGAAGCCGCAGATCGAAGGCTCCGGTGCGGAAGACGCTTTCATGGATTGTGTCGGCGAGGGTCTCAGCGATGGTCGTCATGGCCTGGCCGTGCACGACAACAACGAGTTCGTCGACAAGATGTTTCCGTGGTTCGAGCCGTCCACGGCCCCGGGCAAACCCGAGGCCATGAGTTCGTTGCTCTCGCGCCCCGGTGTTGCCGAAAAGATCACCGAAAGCGGCGTGCGTTATGTTGTCTGGCTCGACGGCAGCACCCGCAAGACCGATGGCGGCGGCAGCCTGGCCTGCGGTGCGGCTCCCGGCGGAGCGGGGTGTATCGGTTTCGGATGGTGGCAGAAGGAATCGGACTACGAGGCCACCATATGGGATTTGAAACAGGCCAAGTCGGCGGGTAGCGTGGGAACGAACGTCACCGGCACTTCGGCCATCGTCGGCGCAATCGTGCCATTGCCGTTCATCGCGCGCGTACAGGCGACGGCGTGCAACCGCATGTCCAACCAGTTGCGCAGCTTTTTCACGGGAACCGACGGTTCGACCGCGGGAACCCAATAGACGAACCTTCGAGGAGGTCGCATGCGCACCCAACACCTTTTGAGCGCTGCCATCGCGGCCGCGATGCTCATTGCCGGCTGCGCCTCCAACAGCGGCGGCGGACCGTCGATGCCCAGCCCGCCGAGCGGCGGTGGCGGCATGCCGGGCGGCGGCGGTGGAATGCCCGGCGGCGGCGGCGGTTCGCCCGGCGGATCGCAGGGCGGCAGCAGTGGCGGCGGCGGCGGCAGTGGCATGCCGGGCGGCAGCTCGGGAATGCCCGGCGGAATGCCGGGCGGTGGTTCCGGCATGCCGGGTGGTAGTTCGGGAATGCCTGGCGGAATGCCGGGAGGTATGCCGGGTGGCAGCCCGGGCGGAATGCCCGGAGGTACGTCCGGATCTCCAGGATCGCCGGGCGGGATGCCGGGAGGCTTGCCGGGCGGAGATAGCGGCTCGGGCGGCACGTCCGGCAGCGCCGGCACCGAAGGGCCCGGCGGCAGTGCGGGCGGCGGCGGCGCTTCGACGTCGGAAGAGCGTCGTCGGGCGGCGGACAAGAGCCTCGACGATTCGCTCGGCGACTTCGACAAGACGCTCAAGAAAGAACAGGAGCGCGTCGCGAAAGAACGCGATGCGCGCGGCGGCAGCGCGGAAGGTGAAGGCGAGAGCGGCGACTCTTCCGGCTCCGGCGATGGCAGCGGCTCCGACGGCGGTGGCTCCGCGTCCGGCGAGACGACCGCCCGCAACGGTGACCTGAAGTCGGAAGGCAGCGCGAGCGGCGAACAGTCCTCGGGCGAGGCCGGCGGGTCGGACAGCGGCGGCAAGTCCGCCGGCGGCAGCGGCGCCGGACATCAGAAGCAGGTGCACGGCAGCGACGACGATATCGTCGCGCGGCGACTGCGAAAGGCGGCCGAGGAAGAGACCGACCCCGAACTCAAGGAGCGTCTCTGGAAGGAATACAACGACTACAAGAAGTCCACGAGCTGACGTAGTCGAGAGATGAGCAAGAGGCTGACATGAAGACCAAACTACTTGCCGGGACGCTGCTGGCGCTGTCGTTCGTGCTGGCCGGTTGCGTCACCTCGGAAACCAAGCCGATCCCGAAGATCGCGGCCAAGCAGGCGACCGTCCACATCCCCGAAGCGGAGCTGCTCGACGTAGGCATCCGCGTGTTCGACCCCGGCATCCCGAAGAACATCGAGGACGACGTCGAAGCCCTCGCGAAGAAACGCATCTATCCCGATCTTCGCAAGGCAGAGGCTCGCTACATCCCGACCCTGCTGCGCGAGACGCTCGAGGCGACCGCGCAATGGGGCGCGGTGCGCGTGATCCCGGATACCGCCGAGTTCGTCGACGTCATCGTCACCGGCAAACTCGTCGATTCGAACGGCGGCTTCCTTTCGCTCGACGTCAGCGCCACGGACGCGGCCGGCCGCGTGTGGATCAAGGACAAGCGTTACCAGAGCCTCGTCGATCTTGGCGCGTACAAGACCACCGCGTCGATGAAGGCGCGCGATCCCTTCCAGAACGTGTATTCCGAGATCGCGAACGACCTGGTCGCGGCGCGCGACAAGCTCACGTCCGTCGAGCGCGAGAACATCCGGCGCATCGCGAGCCTGAGATTCGCCGAGGATCTCGCGCCCGATGCGATGGCCGGCATGACCGCCAAGGACAAGAACGGCGTCATGCAGGTCGTGCGAATGCCGGCCGAAGGCGACCCGACGCTCAATCGCATCGAGAAGATCCGCGAGCGCGACACGGCGGTCGTGGATACCGTCAACGACTACTACGCGAGCTTCCAGGATTCGATGGAAGAGTCGTACGGCAGCTGGCGCCAGACGAGCTTCACCGAGCTCGAGAAGGAAATGCGCGCACGCTCGAGCGCGCGCACGCGCACGATCCTCGGCGCGGCGGCGCTCATCGCCAGCATCTTCGCTCCAAATTCCTGCAGCAGCTACGACAGCTGCCGCATCAACAACGCGGCGCGCAACGCCGGCACGATGGGTGGTATCGCGGCGGTGCTCTCGGGCATCCGCAAATACGCCGACGCCCGCGTGCACGCGGACGCCCTGAAGGAGCTGACGAACAGCTTCCAGGCCGAAGTCGCGCCGCAGGTGGTGGAGGTCGAAGGCCATACGCTGCGTCTCACGGGCACGGCCGAAGACCAGTATCGGGAATGGCGCAAGCTGCTCAAGCAGCTCTACGAAGAGGAGACCGGCTCCGCGGCCGCGCCGCCCCCGGCGCCCGTGGCGAATCCGGCCGCCACGACCACCGGGGCCGGCGCCACGCCGCCCGCCGGCTGAATTGAATAGTTAGTCTGCAGAACGTGACAAACCAGAACCAGGCCGGCACGAAGCTGTGCGGCCGCTTCGTGCTCATCGAGAAACTCGGCGCCGGCGGGTACGGCGAGGTCTGGCGTGCGCGCGACGAAATCCGCGAAGCGGACGTCGCGCTCAAGGTCCTGTACTCGCAGTTCGCGAACTCCGAGCCCGCGTGGCAGGTGTTCCAGCGTGAATTCACGCTGACCGCGCGCCTCAATCACCCGGGCGTCCTGCGCGTGTACGAGCCCGTGCGCGGGCCCGACGCCACGGTGCTGCCGATGGTCCTGGCCACCGGCGGCGACCTGCGGCAGCTGCGTGGCGCGTCGTATACGCGCATCCTGCCGCTGCTCATCGACATCGCCGCCGCGCTCGAACACGCGCATGCGCGGCGCATCGTGCACCGCGACCTCAAGCCTTCGAACGTGCTGCTCGACGGCGCCGGTCGGCCGCTGCTCGCGGACTTCGGCGCGGGCGCTTCCGAAGGCGACGACAGTTCGGGCCCGCCCGGCTCGCCGTTCTCCGCGAGCCCGCAACAACTTGCGGGCGAACCCGCGCGGCCCGCCGACGACATCTACGGTCTCGGCGCGCTCGCATACGAATTGCTGTCCGGCTATCCACCGTTCTATCCGGCATTCGACGCGCGCAAGATCGCGACCGAGCCGGTGCCGCGGCTGAAGGCCGTGAAGCCGCTTCCTCCGCGCCTCGAAATGCTGATCGCGTGGATGCTCGCGAAGCAGGCGCGCGAGCGCCCGCCGACGATGCGGCACATCGCCGACGAGATGAACGCGGTGCTGCAGGACACACTCGGCTTTGACGGCGCGCCCGCCGACACGGAACCGGAGCTCCCGGATCCGACCCTCGGCCCCGCGGCCGACGACCGCACGCCCGCGGTGTCGGTCGACGATGAGCAACCGTTCATCGCGCCGGTGCGCGAGCTCGACGAGATCGACCCGTCGCTGCTGCCGCAGATCGACGAGGTGCGCGTCGAGCAGGAGCGCCGGCAACGCACGCGTGCACGACGCCGCAACTGGGCGATCGCGGCGGTGCTGGCGATCGCCACCGCCGGCGTCGCGGTCTTCCTGCCGCGCGTCGCGAGCGAGCAGAAGATAGACATCACCTCGCTCAAGTTGCCGACCGGACCTTCCGCGAGCCAGCAGGCCGCCGAGAAGCGCATCGAGGAACTGAACACGCAGCACACGGAGCTCGACAAGCGCGCCGCCGCGCTCGATGAGCGCGCCGCGGCGCAATGGAGCGGGCCGGAGTTCGCTGCCGCGCGCAAGACCATCGACGATGCGCGCGCGCTGCTCGACCGGCGCGACTACGACGCGGTCGCGGCATCGCTCGCGAAGCTCGAAAAGTCGCTCACCGAAATCGAATCGCGCGTGCCGGCCGCGCTCAATGCGCAGCTCTCCGAAGGCAATCGCGCCTTGTCCGCCGACGAATTCGAGAACGCGCGCCAGGCCTACGAGACCGCGCTCAGGATCGATCCGGGCAATGCCGATGCCAAGCAGGGTCTCGAGCGGGTCGCGAGCGCGAGTGGTGTCGTCCCGACGCTCGCGGATGCCGAGAACGCCGAGCTGGCCAAGGACTACTCGAAGGCGCAGGAATTGTTCGCCGACGTTCTCGAGCGCAATCCCGGCAACGCCACGGCGACCGAAGGGCTCGCGCGCGTGAAGCGCACCGTGGCCGACAACGAATTCAACGCCGCCTTCGGCGCCGGCCTCGCGGCGCTCAATGCCGGCCGGCTGTCCGAGGCCCGCGCTCAGCTCGACCGGGCGCAGAAGCTGCGACCCGGGAGTCCCGAGGTCGCCGCCGCACTGACGCGGCTCGTCGATACCGGCTCGGGCCGCAGCCTCGCCGAGCTCGAGGAGCGCGCCGCGCGGCTCGCGGGCGAGGAACGCTGGACGGAAGCGCTCGCGATCTACGATGAAGCCCTGGCGCGCGATCCGACGCTGCAGTTCGCGCTCAGCGGCCGCGAGGCGGTGGCGCCGCGCGCCGAGCTCGGCCGTCGCCTGCAGGTGCTGATCGACAAGCCCGAGCGGCTCGCGGAGGAGAGCGTGCGCGTCGAGGCGGAGCGCCTGATCCAGCGCGCCCAGGCCCTGCCGAACAAGGGCCCCGTCATCCGCTCTCAGGTCGCGCGGCTGGAACTCCTGCTGCCCACCTTCAATCAACCCGTAGTGCTTGCGCTCGAATCCGACAACTTGACCGAGGTGGCGATCCAGCGCGTCGGGTTCTTCGGCGCCTTCGAGAAGCGCGAGGTCGAGCTCAAGCCCGGCAAGTACACCGTCACCGGCAGACGCAGCGGCTTCCGCGACGTTCGCCGCGAAATCACCGTCGCGCCGGGGCAGGGCGGACAGATCGTGGACATCCGCTGCCTCGAGCCGATCTAGCAAGCCGCACGCATGGAACCCTCACTCTCACTGGATCCGAACATCACCCTGCGCAGCACGCAAGGTGAGGCGCGCTTCGGCGCGCGCGTCGCGATCGATCCGGCGAGTGGCGAGATGCACGCCGACCTCGGGGAATCCCCGGTCCTGCCCGACGCGCCGCCGGCATCGCTGCGGGCCGTGTCCGGTCGATGGCTGCTCGATGCCGCGCCCGAGGCACGCATCGGCGTCAACGGCGTCGCGGTCGGCGGCGCACGCATCATCGTCGCGGGCGACGTGGTCACGATCGCGGGCTCGCAGCTGCTGGTCGAGGAGGCGACTCCGCTTTCGCTCGCGCTGCGGCGCTTCGAGCTCGAAGGCACCGAGACGCTGCCGCCCGTGGGCGACAGCGTGCAGACCCTCGTGCCGCTCGGCGAAGACGTGGCCATCGACATGGGCGAGGTGCCCGAGATCGACGGCGCAGCGCGGCCGCGCGCGCGGCGCGAGCCGCTCGGCGTCTGGCACTACGTCGCCGGCGGCGTGGGCCTGCTACTCGTCGGCATCCTCGTGTTCTTCCTGATGCTCGAGACGGTCACGGTCGACCTCAAGCCCGCGGACGCGCGCGTCAGCGCCGTCGACACGTTCTCGTGGCAGTCGGCTTCGAGCGTGTTCGTGTTCCCGGGCGAACACCGGTTGCGCGCGAGCCGCGAAGGATTCGCGCCGGCCGAGGTGAGCGTGACCGTGGAGCGCGGCACTCCGGCGCACACGCTGATGCACCTGGTCAAACTACCCGGCAAGCTCGTGGTCGACACCGGCGGCGTGAAGGCGCGCATCTCGGCCGACGGAGCGCCGGTCGGCGAGGTGCCAGGCACCGTGGATGTCCCGGCCGGCGAACGCACGATCACGATCAAGGCGCCGCGGTATCTCGAACACGTGCAGCGCGTGGTGATCGCCGGCGGCGGCGAGAAGCAGGATCTCAAGGTAGCGATGAAGCCGAACTTCGGCGTCGTGGACGTCTCGTCCGTACCGGCCGGCGCGACGATCGAAGTCGACGGGAAGCCCGCGGGCGTGACGCCCGCGAAAGTCGAGATGGATGCGGGCATGCGCCGCGTGCAGATTTCCGCGCCCGGGCTGCGGCCGTGGGTGTCGAGTGTCGCGGTTGCCGCGGGCAAGGCCTCTTCGATCGGACCCGTCGAACTCGGCGCGGCCGACGCGCGTGTCACGGTGCGCTCGGTGCCGTCGGGCGCGCAGGTCACGACCGGCGGAATCTTCCGCGGCGTGACGCCCGTGACGATCGAGCTGTCGCCCGGCGTCACGCACCAGGTGACGATCGCGCGCGCGGGATACGCGCCGTGGACTCGCGAGGTATTCGCGGAGCCCGACAAGGAATCCACGCTCGATGCGCGGCTGTCCGCGCTGCTCGTCGAGGTCCGCATCCAGGGCGAACCCGCCGATGCCGAGGTGTTCCTGAACGGCGAGTCGCGCGGCAAGGCGCCGGTCACCGTGGCGTTGCCGGCCAGTCGCCACAAACTCGAAGTGCGCCGCCAGGGTTACGACCCGTACTCGGCAGACCTCGTGCTCGCGCCCGGCATCGGCCGCACGATCAACTACAAGCTGGTCGATCCGAAGGACATCGTCGGCAACTCGCCGGCGCGTCTCACGACCAAGTCGGGCATCCGCCTCATCATCGTTCCGGGCGGCGATTTCACCGCGGGCACCGATCGACGCGAACAGGGCCGGCGGCCGAACGAGGGCAGTCACAAGGTAACGTTGCTGCGGCCGTTCTACATGGGCGAGCGCGAAGTGACGAACGCGCAGTTCCGCCAGTTCCGGCCCACCCACAATTCCGGTTCCATCGGCAATCATTCGCTCGATCTCGAAAAACAGGCCGTCACGCGCGTGACCTGGGACGACGCCGCGGAATTCTGCAACTGGTTGTCGGCCCAGGAAGGCCTGCCGCCCGCCTACCAGCCGCGTGATGGCGGAGGATTCCAGCTCATCGTGCCGGTCAGCAATGGCTATCGCCTGCCCACCGAAGCGGAGTGGGAATTCGTGGCGCGCGCGGCCAGCACCAACAAGCCGCTCAAGTATCCCTGGGGCAAGGATCTGCCGGTGGTGTCCGGCACCGCGAACATCGGCGGTGCCGAGGCGATGGAGTTGCTTGGTCCCGTCGTGCTCTCGGAGCACACGGACGAGTTCCCGACCGTGGCGGCGCCCGCGCTGTTCGCGCCGAATGCACTGGGCTTCTACGATTTCGCCGGCAACGTCTCCGAGTGGGTCAACGATCGTTACCTCTCCTACGTGCCATCGACCCACCTGACGGATCCGCTCGGCCCCGACGACGGCAAGTTCCACACGATTCGCGGTTCGAGCTGGCGGACCACCGCCGCGACGGAGCTGCGTTTCCCCTGGCGAGAAAGCGCGAACGGAGCCACCGACTACATCGGCTTCCGCGTCGCGCGTTACGTGGCGCCCAACGCGCCGCAGTAGGTAGACACGATGATTCGAAATCTCCTGTTCAGCCTGTTCGCGATCACGCTGGCGACCATCGCCGCGATGGCCGCGACGACGTTCGTGATCAATACGCCGGTGCGCAGCGGCCTGCCGATCGCCCTGAGCACCACGGCGAGCGACGATCCGCAGGCGCCGTCGGCGGCGCCCCCGGCGAATCTTGCCCAGTCGAACGAGCAGGGCGCCTCCACGCCCGAACCCGCGCAACAGGGCGCACCCGACAAGTCCGCGCCGCCCGCCGAGGGCACGGCCACGCCGGAAGGCGAGGAAGAACCGGACAAGGATCCATACGAAGGCCTCTCGACCGAGGAACTGCCGCCGGACCTGCAGTACAGCGCGGACTCTAGCGTGAGCTTCCCCACGAACATCTAGCTACCGAACATGTACGGACTGCACTTCGACCACCACATGCTGGCCATCGCGCGCGATGGAGATCTCGTCGCGCACGAGCCGCTGGCGGTCGAGACCGGCGTGCGCGAGCCGCGCTTCGGGCGCGCGGCGCTCGCCGCGGCACGCGGCCGTCCGGACGAAGTTTCTCTCGGCCATTGGCGCGAGCTCGGCCGCGACGAGGATGCCGCGCGCCACGTCGCCGTCGAGGTGCTCGCGCACCTGCGTGCGCTCGGCGTGAGCGACCGCATCGACGCGGTCGTCGCCGTGCCCGCCGGACTCGATGCCTCCGCGCTCTCGAGCCTGCGCGGCGCGCTCAGCGCGGCCGGCGTCGACGCGCGCGATTTCGTCGACGCGGCGACACTCACCGCGGCCGCCGTGGCGGATCGTAGCCAGTACGTGGTGCTCCAGGCCGGCTGGCGTTCGGCGACCGCGACGCGCGTGGCGGGCGGCCCCGAGTGTTCGTTCGAGGAATCCTTCAAGAGCGAGCGGGCCAACCTGCTCGACGTCTACGACCAGTGGCTGCAGACCGTGGCCGCGATCATGGTCAAGAACACGCGTTTCGATCCGTTGCTGACGCTCGACGTGGAGCAGCGGCTGTTCGCGGACCTGCCGGCATTCGTCGCGCAGGCCGCCGTGCACGGCAAGGTCGAGGCGGCGGTCGAAGCCGACGGATCCAGATTCGCGGTGGAAGTCGAAGCGCAGCAGTTCGCCGACGCCGCCGTGGCGTTTTTCCGCGAGCTCGCGCGACTGGCGCGTTCCGCGCGCATCGCGGGACAGAGCGCGGCGTTGATACTGCCGGACGAGGCGCGGCGCTGGCCGGGCTTCCTCGCGCGGCTACTCGAGTCCGAGCAGGAAGGTCTCGTGATCGTGCCGCCCGGCCTCGCCGCGGTGGCCGCGTCGCTGCAGGCGGCCGACCCGAATGTGGGACCGCGCCTGCGGCGCCAGGTCGCGCGCATCGCGGATCACAGGCTCTCCGGCGACGTCGAATACCTCGCGCCGCCGACCCCGTCGGCGGGACGCGCGCTGCCCGTCACGCACATCCTGTTCGGAGGCGACTCGCGGCGCTTTCCGGATCTCGGCCTCGTCATCGGCACCGAGGACATCGACAACGAGCCGCGCATCGTGCTGCCGCGCGCCGCGGCCGGCGTGTCGCGCCGGCATTGTTCGCTGCGGCGTGAAGGCGAACGCACCGTACTGATCGATCACAGCCGTCACGGCACCTGGGTCAATGGCGCGCGCGTGCGCGAACGGACCACGGTGCGCCCCGGCGATCGCGTGCGTGTCGGCACGCCCGGCGTGGAATTCACGCTGATTTCCGCGGCGGCCTTCGCACCGCCGGCGCCGACCGGGGAGGGCGCATGAGAAAGAAGCGCCGCGCCTTCGAGGTCTTCACGCTGTCATTCCTCGACTGCATCTGCTGCGGCTTCGGCGCGGTGGTGTTGTTCTACACGATCGTGCAGGCGCAAGCCGGCGCGCAGGAGATCCTGCGCATCGATCAGCTCACCGGCGAGGTGCGCAAGCTCGAGGAAGAAGTGAAGGAGGGCACGAAGAACCTCGTGCTCCTGCGCAACACGCTCGAGAAGACCGACGAAGACGCCGCGGAGGCGAAGGCGCGCGCGCTGCGCGTCGCGGCCGAGCTCAAGCAGCGGCGCGAGGAAATCCCGACGCTGGATGTCGACAGCGTCGCGCGCCGCGAGCACATCAACAAACTCATGGCCGACATCAAGTCGCTCCAGGAGGGCATCAAGCGGCTCGAGGGCGGCGCGCTCGACAAGGGACCCGCGGGCTCACGCGTGAAGGCTTTCCGCGGGCGCGGCGACCGGCGCTACATCAGCTCGCTCAAGATGAAGGGCAAACGCATCATGGTGCTGCTCGACACCTCGGCCAGCATGATGGACGAGGACGTCGCGAAGATCCTGCGCCTGCGAAACCAGCCGGAGGCCATGCGCCGCTCGGCGCTCAAGTGGCGCCGTGCGCTCGACATGGTCGAGTGGCTGAGCGCGCAGCTCCCCGACAACAGCGAATTCCAGGTGTACGGCTTCAACACGAAGGCGAAGGCGGTGCTCGCCGACACGCAGGGCAAGTGGCTCTCGTCGAGCGACCCGCGCGTCATCAACAACGTGCTCACGGCCGCGCGCCAGATCACGCCTTCGGACGGCACCAGTCTCGTCAATGCATTCATCGCGCTCCGCACCATCCAGCCGCAGCCCGACCAGATCGTCCTGATCACCGACGGCCTGCCGACGCAGGGTTCGGTGCCGCCGTCGCGCAAGTTCATCAAGGCCTCCGATCGCGAAAAGCTGTTCAACGACGCGATGAAGACGATGACGCGCGATCTGCCGATCGACGTCGTGTTGCTGCCGATGAAGGGCGACCTGCCCGCCGCGAATGCCTACTGGCAGCTCGCGCGGCGCACGGGCGGTTCCTACGTAGTTCCCTCGCGCGACTGGCCGTAGTCAGGAGAAACCGATGGCCCTGGGCAAGCGCCGCGAATTCGAAGTCTTCACGCTGTCGTTCCTCGACTGCATCTGCTGCGGCTTCGGCGCGATCATCCTGCTGCTGGTGCTGACCGACGTCGGACAGCCCATCGTGATAGAGCGCAGCGAGAAAGACCTCAAGGGCCAGATCGATGCCCTGCAGCGCCAGCTCTTCGAGCTGCGCGGCGAGACCGACATCCTCAACCGCGAACTGCAGGGCCGCGTCAAGGTGCGCGACGACGCGCAGGCGCGCGCCGCCGCCATGGCCGTCGATCTCAACAAGATCCGCGGCGAGTTCAAGGCGAGCAAGGGCGAGTCGACGGTCACCAACATCGTCGAGACCGAACTCGTGGCCGCGCACCAGACGCTCACCGCCGAGATGCAGCGCCTGCTCAAGAACGCGCCGAAGAAGATAGACACCGTCATGCAGGTCGGCGGCATCCCGGTGGACAGCGAATACATCATCTTCGTGATCGACACGTCGGGCAGCATGCAGGCCGACAACTGGGAGAACGCCCAGGTCGTGATGAAGGAGATCCTGGACATCTATCCCACGGTCAAGGGCCTGCAGATCCTCGACGACGAGGGCAAGCCGATGTTCCCGAGCACGCGCGGCCAATGGCTGCAGGACACGCCCTCGCAGCGCGCGCGCATCCTCTCGACGATGGTGAACTGGAAGCCGTTCAGCAATTCCAGCCCGGTCGAGGGCATCGGCGCCGCCGTGCAGTATTGGTGGGCGGCTGACAAGAAAATCAGCGTTTATGTCATCGGCGACGACTACACCGGCGCCTCGAACGAAGCCGCGCTGGCGGCGGTGCGCAAATACAACCCGCTCGACCGCCAGGGCCGCCGGCGCATCCGCATCCATGCCATCGGCATGCCCGCGGGCGCGAGCTCCCCGCCGTTTATTAACGCCCGCTTTGCTGCTTTAATGCGTGCCATGTGCGACGAGAACGAAGGCACCTTCGTCGGTCTCACCATCGGCGGACCGAGTTGCGCGATCAAGATCGACGTGCTCGGCCAGCCCCGTTGTGTCGGTTAGTCAGCCACCTCGCGCCAAGAGCCAGGTTCCAACAATGCACCCGCGCCGCCACCACTTACTAACTACTTCACTGGCGGCATGTGTTCTGCTGTTCGCCGGTTGCATGAAGGTCGCCGTCAGGCCCGAGGGCGAACTGCCCAAGGCGCTGGTCGTCCCGGCGCCCTCGAAGGTCGGCGTCGTCGTCTCGAACGAGATGGCCAACTACACCCACAAGGAATCGCGTGCGAGCGTCGACTACGAGGCCGAGCTCGGCCCCGCGCACAAGCACATGGTGCAGCAGGTGTTCGAGCAGGCGTTCACCGAAGCGCAGATGTTCGACAGCGTCGACGAGGCGCGCCTCGCGCCCGGCCTGAACGCGATCTTCGAACCGCGCATCGAGCAGTTCTCGTTCGCGATGGCCAAGGAGACCGGCGGCGTGTACTGCGCGGTCACCATCCGCTACCAGATCCAGATCTACGCGCCGAGCGGCGAACACATCGATACGCTGACGCTCACCGGTTACGGCAGCGGGCCGGCGCCGCAGATCGGCAATGGCGAAGAAGAGCTCAGCATGGCGGGCTACGCCGCGATGCGCGATGCGGCCGCCAAGTTCCTGACGCAGTTCAACTCGCTGGAAGTGGCGAAGCCGCTGCTCGCGTCGCAGGCGCTGAAGCCAAAGGCCGCCCCCGCGCCGGGATCGCCCGAAGAGGCGGCCGCGGCGGCCGAGACCTCGATCGAAATGGTGCCGATCAACGATCCTCCGGTCGTGCAGTCGCCGAAGTCGTCCGAGCCGGTGCCTACTCCGGTTTCGATTCCGCCGGCGGCTCCGGCTCCTGAGCCGGAGGAGACTCCGCCTCCTTCTCCTGAGCAGGCTTCTCCGCAGCTTCCGGCGCAGGCTGCGACTGCGCCCTGACCATCACGCGCTCGTTGAACACCACGTTCGGCGTGGCAACCGCGGCGCCGTTCTCGATGCGAGGCGCATAACGCGAACGCTTCATCGAATTGATCGAATTGCGCACGATCGAGTCCGGCACGTCGGTGGTCGGTGAGGTGACCTCGTCGACGCGCCCGTCGCGATCCACCGTGAAGTGCAGTTCCACGACCTTCACGACCGATTCGGCGGGATCGAGCTGCGAGCGATCGACGCTGCTGACCGACGGCCGATAGGCGAGCACGCGCGGAGCTTCCAGATACTTCGTGTCGCCGGCCGCCGAGAACGCCTCCCACGCGGCGCCATAGGTCTCGTACGCGCGGCGTGTCACGTTCGTCACGAGATACCAGTCCGCGAGATCCGACAACACCTCGCCGCGCAGCTTCTGGTCGACCGGCGAGTTGGCCTCGATGATGGCGAGCGCGGTAGTCAGGGAGCTCTCGCCGCGCTTCTGGGGAGTACCTTCCGGAATCACGGCGGCGCCGGAGCCCCCGGAGTTGAACGTCGAGCCGGTGTCGGCTCCTTCGACTCCGTAGAAGAGCTCCAGCCGGTACGCGCGCGCGATGCCGCGCAGCGGTGCGACCCGCCGCAGGTCGTCCGGCGGGGCGTGGCGCGTGAGGATGCTCAGGGAACGGTCGTACGCATTGCGCTCGCTCGTGAAACGCCGGTCGTACTCGTACCAGCGCGCGAGCTTGTCGAGCCGGTCGAGCAGCTTGATCGAGTTGCGCCCGTAGGCGGCTTCCTCGACGCGCAGCGCGTACGTCGCTTCCTTTTCGGCCTCGAGGTAACGCCCGGTGGACAGATAGGCGTCGATCAGCGGGTCGATGAACTCCACCTGCCCGATGTTGTAGAGGCCGTCGTTGTTGCGCGAAAGGTCGGCCGCCCGTTTGAGCGCGACGACCGCGGACTCCGGATCGTTGGCGCCGAGGAAGGAAATACCGAGGCCGTGGAGCGGGCGGATCTGCTGCTTGTCGTTGAGGGTCGACTTCGCCTGCAGGATGCGCAGCGACCGCTGGTAGTTCTCGATGGCGGCCGGGTAGTTGCCCAGCTTGTAGTAGACGGTGGCGAGATTCGCGAGCGGGGTGGACAGCGGTAGTTCATCCGGCCCGTACTGCTCCTCGGTGAGCTGCACCAGGCGTTCGGCCAGGGGCTGTGCCTCGGCGTACTGTCGTGAGTCGAACTGCGCCCGGAAATCCTTGTAGACCGCGATGCGCTCGGAATCGGAAACGGCGAAGGCCGGCCCTATCAAGCCGGCGGCGACGGCGGCCGCGAGCCAACCGAATATCTTGCGTGGCGACATGAACAGCGACTCTACCGCTTTTCAAACTCCAGTGGAGTGGGACGCAGGGCGCGTTGCCCTCCTACAGATCGCCGTTTCAAATCTGCGATATTTCCCCGCTACCAGGAGGCCGAATGTCCAGACAGATCGGGTACGTCGTAGGCAGTCTTCGCACTGATTCCTTCAACCGCAAGCTGGCCCAGGCGCTCGTCAGGCTCGCGCCCGCGGACTGCCACTTCAAGGAACTCAAGATCGGCGACCTGCCCCTCTACAACCAGGACGACGACGGCGACCAGGCGCCCGAGGTGCAACGCTTCAAGGCCGAGATCCGTTCCGTGGATGCGGTCATGTTCGTGACGCCCGAGTACAACCGTTCGGTTCCGGGTGTGCTCAAGAATGCGCTCGATCACGCCTCGCGCCCTTACGGCCAGAGCGCATGGGCCGGCAAACCGGCCGGCATCATCGGCTGCTCGCCCGGCGCGATCAGCACGGCGGTCGCACAGCTGCACCTGCGGACCATCCTGGCCTATCTCGACATGCCGACACTGGGACAGCCCGAGGCCTACATCTACGTCAAGAACGGGTTCTTCGACGAGGCCGGCAACGTCGCGGACCCGGAATCCCGCAAGTTCCTGCATGGGTGGATGGACAAGTACGTGGCATGGGTGAAGCGCCTCACTAGCTGATCCCCGGTCGAATGGGCATAGTGCCGGCCCATGTCCATGTTGTTAGTCCTCGACCTGATCGGCGTTTTCATCTTCGCGCTGGCCGGCGGACTGGCGGGTGTCCGCAAGGGCCTCGACATGTTCGGCGTCATGGTGCTCGCCGTCGCGACCGCGCTGTCCGGCGGCATCCTGCGCGACCTGCTGATCGGCGCGGTGCCGCCGGCGTCCTTCCAGGACTGGCGATACGTCGGCTCGGCGCTGCTCGCCGGCTTCGTCACCTTCGCCTGGCATCCGCTGATCGAGCGTCTGCGCAATCCGGTGCGCGTGTTCGACGCGGCCGGTCTCGGATTGTTCGCCGTCGCTGGCACTCAACGTGCGCTGGAGTTCGGCCTGTCTCCCATGATGAGCGCGCTGCTCGGAATGCTGACCGGCATCGGCGGCGGCGTGGTCCGCGACCTGCTGCTCACGCGCGTGCCCGAGGTGCTGATCGGCGAGATCTATGCGCTGGCCGCTCTCGCGGCCGCGGTGATCGTGGTGGTCGGAGACTGGCTGCAATGGCCGCCCGCGCCGACCGGGATCGCGGCGGCGATCGTGTGTTTCGTGCTGCGCATCCTCGCGCTGTACTACAACTGGCACATGCCGCGCGCCCGCGGCGACTGAGCTCCGCGCAATGAGTGAGCGGGGAGTGAGCACGAATTCTTGTTAAGCTCGCGCGCGTGAGCACGACACCCAGGATCGCATTGCTGGCCGGCGCCACCGGCCTGGTCGGCGGACATCTTCTCGAGTACCTGCTGGACGCCCCTGACTACTCGCGCGTGTTCGCGCTGACGCGCCGGCCGCTCGGCAGGGAGCATCCGAAGCTCGCCAACCGCATCGTGGTCTTTCCGCGCATGGCCGAACAACTCCAGGGCCTCACGGCGCAGGACGCGTTCTGCTGCATCGGCACGACGATCCGGGAAGCCGGCTCGCAGGAGGCATTCCGCGCAGTCGACGTCGAAGCCGTGTTGCAGTTCGCACGCGCCGCGCGCGCCGCGCAGGCCACCCGGTTCGTGGTGGTGTCCGCGGCGCGGGCGGCCCCGGACTCGAAGAATTTCTACCTGCGAACCAAGAGCGAGATGGAAGAGGCGGTGGCGCGGCTCGGCTTCGCGTCGGTCGACATCCTGCAGCCGAGCCTGCTGTTGGGCGAGCGCAAGTCCGGGCGTTTTCTCGAAGACCTGGCCAAACTATTCGCGCCGGTCTTCGCCCCGCTGTTCACCGGCAAACTCGAAGTCCTGCGGCCCATTCCCGCGCAGACCGTGGCCCGCGCCATGTTAGGGGTGGCCCGTTCCGGACGGCGTGGCGTGCAGCGCTACACGTACGGTGCACTGCGACAGCTCGCCGAGACGCGGCCGGCGCAGCCCATTCCGGTGCAAAACGAGCAAAAGGCCTCCCGCTGATCCGGATGGCCCCGCAACCGTGACGCGGCGCGCATTTGCGCGCAGCCGCATTCCGTAAAGTCCCCGTGTTGCGCCGGTCCCGATGACGTGGCCCGGACGCAACCCACGTTCGGGAAACGATGAGTTCCAATCCGTACAGCTCGGTCCTGCGCAGCGGACTCACCCGACGACTGTGGGTGATCATTTCGCTCGCCATGCTCATTCCGGTGGGCATCGCGCTGCTGTCGCGATGGCTCGATGCCGAGGAGCGCCGCGCCAACCTGCAGAACCTCGAGCTGGTCGCGCTGTCGCGCGAGAAGGCCTCGACCCTGCTGTTCGATTCGCAGGTGATGCCCAAGGATTTCACCAGCGGGCTCGACGGCCGTTACCTCGTGGTCCTCGATGGCGCGGGACGTACCCGCTTCAGCAGCGCTCCCGTGCCGGACGAGCTGGTGCAGCTCTTCAGCCGTCGCGTGCCGCGTGCGGCCGACGCACCGGGTGGCGCGACCATCCTCGCGTGGTACGCCGCGGGCCGCGAGTGGCGCGGGGCGATGACCCACATCGCCGCGCGTGATCCCGCGGATCCCGCTTCGGCGAGCATCGTCGTCGTATTCGGTCCGGAGGCGGCATTCGGCGCCACGCTCGCCGAGATGGCGCCGACCACCATCGGTCTGCTCGTGCTCACCATCGTGCTCGGTTTCGCCGTGGCCGCGATCATCGGCGAACGCTACATGCCGTCGCTGCGCGCGTTGCAGCGCGGACTCGCGCGCCTGCGCGAGCGCCGCTTCGAAACGCTGCCGCGCTTCTCGATCGACGAGTTCGCGCCGCTCGAACGCGAGTTCAACCAGACATCGTTGTCCCTGCAGCGCGACTGGCGCGCGTTCGAAATGCTCGGCGAAGTCGATCGCGCGCTGCTGGCCGCGAGCGAAATCGAACGCGCCCTCGACGTCGTGTTGCCGAAGTTCCGCGACCTCACGCGCAGCCAATGCGTGGGCGTCATCCTGCTGGACCCCACTGCGCACGCGCATGGTCGCCTCTTCATGGCCGCGCTCGGCGCCGAGGAACAGCCGGTGCAGCGCGTGACGTTCGATCCCGCCATGCTCGCCACGGTGCGCGAAGCCTCCGAGGGACTCACCATCGCGCGCGTGGAGGAGAGCCGGCACTCGTTCCTGACTTCGATGCGCGATGCGGGCGCCGAATTCTTCTGGGCCTGGCCGGTGGTCGACGACGACCGGCTGAGCTCGCTGCTCGTCGTCGGTTATCACACCGAGCCGGTGAGGGATGCCGCCGCGGCCGCGTATGGCGCGGCCTTCGCCGAGCGCCTGCGCGCGGTGCTCTCGAACAGCGCGCGCGACGAACGGCTGTATCGCCAGGCTCACTACGATCCGCTCACCCAACTACCGAACCGCGCGCTGTTCCGCGATCGCCTCTCGCAGGAGCTCGCGGCGGCCTCGACCGGCCTCACGCGCGGCGCGCTCATGTACGTCGACCTCGATCACTTCAAGCGCGTCAACGACACGCTCGGGCACAGCGCGGGCGACCAGCTCCTGTCGATCGTCGCGCACCGGCTCAAGGCCTGCACCAAGGAAGGCGACACCGTCGCGCGGCTCGGCGGCGACGAGTTCACCGTGCTGCTGCGGAACGTCGGCGATTGCGACACCGTGCGGCAGATCGCCGACCGCGTGATCCGTTCGCTCGCGCTGCCCGCGAACCTGGCCGGCCGCGACTACCAGATGCGCGCGAGCGTCGGCGTGACCCTGTTCCCCGACGACGGCGTGGATCTCGAGGACGTGATCCGGCAGGCGGACCTCGCGATGTACCGTGCCAAGGCGCAAGGCCGCGGCCGCGCCGTGTTCTTCGAGCGCGAGATGGCGCAGCGCCGCCCGAGCTTCACGGATTCGGGTTTGCATCGCGCGTTGCGCCGCCGCGAATTCGCGCTGTTCTACCAGCCGCAATTCTCGCTGGCCGACAACCGGCTGTGCGGCGTCGAGGCGCTGCTGCGCTGGCAGACGCGGTACGACGGCATCAAACTACCCGGGGAGTTCATTCCGGCCGCGGAGCATTCCGGGCTCATCACCGACATCGGCGGTTTCGTGCTCGACACCGCGTGCGCGCAATACGCCGAGTGGGTCGCCGCGGGCATCGCGCCGCGCAACTTCTCCGTCAACGTCTCGGTGCAGCAGCTCAAGGACACGGGATTCGTACGGCTCGTGCAGGCCGCGCTCGACCAGCATCACATCCAGCCGGCCTGCCTCGAGCTCGAGCTGGTCGAATCCGTGCTTGCCGACGCGGAAGTCGACGAACCGCTGCGCGCGCTCGCCGCGCTCGGCGTCAAGCTCGCGCTCGACGACTTCGGCACCGGGTATTCGTCGCTGAACTATTTGCGCCGATACCCCGTGCATACCGTCAAGCTCGACCGCAGCTTCCTCGACGAAGTGCCGCAGAACGAATCCGCGGGGGCGCTGGTAGAGTCCGTCATCACGATGGCGCACACCCTCGGAAAACGCGTGACGGCCGAAGGCGTTGAATCGGGCGGGCAGCTCGAGTTCCTGCGCTCGCGCGGCTGCGAGGCCGCGCAGGGCTTTTACCTCGCGCGACCCATGTCGGCCGCGGCGCTCACCGAGATCCTCGAGTCGCGCGGCCCCGGCTCGGAAATCGGCGATGCCCGCGCCGCGAGCTGAGGATCGGGGACAGATTTATTTATCGACGATAAAAAGATCGTCGATAAATAAATCTGTCCCCTTCCTGGTCCTGCTGCTCGTCGGGTGCGCATCCGCGCCCGAGCCGCAGCCCTCGCAGCCTCCCATTCACGTACCCGTAATCGCTCCGGCCATTCCGCCGGTCCCGGAATGGAATGGCAGGAAGGACTCGCGCGAGCTCGGCAGGATGCTCGCGGATTACGCGCTCACGATGCGCGGCATTCCCTATCGCTACGGTGGCGCGACGACCGCGGGTTTCGACTGCAGCGGTCTCGTCTTCTTCACGCACCGCCGTTTCGGCCTCAACGTGCCGCGCACTTCGCGCGCACAGGCGGACCAGGCCGAACGCGTGAAGCGCCGCAAGCTCGAGCGCGGCGACCTGGTGTTCTTCCGGATCGGCAGCCGGCACGTCAATCACGTTGGCATTTACATCGGCGACGACCGATTCGTGCATGCCCCCGGAAAGGGGAAGCCTGTGACGATCAACTCGCTCGAGGACGAGTACTACGACAAGCGGTTCGAGTCGGCGGGCCGTTTCTGGGGCGGCGAGGCGGACTAGCACGGATATATGTCGAATGACCGCAATGCGGAAAATAAATCGGTCTCTGAACTGCGACAGGGTGCTCAGTTCACTCGTTGACCGTATATGACTGCGTTCGCACACTCCGTCAGCGAGTGAAAAAAGATCGCGTTCGGGAAGGAGCGCGGTCTCCATGGATCCCGGGGAAAAGAAGCGCAAATGAGTGCCAAAGCAGATTTTGTCGTCAGCAACCTGACGCGGCCCACCGGCGGAGCCGCGACGGGCGGTTTTGTAATTAATCTGACGTCGTCGACGACGCCGATGGCGTTGTCGCAGCCTAAGGATCCGACGCTCGCCCAGTACACGTTCTTCGTGAGCCGCCGCCGCGAAGACGGCCGCGAGCGCTTCCGACTGCACATGGGGTACTTCGAGACCCTGCAGGCCGCGGAAGAAATGCTGAACATCGTTCGCGAGGTTTATCCGCAGGCCTGGGCCGGCGAAGCGCCCGGCAAGAAACTGCGCGCGAATGCCCAGGCGGGCACGCCCGCCGCGCCGGCGCCAGCGCCGGTCGCACCGCCTCGCGCTGCCGCACCCGCTCTACCGCCTCGCGCGGCCGCGCCCACCGCGCCCGTCGCATCTCCGGCGCCTGCCGCGCGGACTGCGGCGCCCGTCGCGCGGACCGCTCCGCCCCCCGCGCCACCCGTCGTTGCCAAGCCCACGCCGGCGGCGTCATCCGCTTTCAACGAGCCCTTCGTCCTGTCCGAGGGCGACGCGCCGTCGTTCGAGCCGCTCGACGTGCCCGTCGTGCAGCCGCCGCCCGCCCGCCCGGTAGTTAGCCCGCCGGCCCGCGCCGCCGCGCCGCCGCAGGCCAAGGCGGCCGCGCATCCGCCGGTCCACAAGCC